>DASXTC010000065.1:0-2881 GCA_036505635.1 Candidatus Polarisedimenticolia bacterium
CGGCCGCGGTGAGGGTCCTGACCGCCACGGGGCTTCCCTTCGAGTGGGAGACCCAGCAGGCGGGCGCGTCGGCCATCGGCGAGCACGGCACGGCTCTTCCCCCGCAGGTGCTGGAGTCCGTCCGCCGGAACAAGGTGGCGCTCAAGGGCCCGACCGAGACGCCGGTGGGCATCGGACACCGGTCGGTGAACGTGGAGCTGCGCATCCAGCTCGACCTCTACGCCAACCTCCGCCCGGTGCAGTCTCTGCCGGGGGTCAAGAGCCGCTACGAGAACGTGGACCTGGTGGTGGTGCGGGAGAACACCGAGGACCTCTACAGCGGCCTCGAGCACGTCGTGGTCCCCGGGGTCGTGGAGTCGCTGAAGATCATCACCGAGAAGGCGTCGACCCGGATCGCGCGCTTCGCCTTCGACTACTCGCGCGCCCATTCCCGCAAGAAGGTGATCGCCGTCCACAAGGCGAACATCATGAAGCTGTCGGACGGCCTCTTCCTGGACTGCTGCCGCAAGGTGGCCAAGGAATATGCCGACGTCGCCTACGACGAAATGATCGTAGACAACACGTGCATGCAGCTCGTGCTGGATCCCAGCCGTTTCGACGTGCTGCTCCTCGAGAACCTCTACGGCGACATCGTCTCCGACCTGTGCGCGGGCTTCGTGGGCGGGCTGGGCATGACGCCCGGGGCCAACATCGGCGCCACGGGGGCGGTGTTCGAGGCGGTGCACGGGAGCGCGCCCGACATCGCGGGGAAGAACCTCGCCAACCCCATCGCCCTCATCCTCTCCGGGGCCTTGATGCTCGACCACGTCGGCGAGCAAGACGCCGCCGAGCGCGTGCGCAAGGCGGTGCGCTCGGTGCTCGCGGAGGGACGAAAGCTCACGCGCGACCTCGGCGGCACCGCGGGCACCACCGAGATCACGGAAGCGATAGCCAGCCGCGTCTAGCGTTACCTCTTAACGCAGAGGCCGCAGAGGAACGCGCAGACGCCGCAGAAAACAGACGACAAGTCAAGTAAGGAATCAACAGTAACGAGAAGGCGCGGGGATACGCAGAGAGCAAGCAGCGACAGCTGCGAGCGGAGCGGGATTCACTCCCGCGAAGCGAGCGGGGGGTCTGGGGGGTGCGCCGCTAGCACCCCCCAGCTCAATGAAGACTACATGCGCGTCCCGGAGCAAGCCTGCGCGCCCCGCGCCCGAAACAACGAGCCTACTTCCCGCTCACGAGGTGGTGCAGGATCCAATTGATGATCGTGATGACGAGCGCGCCGAGGATCCCCGGCACCAGCCCTTGCACCACGTAGCCGGGAATGAACAGCGAGGCCAGCCACAGCAGGATCCCGTTGAGGACGAAGTAGAACAGGCCCAGCGTCAGGATCAGCAGGGGCAGGGAGAGGAGCAGGGCCAGCGGCCGCACGATCAGGTTGAACAGGCCCAGGATCGCGCCTCCGATCAGCAACGTCACCAGGTTGCCGCGGAACAGGATGCCGGGGACGAATGTAGTGACCCACAGCGCGAAGGCATTGAACACGATCGACAGCAGTATTCCCATTGATGAACTCCTATCGGCCCTCGAAGGGCTCCTTGGGCTCGAGGCGGTAGCCGGGTGGTGGCTCGAACAGGCCGGCGGCGAAGGGACCGAGGGTCACCTTCGTGACCGTGGAGAGCGTCTCCTGCAACTCCCCCATCACCTCCACGCGTGACCGGGTTTGCAGCGGGAAGCCGGGCAGCCGCCGGATCTCGCCGAGCAGGCCGCCGAGGGACCGGCTCGCGCCCGACCACTCCAGGAAGTCGGCAAAGGCGTCGACGCCGAGGGGCACGGCCTTGGAGACGTAGAGGTCCATCGAGACGCCTCCGGCCGCGATACGGTAACCCCGGCATGAATACCCCGCCACCACCTTCCCCCCCGGTAACTCGATGGTGCGCACCGCTCCGTCCGCGCCTCCCATGAGCTCGCCGGCGAGCGCGAGGTCCATCTGCGCCCGGACGCGCATGCGCTCGAGGTCCAGCTCGACGGCCCGCTTGTGCTCGGGGTCGATGCGGTACGCCTGGCCGCGGTCGAGGCGCAGCACGAGCGCGGGGCCGCCCTCCCCTTCCCCCGGCTCCAGGCGCATCCGCCGGCCCGCGTACCAGACGCGAGAGAGCACGCCGGGCGCGGCGGCCCCGTCGCGGCCGCGCACGAGGGTCGTCTGCTCGAAGTACACCTCGGCGGGCAGGGCGGGCCGAACGGCGAGCGGGAGGAGGAGGAGCGCGGGGATGAGCACGGGTCTCCGGATTGGACAACGCCCTCGTGGTTATCATACCCTCTCCTGATATCCTGCCAGGAAGGTCCATTGCCGCCCAGACCGACAGACGAGGTCAACGTCCGGCAGAGCCTGCTCAAGCTCCTCGAGTCCGATCCCCCCCACGAGGAGCGCCTGCTCGAGGAGCTCGAGGGCTACCGGCAATCGGGCCGGCCCGTCTACGCCTGCCTGCTGTCGATCCTTACGCATCTGAACTTCACCGAGAGCGAGGCGTACCGGCATTGGCGGCGGATCCAGGCCCACCGCGACCGTCTGCTGACGGCCCTCCGCCGCGACGTCGGCCTTCGCGTGGCCCTGCTCGATTACTTCGTCAACGTGAACCGGGAGCTGCACAACCCCAAGGTCATCGAGATCGCGATCTACGAGCGGACCGAGCGCTCCGCGGTGACCGACGCCCTGACCGGCCTCTTCAACCACGCCTACTTCATCCAGGCCCTGAACCGCGAGGTGCTGCGCGCGCGCCGGCACGACCTGAAGCTCTCGCTGGCGATGTTCGACCTCGACGACTTCAAGAAGGTCAACGACACCCGCGGCCACCTCGAAGGGGACCGCATCCTCATGAAGACGGCGGCGGTCGTCCGG
>DASXTC010000066.1:0-27871 GCA_036505635.1 Candidatus Polarisedimenticolia bacterium
AGCCGAAGGGATCGCAGGCGCAGGGCAACCAGGACGACGTCATCTTCGTCCCGCTGACCACCATGCAGACCCGCCTCAACCGCAACCGCACCGCGCGCGGCGGCAACACCGTCTCCACCATCAACGTGCAGCTGGCCGACGACAAGAAGGACACCTCCGATCTCGCGGTGCAGGCGATCGGCGACCTGCTGCGGGAGCGGCACCGGGTGGCGCAGGACGACTTCACCATCCGCAGCCAGGACGACCTGCTGGCCACCGCCACCCAGGTCTCCGGCTTCATCACGATGTTCTTGGGCGCCGTGGCGGGGATCTCCCTGCTGGTGGGCGGGATCGGGATCATGAACATCATGCTCGTTTCGGTGACCGAGCGCACCCGCGAGATCGGAGTGCGCAAGGCGGTGGGCGCGCGGCGCTCGCACATCATGCTGCAGTTCCTGATCGAGGCGACGATCCTCACGGTGCTGGGGGGCGGGCTCGGCATAGCGCTGGGGATCGGTCTCGGCTACGGCGTCACCGGGCTCTTCTCCGAGTTCATCCCGGAGGCGCACGTCCCAATCTGGGCGGTGGCGACGGGGTTCTCCGTCTCGGCGCTCGTGGGGCTCATCTTCGGCGTCTATCCCGCCGTGCGGGCCGCGCGCCTCGACCCGATCGAGTCGCTCAGGTACGAGTAGAGGTCGCTACTCGCGCCCCTCCGTCTCGCCGCGCCTCGAAAACCAGTTTCCGAACCAGCCGTGAAGGCTGCACTTGGACGTCGGCTCGGTCCCCTCGATGAAGGCCATCCAGCGCGAGTCGGGGCACGACCAGCGCGCGAGACCGCCGCTCACGGGATCGACCTGGTGCCATCCGATCCCTTCGGGCTCGAGGAACGGGTCGGAGGTCTCCACGCCGCTGCGCTTCATGAAGTCGACCCAGATCGGCAGCGCCGCCTGCGCGCCGGTCAGGCCGGTCGACTCGCCGTCGTCGAAGCCGATCCATACGAGCGCCAGCAGGTCCGGGGTGTAACCCGCGAACCAGGCGTCGCGGTAGTCGTCGGTCGTGCCGGTCTTGCCGGCCGCGGTCCCCGTGAACCCGAGCGAGCGGGCCGAGGCGGCCGTCCCGCGATCGAAGGCGCCCTGCAATCCGACGGTCACGAGATAGGCGGCCGCCGCGGGGACCGCCTGCTCGGATTTTTGCTGGCGCTCGAACAGGAGAGTCCCGCGCCCGTCGCGGATCGTCTCCACCATGGCAGCCTCATGGCGCATCCCACCGGCGGCGATCGTGGCGTAGGCCCCCGCGATCTCCAGGGGGGTGACCTCCTGCGCTCCCAGCGCCAGCGAAGGGAAGGGTCTGAGCGCCGAATCGATCCCGACGTCCTTCGCGAGCGACACGATCGACTTGAGCCCGATCCGCTGCGCCGCGCGCACCGTCGGCACGTTGAGCGACTGCTCCAGCGCCATCTGCGCCGTCACCGGTCCGCGAAACTCGTTGTCGTAGTTGGCCGGCGCCCACAGCTTGCCCGACACGCGCATTTCGAGCGGCTCGTCCTCGAGCTGGGTGGCCGGGGTGAAGAGGTCCTCACCGCCGCCGGCCGCCTCGGTCGCCTCGTAGCCGGTCAGGTAGACGAACGGCTTGAAGAGCGACCCGGGCTGGCGCCGGGCCTGAGTGATCCGGTTGAACTGGCTGGTCGCGTAGTCGCGCCCTCCCACCATGGCCAGCACCGAACCATCGCGCGGGTCGAGCACGACCATCGCCCCCTGAATCTTGTCGAGCCCTTCCCGGCGACGCAGCTTCCGGTACGTCGTCTCGAGGTTCGCGATGCCGCGGGTGAGCGCCTCCTCGGCCCGCCTCTGCATCGTTGGATCGACCGTCGTGAAGACTCGCACGCCGGCGCGCGAGAGATCTCCGACGGTGTCGTCTCCGATCATCTGCCGGACGTAGTCGGCCAGGTAAGAGACCCCCTTGAGCGCCCCGCCGGTCCGACGGTCCCTGGAGACCTTCAGAGCCTTCGCCCGCGCCGCGCGGTGTTCCTCCGCGCTGATCTTGCCCTCCTCCTCCATGGCGGCCAGGACCTGGTCGCGCCGCTCGACCGCGCGATCGGGATGGACGAACGGGTTGTAGACGCCGGGGGCGCGGATGAGGCCTGCCAGCGTGGCGGCCTCCGACAGATCGAGGGACCGGACGTCCTTGCCGAAGTAGAACGAGGCCGCCTGCGCGAAACCCTTGATCGACACGGCCCCCTTCTGCCCCAGGTAGATCTCGTTGAGGTAGGCCTGCAGGATCCGGTCCTTGCTGTAGCGCGCCTCGAGGATGAGCGCCGTCACGGCCTCCGCTCCCTTGCGCGCCCACGTCCGCTCCTGGTCGAAGTAGAGGTTCTTGGCGAGCTGCTGGGTCAGCGTGCTTCCTCCCTGCTTGATCCCGTGGCCGCTGACGTTGGTGACGGCGGCCCGCGCGATCCCGAACGGGTCGATCCCGAGGTGGGCGTAGAAGCGTCTGTCCTCCGAGACCAGCACCGCGTCGACCAGGTCGTGCGGGAACTCCGACAGCGGCAGCACGGTCCTGTCCTCCTGCACGGGGCCGTACAGCGTGGCCAGGACCTCGGGCTCGAGCACAGCTCCTTCCACCGGGTCCCCCGAGCCAAGGTCCTCCACCGAAGAGATCCGCGCCCCGTCGTAATGGACCCTCAGGGCGCGGGCGTTCACCATCCCGCCGGCATTCTCGAAGGAACGCAGATAGAAGGTCAGGCCCCCTGCCTGGCGGAACTCGCCCGGCGCCTTCACCTCGTTTCGCGCCTGCCGGTAGCCGAGCCGCTTGAGCCGGGAGACGATCTCCTCGGCGGGCAGGAGCGCCCCGTGGGCGAGGGGGGCCGCGCGCCCGTAGATGCGCGTGGGGGATTCCTGCTCGCGGGCCTCGAAGCGGGCGGCCACGCGGTACGAGGCCACCGTGATCACCAGGAGCCCGACCACGGCGAGGACCGAGAGCGGCAGGAGCGCGGCCCCGAGCCAGCGCAGCAGGCGGCCGGCGCGCCAGCGCCCGCGCGGAGAGGCGGCGGGACGGGGTGTGGGCTTGTCGGTGGACATGGCGGCGATCCCCTTGCTCCCTTCCAAGGCGGGGCGGGGCGGGCCAGGAAGCGGTGGCCGGATCATATACCATCTGTGACGCGGGCCTTCTCCGGGTCCCCGTTAAACCGTGGAAATAACCGCTTGACCCCCCCGCGAACTCGACGTACTCTTCCGGGGAAAATGGTAATACAGCATCACAAGGGAGGTCGCGCTCCCCGCTTCGACCTCCTCAGGTCCTCCTGGACCGCCTCTGTCGTCCGTGGTGACGTACCACACGAGGTGGGGAGCGCGGCCACTACCAGACCGGAAAGCTCGTGAGGACCGGGGGCGGCCAGGCGCCCGCCTCCGCGTCGTAGACGCTGGCCGCCCGCCAGCTCCCCTCCCGCCACAATGCCACCCGAAGGTTTCCAGCCGCGTCTATCCAGAGCTTCGGGTCGAGGTTCTGGTAGGCGTCCGACGTGATGAACTCGAAGTCGGGACCCAGCGGTGTCGGAACGGTCCTCCAGGAGGACCCCTCGAAGCGCATCCGCGATCTGGTAGTGGCTGCCGTCCCAGTACGACCAGACCGCCTCGGGAAGCCTCGTGAGGGGGTTCATCACCAGGGAGGGGGGCCCGTCCATGTAGAGATCCCCCTCCGGGTTCAGGAGAGTCGCCGGATCCGCGATCCCGCGCACGGGAGACCAGAACCGCGGCGGGGTCAGGTCCCGGTCGCGCATCTCGAGGGCGGCCGTGGCCCGTCCCGAGCCGTCCCGGATCACCGCCACCTCTCGCAGTCAAGGATGCGTCGGAATCTGACTGCAGGAAGCCGGCTCACCTCTCGCCGATCCGCCGGAAGAAGAGGCTCTCCGGGACCTCCTGCCTTGCCAGCCGCCACTCGCGGTCGCGCCCCGGCCTGTCCCCCCGGTTCGAAAGCACGGTCCCGCGGTAGAAGTGATCCATCGCGTCCACGTGCCGGAGGAGTTCCTGACGCGTGGCGCCGTCGGGTCCGCCGACCCCGTCGAGCTCCGCGAGCAGATCGGTCGCGCCGATCCGGAACGGCAGCAGTCGTTCCAGGTGGACAGGCGTCTCGACCAGCGGCCTTCCGACGAAGAACTCGATCGCCGGGCAATCGTCGGTGATCGGCGCGACGTCACGGACGTATCGGGCAAGGGCACCGGCGTTCAGCGCCAGGAGGGAGACCACATCGGCGACCCCTTCCACGCCCGCGTCGGCCAGGTCGGCCGCGACCTTCGGGTCCCTCAGGTGGCGGCCGACGACACCGAGATCGATCCCGCCGCGTTGCGTACGGCCGATCACGATCGCGTCGCTCTGCACCGGCACCCACAAGGTGCTCTCGGGAAAGGCATCCACGAAGGAGCGCACCAGCATCCGCATCTCCTCCTCGGTGTGGCTGTGCATCGGGATCCACTGGGCCGCGAGGCCGCCGGGGCGGAGCCGGCTCCGAATCAGCTCGTAGAACTCCCGCGAGTAGAGTTCCGCCACTCCCGCGAATCGCGGAGGGGGCGGTTCGAGGGTGATGACGTCGTACGATCCAGGCGACAACAACAGATAGTTGCGGCCGTCCTCCACCACGGACCTCACCTTCCGAAGGGCCAGGAGGTTTCCATTCTCCGCCGCGAAGTGGCAGGCGCCGCCGAACACCGCCGGGGAGAGGTCGACGCAGTCGACCCGCGAGACCGTGGGGTAGCGCGCCAGCGCGCCGGCCGTCATGCCTGTCCCGAAGGCGATCACCAGGGTCGTTTCCGGGTGCGGGTGGAGGAGCGCCGGCAGGTGACCGAGGAGCTTGTGGTAGCGGCGTGCGTAGTCGGACGTCGAGGCATAGGAGGTCTGGTTCACGAAGAGACGACGATACGAGCCGCCCGCGCCGGAGGGCTCATCGTAGATCTCCACGACGCCCGTGGCGTCCTCCCCGAAGTAGATCTGCCGGCCGGCGTGCCACCGGCTCAGCGCCATCCGCCAGTGATCCGAGGGGAGGACCCCCAGGCCCACGCCGAGCAGGGACGCGGCGATCAGGATCGTGGCGCGGCGCTCCCACGACGGCGGGGCCGTCCAGAGCAGCCAGCCCGCCGCCAGGATGTTCAGACCGGCGAGCAGGGCGAGCGCGTTGAGCGTCCCGATGCTCGGCACGAGGACGAATCCGGCGATCAGCGAGCCGAGGATCGAGCCGACCGTGTTGCAGGCGTAAAGGATCCCGATCCGTCTCCCGAGATCGCCTCCGGATCCCGCGACCACCTGTCCGGCCAGCGGGAAGGCGATCCCGAGGAGCAGGGTCGGAGGCAGGATCACCAGTATCGAGGCGGTCATCATCTCGGCGACCCACGACGGCCATGTGTAGATCGCCCCGATCCAGCCGTGCTCCGCGGCCAGCCGTTCGAGATAGGGAAGCCCGCCCAGCAGCGCGATCGACACGAACGACCAGACTCCGAGAAGAAGCTGCAGGCGGGCGAGGAGGCGCAGCGGCGACTGCGACCGCGAGAAGAGCCCGGCGTGCAGCAGGCCCCCCAGCCCGAGTCCGGCGAGGAAGGTCGCGAGCATCATCGAGAAGGCATATGTGAATCCGGTGTGCAGCGCGGTGACCAGCGCCCGGGTCCAGAGGACCTCGTATCCGACCGCCGCGAACCCGGAGAGCGCCATCGCAACGAGGACTGCCCGGCGGGCCGCGGCAAGGGGAAGTACGGTTGCCTGTGGAGCGCGGCGCCCGGGGTCGAGTGGCGCAGTCGCCTCGCCGGCGGGTCGCTCTCCCATGCGGCGGGAGAGTACGAAGGCCGTGATGGCCAGCGCCAGGTTCAGCGCCGCCGTGGCCCGCATCGTTCCGCTCAGGCCGAGCGATCCGATCAGAACGAACCCGGCGAGCAGGGCGCCGGCGGCCGCCCCGAGGGTGTTCAGCGCGCAGATCACGCCGAGGTCCCGGCCGAGCGCCGGCGGCCGCCGCGCGACGAACTGGCACATCGCAGGCAAGGTGGCCCCCATCAAGGCGGTCGGCGGGAGGATCACGACGACGGCGAGCACCGCCCGCAGGAGGGTGCGGAGCGTGAACGAGCCCGAAAGGGACGGACCGATGGCGACGTAGACCTGCGTGATCGCGCCGGCCAGCTCCGGAAAGACCAGCGCGTAGAGGCCGATCCCCGCCTCGAGCAAGGCGTAGGCCCGCAGGGGGCGCCGGCTGCGATCGATCAGAGGACCCAGCGCCCACGCGCCGGCCGCCAGCCCGCCGAGGAAACCGGCGATCACCGTCGCCACCGCCCAGGTCGAAGCGCCAAAGAGGATCGTCAGCCGCCGGGTCCAGACGACCTCGTAGATCAGCGACGCGCACCCGGAGAGGGTGATCAGGAGAAGGACCGGCATCGGCGGGCCGGAAGGCTCGGTCGGAGCGGCGCTCCCTCCGGGTCGCTGGCCGGTGGCGTTGGTAGCAAGGGGCCGCAAGGTCGGAATCATACCGCGGGGCCTGTGGCAGTCAAGGCGGCATCGCGTATGATGCCGGGTGCCATGCGCCGCATCGCCCTCATCATGCTCGCCTGCCTGCCGGCCGCCTCCGCGCGCTCACGCTCGCGCTGGACCGCGACGACCGAGGAGGCGCGGCCCCTCTGGGAAGGGGCCCAGCAGATGATCGCGCGCGACCAGGCGGTCACCTTCCTCTTCGAGCAGGATCGGCTCTACGCGGTGAGCCACAGGCTGCAGGACGTGGAGCCGGGCCCTCTGGGGATCCTCGGCACCCTCAGGAAATGGCGGGTCGGTCCGCCGCCCACCGCGGGTCCCGGCCCGCGGCCGTGAGCGGGGCCAGGCGAGGGTCGAGCGCGTCGCGCAGCCCGTCCCCCACGAGATTGAAGGCGATCACCGCCACGGCCAGCGCGAGCCCCGGGAAGGTCGCCACCCACCACGCGTCTCCGAGGCTCGGCATTCCCTGCCTCACCATGTCCCCCCACGATGGGGTCGGCGCCGCCACCCCGAGCCCGAGGTAGGAGAGGCCCGACTCCATCAGCATCGTGTCTCCCACCTGAAGCGTCGCCGCGATGAGGATCGTGGGTGCCACGTTGGGGATCAGGTGGCGCAGGGCGCGGCGCGTCGGGCCCGAGCCGAGCGAGGCGGCCGCCTCCATGAACGTCCGCCGCGAGAGGGCGAGAGACTCGGCGCGCGCCAGCCGGGCCACCGGCATCCAGGTGGTGAGCCCCATCAGCACGACGAGCGCGACCACGTTGTCCGCGTGGAAGAGCGAGGCGAGCACGAGGAGGAGCGCGAGGGTCGGAAAGGCCAGCATCAGATCGACGCCGCGCATCAGGATCCGATCGGTGCGGCCTCCGAAGACCCCCGCTGCGAGCCCCACCGCCAGGCCGATCAGGGAGGCGGCCATCGTGGCCAGGGCCCCCACCGTCAGGGAGACGCGGGCGCCGTGGGCGACGCGGGCCAGGATATCGCGGCCTTGCGAGTCGGTGCCGAGCGGGTGGAAGCGGCTGGGCGAAAAGAGGGAGGAGGTGAGATCCTGCTCGATGGGGTCCCGGGGGGAGAGGAGCCCCGCCAGAACGGCCAGCCCCAGCACGGCCCCCATCAGGATCGCTCCAAGCGTGAGCCGATCGTACCCCAGACCCAGCCCCCTCAAGGCCGGGCCCACTCGCGAAGCCTCGGGTCGGCCAGCGCGAGACCGACGTCCGCGGCCAGGTTTCCGGCCACCACGGCCACGGCCAGCAGGAGCTGACAGGCCAGGGCCACCGGGTAGTCGCGCGCGAAGAGCGCCTCCACCGAGAGGGTTCCCATCCCGGGCCACGAGAAGACATTCTCCACCATGACCGAGCCGCTCAGCAGGAACGGCACCGAGAGGCCGGCCAGCGTGATGACGGGGAGGATCGCGTTGCGGAGCGCGTGACGCAGCACCACCGACGACTCGCGGGCCCCGCGCGCGCGGGCGGCGGTGACGTACCCCTCCGCAAGCGAGGCCAGCAGGCCCGAGCGCACGAAGCGTGCGGTGGAGGCCGCCGAGCCGAGCCCCAGACAGAGGACCGGCAGCACCAGGTGGCGGGCGCGGTCGATCAACGCCCCCCAGATGGTGGACGGTGCCGCGATCAGATCCCGCATCCCGGATGAAGGGAGCCAGCCGAGATGGAGGGCGAAGAACATGATGAGCAGGGCGCCCAGCCAGAAGGAGGGGATCGAGTAGAGGACGAGCGCGCCGCCCGATGCGGCGGCGTCGGACCACGACCCGCGCCGCCGGGCCGCCAGAACGCCGATCCCCAGGCCGGCCGCCAGCTGAAGCGCGAAGGCCGCGACGGTGAGCAGGAGCGTGCGCGGCATCCTCTCCAGGATCACCGAGGCCACCGGTCTGCGATGCGCGATCGACCAGCCCAGCTCCCCGCGAGCCACGCCCGCCAGCCAGCGTCCGTACTGCTCGGCCAGCGGGCGATCGAGACCGTAGGCCGCAATCACCGCCCGTCGCGCGTCCGGATCCATCTCCGAGGCGGTGTAAAGATCGGTGGGATCCCCCGGGGCCGCGTGGATGAGAAGGAAGGTGGCCGTGGCCACGCCGAGGATCAGGAGCACGGCGACCAGAAGGCGACGGGCCAGGTACGGCATGAGTGAAGCCGCCATGGCCGGGATGCTACGGGCGCGCAGGAGGAGTGTCAACCGCAAAGCGGTGCGGCATACTTGGATGCCGCGGGGGAAGGCCGGGCCGGGCGGCCGGCCGCCGTGGTTGACATTCCGGCCGCGACGGTGCTAAAAGATGAGCCGTCCGGAAGCCAAAAGCCAAGTCTGCGACCGCGTCGCGTTTCACATGCACCTGAAGGAGGGCAGCATGAAATCCCCGTTCTTGTCATCGTTGTCAGCGTCGGCAGTGCTTCTCACCGGCCTGGCGCTCGGCTCGGGCCCCGCGATGGCGGCCCAGAGCCCCGAATGGAGCATGAACGCCACCGTCATCGAGGCGTGCTCCTGCACCATGTTCTGCCCGTGCTACTTCAACACGAAGCCGTCGGCCCATCACGAAGGGCACGAAGCGAAGCATTACTGCCGGGCGAACAACGCCTACAAGGTCAACACCGGTCACTACGGCGACGTGAAGCTGGACGGCGCCAAGTGGTGGATCTCGACCGACCTGGGCGGCGACTTCTCCAAGATGCAGATGGACTGGGTCGTCCTGACCTTCGACAAGGCCACCACCAAGGAGCAGCGTGAGGGGATCACGGAGGTCGCCAAGCGCCTCTTCCCCGTGAAGTGGAACTCCTTCAAGACCGCCGAGGGGGACATCACCTGGAACCAGGCCGGCAACGAGGCGCACGCGCTGCTCGACGGCGGCAAGACGGCGGAGGTCCACCTTAAGGCGGCGGGCAATGCCGACAACCCCGCCCAGCCGATCGTCATCAACAACCTCAAGTACTGGGGCGCCAGGAAGAACGACGGCTTCGTCCTGATGCCGAACGTCGTCGAGGCCTACCGGGTCGGCGACAAGGCCTTCGAGTACAAGGGGACCAACGGGTTCATGCTGACTCTGGACGTCGATTCCAAGACGGCGCCGTTCGCGCCTGCTGGACAGTAGGAGGAGGGCCGGCCATTACTCGGAGGCACTCCTGGGCTCAGGCTCCCCGTGCCGCCAGAGTGGCCGAGATCCAGGCCAGCCCGAGCAGGATCGTGCAGGATCCGGCGGCGCCGGAGAGCCAGGGGTACCACCGGGCTCCCGCGCCGCCGGCCACCCTCCCCAGCATCCCCCCGACCGCCAGCGCGTAGACCATCATCGCCAGGGTCACCCCCAGGCTGAACGTGAGGATGAAGGCGGTGACCGACCACGCCGGCGAGATCAGGGCGACCGGCAGGATCAGCATCAGTCCAGCCGAACCGGCCAGACCGTGCACCACCCCCACCCAGAAGACCGATCGGTGATGCTCGACCCGGGGCCCCTGGCGGCGGAAGGTCCAGAGCCCGAGGAGGATGAGCATCCCGCCGACGGCCAGCTCCGCGGCCGTCCGCATCCCGGGCGTGAGGGCGAAGCTGAAGAGGTTCGTGGCGAGCCCGACGGCCAGCAGCGTCGCCGAGTGGCCCAGCCCCCAGCGCACCGCGTACGCCGCCGCGGAGCGCGATGAGGGGCGGCGCGCGATAAAAGTGGTGACGGCGGCCAGATGATCCACGTCGAAGGCGTGCAACGCCCCCATGGCGAGCGCGGTGGCGAGCAGGAGTGGGGAGGTCATGACTCGGCCAGCCCCTGGGCCTTCATCCACTCTTCGTTGAATACCTTCGACATGTAGTTGCGTCCCGAGTCGCACAGCACCGTGACGATCGTCTTTCCGGGGCCGAGCTGGCGGGACGCCTTGACGGCGCCGGCCACGGAGAGCCCCGAGGTGCCCCCCACGAAGAGCCCCTCCCTGCGGATGATCTGACGCATCGCGGCCATCGCCTCCGGGTCGCTCACCCGCAGGATCTCGTCGATCCCTGTGGGCGCGAAGAGCCCCGGGAGCCTCCCGATGCCGGCCCCCTCCAGGATGGAGGAGCCCTCGGCCTTCGCCTCCCCGCGCGTGACGTAGTTGAAGTAGACCGACCCCATCGGGTCGGCCGCGATCAGCCGGACGTCGGGATTGCGCTCCTTCAGGTACCGCCCCGCGCCCATCAGCGTGCCCGAGGTCCCCATGCCGGTCACCAGGGCGTCGATCCGCCCGCCGGTCTGCTCCCAGAGCTCGCGGCCGGTCGTCTCGTAGTGGGCCTTCGTGTTGTCCGGGTTGTTGAACTGGTCGCAGAAGAAGGCCCCCGGTGTGCCCGCCACGATCCCCTTGGCGATCTCGTGGTAGTGGTTCGGATCCCCCCACGGCGCCTTCTTCGACAGGACGACCTCGACCCCGTAGGCGCGCACCAGGTCGATCTTCTCCCGCGCCATCGTCTCGGGGATCACCAGGATGCACCGGTACCCCTTGGCCGCGCAGACGAGCGCCACGCCGATCCCGGTGTTGCCGGCGGTCCCCTCCACCACGACCCCGCCGGGCATGAGCCCGCCGCTCCTCTCGGCCTCCTCGATCATCCAGAGCGCCGGACGGTCCTTGACCGAGTCCCCGGGGTTCATGAACTCGCACTTGCCGAGGATCCTGCACCCGGTGGCCTCGTCGAACGAGCGCAGGTGCACGAGCGGGGTGTTTCCGATCAGATCGGTCGGGTTCTCGATGATGCGGTCGTGATGGGACATCCGCGGGCTCCGCCGTGGAGGAAGGCCATCGAACGCGGCGATTATAGCGCGGCGGCGAGCCCGCGCTTCAGATCGGCGTGCAGGAGGCGATGAAAAAGATGCTCGCCCGCCTCGCGGCGCACCGAGAGCCGTCCGGCATCGTAGGCCCGCGAGAGCAGCCCTCGCTGGACCGACTTGCAGATGGCGGTGTCCTCGTCCTGGATCCTCTGGCCCACCTCGATGCTGGCGAGGTTTCGCGCGCGCCCCTCTGGCGAGGTCACGTCGGGGAAGTAGAAGTCGAAGACCACGAGGGTCCTATCCACGCCGAGCGGCAGGACGAGGTTCGTGTCCATCACCCCTTCGTACCAGTTGATCATGAAGTTGGGATAGAGCCAGTAGTAGAGCGCCCGCTCCCCCTTGCGCACGGCGCCGGTCCTGGGCTCGGCCCCCACGCTCACGATGGGGCTCTGCTGGAGGCAGAAGCGCTCGCCGTTCTCGATGGTGTACTTGCTGTAGTCCAGCACGCTGTCGAGCCCCGTGTGCAGGAACGGGACGTGGTACCCGCCGTCGAGGTAGTTGTCCACGAAGACCTTCCAGTTGCACTCGAAGTCGTAGTGGCGGCGCTCCATGAAGTGGAGCCCGCCGAGGCCGAGCGGCTCGAACCGCCGGATCAGGTCGGCCCCGATGAACTCCGGCAGGGAGGGTCCGGTCGCATCGAGCCTCACGAAGACGAACTTCTCCCACACGCCGCAGGCGATCGGGACCAGACCGTTGCTCGAGCGCTCGAACTCGCACACCCCCTGGAAGTCGGGGGTCCCCTTCAGCTCCCCTTCGAGCGTATAGGTCCAGCCGTGGTAAGGGCAGCGAAGGTGCGGGGTCTTCCCCTCCGGCAGGGTCATCACCGCGGCGGCGTGGTGGCGGCAGACGTTGAAGAAGGCGCGCAGCACTCCGTCGTTGCCCCGGACCGCGACGATCGGCTCGCCTGCCAGCTCGGCCGTCACGTACTGTCCCGGGAGGGCGACCTGCTCGGCGCGCGCCACCATCTGCCATGACCCCGAGAAGACCGTGCGCGCTTCCAGGCCGGCGATCCGCGGGTCGGTGTAGTAGGCGGAGGGAATCGTCCGGGCCAGCTCGAGCGGGCAGGACGAATCGTAGGTGCCGATGATCTCCCCGACGGGACGATACATGCCGGTGCCCCTCGCTGAATGGCCCATTCTATCTCTTCCCGCCGTTGCGTTCGGCGAGATAGTGCTGCCAGAGCATCCTGGCGGCCACGGACCGGAAGGGGCGCCATCTCTCGGCGAGCGCCTCGAGCCGGCGCGGCGCGGGGCGCGCGCGCATCCCGCGCAGCATCGTCAGAGATTGCGCGAGGGCCAGATCACCGGAGGGCCAGACGTCGGGCCGGCGCAGCGCCATCAGCAGGTAGATGTCGGCCGTCCAGCTCCCGATCCCCTTGACGCGCATCAGCTCGGCCCTCGCCTCCGCGTCGCTCATCCGTGACACCGCGCGCAGGTCGAGCCTCCCCCGCGCGATCCACCGGGCGAGATGCATGCAATAACCTGATTTCTGGCGCGTCAGGCCGAGCCTCCTCAGGCGCCCCTGGCCGAGCGCAACGACCCGCCGCGCGGTGAGCGGGTCGGCACGCTCCGCCAGACGCGCGAACACCGCGCGCGCCGAGGCCAGCGACACCTGCTGCTCGAGGATGATCCGGACCAGCGCGGGGAATCCGGGCCGTCTGCCCCACAGGGGTGGCGTCCCGTGCCGCTCGTGAATCAGCGCGAGGCCGCCGTCGCGCCGGGCCAGCCATCGGGCGGCGCGCTCGAGAGTCTCGCGGGTCAAGGGTCCTGCCGGCATCCGCGCGATAGTACAATGCGGCCGAGGTGACGTGGCATTGAATCGGAGCGTGACGATCATCGGAGTCCCCATGGATCTCGGCGCCGGACGGCGCGGGGTCGACATGGGCCCGTCGGCCATCCGCGCCGCCGGGCTCGACCGCGCCGTCGCGGCCCTCGGCTACGCCGTCACCGACCTGGGCAACATCCCGGTGCCGCAGCCCGAGTCGATCTCCCAGGCCAGCGCGCGGGCGAGATACCTCCCCGAGATCGCCGCCGCCTGCGAGGATCTGGCGGGCCGGGTCGAGGGGGCGCTGGCCGGCGGGTCGGTGCCGATCGTCCTCGGTGGTGACCACTCGATCGCCGCCGGCACCGTCTCCGGGCTGGCGTCCTTCCATCGCAGGCGCTCGGAGCAGATCGGGATCGTCTGGCTGGACGCCCACGCCGACATCAACACACCGGAGACCTCCCCCTCCGGCAACGTGCACGGGATGCCGCTGGCGGTGCTATTGGGCAAGGGGGCCCCCGAGCTGACGCGCATCGCGGGATTCGCGCCCAAGGTCGCCCCCGCTCATGTCGCCGTCATCGGGGCCCGCAGTCTCGACCCGGGAGAGCGTGAGCTGATCCGCTCGATGGGGGTGCGCGTCTTCACGATGAGCGAGCTGGACGAGCGAGGCATGGGGGAGGTCATCAACGAGGCGATCCGGATCGCCTCCGCCGGCACGGCGGGCCTTCACGTCACGATGGACATGGACTTCATCGATCCGTCCTTCGCCCCAGGCGTCGGAACGCCGGAGAGCGGCGGGGCCACCTTTCGCGAGAGCCATCTGGCCATGGAGAAGATGGCCGGCTCAGGCAAGGTGCTCTCCATCGAGATCACCGAAGTCAATCCGCTCTTCGACACGGCCAACCAGACCGGCCGGCTCGCCGTGGATCTGATCCTCTCCGCGCTGGGCAAGGTGATCATGTAAATGCCTCATTCCGCTCGATTTACTGAGGCTCCACCGTTTGACCTCCCGCGGCGGGCTGTGATAGCCTCCCGCTTCGCCAGCCGCGAAGCGAATTCCCGATAAAGGTGCCCCGGCGTGTCGGATCAGTACCTCCAGGCTTTCATCCTCCTCGCGGTGGCGGGCGTGACGGCCGTGGGCCTGCTCGCCGTCTCGCACCTGGCGGGCCACGTGCGCGGTTCTCGCACCAAGACCTACCCCTACGAGTGCGGCAGCCTCCTGATCGACAAATCCTCCAAGCGGATCTCGATCAAGTTCTATCTCGTGGCGATGATGTTCATCCTGTTCGACATCGAGGCGGCCTTCCTCTATCCCTGGGCCGTGATGTTCCGCCGCCTCGGGTACCCGGGCCTCGTCGAGATGATGGTCTTCCTGCTGGTGCTGGTGGTCGGCTACGTTTACATCTGGCGCCGCGGCGCCTTCACGTGGGAGTGAGGGGTGCCCCCTTCCGACCTGCCCGCTGGGATCCCGAGCATGGAGCACGGAGCCGAGACGGCTCGGCGCGCGGTGGATGGGTTGCGGGCCGCCTTCGGCGACGCCATCCTCGGCCAGGCCACCTTCCGCGGGGAGGAGACGCTCTTCATCGATCCGGCCCGTCTGGTCGAGGTAGGACGCTGGCTCAAGGAGAGCCCTGATTTCGCCTTCGTCTACCTCGTGGACATCATGGCGACCCACTGGCTCGAACGCGAGTATCAGCACGAGGTGGCCTACCTGCTCTACTCCTTCAAGCACAACTCCATTCTGCGTCTGAAGGTCCGTCCCGCGGGGGGCGGCGACAGGGTCCCCACCGTCACGGGGGTCTGGCGCACCGCCGACTGGCACGAACGCGAGGAGTGGGACAAGGTCGGCGTCGTCTTCACGGGACATCCCAACCTCAAGAGGATCCTGATGCCGGAGGACTGGGAGGGGCATCCGCTTCGCAAGGACTATCCGATGGAAGGGATCGGGGCGTAGCGGGCCCCGGCGCGCCGACCATGCCGTACAAGACCGAGACGATCGAGCCGGGCACCGAGCTCCTGACGGTCAACATGGGGCCGTCCCACCCCAGCACGCACGGCGTCCTGCGCCTGATCCTCACGCTCGACGGCGAGCGCGTGGTGAAGGCCGAGCCGGTGATGGGGTACCTCCACCGCGGCATGGAGAAGATCGCCGAGAACAAGACCTACACGCAGTTCATCCCCTACACCGATCGGCTCGATTACCTCGCTCCGCTCTCCAACAACGTCGGCTTCGCGCTGGCGGTCGAAAAGCTCCTGGACGTCACGGTGCCGCCGCGCTGCCGGCACATCCGCGTGCTGGTGTGCGAGATGGCCCGCATCTCCGCGCACCTGCTCTGGCTCGGCACCCACGCGGTGGACCTGGGAGCCATCACCGTCTTCATGTACACCTTCCGGGAACGCGAGGTCCTCTACGACTTCTTCGAGGCGCTCACCGGCACGCGTCTGACGACCTCCTACACGCGGATTGGAGGGCTGACGCGCGATCTGCCCTCTGGATTCCTCGACCAGGTGGGCCGCTGGCTCGAGCGGTTCGGCAAGGAGCTCGACGAGTACGAGACGCTGCTGACGAAGAACAGGATCTGGGTGGAGCGGACGCAGGGCGTCGGCGTGCTCCCCCTCGCGGACGCCCTCGAGCTGGGCGTGACCGGGGCCAACCTGCGGGCGAGCGGTTTCGAATGGGACCTGCGCAAGGCGCGGCCCTACTCGGGCTACGAGCAGTTCGATTTCGACATACCGATCGGCACCACGGGGGACGTCTACGACCGCTACCTGGTGCGCATCGAGGAGATGCGCCAGGCGGTGAGGATCTGCAAACAGGCCGTCAGGACGATGCCGGGCGGTCCGATCTGCGTGGACGACCCCAAGCTCGTGCTGCCTCCCAAGGAGGACGTCCTCACGCGGATGGAGGAGCTGATCCACCAGTTCATCATCGTGACCGAGGGATTCGAGGCGCCCCGCGGGGAGGTGTACCACGCCATCGAGGCGCCCAAGGGGGAGCTGGGCTTCCACATCGTCAGCGAAGGGGGTCCATCGCCCTACCGGATGAAGATCCGCTCTCCCTCCTTCATCAACCTGCAGGCGCTGCCGGAGATCTGCGTGGGGGCGCTCGTCTCCGACGTGGTCGCGATCATCGCCAGCCTCGATCCCGTGATGGGGGAGGTGGACCGGTGAACGGGGAGCTGAAGGTCGGCATCGAGTTCGAGCACGCGGCCCAGGGGCTGGGCGAGAGCACGCTGAAGGAGATCGATCGGGCGATCGCCCGGTATCCCCGGAAGGAATCGGCGCTGCTCCCCGCGCTGTGGCTGGCTCAACAGGAACAGGGCTTCTGCAGCCTGGAGGCGCAGAAGCAGATCGCGGAGAAGATCGGAGTGTCGCCAGCCTTCGTGGCCGGCGTCGTGTCGTTCTACACGATGTTCCACACGAGGCCGGTCGGCCGCCACGTGGTCGACCTCTGCACGACGGTCTCGTGCTGGCTTCGCGGCAGCGACGATCTGCTCTCGCAGCTCGAGCGCAAGCTCGGCATCAAGGCCGGGGAGACGACGCGGGACGGCCGATTCACTCTGCGAACCGTGGAGTGCCTCGGCTCCTGCGGCACCGCCCCGATGTGCCAGATCAACGAGGACTATCACGAGGACCTGACCTTCAAGAAGATCGACACGATCCTGGACGGGCTGAAGTGATGGGCGCGCTGACGGAGAAGGTCCTCACCAGAAACCTCCACCATGCCGACCAGCCCGACATCGACGCGGCGGTCGGGCGAGGCGCCTACCGGCAGCTCGCCCGGGCGTTGACGATGGAACGGGACGCCATCGTCGAGGAGGTCAAGAAGTCGGGGCTGCGCGGCAGGGGCGGCGCCGGGTTCCCCTGCGGGCTGAAGTGGACCTTCATGCCGAAGGATTCCCCCAAGCCCCGCTACCTCGTCGTCAACTGCGACGAGTCGGAGCCCGGCACCTTCAAGGATCGCCTCCTGATAGAGCGCGACCCGCACATGTGCCTCGAAGGGTTCCTGATCTCGGCCTACGCCATGCGGGCTTCGCTCATCTTCATCTACATACGAGGCGAGTTCGTGCTCGGTCACAACACGCTGGCCCGCGCCATCGAGCAGGCGCGCGCGAAGGGCTACATCGGCGGCAATGTCCTGGGTTCCGGCTGGGACATTGACGTCATCCTGCACCGCGGCGCGGGAGCCTACATCTGCGGCGAGGAGACGGCCCTCATGGAGAGCCTCGAGGGCAAGCGCGGCTACCCGCGTCTCAAGCCCCCCTTCCCGGCGAGCTATGGCGTCTATGGCAACCCCACCACGATCAACAACGTGGAGACCCTCTGCTGCGTGCCCTTCATCCTGGAGCGCGGCTCCGCGTGGTTCGCGGGGATCGGCCGGGAGAAGAACACCGGGCCAAAGCTCTACTGCCTGTCGGGCCACGTGAAGCGCCCCGGCGTCTACGAAGCGGAGGTCGGCATCCCGTTCATGAGACTCTTCGGGGAGCTGGGCGGGGGCCTGCTCGACCCGAAGCGCAAGCTCAAGGCGGTCATCCCCGGCGGCTCCTCGGCGGCGGTGATGACGGCGTCCGAGTGCGACGATCTCCCGATGGACTTCGACACGCTGATGGCCAGGGGGAGCATGCTCGGCTCCGCCGGCGTCATGGTCATGGACGACTCGGTCTGCATGGTGAGGGCGTGCGAGCGAGTGCTGAAGTTCTACGCCCACGAGTCGTGCGGGCAGTGCACGCCGTGCCGCGTCGGCGCCGACTGGATCCACCGGACCGTGGCGCGCATCGAGGCGGGGGGCGGCAAGCAGGGGGACCTCGAGACGCTGGTCTCGGTCTGCGACGGGATGATCGGCAAGACGATCTGCGTCTTCGCCGACGCGGCGGCCCTGCCGGCCAAGTCGTTCGTGGCCAAGTTCCGCGACGAGTTCAACGACCACATAAGCCTAAAGACGTGCCCGATGAGGGCCGGCAAGGCGTGAGGGCTCGGGTCCGATGTCCGACAAGATCAAGCTGACGATCGACGGCCGGCAGATCGAGGTCGAGAAGGGGACCACCGTGCTGCAGGCGGCCGGGAGCCTCGGGCTCGACGTGCCGCGCTACTGCTACCACCCGGGGCTCACCATAGCCGGCAACTGCCGCATCTGCCTCGTGGACATCGAGAAGATGCCCAAGCTGGTCACCTCCTGCACGGCGATCGCCGCCGACGGGATGGTGGTCAGCACGAAGGGCCCGAAGGTGGAGGACGGCCGGCGCGCGGTGATGGAGTTCCTTCTCGCGAACCACCCGCTCGACTGTCCCATCTGCGATCAGGCGGGCGAGTGCCGGCTGCAGGATTACTCGTTCCAGCACGGACAGGGGGGCTCCCGCTTCGAGGAGGAGAAGGTGAGGGGGCTCAAGCAGGAGCCGGTCGGGCCCCACGTCGTGCTCGACACGGAGCGTTGCATCGTCTGCACGCGGTGCGTGCGCTTCTGCCAGGAGGTCACCGGCACCGGCGAGCTGGGGGTCTTCGACCGCGGGGTGCGCTCCTACATCGGCGTCTTTCCGGGCCAGCAACTGGACAACCCCTACTCGGGCAACACGGTGGACATCTGCCCCGTCGGAGCGCTCACGCTTTCGGAGTTTCGCTTCAAGAAGCGCGTCTGGGAGCTCAGGAACGTCCCGTCGATCTGCGGCTCGTGCGCGCGCGGGTGCAACGTGGACCTCGGCACGGCCGACAACAGGATCTGGCGCATCACGCCCCGCGAGAACCAGCACGTGAACCGGTGGTGGATCTGCGACGAGGGACGCCTGTCCTACGAGCCGCTCGACGTGCGGCCCCGCCTCATCGAGGCGCAGGCGCGCCGGGACGGGAAGGTGTCGCCGGTGAGATGGCCCGAGGCGCTCGACCTGCTCGCGGCGCGCCTGAAGGAGTGCCGGCCGGAGGCGGTCGCCGCCATCGCGCCGGCCACCCTCACGGTGGAGGACCTCTACATGGTGAAGCGCTTCTTCTCCGAGGTCCTCAAGTCGGAGCGGATCATCGTCCCGGAGAAGCTGCGCGGCAAGGATGACGGCATCCTGATCCGCGCGGACAAGAGCCCCAACGCGGCGGGGGCGCGCCTGCTGGGGCTGGAGGTCGACGCCGGCAATCACCGTCTCGCCGCGCTGATGGAGGAGGCGCACGCCGGCAGGATCGACGCCATCCTCGTCATGACCGACGGCCAGGTTCCGTTCCTCGACGCGGCGGGCGTGAACTCCTTCGTGTGCGTCATCACGCCCTTCGCCGACGGCCCGGTGGCCACCGCCGACCTGGCGCTCCCCGCGCCGGCCTACGGCGAGTTCGAGGGGACCTGGGTGAACTTCGAGGGGCGCGCGCAGCGAGTCAGGCGCGCGCTGACGCCGCCGGGCGTCGCGCTGGAAGGATGGCGGGTCATGGAGGAGTTGATGCGCCGGATGGGCACGGTCGCGCCATCCGCCACCGCGGGGGACCTCCTGGCGGAGATCGCCGCGAAGGTCCCCTCCTTCGCCGGGATCACCGTCAGGACGATCGGCGCGCTCGGAGTCCAGGTCCCGTCATGATGGAGCTGCTGCTGGGCCCGGGGATCGTCGCGGGGCTCGTGAAGATGGGGGTCGTGCTGGCGGGGGTGATGACCCTCGTCAGCGCCATGGTCCTGGGCGAGCGCAAGGTGGCCGGCTGGATCCAGGACCGCGTCGGCCCCAACCGCGCGGGTCCCTGGGGGCTCCTGCAGCCCCTGGCCGACGGCATCAAGTTCATCTTCAAGGAGGACATCGTCCCGTCGGCGGCCTACCGGCCGATCTACCTCATGGCGCCCGCGCTGTCCCTGACGACCGCGTTGACCACCTTCGCGGTCGTTCCCTTCGCCGATCGGTTCGTCGTCTCCGGCATCAGCGTCGCGCCCATCATCGCGGATCTCGACGTGGGGCTCCTGTGGATCTTCGCGGTCGCCTCCCTGGGCGTCTACGGGATCGTGCTCGCCGGCTGGTCCTCGCGCAACAAGTACTCCCTGATGGGGGGGCTCCGATCCGCGGCGCAGATGATCTCCTACGAGCTGTCGATGACGCTCGGCGTGGTGGGGGTCCTGATGGCGGCCGGGTCTCTGCGCCTGGCCGATATCGTGAACGCCCAGAGCACGACCGTCTGGAACGTGGTAAGCCAGCCGGTGGGGTTTCTCGTCTTCATGACTTCGGCCTACGCGGAGACCAACCGCCTCCCCTTCGATCTTCCCGAGGCCGAGCCCGAGCTGGTGGCCGGCTATCACACCGAGTACTCGGGGATGCCCTTCCTGATGTTCTACATGGCCGAGTACGCCAACGTGATCCTCTCGTCGGCCATGATGGTGCTCCTCTTCTTCGGCGGCTGGCACGGCCCCATCGTGGACCGGATCGCGGCCGGCGTCTCCCCGGCGGCCGCGGCCGCCCTGCACGCGGGGGTCTTCTTCCTGAAGCTGTCGTTCTTCCTCTTCCTCTACATCTGGATCCGCTGGACTCTGCCACGCTTCCGCTACGACCAGCTCATGAGACTGGGCTGGAAGGTGATGCTCCCGCTGGGGCTGGCCAACGTCGTCTGGACCGCGGCGCTGATCCTCGGTGGATGGATATGAGCCCGAGGGAGCTCGTCTTCTGGGCCGATGCCATCGTGGCCGTGATGACGGCCGGCACGGTGATCCTGCACCGCAACCCGGTCGTCTGCGCCCTCGCGCTGGTGCTGCACCTGTGCTCGGTGGCCTTCTTCTTTCTGCTGCTCGACGCCAGCTTCCTCTTCGCCGTGCAGATCATCCTCTACGCGGGGGCCATCATGGTGCTTTTCCTGTTCGTCATCATGCTGCTCGACCCGGCCGGCGAGGGGGTGGCGGGGCGCGTGGGGAAGATCCAGCTCGGGGCCACGATCCTCGGAGCCGGGCTCCTGCTGGCCGCGACGGCGAAACTGGTGCCGCTCCTTCCCGGCGGGCACGGTCAGCCGGGCAGCCCGCTCCCCGCGGGGTTCGGGCAGGTGGGCGCCGTGGGACGACTCATCTTCACCGACTATCTGTTCCCGTTCGAGGTGGCGTCGATCCTGCTGCTGGTGGCGATGATCGGCGCGCTCTACATGGGCAAGAGGGAGATCGAGTGATGGGGGGCATGGCGGGGGGCATCCCGATCGGCAGCGTCCTTCTGGTGAGCGGCGTCCTGTTCGCGATGGGAATCGTCGGCGTGCTCATCCGGCGAAGCGCGCTGGTGATCTTCATGAGCATCGAGCTGATGCTCAACGCGGCCAATCTCGCGTTCGTGGGGAGTGCCCGCGCGCTGGGCTCGATGGACGGGCAGCTCTTCGCGTTCTTCGTGATGACGGTGGCGGCGGCCGAGGCTGCGGTGGGCCTGGCGATCATCATCGCCCTGTTCCGCAGGCGCAGGACGACCGACGTGGATCAGGTCAACCTTTTGAAGTGGTGACATGATCGATCTTCTCTGGCTCATACCGGTCCTGCCGCTCCTTGGATTCGCCGTCAACGGCCTCATCGGCGCGCGGCTCCCCAGGAGCGTCGTGTCGGCGGTCGCGTGCGGCTCGGTGGCGCTCGCCTTCGCGCTGTCGGTGGCGTGCTTCCTCGACCTGGCGGCGTTGCCCGAGCACCACCGGGTCCACGCCATCACGGTGGCGGAGTGGATCGGCCCGATGAACCTGGGCTGGTCCTTCCTGCTCGACCCGCTCTCCAGCGTGATGATCCTCATCGTCACGGGCGTGGGCCTGCTGATCCACATCTACTCGATCGGGTACATGTGGGACGACGACGGCTACTGGCGCTACTTCGCCTACCTGAACCTCTTCATGGCGATGATGCTGACGCTGGTTCTGGGGGCGTCGCTGCCGCTGCTGTTCGTCGGATGGGAGGGGGTCGGCCTCTGCTCCTACCTGCTGATCGGCTACTGGTACACGAAGATCGACTGCGCCGACGCGGGAAGGAAGGCCTTCATCGTCAATCGGATCGGGGACGCCTCCTTCATCCTGGGGATGCTGCTGGCCTGGACCACCTTCGGCGGCACGTTCGACATCGCCGAGATCCTCGCGCGCGCGCCGGAGAGGGCGGCGGCCTCCCCCGGCACGATGACCGCCATCGCGCTCCTGCTGTTCGGCGGCGCCTGCGGCAAGTCGGCGCAGATCCCTCTCTTCATCTGGCTGCCCGACGCGATGGCCGGCCCCACGCCCGTGTCGGCCCTCATCCACGCGGCCACGATGGTGACGGCGGGCGTCTACATGGTCTGCCGGATGGCTCCCCTCTACGTGCTGGCGCCCGGGGCCCTCGAGGTCGTCGGCGTCATCGGGGCCACGACGGCCCTGGCCGCGGCCGCCATCGCGATGGCGCAGGATGACATCAAAAAGGTCCTGGCCTACTCGACCATCTCCCAGCTCGGCTACATGTTCATGGCGGCGGGCGCGGGGGCCTTCGGCGCCGCCATCTTCCACCTGACGACCCACGCCTTCTTCAAGGCGCTGCTCTTTCTCGGGTCGGGCGCCGTCATCCACGCGCTGGGCGGCGAGCAGGACATGCGCGCGATGGGAGGGCTCAAGGCGCGCCTGCCGCGCACCTTCTGGTTCTTCGCGGCGGGGTGGGTCGCGATCGCCGGCGTGCCGCTGACCTCCGGCTTCTTCAGCAAGGACGAGATCCTCCACCGCGCCTGGCTTCAGAACCCCGGGCTCTGGCTCGCGGGGATCGTCGGCGCCCTGATGACGGCCACCTACATGACGCGCCTCATGGGCCTGACCTTCTGGGGCCGGTCGAGGGTGCCGGCCGACAAGGCGCACCATATCCACGAGGCGCCCACCTCGATGGCGGTGGCGCTGGGTGTTCTGGCGGTGCTGTCGCTGGCCGGCGGGTTCATGGGGTTGCCGGCCTCGTGGCTGGGCCACCCCGGCCTGTTCGAGCACTGGCTCGCGCCGGTGTTCGAGGGGCCCGAGCTGGTGATGACGACCGGGCGCGTGGGACCCGAGGGAATCTTGATGATCCTGTCCTCGCTGGCGGCCATCGGAGGGATCTTCCTCGGCCTGCATCTGTGGGTGCGCCGGCCCGATCTGCCCGGCCGGATCGCGGCGCGGATGGCGACCCTCTATCGCTTCGTCAAGGGGAAGCTCTTCGTGGATGAGCTGTACGAGCTGATCGCCCTGAGGCCCTTCTACGCCGCATGCCGGGCCTTTGCCCGCTTCGACGAGAGGGCCGTGGACGGGACGGTCAATGCCGTCGGGATGGGAATGGAGACCTCCGGCCACGTGCTGAAGCTCTTCCACTCGGGGTTCGTGCGCAGCTACGCCCTCTTCTATCTGGTGGGGGCCGCCGCCGTCGTGTGGTACCTGGTGGGATGATGACCGGAACTCTTCAGATCCCTCCGATCGACTGGGCCCTGCTGGGGCCCTTCATCCAGCTCACGGCCGGCGCGATCGTCGTGACGCTGATGGCGGTCGGGCCGAAGGCCTGGCGCCGCTACACGGGCTACGTGGCGCTGCTGGCGCTCGTGCCCCCGGCGGTGGCGACGCTGGGCCTGTGGGGGGGCGCGAGCGGGGCCGCTTCCACGCTGGGCGGCATGATCGTCATGGATCGCTTCACGCTCTGCTTCCACCTGATCTTCCTGGCCACCGCCGCCCTGACGGTTTTGATTTCGATGCCGGCGCTCGAGGAGATGCACCTGGAGTACCCCGAGTACTACGGCCTCGTGCTCTTCGCCGCCACCGGCATGATGTTGATGTCGGCCTCGTCCAACATGCTGATCCTCTTTCTGGGGCTCGAGATCCTCTCGCTGCCCCTGTACGTCCTGGTGGGGTTCGCGCGCCGGCAGGACCGGGCGCTCGAGTCCTCGATGAAGTACTTCCTGCTGGGGGCCTTCTCCACGGGCTTCACCATCTACGGCATGGCGCTCATGTACGGCGCCACCGGCACGCTCGAGATGACGAGGATGGCGGCGGGCTCGGGGGAGGGGGCCGGCTCCTGGCGCTTCACCATGCTGATGCTGGGCTTCGGCCTCGCGATGGCGGGCTTCCTCTTCAAGATCGCCGCCTTCCCCTTCCACTACTGGCTCCCCGACGTCTATCAGGGGGCCCCCACTCCGGTGACCGCCTTCATGATCGCGGGGACCAAGGCGGCCGCCTTCTCGGCGATCCTGAGGATCGTGACGGCGCCCCTCTTCTGGGACGGCCCGTTCACGGCCGACTGGGTGAGGCTGCTCTCGGTGCTGTCGGCCCTGACGATGACCGCCGGAAACGTCGTGGCGCTCGTGCAGCACAGCCTCAAGCGGATGCTGGCCTACTCCAGCATCGCGCACGCCGGGTACCTGCTCATCGCGGTGGTCTCGCGCTCGGAGGAGGGGCTGGCCGGCGTGGTCTTCTACCTGACGGCCTACCTTCTGATGAACCTCGGCGCCTTCGCGGTGGTTCTGGCGATGGACCGGGCCCGGGGCGGGGAGGGGGAGGGAGACGACATCGCGGCCTACGCGGGGATGGGGCGGCGCCACCCGGCGCTGGCCGCGGCCATGTCGATCTTCATGCTGTCGCTGACCGGTGTGCCGCTGACCGGTGGCTTCGTCGGCAAGTTCTACATCTTCAGGGCGGCCGTCGACTCCGGGATGTACGGGCTGGCGGCCGTGGGGCTGCTCAACAGCGTCGTGGCGGCCGCTTACTACCTGAACGTCATTCTCACCATGTACATGAAGGAGCCGGTCTCCCAGCCACCGCGGGTGGTCACGCCGGTCGCGCTCGGCCTGGGGATCGCGGTCAGCGCCGCCGGGGTGCTCTACCTCGGTCTTTTTCCCGCGCGGATTCTGGAGTTGGCGCGGGGCCTGCTGTTATAATCGCCTCGACCCTCTTGACAGCCCTGGCCCGGCACGAGACGCATGGCGCTTCCAGACTATCTCCGCGAAGAGCTGATCTTCCTCGACCTTCATCCGAAGGACATGCAGGAGTGTCTCGAGATGATGGTCGGGATGATGGCCGCCCGCGGCGTCGTCCCCGACCCGGGGGACGCTCTGGCGCGGCTTCTGGAGCGCGAACGCACCATGTCGACCGGGATGGGAGGGGGGGTCGCGGTCCCCCACGCCAAGACCGAGAAGTGCCGCGAGATGACCGTGGCGCTCGGGCGCGTCGCCGACGGGGTGGACTTCAAGGCCATCGACGGCAAGCCCGTGCACCTCGTGTTCCTCCTGCTGGGCCCGCCCGACTCGACCCGGCTTCACGTCGACCTGCTGGCCCGCATCGCCTACCTCGTCAAGACCCCCGGCATCCTCTCCACGATCCTCGCCGCCGCCGACCCGCGCCAGGTGATGGAAGCTCTGCGGGCGGAGCAGCGAGAGCGGCGGGTCTGAGGGTCGGCTGGACGATGGGGAAGCTCGGCCACGGGTGCTCCCAGAGCATCGGGCCGGCGCCCGCGACCGCAATCGGATCCGGCGGCACGAGCCACCCGCCGGAGGATTGCTCCGGATCGGTTGCCAGGAGCGTTGAGGCCTGAGCCGTTCCCGTCGGCAAGGGAGGCGTCTCCGGGCGGCACTCCCCCATCAACCCGGAGACCTACGGCGTCAGGGGTATGACCACAAGGGCGAGCAACGCGAGCATTGCGACGAAGCCCCACCACCGTATCGCTCGGGGATGTACTGAGCAGAAAACTCACTCAATGACTGACTATTCACCTCATATTAACGAAGATCCGTTCAATCTTGCGTGCCGAAGCGCACGACCATATTATTCGGAACCGTATCAGGATCCGCGGCTAGATCTAAGATGGGAAGCGCGTGACACGTCATGGGGAGTGATCCCGATGACGTCGCCTCCTCCCTTACGAAAGCACCCACCCGCACCGGGCGGAGGGGGACATCAATGCTCGAGTCCGACGCAATGCCCGCTTCTCCCTCCCTGATTCCCAGCATGGGATTCACCGAGCAGGCCGCCTTCCTCAATTCAATTCTCGAAGGATCCACAGAGTACTCCATCGTTGCCAAGGATCTTGCCGGTCTGATCCTCGCCTGGAACGAGGGGGCCCGCAGAATCTACGGCTATGACTCCTCGGATGTCGTCGGGAAGGCAAACGCGTTCATTCTGCACGATCCGGACGACATCAAGTCAGGACGGGCGCAGGCGATTCTCGACGAGGTCCGCCAAGCGGGCAAGTGGTCCGGAGAGCTCCGGCGAGTCAGGAAGAACGGCTCGCGATTCACGGCGTACGTCACCATCACCCTCCGGCGCGACTCCGAGAGCTTACCGATCGGCTTCACGATGATATCTCGGGACCTTACGGAGTCCCAACGGCTCCTGGGCCAGCTCAAGGAGTCCCAGGAATACAACAGGGGGCTGATCGAGTCGAACATCGATGCGTTGATGACCACCGATCCTATCGGCCTCATCAGCGACGTGAATCGCCAGATGTGTCTGATGACTGGCTATAGCCGTGAAGAGCTCATTGGCTCGCCGTTCAAGCAGTACTTCACTGACCCGAAGCGGGCCGAGGACGGCATCCGAAGAGTGCTGTCCGAAGACCGCGTAACGAACTACGAGCTGGTGATGAGGGCCCAGAGCGGCAAGGAGGTCGTCGTCTCCTACAACGCTACCACGTTCCGGTCCGCCGACGGCCGGCTCAAAGGGGTTTTCGCGGCCGCCCGGGACATCACCGAGCAGAAACGGCTCGAGAGCGACTTGCGCCAGGCCCAGAACTACACCCGCGGTCTGATCGAGGCCTCGGTGGACGCCCTGCTGACCGTGGATCCGGACCTCGTGATCACCGACGTCAACGAGCAGACGGTCCGGATGACGGGCTATGGACGCGAGGAACTGATCGGCAACCCCTTCCCCGACTACTTCACCGATCCCGCCCGTGCCAGTTCCGGCGTCGCCAAGACCCTCTCGGAAGGCGTGGTCACCGATTACGTCCTGACCCTGCGCTCGAAGGACGAAAGCGAAACCCTCGTCTCATTCAATGCCTCCGTGTTTAAGGACACAGAGGATAAGGTCCGGGGAATCTTCGCCTCCGCCCGGGACATCACGGACCAGAAGAGGCTGGAGGAGGAGCTGCGGCAGGCGCAGAACTACACGCGCGGTCTCATCGAGTCCTCCGTCGATCCAATGATAACCGTGGATCCTGACCTCACCATCACCGACGTGAACGAGCAGATGGTGAAGCTGACGGAGGTCGCGAAGGAGATACTCATCGGAAGCCGGTTCGACGGCTACTTCACCGAGCCCGGCCGCGCGGCGGCCGGCGTTCGCCAGACCCTCAACAAGGCCTACGTCACCAACTACGAGCTGACGCTGAGGAAGCCGAGCGGCCGGGAGGTCCTTGTCTCCTTCAACGCGTCGATCTTCCGAGACCCCGAGGGCAACGTTCGAGGCATCTTCGCCGTTGCCCGCGACGTGACCGAGCAACGTCTCCTGGAGCAGCAGCTCCGGGAGCAGCAGAACTACAGCCGCAGCCTGATCGAGGCCTCCGTCGACGCCCTGGTGACGGTCGATCCCCAGGGTCGAATCACCGACGTGAACGAGCAGATGCTGCGACTCACCGGTCACGGTCGTCAGAAGCTGGTGGGCAGCCCCTTCGCCGACTACTTCACCGATCCCGAGCGCGCCACCGACGGAGTCCAGAAGACCTTCAGCGAGGGCTTCGTGAAGAACTACGAGCTTCGGGTTCGGTCCAACAGCGGAGCCGAGGCGCTTGTCTCGTTCAACGCCGCCGTTTTCAGGGACACGGCCGGTCGGGTCGCCGGAATCTTCGCCGCCGCGCGCGACATCACCGACCAGAAGCGGCTCGAGGACGACCTCCGGCAGTCGCAGAACTACACCCGCGGCCTGATCGAGGCCTCGGTCGACGCGCTCATGACCGTGGACCCCGACCTCCGGATCACCGACGTCAACGAGCAGACCGCCCGGATGACCGGGT
>DASXTC010000067.1:0-1671 GCA_036505635.1 Candidatus Polarisedimenticolia bacterium
CGGCCGCCGTGCCGGGCCGTCAGCTCCTCGAGCGTCTTCGGGTCGCGCGCCGTGGCGTAGACCCGCTTCGCGCCCCGCTCCAGGAGCGCCTCCGTGATGGCCCGGCCGATGCCCCGGTTGGCCCCCGTCACCAGCGCCACCGATCCCTCGATCTTCCTTGCGCTCATGTCGTCCTCCTCTACCTGCTTTCCCATACGAAGAAACTGGAATAGTTGACCAGTCATCTATGTCAAACGATGAAAACATGCGACGCGTCTACTTCTTGGCACCGGGGACGCCCAGCAGGCGCAGGGCGTCATCTTTAAGGCCAGCCAGAAGTTCCGGGTCGTCCCAGGTCTTGGCAAGTAGCACCGCCCCCTGGAGCAGCGCGGTCAGGGAACGGGCGGCCCGGCGGGCGTCGAGCCGCGGCAGGTCTCCCCTGCCCACGGCCTCGGCGATCACCCGCTCGAACTTGCCCACGTGCCGCTCGAACACCTCCCCCAGCTTCTTACGGAGAACGGGGTCCTGGGAGCTCATCTCCTGCGCCAGGCTGCCCAGGGGGCAGCCCGCCACGTGGCCGCACTCCTTGCTGATCTTGCGGTGCCGGACGTGGGTCGCCTCGAAGAAGCCCCGCAGCCGCCGCAGCGGCGGGCCGTCTCCCGTCACCATCCCGTCGAGCAGGGTCGCGGAGTCGGCCCAGAAGCTGTCGATCACCTCGAGCGCCAGCTCCTGCTTCGACGGGAACACGTGGTAGAAGCTGCCCTTGTTGACGCCGGCCTTGTCGCACAGTGCGGCGACGCCGACCGCGGTATAGCCGCGCTCGTGCATCAACTGCCGGCCGCTCCTGATCAGGCGCTCCTTGGCGTCGCTGGTACGTCCCATTGCAGTGTAACTATACGACCGGTCAACTATAAGGTCAAGGGGCGCCGGAAACCTGGCTCCAGCCTCGCGGCCGCCCATCATCGTTTCCGCTTATTACGCGGAATCGTCGGCAGAAAGCGACGCGCGCAACGCCGTATTGGCCGAGGTCGCGCGGATCGTCGCCGCCACCGCAGGGCCTCACCAGCGCATTTTCCTAGCGCCAGCGGCTCGGCATCTTCACGTAGTGCCGGTAGACGTAGCCCCATGGAATGACGATCGGCATCAGGATGACGCCCGCGACGATCGCCTTGAAGTCCTCGGGCCACGTCGGCGGGATCTGGCCGGAGGTCCATTGCGGCATTCCGTAATCGAACAGCCAGATCGCCTTCCATGCGAACTCGAACATGAGCAGGGGGAGCATCTTCAGGGGGTACTTGAAGCCGAGGAACGCCAGCAGCCATATCCCGCCGAGCAGGCTCGGGATCACGCCGCGGGCGGTTGGATCATGAGAGATGAGCTGGGGAAGGTTGACCGCGGCCAGGCCGACGATGAGCAGCAGGTAGCTGGCGCGAAGGACGTAGAGCCGCGCGAGCGAGACTTCGTCCTCGGGGCGATCGGTAGCCATTTCGAGGCCTCCTTTCAGGAAGCGGCGCGAACGGACTCGGGCGTCTTTCCGGCGCCCGGGTCCGGCTGGAATTGAAGCAGGTCGCCCGGCTGGCAGCCGAGCGCCTGGCAGATCGCCTCGAGCGTCGAAAAGCGGATCGCGCGCGCCTTGCCGGTCTTGAGGATCGACAGGTTGGCGAGCGTGATGTCGATGCGCTGGGCGAGCTC
>DASXTC010000068.1:0-4667 GCA_036505635.1 Candidatus Polarisedimenticolia bacterium
GTGGCCTTGGGCGCGCGCACGAAGTACGTGATGAGCGCGGCGGTGGGGCGGCCAATCGTGCTGCTGGGGGTGGGCTCGTTGGTAGGGCTGCTGTTGGGTGTCTTCGCCAGCCGGTTGCTGGGACAGATCGTGTATCAGGCAGATCCGATGGATCCCGCGGTCTTGGGCGGCGCCGTGCTAACGATGGCGCTGCTGGGCATTGGGGCGTCCGCCATTCCGGCCCTGCGAGCGCTTGCTGTCGATCCATCCAGACTCATGCGGGAAGAGTGAGGCAGGTGAATACTAGAACCCTTCCACTTCGCTTTGCGCTCGCTTCCTCGGCGGTAGCTGATACTTATTCTCGTTAGGCGTTCCTAGCGCTGCGCATAGGTAATTCAAGGGCGTTTCGCCCGTCTGCACGCATTCGCGGGGCGCCCACCCAGTGCGACCCTGACAACGGGGGACAGGCGAGGACATCGACCGCGAACGTGCGCGCCGGAAGCTCCGCCCATGGGCGTTATCTGCCGGCGCCCCCGCCCTGTCGGGTTTGGGGTCGCCGCGGCCGCCTCCGGGGGCGCCACCGGCGCGATGCGCGATCTCCATTGGCTCGCCGGCGTGAGCAGGGGTCGGCCTCGGCGCTCGAGTCGATCTCGTCCTTGAAGGTCCGGAGGAGGCCGCGGCGCCGAAGGTGCCTCTCGATGCGCCTGGCGGCGCCCTCCAGCACATCCCCCACCTCGCTGGTCTTTAGATGCCCGAGCCCCTGCCAGCCCATCTCGGCGCCTTGGTCGTCCAGGCGCCATCGGGAACGATCCTTCCCTACCTCGCCAGCGGGGATGCGGGCGATCACGCGGCGAGGGCCCCCGCGGCGGCTGCGGGGTCCTTCATGGCCGGCCGCTCGGCGAGCGTGACGCCGGGCTCACGAACGAGGGCCACACACAAGGAGATGTCTCAGGAATGCGGATCTCGGTGGGCCGAATAGGCATAATCTCCTCGCAGTGAGGCTCTCGTCGCGCGACGCCATCATCCCCCAGACAAGCTACGGGATTACCTCCTGTCGACGACGCACCCCGATGGCCGTGGCAAGGCTGAATACCTCGGCCGATTGGGATACTCCCAGGACACGGCCGGGGAGCTCGATGCGGACCTTCGCGAGCAGATCTTGTCCCTTGATGCCCAGCCGGGCCGGCCATCGCCCTACGGGCAGAAGTATGAGATTCTGGGGCCGCTGACGGGACCAAACGGCCAAGAACGCTTGGGTCCGCACCATCTGGATTGTCCTGACTGGCGAAACGGCCCCGAGGCTGGCGACGCTCATCCGGGCGGAGAAACTATGACTCTCGCTCTCTCCCAGCGTGTGGTACTGACGCAGGACCTGCCGAAGGAAGGGTTGCGCGCAGGCGACGTCGGAGTGATCGTCGAGCACTATCCGGCGCATGCCGACGTGCCCGAGGGTTACGAGCTCGAGGTGTTCGCTGCGAATGGCCAGGCAGTCGCGGTCGTCTCGGTTCCGGCGTCCGCCGTCCGGGAAGCGACGGAGCACGAGGTCCTGAGCGTCCGCGAGATGGCGCGCGCCTGACGACTGTCCCTCACCTGTCCCTCTTCTTGGTGAGAATTGGGCCAAGCTGATCCCGAACGACAGTCACCTCAGTGGGCTTCACGTCAGGATCGAACCCCTCTTAGTCACGCTCAAAGTCACCGCCATGGGCGGCAACTTCGCCATCGAGGACAACCGGGAGATACTTGACAGGCTCGAGGTCCTGTGGCTCTATCCGGGTGGGACGCTGATGCCCGACGAGGTCACACCCAACACGTTTCGGTCGCGCTCACCCGTCGATCGCGCTGGCAAGCACTCATGAGACGGCGTGAGTTTGCCGCGGCGCTCGGAGGCTCCGTGGTCGCGGCGGCGCGAGTCGGACACGCGGCGCAGCGCCCCGAGCCGGTCGCTTCCCCAGGATCGATCACCGACGTTCCCGGCCTCAAGGTCGGCCACTTCACGGATTCGCGGCGACCGACCGGCTGCACGGCAATCCTCTTCGACGAGCCGGCGGCGGCGGCCGTCGACTACGACGGATCGGCGCCCGGCGAGACGCAGGTGGTCCTGCTGCAGCCCGTCAGCCCGGTCGATGCCATCCACGCGATCCTGCTGTCGGGCGGCGGCGTCTGGGGCCTCCGCGCGGTTGCCGGCGCCATGCGGTTCCACGAGGAAAGGAAGATCGGCTTCGACTGGGGGTCGCCCGGCCTCCGCATTCCGATCGTGGTCGGCGCCATCATCGACGACCTCGCGGTGGGAGACCCCACCATCCGGCCGGATCCCGAGTCGGCCTACAAGGCCTGCGAAGCCGCGTCGGCGGCTCCCGTCGCCGAGGGGAACGTCGGGGCCGGCGCCGGCGGCACGGTCGGTCGGATGCTGCAGCAGCAGGGGATGCGGGGCATGAAGGGAGGGCTGGGTACGGCCAGCCTCCGGCTCGGCGACGTGGTCATCGGCGCGCTCGCCGTGGTCAACGCCGCCGGGGACATCGTCGATTGGCGGACGGGAAGGATCGTGGCCGGGGCTCGCCGCGCGGATGGCGCGGCGTTCGCCGACACGGTGGCCACGCTGAAGAGGAACTTGGGGGCCGGGAGACCCCACGGGCGCATCGACATCGACGATCCCGTCCTGCGCAGCACGACCCTCGTCGTCGTCGCCACCAACATCGCGTATTCGAAGACGCAGCTCGCCAAGATCGCCATGATGGCGAACTCGGGAGGCGCCTGGACGATCCGGCCCTATCACACGACCGGCGACGGCGACCAGCTCTTCGCGGTCTCCACGGGACGCTTGCGGGCGGATGTGCCCGTTTCCGTGATGGGCGCGCTGGCGGCGGAGGTCGTAGCCGAGGCGATCGTGCGGGGCGCGATGACCGCGAAATCCGTCCCCGGCTGGCCAGCGGCGGCGGACCTCGGTGAGCATCGGCCGGCCGCGGCGCCGTAGGGCTCACGGTCGGCGATAGCTATCGGGAGTCCAGTCTCCGGAGACTGCCCCCGCCGTCGCCGCCTCGAGCGCGTCGATCGCCGCCCCCGAGTCCTTGCCGTCGGTGGCAGCGTTCTTGTATGGACTGGCAGGGCCAAGGCGGTAATTGCCGTGCGTGAGGTCCACGAAGCCGACCTCGGCATCGGTCGCCGGAAAGAAGTTTCCCGGATACCCGGAGTAACTGGCGGGCGTGCTTCCGATCAGGACGTTCCCGGCGAAGACGGGAGCGCGATAGAACGTGTTGAGCGTCTGGCTGCCGTCCCCCGTGACGAGCGGGGACGGGGCGGGCCAGCTCTTCGTCCCACCTGCGAATCCATGCGTCCTCTTCGGAGCAATGTTGTTGCGGAACGTAAAGGAGCGGTGCACCGCAATGGGCTTGTCTCCCGTGTACGCACTCCAGGCGTTCGAGAACCCGGTGTTGTGCTCGACGGTCAGTTCCAGGATCCCGGTGTCGCGAGAATCGAGGGAGAGGAACTGGAAGAGGCGCCCCGTGCCCCCCCACTTCACGGAGCTGATGTCGTCGAGCAGGTTGTCCTGGATCAGGATGCGCTTGCTCTGCTGACTGGGGAAGTTGTTGTCCGCGGCGAGGATGTTGAATCCGCCCCCGGAGTGACGGAGGATGTTCTTCCTGAACGTCACGTCCTCGACCGTGCACCACGGTGCTCCCCCGTCCTGGTTCCGGACGGTGAAGAGGATGGCGAACCCATTCTGGTCGTGCTGCCAGTTGTGCTCGAGGAGATTGCCCTCGGCGAGCACCCGGCGGGCGTTCTTCAGCTCGAAGATGTTCTTGACCGACCACGGCGTCCCGGCATAGGTCGGATGTCCGATCTTCCAGGACAGCGGCTTGAAGAGATGGTTGCGGCGGATCTCGATGTCGGAGGGGACGAGATCCGGGATGGAGGGATCGGCTCCCCCGAACATGAGGTTCTCCCCCGCTCCTTCGAGGTAGTTGTTGACGATCTTGAAGGGGCCGGGGCCGTTCCAACCCGAGATCGCCTGCGAGTCCGCTCCCACTTCGTGAAAATCGGAGAGGTAGGAATCCACCACGGCCATCCGGGCGCCGTTCATGGCGACGCCGCGCCGGACGCTTCCGGTGGGAGTGCCATGGATATAGCAGCGGTCGAAGATGATTTCGGTGGGCACCTGACTCGGAGAAGTCTGCCCGCCTTCGGACTCGAGGTAGACGACGTTATTGTCCGAGTAGGGCCCCGTGCTCCGGGTGGCGCCCCTCGCGGTGACTTCGATCCCGACGAACCGGTAGTGGTGGGCGGCGGCAGCGGTCCTGATGGCCGGCGCCCGGTTGGGGGTGTCTATCCTGGCCATGAGGCTCGCCTGCGAGGGAAAGACACGGGTGCCGGCGTGGGGAAGAAGCGCATGCGCCGACGAACGGATGTAGATCCAGTCGGTCCCAGGCTTCTTGGGCAGGATGAAGTTGCCGGTGAAGGTGGCGCCGGCCTGGAGCTCGATCACGTCTCCCGGCTGGGCGGCATGGAGGGCGGCCTGGAGATCGCCGCCGGCCTTCACGTGGATGAGCTTCCCGCGCGTGGGCGGAGAGTACGTGGTGTCGAGGAAGACCCGGGGCAATTCGGGTTCGGTCTGGGCGAGGGCTCGGGCGGCCAGCAGGGGGGTCGCGGGGACACACGCGAGGATGAGAGCGAGGCGGGCGCGACGGGCAGGC
>DASXTC010000069.1:0-88293 GCA_036505635.1 Candidatus Polarisedimenticolia bacterium
GCCAAGAATCCCCAGACCAATCTCACGCACGACGGGGTCCTCATCGGGACGCCCAACTACATGTCCCCCGAGCAGATCATGGGCAAGGCGCTCGACGGCCGGAGCGATCTCTTCTCCCTGGCGGCGGTCCTCTACGAGATGTTGACCGGCGAGCGCCCCTTCAGCGGCGACTCGGTCACCACGATCATCTACCGGATCCTGCACGAGCAACCCAAGGAGCCGCGCGCTCTCAACGCTCAGGTGCCGCCGGCCATCAGCGAGGTGCTGATGAGGGCTCTCGCCAAGGATCCGGCACGTCGTTTCCAGACCGGCGGAGATCTGGCGCAAGCGCTCCAGGGGTTCTCGATATCCGCGGCGACCGCCGGCAAGCCCGGTGAGGAGCGGGCGCGGCCGCCCGCGGGCGGATCGGCGATGCTGGCCGGAGGCGCATCCGACAAGGCGAGGTCCGTCCGCGAGGGGACGGCCGCCAGATGGAGGATGCACCGTGAGGTGACTTCGACCCGTGGGGAGGCCCTCCGCGCCCGAATCCGCGTCGCTCTCATCCTGGTGGGGGCCGCCACGGCGGTCCTCCTCCTGCCGGGCAGCACGACGATCGATGACCGATGGGGGCGTGGTGGCGCCGGCGGCGAGCCGCCCTTCTACCGCACCGCCGGAATCGTATCGAGTCCTGGCGGACTTCCCGCGCAGGGCTCGCCGGCCTCCCGGGCGGCGGCCGTGGCGCCCGCGGTCGCGCTCCCGGGCGACGCGGACTCGGTGACGGTGACCTGGCGAACGTCGCCGCCGGGGGGCAGAATCTACCTCGACGATGTCGAGATCCCCTCGGGGGTGGCCAGGATTCCTCGGAATGACGCGGCTTCGCATGCCGTGGTGGCGGAGAACGACTGCTTCATAGAGAAGGTGAGCTGGAAGATGGGCCGGGCGGACGCCGGCGGAAAGGACGAGGCCCACACGATCGAGCTCAAGACGCGCAAGGTGGCCGCGACCGCCATCTCCTCGACTCCCACCGGGGCCCGGATCCTCCTCGACGGTCGTGAGACCGGGCTGACGGCCCCGGCCCAGCTCCCGCTGAGCGTGTGCGGGACGCATACGCTGACCGGCAGGCTCGAGGGATACAGGGATGAGGTCAGGAAGATCGAGGGACACGTTCCGACTCTGAGCCTCCAGCTCTCCCGGATCCCGGAGGGGCTCCTGAAGATCTCCTCCCCCTACCCGGTGGAGATCCTCGAGAAGGGGAAACGGCTCGGCAGGGGGGGAGAGTCCCTGAAGTTGACTGCGGGGAAACACACGCTGATCATCCGGAACGAGGAGCTCTTTGTCGAGAAGACCCTCGAGGTCGAAGTGCAGCCCGAAAGGACAATCTCCCCCGACGCGGGTCTGCCCGGGATGGGGACGCTCACCGTGCTGGCATCTCCGAGCAACTGCAACATATTCATCAACGACCGCGAGATCGGGGCTCCGCCGATCAACGACCGGCAGCTTGCCGCCGGCACCTACGTCATCCGCGCGGTCTACCTGCCGACGGGAGAGGCCAAAGAGGTGACCGTGACGATCGCGACGGGCCGCGGGGAGCGTGTCCCATTCAGATTCAATCAATGACGGCGGCCCGACGCTCCTGCCGCCGCACCGGGATGAGGACCGCCGCTCTGGCGGCGGCCGCCGGCGCGGTCTGTCTGTGCCGCGCGCTGGCTCTGGCGGTTCCCGTCGACGACGATCTCGCGCGACGGACCTTCGCCAACGCCGATCAGCTCATGCGTGAGGGCAAGGTCGAGCAGGCGATGCGGGAGTTCGAGCAGGTTTCGATCTCGTACGCCGAGAGCGGCGTCGCCGACGACGCGCTCTATCGCATGGGCCAGCACTACTACCCGGTCGAGGCGGCCGACGAGCTTGGTGGGGCGTCGCAGGCGGCGCTGGCCAAGGCAAAGGACCTGTTCGCCAGGATCGCCTCGAAGTACCCCCGGGAGGAGACCGCGCCGCGGGCCCTGCTGAAGCTGGGGCTGATCGCGTTGGATCCGGTCAACCCTCAGCGGAACCTGGACGAGGCGTACGCGAGCTTCTCGGGCGTGCTCAACATCTACCCATCGAGCGACGTCTTCGACCGGGCTCTGTTTGGCGCCGGGTACGCGGACTTCCTGGCGGGCAGGTACGACAAGTCGATCGCCTCCTTCGAGAGGGTCGCCGAGGAGCACGCCGGCAGGCCCATCGCCCAGGACGCCCATTACTACATGGGCCTCGCCTACGTGCGACAGGGCTCCTGGATCCGGGCGCTGGAGGAACTGCAGGCGGTCAGAAACCTCTTTCCCGACGGCAAGCTCGCCGGGCGAGCTCTCGATCTGTCCACGCGGGTTTACAAGATGAAGGTGCTTCCGGGAATCTCGAGCAGCCCCCTGTTCGGCCATGACCCGTCCTTTGCTCCCGCGATCAATCCTGAGACAATCCGGGGGGAGATCTCTCTGGCGGTCGACGCCGACAGCGTGGTCCACGTGCTGAGTCCGAGCGAAGGAACGGTTCAGCGGATGGGATCGGACGGGAAGCTGGTGTCGACAGGGGCGCCCCTTCCCGGCGCCGTGTCGATCGCCGTGGACGCGCAGGGAGTGGAGGTGGTCGCGGCCGGCGAGGCGATCAGGTACGGCGTGAAGTCGGTCGGTCCCCAGCGCCGTGAGGACGACTCCGTCACCCCCCTGGAGGAGATCACGGCGGCCGCCGGCCTCGGCCTCGGCAGGATCGCGTTCGTCGACGGGGCCGCCAACGAAGTGCTCCTCTTCTCGGGGGATCCGGCGAACCTCAAGGTCCTCTATCGGGATCCAGAGGGGAGGGCGAGGCTGTCGGGCCTCGCCGTGGGGGCGGAAGAGAGGCTCTACACGATCGACAGGAAGGGGCGGCGGATCATCGAGATCAACCCGGACGGCCGCTCCAGGCAGATCGGCGGCGCACCCGGCGGAGAACCGCTCTTTGCGGAGCCGGCGGCAGTCTCGGCCGACGATCTGGGCGACCTGTTCGTCCTGGACCGCAGGACTCACAGCGTCACGATTCTCACCACGGAGGGCAAAGTGCTGCAGACGATCACGTCACAGCCGGGGACCTCCTCCGAGTTCGCTTCCCCGACGACTCTTTCCGTCGGGCCGCGCGCCGAGATCTACATCCATGATGAAAAGCGAAGGACTATCCTCCGGTACCGGTAGAGTCCTCGTGAGGCTCGCCGCGGCGCTCGCGCTGATCATGTGCGCGGGTCTGGCGGACGCGCGGGCGCAGGAGGTCGAGGACATCACCGGCGCCATAGAGAAGTACAGGACGATCCTCGTGCTTGCCAACCAGAAGCTCGACGATCTCGAGCTCGCCGAAGCCATGGCGGCGTTCACAGAGGTGATCGACGGATACAAGGCAGGCCGGCTTCCCGCCGGCACGCCCCTGACGAGGCAGATCGTGGGGCAGGCGTACGAGGGCAGGGCGCGCACGCACGCCAATCTCGGAAAGGCGTCCGAGGCCGAAGCCGACTTCGAGGCGCTCATTCGGTTCGATGTGAGCTGGCCTGTGGACCGGACCCGGACCTCACCGAAGATCGTGGCCCTCTATGACAAGGTCCGAAAGCGCATCGTGGGAGCTCTGGCGATCAGGACCGACCCCGCGGGGGCGGTGGTGACGCTCAACGGCGAGGCCATCGGCAGAGGACCAATCTTCGACCGGGAGCTGACCTCGGGCAGGTACACGGTGCAGATCCAGGCGGAAGGGTTCGACCCACTCACCGAGACGATCACGCTGGAGGGGGGCGGACGCCTGGAGAAGACCTTCAAGTTGATTCCCAACGCACGCAGCATCCTCGTGGTCACGTCGCCAGCCGGAGCCAGGATCCTGATCGACAACCTGGAGAAGGGGACGACGTTCGGTGCGGCCGGTCCGGAGTACGCCGCGTGGGCCGCGCGCATGGAGATCGCCGCGGCGGACATCTCCTCGCCCCTTCTGGTCGAGCACCTGCCGCCGGGAAGCCACATGCTGAAGATCGAGAAGGCCTGTTTCGAGCCGCAGCTCCTCAGCATCTCGCTGACCGTCGATCCGAACGACAACTCCCCGGTCCCGTTCGAGCCGATCCGCCTCAGCCCGAGCCTGGGCAGTCTGAGCCTGGACTCCACGCCGGCCGGCGCGGAGGCCCTCGTGGATGGCAAGCCGGCCGGGCGGACCCCCCTGAACCTGGACGGCCTCTGCAGTGGGAAGCACGATGTGATCCTGAGGGTCGCGGGGCTCGGCCAGTGGATCGGCTCCGTCGAGGTCCCGAGGGGACAGCGCACGTCGCTCAACCAGCGGCCCCGAATGACCCTCGCCTATGTCGGGATGACAGCGCCCGGTCCGGGCGGTTCGGCCCCGCCGGGAGAAGCAGAGATTGGCGAGGCCCTCTCCACTCTGGGCGGCTACAACGTTCTCCGGCCCGGCGCAGGGCTCCCCGACGAGCTTCTTGCCAGGAAGCAGACGGTGGCGTCGGGCGAGCTATCCGACGAGTACCTGGACTCCGTGGCCGCCAGGACCGGGGCTGACCTGATCCTCGCGGCCCGCCCGGGGGAGGGAGGCTTCGAGAAACGCTGCGAGGTGCTCCTCTACCCGTCGCGGCGATCGTTGCGCCCGTTACGCGACCGTCTCAGCATCACTCTTTCAGACAAGGAGCCCACCCCCGACCTGAAAGGCATTCTGGAAAAGCTGCAAGCGGCGCCGGTCCTCAGCCTCCCGTGGATCGGCATGAGCACGGTCGACCTTTATCGGAGCACGAACCCCGTCGTCGTCCGAGTCTCGCCCAAAGGGCCGGCCGCCGCCGCCGGCGTCAAAGCGGGCGACGCGGTCAACTCGCTCGGGGGAAAGGCGATCGACTCTTCGCGGGGCCTGGAGAACGCGGTCTCCGCGATGAAGGAGGGGACGCAGGCGTCACTCACCCTGCAGAGGCCCGGAAGTGCGCCCAGGCAGGTGAACGTCATGATCGGATCCACTCCGGTTGTCCTTCCCTATCTGGATCGGGACGACCTCTCCTCCCGGGCGGCAGCCGAGCTCCATTTCAGGGGCAGCATGGAGGCTGCCCTTGGACGGCCCGCGGGGGCCGAAAGGACCGCCGCCCTTCTCAGCCTGGGCCTCTTATTGATGAGAGTCGGCCTCTACAATGCCGCCATCGACGATGCGCTCCTGAAGGTCTCAGCGCCCGAAGGCCCCGGCCTCTCGGCGGGCACGATCGCGTACCTCAAGGGGATAGCCTACTGGCGAATCAACAAGTTAGTTGAGGCACGTCAGCAACTTACGTATGCCACCACTCAGCCTGACGCCACCATGTGGAGCAACGGGGGCCCGCCCGTGGCGGAGCGCGCCCGCAGGGCGCTTTCGGTCATACCCCCCTCCTGAAACAAACTTCCCGAGGGTCTTTTTTCCTCTTGACATGCCCGGATCGGCTGCTTATATTACGATTCGTAAAAATCGGAACTTACAGAAAAAACGTTCCGAGCCAGACTATCCATTCGAGGCGAGATGAGATGAGCGAAATACCCAGGGAGACGGTGCAGGGGTCGTCCAGGCTTCTGACGACAGGGGAGATCGCGCGCTACTGCGACGTGTCCACGAACGCCGTCAAGAAGTGGATCCGCGGGAACCGGCTCAAGGCATTCAGGACTCCCGGCGGCCATTTCCGCGTCGACAGCCGGGATTTCAAGGAATTCCTGGTCCAGCACCAGATGCCCGTTTACGACAGTTTTTTCCAGATCGAGCCGAAGAGAATCCTGATCGTCGACGACGAGAAGGAGGTCAGGCAGGTCCTGCGCGACGTGGTTCAGGAGATCGAGGCGTCGATCGAGATCGACATGGCGGAGGATGGATACGAGGCGCTCCTGAAGGTGGGGGATCTCAAGCCGGACCTCCTCATCCTCGACCTGAGGATGCCGAGAATGGACGGGTACGAAGCGTGCCGCCGGATCAAGTCGAATCCCGAGACAGCCGGGACGAGGATCCTCGCCATCTCCGGCTTCATCGAGAATGGAGCCGAGCAGGAGATCCTGCAGTGCGGCGCGACCGACTGGATGCGCAAGCCGGTTCAGATCGAGGAATTCAAGAAGAAGATCGAGAAGCTTCTGAAGCTCTGACAGGGGGCATGGTCATCATGAGCAAAGGCGACATGCAGGGGGAGAGCGCAGGAGGATTCCACGCGATGAGTGAGAAGATGCAGGCTGACAGGACGCACATTGCCCGAAGGCTCACGGCCTCGGAGATCCGCAGCAGAGTTGAGATCATCGCAGAGGAGCTGGCCTGGAAGATGCGCGCTGAAGAGCCTGCTCCCAAGCCCAACGACCTTGAGGCGTACCCCCTCGACACCCGTAAGTTCGTCCTGCTGATGTCCGAGTTCGTAAGAATGAACTGATCTTCAAGTCACCGCCGGGGGGACCTCGCTCCCCCCTGCGGCGTCCCTCCACAGCCCACGCAACACTCACTCCCTGAACGACATCTCCCCCACGGGCCTCCAGCGGGGGGCCCGCCCCGGAAATGGCTTGACATCACTCAGCACCCGCGTACAATTCGAGGACACTTCTGGTACTGGTTTATCCAGTATCCATATCCGGCACTGGTCTGGAGGTAGGGGGATGCGTCGCACGACACGGAAGGCCGGGGCGTTCGATCGCCTCGTTGCCGCAGTACTGACGGTGGCCCTTGCTGGCTACTGGGTCCCGGCAATGGCATACGCCCGTGAGAGCCAGCCGCGATCGGCGGAGATCGGCGGGTTGGTTCTGCTCCCCGACGGCCTGACCCCCGTGTCAGGAGTGAGCGTCAAGGCGGCCAACGTGGACACGGAGCAGATCTACGCCAGCGCCAGTACTGGACAGGATGGCATCTACAGGCTCTCCGGACTTCCCGCGGGCACCTACGATCTCGCAGTCGAGTCGCCCGAGGGGCTCTACGCGGCCGATACCCTGGTTCAGGCGATCCCCGGAAAGAGGGTGATCGTCTCCCTGGCGATCAACAAAGGGATCCAGGAAGGGCAGCAGGGAGAGGGCGAGAAGCCCCCCGAGGAGCAGAAAGCCGGCGAGGAAGGAAAGAAGGTCGAGGAAGGCCAGAAGGAAGGGGACCCCAATCAGCCCGCCGAGCCCGAGCCCGAGAAAAAGAGCAAGAAGGGCAAGAGCTTCTGGCGCTCCCCGTGGGCCGCGCTCGTCGGGATCGTTCCGGCCGCAATCCTGCTTGGCTTCGCCGCCAACGCCGCGGCCGGCAACGATGACAACGAGCCGAACCCGATGACCCCGGGCGGCAACTAGAGCGCTTCCGTCTCGCGCTCGTACCATCGGACGGTTTCGCGCAAGCCGTCCTCCAGCGATGTTCGAGCCTGCCAGCCCAGCGATCGCAGGGCCCTTGATGTGTCCAGACACCGGCGGGGTTGGCCGTCGGGCATCGCGGTATCCCACCTGATCTCCCCGCGGAACCCGGTCAGATCGGCCACCAGCCGCGCCAGGTCCTTGATGCTGATCTCGCGGCCCGAACCAATGTTGACGGGGGCCTCCTCCTCGTACTTCTCCAGAGCCGCGAGGATCGCATCGGCGCAGTCGTACACGTAGAGGAACTCTCGGGTCGCGGAGCCCGAGCCCCAGCAGGTGATCGCCCCGGCCCCCGACCGGCGCGCCTGGAGGCATTTCCGGATGAGTGCCGGGATAACGTGACTCTGCTCCGGGTCGAACTTGTCGTGCGGCCCATAGAGGTTGACCGGCATGAGGTAAATCCCCCGCAGGCCGAACTCCCGCCGGTAGGCCTGCATCATCACGAGCAAGGCCTTCTTGGAGATACCGTAGGGAGCGTTGGTCTCCTCGGGGTAGCCGTTCCACAGGTCCTCCTCACGAAACGGCACGGGCGTCATCCTCGGGTAGGAGCAGATCGTGCCGATAACGACGGTCTTGGACACGCCGAATTCCCTGGCAGCGTCGAGGATGTTCACCCCCATCATCAGGTTGTCCCGAAAGAAGGTGCCGGGGTACTGCCGGTTGGCGCCGATCCCCCCCACACGCCCGGCCAGGTGCACGAGCACATCGGGGCGCATCTGCCCGAAAAGCCGCCTGACGTCGGGCATCTCCCGCAGGTCGCAGTCGCCCGAGCGCGGGAGGATGAGGTCGCGGCACCCGGCCGCGGTAAGCTTCTCGACGACCGCCCGGCCGAGAAACCCGGCCCCGCCGGTGACGCAGATACGTCGTTGCAGCCAGTCGGGTGGCATCGTGCGGAAGGCCTCCGGGGTCGGGGTTTGCGCGGCGCACAGTATAGCGCGGTTTCCCGACGCCCACGTCGTGCATCGGCCGGCGGCAGATTCGGCTACCACTGAAAGATTCCGCGGCGTAGAATGCAGCGGACAGACCGGGGGGCTGTAAGAAAGTGACAGGAACGGAACAGAAGGACGACGGTAGATCGGATGTGATGGAATCCGACGGCCTGCCGCGGCAGGAAACCGAGAAGGGCGCCGGCCACTCGACGCACCGCGAGGTGCGCGCCGAAGGTTTCATCATCCTGGATTATCAGGGGCGGGTGAGTCACGCGAACGCGGCGGCCTCGCGCATCCTGGGGATCCCGGAGCTGAAGCTGATTGGGTTGGACTTCATCGACCATCCCTGGGATCTCTCGACGACGTCCGGCGGAGCGCTCGCCGGCGGGCAAGCCTCATTCCTGCGCTGGATCACGGATGGGGAGTCGAACCGCGCGCAGGCGTTCTCGATCCAGCGTGACGATGGCTCGCGTCAGGTGATCTCGTTACGGACCGTGAGAGCCACCGGTGGCGGTGGGTCACCGGCCGTCACGGCGATCCTTCTGAGCGAGATCGCGCAGAGCGGGCGGATCGATGGGGGGGCCATCCACGACGCCGAGATGGAGGCCTTCGCGCTGGCCGTCGGCGGCATCGGAAACGATTTCAACAACATCCTCACGGCGATCATGGGCAACACGTCCCTCGCGAAGACCGATGTGGACCCCGTAGACGAGATCTACCGGACCCTCGATTACATAGAGAAGGCCTCGACGCGCGCGAAGAACCTCGCCCGGAGGCTCCTCGATCTCTCGCGGGACCGCACCGCGCGCGGGAGGCCTGAGTCGCTCGGCGCGCTCGTGAAGGAGGCTTTGGGGGGCGCTCTGTCGAGCACGCGGGTCGAGGCCGAGCTTCGGATGCCCGAAGAGATACCGAGGGTGGAGATCGACTACGGGCAGCTCAGGCAAGCCCTCACGCTCGTCCTTCATCGTGCCGCGGCCGCGGCGAGTCGAGGCTCGCGCGTCATGACGGTGAGCGTCGAGGAGGCGACCTTCCCATCCGGTGCCGCGCCGCCGGCCGGAACGGGGTGTCTGAGGATCGCCATCCGCGCGGGAGCCAACGGCGAGGGCCCGGTGACGGGAGACTCCCGCGCCGCGCCCCCGGATGTCCTCGGCCCCGCCCTCGAGGCCGCCCGGGCGATCCTCAAAGCGCGCGACGTGCGTCTGGAGAGCGAGGCAAATCTCGAAGGCGACTTCGTCGTGAGTCTCTACATTCCGCTGGTGACGCTCCCGGTGGCATCCGAGGCGATGGTCTCGCCCGAGATCATCCGTGGAACCGGCAGAGTCCTCGTGATGGACGATGAGGAGATGGTCCGGGACGTGCTGGGCAAGATGCTCGGGCGGCTCGGCTACACGGCGTCATTCGCGGCCGATGGAATGGAGGCGCTGGCGCTCTACGCGCAGGCCCTCGACTCGGGCAGTCGGTTCCACGCGGTCCTGATGGATCTGACGGTGCCCGGCAGGATGGGTGGAAGGGAAGCGATGACGGAGCTTCTCAAGGTGGATCCCTCAGCCCGCGTGATCGTCTCGACCGGGTTCTCCACCGACCCGATCCTGACCGACTTCAGGCTGCTTGGGTTCCTCGGCGCGATCTGCAAGCCGTACGAGATCACCGAGCTCAGCCACACAATCCACCTCGCGCTCGATCCGGCGGGGCTCTAGAGCCCCGCGACCCGGTTCTCGAGGCGCTACGGTGCTTGCGCTCTCCCCCGGCGTGCCTCGCCGTCGCCACAGCTTGGAGCCCGCCAGCCACAGGAACACGACATTTCCCAGGAGGTATCGCCGCCAGAGGCGCCGCGGCTCGGTGGCAAGTCGGAAGAGCCACTCGAGCCCCGCGCGCTGCATCAAGCGAGGCGCGCGCGGTTTCATGCCGCTGAGAAAATCGACGGCCGCGCCCACCCCCGCGATGACGGGCACTTTCAGGCGTGGCCGCATCCTCTCCATCCACTTCTCCTGTTTCGCGGTCCCCAGACAGACCCAGAGGATGTCGGGCTGGAGCGATTCGAGGCGGGAGATGAAGTCCGCCTCCTCGGCGATGGTGAGGTCGCGGTGGGGAGGGGCCCAGGTGCCCAGGATCCGGCGCGGGTTCAGCGTGCCGCCGCGGTTGTAGCGGAACTCGAGCCGGTGGAGGGCGTCGGTGCTTCCGCCAAAGACGAAGTGCCTCAGGTCGGAGTGCTCGGGCGCGGTCAGCATGAGATCCATGAGGTCAGGGCCGCTGAACCGCTCGCAGGGGCCGCCGGCGAGCCTGCGTCCCACCCAGGCGACCGGCACACCGTCCACCACGGAGAGATCGGCCCCGTTGATGGCGCGCGCGAACTCGGGGTCGCGCGCCGCCGAGACGATGCTGAAGGCGTTCACGAAGCAGACGGTGTGGGCCCGGCCGTCGCGCGGCCGGCACCACGAAGCGATACGCTCGATTACCTCGGCTCTCGGCGCGGCGTCCAGGCGGATTCCTGAAATGTGGAACCTGGCGAACTGTGTCATCCGTGGTTCCTTCTCGCCGACGCCAACCGAATCGCAAGCTCGTAAACACCCATTAGCTTTTCGTAGGATGACTCAATCGAGAACTTCAAGTCGAAGGTGGCGCTGGCGGCAGCGCTCATCCGTGATCGGAGTCCCTCATCGTCGACGATGCGGTTGACGCACTTCGCGAGGTCGCCGGCGTTCCCAGGCTCGAACAGTAACCCGTCTAAGCTGTCCGTGACGATCTCGGCCATGGCCCCAAGCCTGGTCGCGACGATTGGGACTCCACTGCCAAGAGCTTCAATCAGAACGAGGCCCAGCCCTTCGTACCACTGTGATGGAACGATCAGGACCCTCGCTCTTCTTATGAGATCCATGGTCTGCTCGTGGTCAAGCGGCCCCAGGTATTCCACGCGAGAGCCTGGTGCAGCCGCGGCGCTACGGACGCGTTCCGTCAGGGGTCCAGTGCCGACGATCTTGATGGGCATCGACCTGAAACCGGGCGCTGCCGTCAAGAGCACCTCAATACCCTTCTCGACCGTGAGGCGGCCGACGAAAAGGAGATAGTCCCCGAGCTGGTCCTGATGGTTGGGGCTTGCCGTGACAGCGTGGGGTCGGACAAAGATGCGATCTGCGGGAAGTCCAGCCCAGACTGCTTTCTCCCGCATGAACTCAGTGGGCGCGATATAGGCCTCCACGCATCTCGACCACGTCCCCATCTGCCTGTGCACAGCGAGCATCGTGGCGACAGCAGCCGTCTGAAGTCTCGAGCCCCTGTAGCAGCCATGGATCACGCTCTGAGTCAGAGATCGCGTTACACAATCCTCACAGACATGGCCGTCCCGAAAGAACGTCCCAACCGGGCAGAACAGTCGAAAGTTGTGGAGCGTCATGACCACCGGCAGACAGGCGTCATGTGCAGCCCGCAGCCCGGAAGGGCTGATGATAGGAAGCGTGTTGTGGAAATGAACCACGTCGGGATGGAGCTTTTCTGCGAGAACGCGGATCTGCCGGTATGATGCATGTGACCAGGTTGTTTCCCATAGCAGGAAGGCCTTCCTAAGTAAGGGCTGTTGGATGAGTTCCTGGTTGTCGACGGTCCAGCGGTGAACGTTGTGGCCGCGGTCGACAAGCAAACGCGCGTCCGTCTCCACGACCTGGTCCTCTCCGCCGCGGAACTGGTAGGTCTCATGGACAATCAGAACCCGCAAGGGCATATGGTGCATCAGGAGATGTTCCGGCAGGTGCGATCTCTTGCGATCATTGAGTTCGCCGCAGATAGTCAGCCCAGAAGCCGGCTCCTACGAAGATCGCCGTTTCGAAATTCGGCACACTGCATAGAGCACCTTCGAGCAGGCCCTGAACCGTCAGAAAGACCGCAAGACCGAGGAGTGCGGTAGCCCGGCGGTGAGTGGCAGGGGATCCCCCGCCTGCATGAATCGCGCGCCACGCTCGCAGCATCACCTTCCACAAGAGCACGAGCACGATGCTAAGACCTACGACACCCAAGGTCAGGAGTGCCTGCAGGAAGGCGTTGTGTGCATCCACCGCCTGCCATTTTCGAAAAGTCGCGATGAGCGTCACACGGCTCCCCGAGACATATCCCCATCCGAGCAGTGGTCGCTCCTTGATCAGGTCAAGAGCGGTTTCCCAGAGCGGCACGCGTCCAGTTAACGTAGCGATCTCATCGAGCCCTTGTCGGCGACTCAGGACCTCCCAGGAGCCGCTCGCTGTACCGGGCACGAGGGCGAAGACGACCCCGGTGAGAGCTGCAAGGCTCATAGCCAACCGTATCCTCTGGTAGAGGGCAACGACGATGACCATCGCCACCCCAGCTGCCAGAATGCCACCCCGCCCCACAGAAGCGACCATGGTACCTAAGGAAAAAGCGAAGATTGCTTTGGTTGACCTTGTGGCGACGCCCTGCATGATGTCGACCAGCGAAAGCATGGCGAGAATGCCGCCCACCGCAGAGAGCTTGGTCGGGGGAAAAAGCGAGCCTCCGAGCCGCCAGACTTGTCCTACTCGGCTCACTTCGAATGCCGACTCGGGGTTGAGAGAAGCCACAATCAGAAAAAAGCCTAGCAAGACCAGGAGTCCCAGCCAGGTCGCCTCAAGGAACCGCTCGCACGATCCGGCAGGATCGCGAGGATCGAAGAGTAGACAGGCTACAACGACGATTGACAGAAGCTTCAAACTCCAAGCCATGGTGATAACCGGGCTCACGGCATATAAACTGGAGGCAACTGCGGCGAGCAGGAAGAGCGTGACGTACTTGCCAGCTGGCCCCCGCAAGTTAGAGAGCCGCCCCATGCACGTGAGGAGCCGTAGTACTGCGTAGGAAAGGCAGAGGCACCAGATGGCCACCTGCAGCGCTATGAAGGCCGTGAAACCCTGGTCCTGCGTCAGCGCCCGTGGGTCCCTTCCCGGGAGAAAGTAGACGGTATGCCCTATCAGAATGGCCCAAGCCCACTGGTCGACCCGCTTCCAGGTCATTTCCGAGGACCTGATTTGATGCCAGAAGCAGAATAGGTAGAGAGCGCAGACCGAGGGGAGGCCGAAGAAGGCTTGGATCACGTCAGGATCCGTAAAGAGAATGCACGCAGAGACTCCAGCAGCTGCGGTGATTATTACGGCGAGGCCTGCTGGCGACGTCACGCGGAGCGAAGTCTCGTTCATTCCAAGACTCTCTGTAGGGCACCAGGATAGGCGCACGAGATGGGTTTCGCCTGCCTTTCCGCGCAGGGATCGCCGATCTCGTGGCACTCTTTAGCGTCCCAGACCGCCATCGCGCGAAACGAGATCTGAGGGTGGGGTGCGAAACGCCGGAATGGCGAGAACCTGCGAATAGAATTCCCCTTCATTGCAGATATGGAGCCACCAGTGACTATCCAAGAGGTCCCCGCTCGTTCCGGCAGCTCGTTCCGGATCGGGTCAATGGTCATAGGTATGGCCCTCTCTCACTCAACCTCAGGTGTCGATGGTTCGGTGGAGCAACGCTGCTTGTCAGTACTCGATGACGAAGTCGCAACCAGGCCGTTGTACAAAGCCAGGACATCGCGTGATTTAGCATGCCAGGTGAAGTGTTTCTCTATTCGAGCTCTCGCAGCGGCACCAAGATTCAAGCGCATCGCACTTGATTCCACGAGATTCGTGAGGGCGCGGGCGAGAGAGTCCACCGTGACATCGAGGTCCCATGGATTGATGCGAATCCCGCATGAGTCATCCACGATGTGTGCCGGACCACCGAGGTTGAGGCAGACGACAGGAAGCGCTGATGCCATGGCCTCAAGGAGCACCGTGCCGCCACTGTCACGCAGGCTGGGAAAACAGAAGATGTCGGCGAGCTGATAGCAGGAAGAAACCTCAGAGTGGGGGACCGAGCCAAGGAACTTAATGCGGTCATTGAGCCCAAGTCCGCCGGCAAGATCTTGAAGGTAGGAACGATGCTTCCCATCCCCAACCATCAGGATGGACCAGGGTACGGTTGTGTTTATCTGACCTGCGGCTCTGATCAACAGCTCCAGCCCCTTCCCGGCAAGAAGATGGCCAACGTAGAGAATCGTCACTCTTTCATGACCAGGACGTTCGGCGGCTGTGTTGGGCGGAACGATATCGACCGCGAGGTTGCTCATCACACTGCACTTCTGCCTGTACTGCCGTGGCAAGGAGTCCAGTGTCGAATCGTTGGCAACGAGGATGGATGCCGCGCGCCGTGCGGTCAGCCTGACGCCGGGTACCCAGAGCCACAACGAATGCAGGTAGTAACGGATCCTCTCGAGGCAGGACAGTCGAATCCGCTGGGCAATTGACCGCGGTATTCTCTCACCTCCACCAAGCGGGCCCCAGACGAACGGCACCGGGATGAGGGACAAGAAGCTCGGGATCTTGAAAGTCGAAATGGTAAGGTGGTGGCTGATATCGAAGAAGGATGTCTGTGCCAAACGACGAACGAGGAAGTATGCTTTGATCTGCCAGAAGTAGTAGTAGAGATACTCACCTGGTAGGCCTAGGTAAACCAGGGGCCTGAGATAGCGGTCCGAGACATAGAAGAACTGTGCTTTAATATCGCGCGATTGTTCAATGAAGGGCCGGTTCATCGCATTGGTCACGACGAAGACCTGATGGTTCTCCGCCAGCATCCGCACCCACCCCCATCCGACGCCATGCTCGGAGCCCTGGTCCGGCCGGCAGGCAAAGGCCGATACGAGTACCTTCATGGTTGGGAGCCTACGGTTTTTCCTCCGGAGACTTCGGCAAGCGGAATGGTCGCATCGGAGCAGACACCCAATGTAGTCTGCCAGATCTGCACCAGGGCATTCGCGACCGCTGTGTGGGAAAACCGAGATTGTGCGATCGACCTTGCTCTGCTGGCCCTGGCGAGGGTTTCTGAGTTGCCAGACGCGAGCAGCGCCAGCAGGTTTCCCAAGTATGGGACCTCGCGCTCAGGGAACACCCAGCCAGATTCTCCGATCACATGAGGAATGGCACCACATGTGGATCCGATAACTGCGACGCCCGATACCATGGCCTCGACGAGGACAAGACCAAACTGTTCTGAGGTCCTCGCGGTGGTTCTGCTTGGCAGAACAAGGAAGTCTAGAGTGCGCATCAACTCGGCCACTTCGCGCTGAGAGAGGCGCCCGCGCACCTCCATCCATGGACGAGAAATCGCAGCAGTCTTGAGGTGCGTCTCCAATGGGCCGGCGCCGACGATTAGCAGGCGTAGGTGGCCTATCTCACGTGTCGCAAGATCCATGGCAGCCACAAGGTCAGTGACTCCCTTTCCCTCGACGAGTCGTCCGACGTACCCGACGACGATCTCACCGGATCGTGCGATCCTCAGTGTCTCTCGAAGCTGCTGTTTCTCGTCAACGCGTGGCGGACGAAATAGATCTGTGTCGATTCCGACTGCAGGGACAACATCGGTATTTGCAGTTCGCAGCCCGAACGATCTGGCGAGCTGTAGGGCCGGCGGGCTCCATGCTAAGAAGTAGTCGCAGTGAGCCAACACTCGGCGGTATATGAGTGTCCTGACTCGCGCGGCGATCCCACTCCCTTGGTGGAGGTTGAACTCAGCCGCGTGAATACCAAACTTCACATCTAGAGCAAGGACACGCAGACAGGCGAGCACCTCCAGGCAGGTGAGGGCCCACGGCTCGAATACACAGTGGATGATATCCGGCTCAAACCGTCGGATGAGTTCGGGGAGGCCCTTCATGAACAGATGGGTGCCGTTAGGGTGGCTGTGCCATGTGTCTAACCTCGCCAGTTCTAGACTCGGCGTCGGGGACTCGGGTACCTCATCAGGGCCGAAGGGATGCTGCATGCTACGTGGCATGGCGAGAAGCACCTCGACGCCTCCTGCGGAGATGTCCTCGAACACGCCGCGGGCTGAGGGGTGACCATAGGTTGCCCCGGACACCACCATGACCTTCATGGTTCCGTGCCCACCTCGAGAGATGACACCGGGATCCGCGCAGGTGCGGAGAATAGAGTCGCGGCCGTGTAAATCAATAGAATTGCAGATGATACCGGTGCGGCGATTGCTGCTCCAAGTATCCCGAGCGTCGGCGCCAGAAGGAGGAGAGCCCCCAACCCCGCGGCGGCGGCCCATAGATAGCCAATGAGAATACTCCGCGTGTTGCCTCTGACCTTGAGCCCCAGGATTACCGTGCGACTACATGCCGACAGCAGCGCATCGAGCAGCAGAACGGCCACGATCGAGGAGTAGGCTGCATAGCGACCGCGGTAGAGCATCCGCAAGAGGAAAGGCGTGAGCGGTATCAGTATGAGGGCGAATGAGAGAACTGCGACTGCGGACGTCAACGCGAGGATCCGCAAAAAACTGCCGAGCGATCGCTCACCTCCGACTGCCATGGCCTTCGAGGCCCGCGGCGCAAACACTCCCTCCAAACCCACGAAGGTGACGTTCAGGGGCGTCACTAAGTACTGACACGCCCTGATCACCGCGGCTGCGACCGGGGTCAGCAGAGCCGAGGCGAGGATCGCGGGCGCCTGCCCGGAGCACCAGAAGGCGCCCGAGGTGGCCAGCAGCCACCGTCCATACTCCCAGTGCGCGGCCCACGTCGGGCGCAGCTGGTTGGCGCGGGCCGCGAGCACGTCGGGGCACTGCGCCATCCCCACGACCGCCGCCACCGAGGCCGCGGCGCCGTACACGAGCAGCACCGTGTCGATCGCCAGACGATCCGCGAGGATGAGGAGACCGACCCCGGCCAGCCGCAGCACGCAGTAGAGGAGGTCGTTGAAGAGGACCGCCGTGGCGCGCAGCCGGGAGAAGAGGACGGCGCGAAAGAACGCCTGGAGCTGGATCGGCACGGTGCTCGCCGCCGCGGCGATCAGCGCGGTGGGGATCTGCGAACCGGAACCCCACGCGACTCCGAGGAGCTCGCCCGAGATGGCGATGGCCGCGGCGACCGCCAGGGAGACGAGAACCTGGATCCAGAGCAGCGCGGCGAGGTAACGCGACTGTTCCCGGCCCGACCTCGGCGCCGCCAGGATCAGGAGCGGGTCGGTCACCAGCGACACCTGCGCCGAGGAGCCCGCCAGCATCACGGCGACGGCGATCACATAGACACCGAACGAGCCCGGATCGAGCCGGCTCGCCAGCGCCAGGCCGACGATCAGGCTGGTGGCCGAAAGCGCCACCTGATCGGCGATCCCGGAGGCGCCCGCCTTCACGCCCTCACGGGTCAGCAAGCGCCCTTCCCCTTCAGCACGGCCGGCAACGTCCGCGCGAGTATCGCCACGTCCCCCCACACCGACCAGTCGCGCACGTAGGCCACGTCGAGCCGGATCATCTCTTCGAACCCGAGGTCGCTGCGGCCGCGCACCTGCCACGGACCCGTCACACCCGGCAGCACGCGCGTCCGCTCCTGCGCCCAGAAGGAGTGCTCGCGTGACAGACCGTCCTGATCGAGATCGGAAGCGGGAAGGGGCCGCGGTCCCACGAGGCTCATGTCCCCCTTGAGCACGTTGAGAAGCTGGGGCAGCTCGTCGAGACTGTAGCGGCGCATCAAGCGCCCGACCGCCGTGAGCCGCGGGTCGTCCTTGATCTTGAACAGATGCCCATCCTTCTCGTTGCGCCCGATCAGCTCACCCCGGCGCTCCTCGGCGCCCAACACCATCGACCGGAACTTGTAAAAGGGGAAGTGCCGCCCGCCGCGTCCCGTCCGCGGCGCCAAGTAGAGCACGGGCCCGCGCGATGTCATCTTGATCGCCGTGGCCAGCAACGCCATCACGGGCGCGGCCGCCATCAGCATCAGGGACCCGGCGGCGATGTCGAAGACGCGCTTGATGAACTCCTGCGCCGGGGTGAACTGCATCCCACGGACCTCCAGCAGGCTGAGCTCGCCAATCTCGTGGACGCGCAGGCGCGCAGCCTGGACCTCCGCGTGGAACGGCAGGCGGTTCAGCGGCACCCCCATCCGCGTGCAGGTGGCCGCCAGACGCTGAAGGCCCATCCGATCGATCTCTCCCGCCACCGCGATGATGCGATCGAGCCGGTGCCGGTTGATCAGGGCCCCGACCTCCTCGATCGTCCCGAGGACCGGGACCGGATTGCCCAGCGCGCCCGCCGCCGACTCGGGCCCTGCCGCGATGACGCCGCACAACGTGAGCCCGAGGCCGCCGGCCGACTCGAAGTGCTCGGCCAGGGCCTTCGTGTCGGGGCCAGCCCCGACGATGGCGATCCTCTCCTGGGCATACCCGCGCTTCTGGCACCACCCGAGCGCCGCCCAGAGGATCAGCCGCGCCGCCATCAGGGTCGCCATGCTGTAGGCGGAGAAGAACACCACGAAGGTGCGGGAGAAGCCGGCGCCGAAGCTCCGTATGAAGAAGGTGGCGAGAATGGTGAGCATCGCCACCGCCGCGACCGATTCGACGATCTGGCCGGCCGAGCCCGCGAGGATCCCGCCGCGGCGCGGCCGGTACAGGCTGACCCACCGGCTCATCGGGATCCAGAGCAGGAGGATCAGTCCCAGGGGAGGGGTCAGCAGATCGACCACATCGCGCGTCATCTGGTAGCCGTAGAACGCGTTGAGGCCCAGGCGGGTCTCCACCGCCAGGTGGAACGCTCCCACCAGCGCGCAAAGATCGAGAAGGAGGATCAGGAGCCGGAAGACGCGCCGGTCCGGGTAGTTCACGACGATCCCTCCATCCTCGCGAGCGCCTCCTTGAGGTCCGATGCCCAGGGATCGATCTGGAGGGCGCGGCGGCAGACTTTCTGGATGAAGGCCCTGTCCGCGTCGTCGCATTGGCCCCAGAAGGGGATCATCAGCCGGGCTACCCGCCGGTGCGTGGCCGCCAGCCACGGCTGCAGCGTCAGCGCGCGGGCGAACTCGGTGCGCGCCTCAACGAAGTCCTCGCTCGCCCCGGGCGGGAGCCCCACCAGCATGAACCGCCCGAAGTGAAGCAGACCTGCCTCCAGGTGCCCGCGTCCCGAGGCGGGGGCGAGAACGAGGCCGCGTCGCGCCAGATCCGCGGCCGCGTCGATCCGGCGGGCCAGGTAGAGGCGCGCCGCCGGATCGGGGATCTGCCCTTCGGCCTGCACCCGCACGATCGCCTCGACGTCCCCCAGGAGCCGCCGCCGCGCGCGCGCCGCCGCCTCGATCCAGCGCATCCCGTTCCAGGGCTCCAGGCGGCACGCAGGACAGAGATCGTCATCGGGCGCCCCCGCCCAGGCCACCACGGGCCCGGCGTCGATGCTCTCCGGATCTTCCTTCGGGACGGCGACGCCGGTCATCCCCGATGCGGCCGATCTCATCTGCGCCCAGGCGGGGGAGGCCGCGGCGAGCGCCGCTGCCGCCAGGAGCAGCGCGCACGCGGTCAGCGGGAGGATCCCACCGGCGCCGATCCGCGCCTCGACGGGAGTGGGCCTGGAAGGACCGGTTTCATACGGACGCCCCAGGAGCAATCCCACCAGCACCGCCGCGGCCAGCGCGTCGGCGGGTATCGACAAGTGAAAGTCCGTGAAGCTGTGCAGCCCGAGCGCCGCGAGTCCGATTCCCGCGGCCAGGGCGATCTCATCCTGCCTCCCCCGGCCCGACCAGGCTTTAGCATGCCTCCGCACCGCCAGCGCCGTTCCCGCGGCAAGGATGATCGTCCCGGCAAGCCCCGCCTCCGCGAGAAACTCGAGGTAGTCGTTGTGAGCGAAGTCGACCCTCACCTGGGCAGTGTCGGTGCGAAACGGCGAGAAGGCCATCTCCCAGGTGCCGAGCCCTGAACCGAGCATCGGGTAGGTCCCCAGCATCGGCACCGCGTCCCTCCAGACCTGCAGGCGCCCGAACCCTCCCTGAAGCTCACCGCTGGAATTGCGGAACCGCTCCACCACCGGCGCGATGTCGATCTGTGTGGCGAAGAGCGCGGCCATGCCGGCCACGGCGACGGATGCCAGGGCGAAGCGGCGCGAGCGCCCGCGCATCGCCACCGCGACCGCGCCGAGAACCAGCGCCGCCGCGATGGCGGCGATCCCCATCCGGGAACGAGCCATCAGCAACGCGGTCATCATGAGGAAGGAGGCCATGAGCAGCAGGAGCGCGCCGAAGCCTTCCCGTCCCGTGGCGGCCGCGAGGCGCCGCTTGAGCGGAATCGCAGGGGCGGGGCCGCCGGTCCCCGTTCGACTGCCGGCCTCTCCCCGACCCAGGCGGAGCACCGCGAAGGCCAGCGCCATCGGGATGGCCATCTCGAGATAGGCGGCGTAATTGTTGCGGCTGATGAAGGTTCCGGTCGCGACGTCGGTGAAGTACCTCTTGGTATAGCCGAAGATGTGCTGACGGCCGCTGATGAACTCGAACAAGCCGTACCCCGCCTGGAAGAGGCCGCCGGCCACGAGCCCCCCAGCCACCACCCGCCTCCCACTGCTTCCACCCGCGTTGTGCCGCACCATGAGCGCCGCGAGGGTCCAGCAGATGCCCCGCAGGCACGAGCGCCACGTGGCGTACGGATGCAGCGAGAGGGACGGCCAGTCCGGCGGCGCCGGCGCGTAGGATCCCTTGAGCGCGACCGTCGCGGGGGAGAGGAGCTCCATCAGGCCCTCCGGCGCGGGAGTCATCTGGAGCAGCCCGTAGACCACGAGCGCCACGCCGGTGACGAGGATGGGATCGTTCCAAGGGAGGGGAGTCAGGCCCGCGCGCCTGCGCATCGCGACCCAAGCGATCGCGAGCAGCATGAGGCAGACCTCCAGCGCCGCGGCCGGCAGCGGATCGACCGAACCGAAGGGAAGCGGGGCCACGGCCACCAGGATCGCCGCGGCCCAGCAGATGACGTGGCTACCCCGGTCCATGCGGTTCCTCTACGTACCTCTCCTGAATCTCCGGGTGCGGGCGGGCTCGGGCGCGGCCCCGTCCTCCCGCGCCGAGTCCCCGCCGTAATAGGCGTAGTAGGAACGGTAGTAGCCCCCCTGAGTGAAGAGGTCGACCTTGTTGAGCAGCGCGCCCAGCAGCCGCGCCTTCACCACGCGCAGCTTCTCGGCCGCGCGCGCGACGGCATCGCGGGAAGTGAAGCCTGCCTGCACCACGAGGATCACCCCGTCCATGCGCCCGGCGATGATGGCCGCGTCCGCCACGCTCAGCACCGGCGGCGAGTCGTAGATGACGTGATCGTAGGTGTCCGCCGCGGCGAGCGTCCCGGTGAGCTTGGCGAACTCGGGGGAATCGAGCAACTCGGACGGGTTGGGCGGGATGGGGCCGCTCGGGAGGAGGAACAGGCCGGGGGGTCCGGCCGGAATCACGAGGCCCGCCAGCTCGCCTCCACCGCTCAGGACGTTGGACAGACCCGAGCCGTTCTCGAGGCCAAGCGCCTTGTGAAGACGGGGACGGCGGAGATCCGCATCCACCAGGAGCACGCGCTTGTTGAGCTGCGACAGCGTGATTGCGAGGTTCAGCGCGGTGGAGGTCTTCCCCTCGCGCGGCTGGGAGCTGGTCACGAGCAGGCTCTTCGGCGGACGGCCCGGCGAGGACACCATGAGGGCGGTGCGCACCTCGCGGAACGCCTCGGACGCCGCCGAGCGCGCGTCGCGCATCACGACCATGTCGATCTCCGGCCGGGACTCGTCGGCGTCGCCGACGCGGGCCCGCACCACGCGCAGCCGGCGCGACTGCAGGTCGTGGGCGGGGATCAGGCCGAGGCAGGCGAGTCCGGCGGCCTTTGCGAGGTCCTCCGATCCATTCACCGAGTCGTCCATGTAATCGAAGAAGAAGACCAGCCCCACCCCGAGGCCCAGCCCCGCCAGCAGGCTCAGGAGGAAGTTCAGGAGCTTGCGCGGCGAGGAGGGGAAACGCGGCACCTCGGCGCGGTCCACGATCCTGACGTTGGTCATCCGGTTGTCCATCATGCCGGCCGTCGAGTCGGTCTCGCTCTGACGCTTGACCATGGCCTCCAGCGTCTTTCGCCGGTTCTCCACGTCGTTCTTGAGGTTGTTGTACTCGATGCCGCGCAGCGAGGCCTCCTGCGCCTCGTTCTTCTGGAGATCCAGCGCATCGCTCAGCGACCTCTCCTCCTTGAGCGCCGCCATGTACTGCTCGCGCGAGGACCCAAGCAGCCTCTGGTGCATGTCGGCCTTCTCCGCATCGAGACGCGACCTCGTACGGTCCAGCTCGGTCCTGGTGCGGACCATGGCCGGCCAGTTGGCCTTGAACCGGCTCGACATCTGGGCGTACTCGCGCTCCAGCTCCGCGTGCTTGGCGGCCAGTGTCTGGATCAGGTCGCTCGTCATCAGCTCGGGGATCGCCTCGGGAGGCGATTCCTTGAGCGCGGCGTATCGGGCCTCCTTCTCGATCCGGACCGTCTGGGCCTTGGTGTAGGCGATGTTCAGATCGATGAGCTTCTGGGTGGTGACGTTCTGCCGTTCGTCGAGGGGGATGATCTCCTGTTCGCGGGCGTACCGCTGGAGCCGCCTCTCCTTGTCGGAGATCTCATTCTGCAGCGACTCGACCTGGCGGCTGATCGACTCGGAGGCCTGCTCCGTGGTGTTGTAGACGCTGCGCGCGTTGAACTCCATGAAGGCGTCGGCGACGGCGTTCGCGAGGCCTGCCGCCATAATCGGGTCGGGGCTGGTGACGGAGATGTTCAGGAGCCGGCTGTTGCGGATCAGCTCGACCCTGATCTTGCGGCTCACCTTCTCGGCGACCATCGTCTCGATCTCGTCCTCGGTCAGCTCGGGTCCACCCGGGCTGCGCCGCACCTCGAACAGCGGATGCTTCGTCAGGTCCAGTCTGCGCACGACGCCGCGCGCCACGCTGCGGCTCTGGATCAGCCGCGACTGGGTCTCGTAGAAGTCGTCGCGGAAGTCCGAGTACGGGGACACCACGTCCTGGAAGGGCATCACGTTGGGGCTGTGCTTCTCGATCTGGAGCTGCACCGACCCCGTGTAGATCGGTCGGGCGAGAAACGACCCGAGAGTCACGAGCCCAGTGACCAGCAGCAGGGCCGAGTAGATGACCCAGCGCCTCTTGACCAGCACCTGCCAGTGGTCCAGCAGGTGCGTCTGACGTTCTCTCGTCCCGTCCATGTACCCCGTCCTTCCCGATTAGAAGAATGTCTCGGGGACGACGATCACGTCGCCGTCCTCCAGTGGAATGTCGTCGGCCTTCCCCTTGCGGATCTCGCGCAGGTTGACCGGGATCCTCTTCTGCGCGCCGGTCGCGTCCTTGCGAAGGATGTGCACGCCGCGCAGGTTGGCCCGCTCCGTGAGACCGCCGGCGCGCGCCACCGCCTGGAGCAGGGTCATCGGGCGGCTCGATTTGCTCTCGATCTGGCCCGGATCGCGCACCGCCCCGTCCACGAAGACGTAGATCGGCCGGTCGATCGGCACGTTGATGACGTCACCCGGCTCCAGCCCCAGGTTGAGCTCCGGGTTGCCCCGGATGATGAGGTCGTCCAGATCGAGGGCGAGCCGCTCGACCTTGCCCGATTCGGTCCTGCGGAGGATGAAGATGTCGGCGCCTGCCTCCTTGGTCAGGCCCCCTGCCTCGGAGATCATCTGCAGGACGGTGCGAGGGCCGATCATCTGATACGTGCCCGGGGTGGTGACCGCCCCGATGACCGATACCATCCGGCTTCGGTACTCGTTGACGGAGATGGTCACCTGGGGGTCCAGGAGGAACCGTTCCTGAAGAAGGTCGCGCAGTCTCGCCTCGAACCCCGTCCTGGTGAGGCCGGCGGCCTGGATCACGCCCAGCAGGGGCAGGCTCACCGTCCCGTCGCCCAGAACGCGCGTGGTGGTCTTGAGCTCGGGCAGCTCGAAGACGTTTATCTCGATGAGGTCCTCGGGGCCGATAAAATAGTCCTCCTGAGCCGGGGCCGGCGCGGTGGGGATCCCTCCCTGGCCGACGCGCGCGGCCGAAAGGACGATCGGCTCGGGGCCAAGGTCTATGGTGATCTCCGGGCCGGAGGCGGTGGCCCGGCCCGACGTGCCCTTTGGCAGCGGCACCGCGATCCTCAACGACGCGGGCTCCGGGCCTCTCGTGACGGAAAGGCCGGCACGGGCCACCGAGTCGCTGGAGGATGGGCCGGCGGCGGCCCCCTGCACGTCGAGGATCAGCCGCGCCGGGTCGGCGGCCGCCGACTGCGCGAAGGCCACGGGCGCGTCGAAGATGAGCCGGATCCTGGCGCCGTCGTCCGAACGCTCGGCCGACATCAGCATGATGAGCGAGAGCAGGATCGAGCTCACGGCGTGTACTCCAGAAGCGTCGAGATGGTAGTCCTTGCCGTATCGTCGAAGTCGAAGGTCGAATCGCGTCTCCACCGGGCGGCCGCCAGCCCGATCCTGAGGCTCGGCCCGAAGCGGTAACGGACCGCCACGGTGTCGGTGGTGAGATGGTCGAGGCGGATCTTGCTATCGATCATGACCGGCAGCTTCACCTTCTCGAGCTTGCGGCCCGCCTCGACGCTGATGCGGCTGTTGAAGTAGTGCTCGTAGGCGGCGGCCCGCAGATCCTGCAGGTAGTAGAGGTTGTTTCCCAGGACCGAGAATCCCGTGTTGCGTTGATAGGCCGCCCGGATCTCGCCCCTCCCCAGCAGGCGCGCGCTGACGCTGGCGTCAGCGATCATGCCGGAGAAGCCCTCGTACGGGCGGAGGGAGCTGTCCAGCGAGCGCCGGTCGGGATCGAGCTTCTTGTAGCCGAGCTTCACGAAGCCCCGGACGGAGCCGGTGGGATCGAACTCGAGGCCTCCCACAATGCTCGACGAGGAGGAGTCGCGGTTCGGAAAGGTCTGGCGGAAATCGATCCGGCCGGCGCGGGCCTCGATCAGAAGGGTGGTCCGGGGCCTGATCCGCAGCCGGCTATCCAGGCCCAGCGCGGTCTCCTCGCGCTGGAGGGTGTCGGCGATATCCCCGCCGAGGCCGGGAGAGCCGACCTCACCACCCCCGGCGACCTCCGGCTTGCCGGCATGGTAGGCGAAGCCCGTCCTCGCGCCGTACAGGTCGAAACGGCTACGGGTGGATGGATGCCACGAGAGCCCGAGCCGTCCCTGGGTCGTGGTGGTGCGGATCCTGAAGTCGATCTCGGTGTTTGGCCGTTCGCGGAACGAATCCTGCTGGCCGTCCGCGAACAGGGTCACCTCCCGGAGGTAGACATGCAGCTTTGTCTTGAGCGAGTTGTTCACGTGGTTCAGGTCTGACTCCCGGGCGAAAACCGCGTAGTCGATCTCGTCCCAGACCGCCAGGGCCGCCCGGCGGCCGAACGGAACGACGGCCCGGGCGCCCGGTCCGAGCGTGACAGTGTAGTCTCCAAAGCGGCGGCTCGCTCCGAGCCGCACGTTGTCGTCATACCCGAAGTCCTTCACGATGAAGAAAGGGGCCAGGTGGAAAGGGCCCGCCTGGACCGTATTGTCGAGCGTGAAATCCGGATCGGGGTCCTCGACGGCCATGGCTCCGGCCGCTACGGTGAGCAGCGCGGCCGCGAGCAGGACGGCACGCGCGCGAGTACGCCGCTCGATCCGCATGGGCTTGGAGCCTCCCCCCACTCCGGTCTTCCGCCCAGGATGCGGTGGCGTGCCGGCAGGTATGAACCGCCGATTCCAAAGGGCGATGAGGTCAGTGGATGAACGGCCTTGTATCACAGAGATGGTGACGAGTCAATCCCTTACACCGAGAGTACGCCCGGCGCGGGGCCGCGGGGATGACGTCCTCGCGGACCGTCCGGATGCAGGGGGGGGCCGGTGCGTGGGGCGCGAACTAACCTTACCGCGAAAGGCCGGCGCGGTCACTGCGATCCCGCGACCGAGCGATGGAGGTATCGTTCGGCCGATGAGTGATCGAGGTGCGAAAGGTCGGGGAGAGGCAAGCGTACCTCGCGGTCTTGACCCGGAACGGGTCACGGCGGTACGATTTCACCTGGACACACTCCAGGCCGAGGTGATGCCCTTTGGCCAAGACAACTCCGTTCTTGAAGGGAGCGGCACCCCGGCACGTCGAAGGGTCGATCCTCGTCCTGAGGGACGGCGCGACCGGCTCGACGAATGGAGACGATCCCGGCCACCTCCTCGAAGCCGCGGGCCATCGCGTCACATTCGCCACTTCGGGCCGTCAGGCGGCCCAGCTCTGCCGCTCCGGCGGTTTCCACCTCCTGCTGGCCGACTGGAGCGTACCGGACATGGCCCCCGAGGCGTTCATCGATCAGATCCGAAGGATCGAATCAGATCTGCCCGTGGTCATGATCACCGACTCCGGTGACATCGAGGCCGCCGTCTCATGCCTGAGGTACGGCGCCTTCGACTACGTGACCCGTCCTCTCATTCCCCAGAACCTCGTGTCGATCGTCAACCAGGCCCTCGACAAGAGACGCCTCCAGGACGAGATCCGGATCCAGCGCAAGCCGGCCGGTGGGCGGGACTCCTTCGGAATCCTCATCGGCCGCAGCGCGCCGATGCAGGCCGTCTTCCGCCGGATCGCCAAGATCGCCCCCCACCAGAACACCGTGTTGATCCTGGGGGAGTCGGGGACCGGCAAGGAGATCGTGGCGCGGGAGATCCACCGCAGGAGCCCCGTGACCGGCGGCCCCTTCCTCGCAGTCAACTGCGGCGGAGTCCCGGGGGACCTGATCGAGTCTGAGCTCTTCGGCCACGAGCGCGGGGCCTTCACGGGAGCCACCCAAGCGCACGACGGCCTCTTCGTGGCCGCGACGGGCGGGACCCTTTTTCTCGACGAAATCGGGGCGATGCCGACGCTGCAACAGGCGACCTTGTTGAGGTGTCTGGAGCGCAAGGAGATCCGCCGCGTCGGAGGGACGCAGACGATCCCGATCGATGTCCGGGTGATGGCGGCCACCAACACCGACCTGGAGCAGGCGATGGAGGCGGGAGCCTTCCGCCAGGACCTCTACTATCGCCTCTCGAGCATGATCATCAGCCTCCCTTCGCTCAGGGAGCGAGTGGAGGACATCCCGCTCCTGTGCGCCCACTTCCTCGCCCACTATGCCCGCGAGCATGGCCGGCGGCCGGCCCGGTTCTCGCCGCAGGCGCTGGACCTTCTCTGCAACCGGCGCTGGCCCGGCAACATCCGCGAGCTCCAGCACATCGTCGAGCAGTCGGTCCTGTTCACGCGTGACGAGGTGATCAAGCCCGCGGATCTTCCGTTCAACGCGGGTGGGGCAGAGGAGGCCAGGCCTCAGACGTTGCGCGAGGTCGAGCGCGAGCACATCCGCTCGGTGCTGGCGCGTACGGCAGGCAACAAGCTCAAGGCGGCGCGCATCCTCGGCATCCCGCGTCCCACGCTCTACCACCGCATGCAGAAGCTGGGCCTCGACACCGATCCCGACACTCCGGCACGGACGAAGCGCGGTTCCTTCCGCTAGAGCCCCCCGCCGAGTCCCTCGGCGGGACACTTCCTTCCCTGCGGCATTCCACTCAAGCACGCGCAGCCTCCTGACGATAAACAGAGCGTTCGGACCAACACTTCCGGTGCCAGCACCGTCTCTCAGGAGGCAAGGATGAGCCGAGGTTACACGACCTGCTCAAGGTTCATGGTCGTTCTCGTGGTAGTGGCTATCGTCTTCGGGACCGGCCCTTTGCCGCTGGCGGCGGCCGAAGGCGCCATCCCCACGTCATCGCTCAGCGGGAGGGTCTTCACGGCGGATGCGAAGACCCCGGTTGGGGACGCCGTCGTCAAGGCTTTCCATCGTGGCACCGACGTGGTCCTCGCGAGCCAGGCGACCGGCCCCGACGGTTCCTACGTCATCGAGGGACTGACGCAGGGCGAGTATGAGCTGGGGATCAGCACGGCGGAGGGGATCTATCTCGTGGCCGACGCCGTGAGGTTCGAGGCAAGCCAGAAGCGCGCCGCCTCCTTCGCCCTGCAGCGCGGGACTGAGGCGGAGGAGCAGACTACCGCCGCGGAGGGCCAGGAGTCGACCTCCGCGGAGGGCCAGAAGAAAACCGATGAGCCCCAGAAGGCGGACCAGGACAAGAAGCAGGGCAAGGAATCCACCAAGCTGAAGCGTCCGCGCGCGTCCTCGGCGGCACGGACTCCACTGGTCGCCACGGGGATCGTGATCGGCGCCGCGATCGTGATCGGCGCCGTCGCGAGCAACATGTCCAACGACGGCGACGGCAGCCCCAACTGAGAGCGGTACCCGGCTCCCGGCCACACCCTGTTAAGGAAGGGGGACGCACAGGTGAAAGGCCCGGTGCCCGGGTCCCCTCCCTGAGCTGCGGGATGGCTCGCGCGCGACCCTTCAGAGCCTGTCATCACCATGTCAACGCCTTCGACCTGTCCCGACGACATCGATCTCCGCAATGACCCCGCCGAGGATTCGCAGCGCAATTGGAGGAATGACGTGAGAGACATCGTGCGGGTGACCGCAATCCTGATGCTCGCGGCTTCGGGCCCCGGGGTGGCCGCGGCAGAGGCGCCCCCCAGACCCGAGGCGATCGGGAACGCTCCCTCGGCTGCGGCGCCGTCCGCCGTCCCGGCGCTGCCGGCCGGGACCGAGGCGGCGACCTCTGACTACCTCATCGGTCCGGGGGACCTGCTGGAGGTGACGGTTTTCGAGGAGGAGTCCCTCAACCGCACTGTGCGCGTCGGACCGGACGGCGCCATCAGCCTCCCGCTGCTGGGCGAGATCCGGATCGGCGGCCTGTCCAAGAGCCACGTGGAGGCGGAGATCGTCCGGCGCCTGGGCGAGCACTTCCTCTTCGACCCGCAGGTGAGCGTGTTCGTCAAGGAGTATCGCAGCCGGCGCGTGGCCGTCATGGGCGCCGTCAGGGAGCCCGGCTCCTACGAGCTGCTGGGCCCCAGGACCCTCCTGGAGCTGATCGCGGAGGCGGGAGGGCTGGCCGAGAATGCCGGCCGGGATCTGTTCGTTTTCGGCCGCGGCGCGGATGGATCGATCTCGAGAAGCCGGGTCGATCTCAACCGGCTCCTGCGGGAAGGGGACGCCAGCCTGAACCTCCTCGTGCGGGAAGGGGAGATCATCCAGGTCCCGGTCGACAAACCGTTCGCCGTCTACCTGTACGGAGCGGTCGCCACTCCCGGGCTGGTCGAGGGACGCTCGTCGGACGGCCTCACGCTGCTGCAGGCCATCGCCCGGGCCGGCGGACCCGGCCAGAGGGCGGCGGTCGAGCGGATCACCATCATGCGCGCGCGGCCCGACGGAAGCCGTGAGCGGATGCGTGCAAACCTCAAGAGGATCATCCAGGGCAGGGCGGACGACCCACGTCTCGAGCCCGACGACATCGTCGTCGTGCCCGAGGCCTTTTTCTAGGTCCCGGGAGGCTCGATGGACCCCCAACTCACCCAGCATGACGCCGTCGCCGAGAGGTCGCTCCTGGAGTACGGGCATCTTCTCCTCAAACGACGCTGGGCGGTCTACGCGTCCGTGGGCCTCGTGATGACGCTGGTCTCGATCGCCACCTTCACCATGAAGCCGGTCTACCGGGCGACGGCCATCGTCCAGATCGAGAAGGACAACCCGAACATTCTTTCCTTCCAGGACATCTTCGCGATAGACAACCGGGACGAGCTCTTCTACCAGACGCAGTACCGCCTCATGCAGTCCCGAACGGTCGCGCGCAGGGTCCTCGCCGGACTGGGCGCCACGGCCGGCGGCGCCGCCGAGCCCCGCGCGGGCCTCGTCACCCGCGGCAAGGACGCGCTCAAGCGTCTGCTCGGCCGGCCGGTGGGGCCCGCCGAAGGGATCGATCCGGAGACACGTCTGGTGGACGGCTTCCTGAGCCGGATCCGCGTCGAGCCATACCGCAACAGCCGTCTGGTGGCGATCTCATTTCTGGACGGCGACCCGTTGCGCGCGGCCGAGACGGCCAACGCGATCGCGACGGCCTACATCGACTTCAACCTCGAGGCCAAGTACTCGACGACCGAGGAGGCGGCGGGGTTTCTCTCACGGCAGATCGAATCGCTCAAACACGAGATCGAAGGGGCCGAGAAAACCCTCCAGAGCTACGGCGCCGACAACCAGATCGTGGCCTTGAAGGAAGGAGAGGGGATTGCCGCGAAGAACCTCTCGGACTTCAACACCTCCTTCACGGCGGCCCAGACCGACCGGATCCGCAAGGAGACGCGGTTTCGTTCTCTCCAGGACGCGCCGCTCGATTCAATACCGGAGGTGGTCGAGAATCCGGTCGTGCGCGATCTGAAGGTCAACTACGCCCAGCTCGAGCGCGCCTACAGCCAGAAGACCAAGACCTACAAGCCGGAGTGGCCCGAAATGGTCCGGTTGCGCTCCGAGATGGAGCGCGCGCGCGAGATGCTGGGGGCCGAGTCGCGGGAGGTGCAGGCCAAGCTGCTCCAGGCCGCCCGCAGCGACTATGTGGAGGCGCTCCAGCAGGAGAAGGCGATGGGTCTGGCGCTGGAGGCCCAGAAGGCCGAGACGGTCCGGGTCAACCGCGGGTCCATCCAGTTCGGCAACCTGAAGATGGAGGTCGACAACAAGAGGAACCTGCTCAGGACGCTGCTCGAGCGGCAGAGCGAGACGGGGCTCAGCGCGCGCCTCAGGGGGCTCAAGAGCAGCAACGTGAGGGTGGTCGACGCCGCCGAGGTGCCGGCCTTCCCATACCGGCCTCGCGTTCAGATAAACCTGTTGATGGGTCTGCTGATGGGCCTGGCTCTCGGGATCGGGATGGCCTTCTTCCTCGACCACCTCGATCGCAGCATCAAGTCCGTCGACGACCTCACCACATACATCCGCCTGCCCGCCTTCGGTCTCATCCCACCCTTCAGGCAATCGGGGCATCACTACGGGGAGGCGAGCGAGGCGAACCCCGGGCCGGGCGAATCCGATTCTCCCCCCGGGCCCCGCGACATGGAGGGCCCCGCCGAGATCGTGGTGGTGAGCCGCCCGCGTTCGGCGGTGGCGGAGGCCTACCGTTCGCTCAGGACCTCCCTGCTCCTGTCGTCGGCCGAGAAGGCCCCCCGACTCCTCCTGATCACGAGCAGCCATCCCGGGGAGGGCAAGACAGTCACGGCGGTGAACACGGCAGCGGCCCTCGTGCAGGCCGGAAGGAAGGTGCTCCTGGTCGATTGCGATCTGCGCAAGCCTCGCCTCCACAAGGTGCTCGGACTGGAGAACTCCGTCGGGCTGACCTCATGCCTGACGGGCAATGCGGAGCTGGCTCAGGCGATCCTCGAGACGAGGGTCATCGGGATGGACCTTCTGCCCAGCGGAGCGATCCCACCCAACCCGTCGGAGCTTCTCGACTCGCGCGCCTTCGATCGGCTGCTGGCGCGCGTGCTCGAGAACGGAACGTACGACCACGTGATCCTCGACTCGCCGCCCGTATTGATGGTGACGGATGCGCAGATCCTCGCCTCCAAGGTCGACGGCGTGATGCTGGTGGTGCGGGCGTCACTGGCCCCGCGCGAGGCCGTTCGCCTGGCCGCCGAGAGCCTGCGCAGGGCCAAGGGGAACGTCCTGGGCGCGTTGCTCAACGACGCCGAGATCTCGGTGGGGCGGTCCTACCGATACGGTTACAGGTATGGCCAGGGATACGGGTATGGCTACGGATATGGGTCGGGCCGCAAGGGGGACTCCGGGAAGGACGCCGGCGCGAAACCGTTTGCCGCGCCGGCCAGGAGCTGGTCGGCGCGCCTGACGAAGCTGCGCGGCAGGGCCCGGAGGGCGCTTTGAACGAGGGGCGGATCTGGCTGGCGGCGGGGCTCGCGGCTCTCGTTCTGGCGGCACCGGTCGCCTTCGGCTCGACCGAGCGGATCGCCTGCCTCGCCCTCTCGCTCGGGTTCTCCTGCCTCGCGCTCGCGGCGCTCGCGGCGGGAGCGCGACCGTCCGGTTCGTGGCCGATGGCGCTGCTGCTGATCCTGCCCTGCGCGCAGCTCGTCCCCCTGCCCGCCGGCCTGCTGGCGGCGATCAGCCCGCAGGCCGGGAGACTTCATACTCTCGCCGCGGAGACGACGGGCCCGGATCGGGCGGCGACCTCCTGGCGACCAGTATCACTCGATCCGGACGCGACCCTCACGGGGGTCCTGCTGCTGGGAAGCGCCGCCAGTCTCTTTGGCGTGGCGCGGTTCTGCCTGACGCACCCCGCGGTCCGCCGGCTCCTGGCCGGCCTCCTCGTCGCTACGGGGATGTTCGAGGCTTCCTACGGTCTTGCCGGACACCTCGGCGGCAGCCAGGAGATCTTAGGATGGCGGAAGACCCACTACCTCGACTCCGCCACCGGCACCTTCGTCAACCGCAACCACTACGCCGGATACCTCGAGATGACGCTGATGGTTTCGCTCGGGATCCTGATCGCCCTGAGCGGTCGCGCGGATGGCGTGCGGCGCGGTGGAACGAGCGGTCATCGCCTCGCGCGCCTGGTGGTCCTCTCGACGCCGCGCGGCGGGGCGGCCCTTCTGCTCGCGATCGCGACGTGCGTGATGGTCGCGGGGCTCCTCTTCTCGCGCTCGAGAGCGGGCATCGTCTCGGCCGGCGTCGGGCTCTGCGTTCTCACGATCCTGTCGGGACGAGGGAAGGCGCGCCGGTTCGCGATGTCGTTGATCGCCATCGTGGTGATTGTGGGGGCGCTCTATGCCGTAGCGGCGGGCGCCGAACCGCTCATGAGCCGGTTCGATCGGACGATGCAGGACTTGACGGGGTCGCAGGGCAGGCTGCCGCTCTGGGGCGACGCGGCCCGGAGCGCCGCGGCCTTCGCCGCGACCGGCTCGGGCCTTCTCGCCTTCGAGCAGGTCTTCCCCGCCCTGCGAACCAGGGAGGACCCCCAGCTCCGCCGCCACGCGCACAACGACTATCTCGAGGTAGCGGCCGAGCTGGGGCTGCCGGGGCTCGCGCTGGCCCTCCTGCTGGTCGCCCGCTTCTTCCGGGAGACATTGCGGGGCTCTCCGCCGGCGCTAGGAGTGTGTCCGAGTAATGGCTCGGGCCCAAGTCATTACTCGGACACACTCCTAGACGGAGCGGACGCTCTCCTCGCGCAAGGGTGCGCCCTCGGTGGGGTCGCCGCGGCGGCCGCGCTGGCGTTCCACTCCTTCTTCGATTTCAACCTGCACGTGCCGGCCAACCTGCTGACCCTCTCGCTCGTCTGCGCGTTGGCGCTTCCCGCGCCCCGCCTGCTCTCCCGTCGGCCACAGCATTCGATCGGGCCGGTCCCGGTGCCATCGTGACCGCCACGCCGCCCCGGTGGGGGACGCGCGCCATCTGGATGGCGCTGCCAGCGATGGTGGCCCTCTCGGCGATCAGCCTGCGCGCCGAGGTGCTGGCCCGCCGGGGGCTGGCCGGATGGGATGGGACGCTCGAGGCGCCGGCGGGAGAACGCGCCGCGCTTTCCGCCGCTCGCCGCGCCGCGCCGTGGCGGGCCGACCTGCTCGTGGCTCTCGGTTTGAGCCGTGACCTGCCCGAGGGCCTGCGCGAGCGGTGCCTGATCGACGCGATCCACACGACCCCTTCATATGCTCTGGCCTACCTCGCCCTCGGGGCGCTGCGCGCGCAGCGCGGCGACCAGGCCGGCGCTCTGATCCTCTACCGCGCCGCCGAGGCCCTCGACCGGGCGGGCTCGGCCACGCCGATGCGACTGGCGGCTCTCTACATCGACATGATGAGACTCGACGAAGCGTTGCCGCGGCTCGCCAGGGCGGTGCGGATCGCTCCCGAACAGCGTCTGGCCGAAGCGCTCTCGCTCGCCGCGACGCTGACGACGGATCCGGCAACCCTCGACGCGATCGTGCCGCCGGAGCCAGGCCAGCGGCTGGCGGCGGCGCGGCTGCTTCAGGGTCTCGGTCTCCTCTCGGCGGCCGACGTGGAGTACGAGAAGGCATCGGCGGCAGAACCGGCCAACGTGCCGATCTTCGACAGCCACGTGGCGTTCCACCTGGGCCGGCAGGAGCGCGGAGACGCGATCCGTCTGATCCGGGCGCGGCTGGGACATGGAGGCGCCGGCGACATGCCGCTGCGCCTTCAGCTGGCGCAGCTCCTGATCGACACCGGACGGATCGAGGAATCGGCGGCGGAGCTTCAGGAAGCGTCTCGGCTCAATCCACCCGCGATCGAATTGACGAACATGCAGGCCATCCTCGAGCTGGCCCGGGGCCGGGTGGATCGGGCCGTGGAGATCGCACAGGGGCTCGTGAACCGGCGTCCCGAAGCGCCGGCCGCCCGCGTGACGCTGGCGCGCGCCCTGTGGGGGCGTGGCGATCGGACCGGCGCGGCGAGGGAGCTGGCGCGGGCGGAGGCGCTCGACCGGAGCCGGCCCGAGGTGCAGTTGCTCCTTGGACGGCTGAATCGGGAGCTGGGCAATGAGGCGGAGGCCGCGCGGCGCTACCGGCGGGCGATCGAGATGGGCTACGTCAGCCCGGCTCGCGAGGAGCTGGCCACACTGCCGGCGGGCGCGAGGGCGGGCGCGGGAGGGTGATGCGATGGAGATGATTCCCGTTTTCCGGCCTTCCTATGGAGAGGAGGAGGTCGAGGCGGTGCGTCGCGTCCTCGCCTCCGGGTGGGCGGGTCTGGGTCCGGAGACGCAGCGGTTCGAGGAGGCCTTCGGCGCGTACATCGGGGTTCCCCACGCCCTGGCCACCAACTCCTGCACGGCGGCGCTTCACCTGGCGATGATCGCGGCGGGCGTCGAGGGGGGCGAGGTGATCTCCCCGAGCCTCACCTTTGTGTCCACCAACCACGCGATCCTCTACGCGGGGGCGCGCCCCGTCTTCGCAGACGTGGAGGAGGAGACCCTCACGATCGACGCGGATGCGGTCGAACGCCTGATCACGCCACGCACGCGGGCGATCACGGCCGTCCACTACGGTGGCCATCCGGCCCGGATGGACCGCCTGCGCGAGATCGCGTCGAGCCGGGGGATCTCGCTCATCGAGGATGCGGCCCACGCGTGCGGCGCCGCCTTCCGGGGACAGAAGGTGGGCTCGCTGGGCGACATCGCGTGCTTCTCGTTTCACGCGGTCAAGAACCTCGCCACAGGCGAGGGAGGGATGCTGACGTTCAGTCGAGCGGATCTTGAATCGCGTCTCAGGCGTCTGCGATGGCTGGGCATCGATCGCAGCACCTACGACCGCGCGGGCTCGGGGCGAACCTACTCGTGGAGCTACGAGGTGGAGGAGCTGGGTTTCAAGTACCACATGAACGACATCCCCGCCGCCATCGGGCTCGTGCAGCTCGCGAAGCTCGAGACGATGAACCAGCGCCGGAGGGCGATCGCGGCCCTCTACGACGAAGCCTTCCAGCAGTGCGGCGGGATCAGGACTCCGGTCACGCGCGACGGGGTGGTCAACGCGACGCACAACTACGTGATCAGAGTCGACGAGGAGCGCCGGCAGCCGCTCATCGACCGTCTCGCCCAGCGTGGGATCGCCGCGGGAGTCCACTACATCCCGAATCACCTCTACGCGCTGTACGCCGGGGACCGCTGCAGGCTTCCCGTGACCGAGCGGGTCTTCAAGACGCTCGTGACCCTGCCTCTCTTTCCTGACATGACACAGGAGCAGATCGAGCGGGTCATCGAGGCGGTCAGGAGCTTCACGCAGGCGGGGACCCGGGCGGCGACCCGCGGGAGCGGCCGGCGGGCCGCCGCGTCCACCGGAGTCTGACGTGCGCTTCGCGATCAGGGACGACGATACGAGCTACTTCACCAGGCCCGAGGATCTCGAGCAGGTCTATCGTCACATCTGGGACTCCCACCCGGTCTCGCTCGGGGTGGTGCCGTTTCACGGATGCGCCCGATCGGGAGCCATCCCGGAAGTCCTCTGGTCCGGCGAGGAGGCGTTTCCGCTGGACGGGAACCCCGCGCTCGTCTCGTTCCTGAAGGGCGCCATCGAGAAGGGCAGAGTCTCGATCCTCCTCCACGGGTTCGATCACGTCGACCGGCAGGGGCACCCGGAGTTCTCGTCCGACCTGGGCCGCGACGAGCTGGCCCGCAGGCTGGCCCACGGCCGCCGGTACCTCGAGGACCTGCTCGCCACGACCATCAACACTTTCGTGCCTCCCCACAACGAGATGTCGCCGGCGGCGCTCGGGGCGATCGAGGAGCTCGCCCTCGACGTGCTCGGCACCTTCTCGTTCCGGCCGAACCGGCGGCCGTTGTCGGCCTCGATCGTGCAGCCGATGCTTCGCCGTCGCCTCTTCCTGTGGAGGCAGCGCCGGCGCGGGTGGCGCGGCGATTTCTACCCCTTTCCGCTGCACGTCGAAGGACACCGGGAGATGGCCTGTCACAACCTCAATCGCGACCCGCTCTGCTCGCTGGAGGATCTGCTGGCGAAGCTCGATCAGACCTGCGAGGTCGGGGGGGATTTCTGTCTCGCCACCCACTACTGGGAGCTGAGGGATCCGCTTCTGGCCGAGTGGCTCGAGAGGATCCTCCAGCGCGCAACCGCGGCCGGGGCGCGTTTCGTCCACGCGGACGCGCTGTTCGCCGAAACCGAGGCTGCATCGCGCGGGGAGATCGCGGCATGAGCCTGCACGTGGGCATGTTCGTCAACTACTTCAGCCTCGTGAAGGGAGGCGCGGAGATGCACGCGGCCGACCTGTCGGCCCACCTCGAACGGCTTGGCTGCCGTGTCACGATCGTGGCCGGCAGATCGCTCTTCCGGGGGCCGGCGCCCGCGCGAGCCGACGCCCGCATCATCTACGAGCCCTGTCTGTTCGAGCTGAAAGAGCTGTCGAGGCGGTTGTCCCCACGCCTCGAATGGCTCGTCTCGAGCGCCAGCGAGTCGGCCTACGCGATGCTCGCGCGGCGCCACATGGGGCGTTTCGACGTCGTCCACTGCCACGGCGGGGACACGGCCCGCGTGGCGCTGGCGAGCTCGAGACGCCGGGGGCCCGTGGTGCTCACCCTGCACGGCCCCTGCACGGCCAAGCCCCGGGTCGGGCGTCTCCTGAGGAGCGTGGATGCCGTGGTCAGCCCGAGCGAGGCCGTCCGCGAAATCGCCCGCCGCGACCACGGCGTGGAGGCGCGCCTGATCCCGATGGGGGTCGATCTGGATCGCTTCATGCCCGTCGATCGGGCTCAGGCGCGCTGCCGGCTCGGATGGGAGGATCGTCCCACCGTCTGCTTCGCGGGGCGCCTCATCAAGGTGAAGGACGTCCCCACTCTCCTGCGCGCGTTCTCGCTCGTGGCCCGCGGGAAGCCCGAGGCGCGCCTCAAGGTGGCGGGCGAGGGGGTGCTTTCGGAAAGCCTGCGCCGGTATGCGGTCTCGCTGCGCATCGTCGACAAGGTCGACTTCCTCGGAGCCCTCTCCCGCGCCGATCTTCCGCTGTTCTACTCGGCGGCCGACGTCGTCGCGATGCCATCCCTCTTCGAGAACTTCCCCATGGTGGCGCTGGAAGCCCTCGCGTGCGGCGCGCGGTTGATCGTCACCCACGAGGTGCGGGCGGTCACGACACGGTTCCCCGAGGTCGCCTCCTTTGCCGCGGGTGATCACGAGACGCTCGCGGCCCTGCTGCTGGCCGGCCTCGAAGGCCGCGTCCATGGGGTCGATCGTTCGAAACTGGCGCCCCATTCGTGGGAACGGATCGCCGCCGCCCACCTGGATCTGTACCAGGACCTCACCGCGAGGAGGGCGGCGTGAAGAGGCCACGTCTCGCGGAGATCGGCCTGACGATCGCGAGCCTGAGCCTGTTCTTCGGACTGACCGAGGCGACCCTGCGGCTGGCTGGTTACGGCCCCGACCCGCCGCTCCCCGGGCCGATGTACGTGCGCAGCGCGTCACGCGGCTACGCGTTGAAGCCCGGCTACCGGGGAGAGGGGGAACGCTCCCCCTATCTCCTCCATCCGCCAATCACGATAAACGGCCTGGGCATGAGAGGACGGGATGTCCCGGCCGGGAGAACCCCCGGCACCTTACGGATCATCTGCCTGGGGGATTCGTACGTCTTCGGGTGGGGCGTGCGGGAGGAGGAGACCTTCCCGGCCCGTCTCGAGCTCCACCTCGCCCGGCTCGGGCGCGGCGCGGTCGAGGCGCTCAACGCCGGCGTGCCGGCGTACGGCACCGAGCAGGAGCTCGACCAGCTCCGGGAGACGGGACCCGCCCTGCGGCCCGACCTCGTGGTCCTCGGGCTCGTTCTCAACGATGCGCTCCCCGGCGGCGATCGCAAGGGTCACCTGGCTCTCCCGTTAAAGACTCTCCTCAGACGTAGCGCCATCTACCGTTTCCTGGGCCGGCTCTACCAGCAGGGGATGCTGAGCGCCATCGCGGAGGCGGCCACCACGGATGAGAGGCTTCGCGACATCCTCGCCTACGAGCGGGCGAACACCGAGGCGCTGGAGAGCGGGCTGCCGGAGTTCGAGCAGGCACGAGGCCTGGCCGTCGAGAGGATCGACGACATGGCGGAGACGTCGCGCCGTCTCGGCGCGCGTTTTCTTGTGGTGATCTTTCCCAACCGCCATCAGATAGAAGACCCCTCGTACGCCCATGCGCGATTCAACGAGACCATCGCCACCGAGCTGGAGGACAGGAGGATCGAGGTCCTCGACCTGTTCCCCATCTACAAGGAGGAGGCGCGGCTGGCCCCGCTCTATCTCGCGGACACCCATCCCGGCGCATTCGGCCACGACGTCGCCGCGCGAGCAGCGTCCGGGCGGATCGTTGAACTCCAGGGAGATTCACCGTGAGCATCGCGACCCGCGCGCTGCGTCGTGAGGCGAAGGGGCGAAGCGTCATGGCGGCGCTGGCATTCGCGCTCGGGCTGGCGATCACGATGCAGGTGGTCTTCTCGGATCTGGATCCGATCGGGGCAGTCGCCCTGGGAGCCGTCCTCGCCTCGATGGCGCTGGCGGCCTGGCGTCCCGCGCTGGGCGCCCTCGTCCTGCTCGCGCTCTTCTCCGACGTGCTCTATTTCGGCACCTACGGCGTGAGTCTTCCAGTCGGGCAGCTCGTGCCGGCCGACGTGCTCCTGGTCGGATGGTGGACGCTCACCGTGCTGGCGGTCCTCTGGCATCCGGAGGGGATCCTGATCCCGTCGTCTCTGACGCGGTGCGTGACGGTCCTCTATCCAGCCCTCCTCGCGTTCTACTTTGTCTACACCAGCCTGAGCTTCGGCCCCGGCCTCTCCGAGATGCTGCGCTCCGCCAGGCCATTCCTCTACTTGACGCTCTTCGTGCCTCTGGCCTTCTGGCTCCGGGCGGCCGGCGCGATCGAGGAGCTCATGAGGGTCGCGCTGATCGCGGCCCTTTGCGCTGTCGCGCTCCAGCTGCTCATCTACACGGCCGGTGTGGACGTGACGCCGTTCGGGCTCTTCTATGAGTGGCAGGTCTGGAGACACGCGTTCGAAGGGTTCGACCGGTCGAACCAGCCCTTCTTCGGCCTGAACCTCATCCTGGCCGGGGGGTGCCTCACCCTCGCCCTGCGAAAGGGGCCGAGGCTCGCGAGGCTCGGATGGGCCGCCTGCGTCGGCGCCCTGCTGATCTCGGCGCTGATCTCGTTCGGCCGCGGATTCTGGGCCGGCATGCTCGTCGCCTGCGCCACGGCGGTCGCGATCGAGAGCCGGCGCCGCCGCAGCCTCTCGGCGCCGGCCCTGGCGGCCGCGGGGATCGTCGTGTTCCTCGCGCTGGGGGCCATGGCCGGACTCGCGGGGATCGATCTGAGCGCCCTGGGTGGCGCTGTCGTCGACAGGGGCGCTCTGGGGGCGTCGTCGATCAGGTACCTCGAGGGGACCCTGGGGGATCGTTACGACAACATCAACCGAGCCCTCATCCAGGAGCACCCATTGCTGGGCATCGGTTTCTACCTCGGTCTGGGGACGGCCGCCGACATCGACCTGGCCGACACCGGCCACAACCTCTACGCCGACCTGATGCTCCGGATGGGGGTCGTCGGGCTCCTTTTCTTCACCGCCATGCTCCTGGTTTTTCTGAACAGGTGCCGGCTCGCGCTCTCTTTCGATCTGCCGTGGCACCATCGCGCCGCGGTGGTCGGCTGCCTTGGGGCGGCGCTCGGCAATTCGGTCTGGGGCATCAGCTCCAGCCACATCATCTACCGCCGCGGGATGCTCGAGCTGGCCCTCATCATGGCCGTGGTGGAGATCCTGATCCACCTCGCGGAGCAGCGTTCCGGCGACCCCCGCCGGCCCGCCGCCGCGGAGCCCGCATGAGCACGCAGCCGGGGAGCGCGACGACGGCCCCCAGGACCGCGGGCAGCATCGCCGCGGAGTTCGGCGCGGCATGGCGCACGCGGACCACTCGCGGCGAGATCCTCATGGGTGACTTCTACGGAGGCCGGCCGGTCATCCTCAAGTACATGCCCTGGACCGGCCCGATCCTCGAGGCCGGTTGCGGCCTGGGACGCTACGTCTTCTACCTGAGAAAGCTCGGCTACGACGCGCGGGGCGTGGAGATCTCCGAGGAGGCGCTGGAAGAGTGCCGCCGCCACGCGTCTCGCACAGGGGAGCCGGAGGACCTGTTCCAATCCGGCGACGTCAGAGGTCTCGACCCGGAGCGCTTCCCCACCGGTTCGCTGGCGGGCTATCTCTCGTTGGGCGTCGTGGAGCACTTCATCGAGGGGCCCCAGGCGGCGTTCGCCGAGGCGGGCCGGCTCCTGGCGCCGGGCGGCGTGGCCCTCTTCTGCACGCCGAACCGATGGTCGCTGGAACACCTGGAGGATGTGTCGAGGGGGGCGGCCCGCAGGACGGTCAGGCGCGCCCTGGCGCCGATGGGTCTGACCCGCCCGCCCGCGCCGCGCTCATTCGATCAGTACTGGTTCGGCGCCGGACAGCTCGCGCGTTTCGCCCGGGGAGCCGGGTTCACGGTGACCGCGCGGCAGACGCTGGACATCAAGTACGGCGCCCACGAAGTGCTGAAGAATCACGCGGTCGCCCTCACGCCGCGCGGCCGCTCGCGCCTCTTCCGGGTCCTGGACGCCCTCGAGCGGACCCCCGCGCGCCTGTTCGGCTCGCTGGCGTTCATCGCCGCCATCAAGGAAGGGCCGGGGCGGCGCTGCTTCTTCTGCGGAGGCGAGCGGGTCCCCGGCGGGCCCCTCACCTGGAGCGTGCCGGTCTGCATGCCCTGTGTGGGATCGCTCCCGCGCGAGATCCTCTCCCACTACGCGCCAGGGGTTGACGCCCATTTCGCCGCGCGTGAGGAGCCGGGAGGAGCGGGAGCGCCTCTCCACGACCGGGGTCCGGCCGCGTGCTGGAGGTGCGGCTCGAGCTTCGCGGCCGACCCGGACTTTGGTCTCTTCGGGTTCACGCGGCCCGCGTGCCCCGAGTGCCGGCGCGACCCGCGCGCGCGTGGGACTCTCGCTCTCCATGGGACGCTCGAACAGTGGAGGCCCCGCGCATGAATCGCCTCGATCTGGTCGCGCGCCCCTGGAGCTCCCTCGACGATGGGAGCCGCTCGGCCTACGCGCGGCTCGTCCAGTCGTGTCCCTGGTCCACCGTGTTCCACACCCCGGAATGGCTCGACGTCCTCGAGGATTCCTTCTCGCCTCGCGCGAGCTGCCTCATGGCGGCAAGCGGCGCGCGGGTCGTCGGCGCTTTCCCCTTCTTCACGCTGCCCGGGCCGGCGCCGGGCCACACGAACCACTCGTGCCTGCGGGATCGGGACATGGTCTACGGCGGGCCGATTGCATCAATGACCTTCCTGCAGGGGGTGGACGAAGGCAGCGTGCTGCACGCGATGATGGATCGCTTCGAGGCGGGGCCGAGGACGATGGCCTCCTTCGTCCTGCCGCCGCCGGGATTCCCGGACGAGGTGCTTCAGGAGCGCGGATACCGGATGACGCGGCACCTGACGGCCACGGTCGACATCGCGCGGCCCGCCGAGAGCATCTGGGCCGGTGTCCACTCCAAGACGCGCAACATGATCAGCAAGGCGCGCCGGTGCGGGCTCACGGTGCGCGAGGCGACCGAGGAGGATCTGCTCGACCTGCCGGCCATGATCGCGGCGCCCTTCCTGCTCGCGGGGAAACGTCCGCCGGATCCGGTCTACCTGCTCAACGTGGCGCGCCGGCTGCGCCAGGCGGGGCTCGCCCGGATTCTCGTGGCGACGGGCGGGAGCGGCGGCTCGATCGCCGGCGCGATCTTTCTGCGCCACCGCGATCGCTCCTACTACTGGGCCGGGGGCGCGCTCGACGAAGGATACGAGACGGCGGCCAGTCACCTCGTCCAATGGGAGGGGATTGATGCCGCCCGCGCCGACGGGTGCGTCGAGCACGATCTGGTGATGATCAACCCGGTGGCCGCGCCGGGGATCGCCCGATTCAAGCTCCGCTTCGGCGCGCGGGTCGTCCCGCTCTGGACCGCCTCGCGGCGCGCTATGGCGGGCCGCATCCTGGGACGCACGCTGAGGATGGCGGGCCGGCTCGCTTCGGCCCTGGCCGGTCCGGCCGCGCAAGAGGATCGCGGCGATGCGATCGAGCGGTCTCCCGCTCCCGTGGGGCCGCGGCCACCGGCCGATGCGCGACGGTCATGAGCGCGGCGCGGGGGCTCCTTCGCAACTCGGCGGCCCTGGCCGCGGGCAACTTTGCCGCAAGCATGCTCGGGCTCTTCTTCATGGCCGCGTTCGCGCGAAGCCGTGGGCCCGAGGGACTCGGGGCCTTTCAGTTCGCAGCGGCGGTGGCATCGCTGACGACGCTCGTGGTTGCGCTCGGCCTGGACATCCTTCTGGTCCGGGAGATCGCGCGCGACCGATCCAGGGCCAATCCGCTCGCAGCCGCGTCGCTGGCGTTCAAAGCCACGCTGGCTCTCCCCGCGCTCGGTCTGATCGCGCTCATCGCGGAGATCCGCTACGGCGGGCCCCAGGGGCAGGTGCTGCTGGTGGTCACCGCCGCGGCCCTCCTGGACGTCATGACGGCCACGTTCACCTCGGTGTTCCGCGCCTTCGAGAGGATGGAGTACGAGGCGGCGGTGATGATCGGAGGGTCGGTGGCCTCGGCCATCGCAGGCGCCTCGGCGCTGGCGGCCGGATGGGACCTCGTGTCGGTCGTCTCCTGCTGGGCGCTCGGCTCGGTCGTCAAGGCGGCCGCGGCCTATGCGTTCGCGCGGGGCCGGTTCGTGACCGGCCCGCTGGTCTCTTCCCGCGCGGCCGTGGCCTCGCTGGCCGGCCCTTCGCTGGCCTGCGGGGCCCTGGCCGTGATCGGCGCGATTTATTCCAACGCGGACATCGTCATGTTGCAGGAGATGGCCTCCCAGAGGGAGGTCGGCTGGTACACGGCCGCCACGAAGCTGATCTCGGTCGTGCTCTACGTTCCCTCACTCCTGATGGCGAGCCTTTTCCCGCTCCTGTCGCGCCAGGGCTCGGCCCTCGACAAGACGGCGGCCGCGGCCTCCTACGACCAGGCCTTCTACGCGCTCCTCTGCATGGGGCTGCCGGCGGGCGTGGGCGCCGCGCTCGTGGCGGGCCCGTTCGTGCGCCTCGTCTACGGTGAAGGCTTCGAGATGTCGGCCACCGCGCTCGTGCTCCTGTCTCCCTACTTGGGGTGGTTCTTCATCAACCTGGTCAATGGCACGGCCATGATGGCGCTGGGGCGGCAGAGGTTCCTGGCCGTCGGCACCGGGCTGGCCACGGCGTTCAACGTGGCCGGCAACTACCTGGCGATCCCGCGCTTCGGGATGGCGGGCGCCTGCTTCACGACCGTCGTGGCCTCGGGGGCCGGCGCGGTCCTCTACACCATCGTCTGCCATCGCGATCTCAGGCTGCCGTTTCGCTGGAGCCTCCTGCTTCGCGCCGCGGCCAGCGCGGCGGTAATGGGGGCCAGTGTGAGCGCCCTCTCCTCGTTCGGCCTGCACGTGCTCCTCGTGATTCCGGCGGGCGCCGCCATCTACGTCGCAGGCCTGAGGGCGACCGGCGTCCTCCGGTTTCCGGCGGCGTCGGGCCACCGCTTTCCGGCCGCCGCCGGCGCGCCCGTCTCCGCGGAGGGGTCATGGACCCGGACGTGATGGAGGGGCGGCGCCGCCCCGACCTGTCGGTGACGATCGCCAGCTTCAACACATGCGCGGTGCTCGACAGGTGCATCGCCTCACTGCACGCGCACCGGGGCTCGCTCGACATGGAGGTCATCGTCGTGGACAACGGCTCGAGCGATGATTCGGCGCGGATGGTGGCCGGCAGATGGCCCGGAGTCAGGTTGATCGTCAACGACCGTAACCGATATCTCACCGGCGCTCAGAATCAGGCGATCGCGGCCGCCGGCGGCCGTTACCTCCTGATCCTGAACTCGGACATGGAGGTCGTGGACGGCACGCTTCCCTCGATGGTCGAGTGGATGGACGCGCACCCTCTGACCGGAGCCGCCTCCTGCGTGGAGGTGCTGCACGGCCGGCCCAAGGCGCCCCTGCTCTTCCAGACTCCGCGCGAGGCGATCCTCAGACGCACCTGGCTGCGCCGCCTCAGCCCGTCCCGACCGGACCATTTCGTCAATCCCGCCCACGAGTCGGGCCAGGTGGAGGCCGAGGTGATCAGCGACGCCTTCATGGTGGTCCGCCGCGAGGCCCTCCTGGGAATCGGCGGCTTCGATGAGAGCCTCAAGCTCTACTACACGGAGGACGATATATGCATGCGGCTTCATCGCGCCGGCTGGCAGGTGCACTTCGTGGCGTCGGCGACGGTGATCCACATTGGCGACGGATCGCACAGCGTCAACACGGTCGGCCGGCTGAGGATCCTGTGGATTAACTACCGCGACACCTGGCGCTACTTCCACAAGCACTTCGGCCCGGCCGCCGGCCTGGTCGTTTACGCGGTCTTCCTGGCGCAGTTCGCCCTGCATGACGCGCCGCGGGCGCTGAAGAAGCGCATGTCCGGCCTCCTGCGGAATCGCCCGAAGCCCCGTGAGGTCTCCTGATGCGCGCGACGATCGAGATCGCCCTCACCTTCGACGTCGAGTTCAACAAGCCCTCGATCATCGAGGCGACGGGAAGCCTTTACTCGGGGCTCGACAGGATGCCCGGCGTGCTCGAGAGGCTCGCGCGCCGCGGAGTGCCCGGGACCTGGTACGTGGCACACGACGTGGACGAGGAGAACCAGATCGCGCGGCGCTTCCCCGGCCTCGTGGACTCCATGGCGCGGCAGGGGGAGATCGGTTGCCACTTCCACTTCCACCAGAACAGGAGGGTCCGCACCGACGAGGCGTTCCAGCGGGCCGGGATCGGCGAGGCGACCCGGTACCTGAGATCGCTCGGCCACCCCGTGACCTCCTTTCGCGGGGGAAACGGCTTTCTGGACGCGACCACCCTGAGGGTGATCGAGGATCTCGGCTTCACCACTGACAGCTCGGTGGTTCCGGGGCTCCGGGAGGTGTCGCCGGAGGGGCTCGTCACCGACCACACCGCGCGGCGCTCCTGCGAGCCCTACTTTCCGCTCGCGGGGGACCCATGGACCGCCGGCGGGGAGGGCCCGCTCGAGATCCCCGTCGCCACCGACACGCTCTTTGATCTGAGAACTCCGGTCGTGAGCGTCCTGATCAACCGGGTGATCGGGATCGGCAACCTCGTGCTTCGCGATCCGGAAGGGGCCGCGCGGAGGATCGAGGCGATCCGGGCGAGGTCCGCGGGGGGCGCGATCGTCCTGGCGCTCTCGGCTCATCCGTACGACTTTCTCGATGGTCCGCTCGCGGCGGGCCTCAAGCTGGAGCATCTGGATCGGTTCATCGGGCGGATGCAGGAGGTTCCGGACACGGTCTTCACGACCGCGAGCGGTATCCGGGATCGATGGACGGCACGCCCGTGGCCGGCGGCGCGTCCGGCCCGGCGCAGTCTCATACAGGTGACCACCTCCGATCTTCGCCGGATGCGCAACGGAGTCAGACGGGCGCTGCGGGCGGGCCGATGGATCGCGTGATGGGCGCCCCCGCGCGTCGTCCGGATCCGGAGCGCGACCTGATCGAGCGCAGGCTCCTCTCGTCGCTCTACCTTCGCGGGGCGGTTCCCCTGCGCCGTCTCGAGCGGCTGTCGGCGGGACGCGGCGGCGCGACCGACCTGGACGACGCACTCGCGAGACTTCGTCGCGAGGGGATGGTGGCGCGACAGGGGGGCCGGGTCCGTCTCACGCCGCTGGGGGAAAAGGTCGCCTATCGCTTCGCCTGCCAGGAGGCCCGCCCCCTCGCCGCGCTTCTGGACGACGTCGGGGAGGAGCTCCCTTCCTCGGGCCGCATGCTGGACCTTGGGTGCGGGCCGGGAGGCTATCTGGCGGAGGCGGCCGCCCGCGGCCCGGTCGCGGCGTTCGGGCTCGATCGCGATCCGGAGGCGCTCTCGATCGCGGCGGCCTCGCTTCGCGAGGAGGGGCTGGTAGCGCCCCTGGTGCGCGCCGAAGCCGAGCGGCTTCCCTTCGCCGCGGGTGTCTTCGACTCCGTCCTCTGCGTGGTCGTCCTTCCCTATGTGCGCGAGGAGCGCGTGCTGCGGGAAGCGGCGCGTGTCCTGCGGCCTGGGGGCAGGTTGATCGTCTCGGGGCACGGGCCGGGCTACTACGCGCGCCTCGCGGCAGGTCGCGGCATGACGTGGCGCAGGCGTCTCTTCGGGTTGATCTCGATCGCGGGCACGCTGAGCCATCGGGCCTTCGGGCTGAGGCTGCCGGGGGCGCGGTACCAGAGGACGCGCGGCATCGCGTCGACCCTGGCTTCGTGCGGCGTCCGGGTGACCGGGCAGCACCGGCGCGGCCGCTTCTGCGGGCTCGCCGAGAGGGTTCGCCTCGTCGCGGTCAAGGGCGGGGAGGGAGGCGCGGCGTGAGAATCCTGCAGGTGGCCAAGAGCAGCCTGGCACCGGCCGGCCATAGCCACACCGTGCATCACCTGTCGGACGCCCTGGCGCGGCGTGGGCACGAGGTGACGGTGCTGGCGTTGCGCCCGCATCCGCGCGATCGGATGAGCCTGCTGGCGACGCAGCGTTTCGCGTACCACCCGGAGCTCGTGAGGATGCCACGCACGCGCGGGTACCTCCACGACGCCATCTTCACCTGGGCGATCCGCAGACTGGCCGCCTCGGGGCGCTTCGACCTCGTGCACGCGCACATGCTCTTCCCCGAAGGGCATTGCGCTCTGCGGGCGCTGCGAGGCCGCCGCAGGCTCGAAGTCCCGCTCGTGGTCACCGGTCATGGAGAGGACATCCAGGTCGATCCGGCCTGCGGCTACGGAGTCCGGCTCGATCGCCGCATCGACCGGAAGGTCCGCCGGGTGCTCGCGTCGGCCGACGCCCTCATCGCCATCGGCGAGGCGATGAAGCTCGAGATGGTGGCCGCCGGGGCGGACCCCTCGCGCGCCACGGTCATCCGCACCGGCTTCAACGTCGCCGGCGAGAACGGGACCGTCGCGGAACGGCTCCCCGCGGCGGCGAGGGAGCCCGGATACCTCCTTTCGGTGGGGAGGCTCGTAAGAAAGAAGGGACATGACCTGCTCCTGCGCGCGATGCGGCGCGTCGTGGACAGGCACCCGGTCGCGCGGCTGGTGATTGCCGGCGAAGGACCGGAGCGGGGGGCCCTCGAGAGACTGGCCGGAGCTCTTCGTCTGACCCCTCACGTCGAGTTCGCGGGGTTCGTCACGGGCGTCGCGCTCGCCTCGCTCTACGCGAGGGGGTCGTTGTTCGTCTGTCCTTCGAGGTGGGAGCCGCTCGGCCTGGTGAATCTGGAGGCGATGGCCAGCGGCCTTCCCGTCGCGGCGTTCCGGATCGACGGGATCCCCGAGATCGTGAAGGAGGGGGAGAGCGGGCTGCTGGCTAATCCTGAGGATGAAGAGGATCTGGCCGCGGCGATCCTGCGCCTGATGGAGGATGGCCCGCTGCGAGAGAGGATGTCCCTCGCGGCGCGCGAGGCGGCGCGTCCCTACGAATGGGAGGCGGTGGCCGGCAGACACGAGGATCTCTACGCGCGGATCCTCGGATCCGCGGGACGGGGTGAGGCGCGGCGAAGTGGGGAAGAACCCGTGAGGGTGGCATGACTCTGACTCGAAGGGTCGATGATCGGAAGCTCGGCCGTCTGGTGAGGCTCGGTGCCGAGGAGGCGCGGCGCAGCGGCGAGGGGGAGGCGATCTCGAGGTGGGTCACCGCGGACGAGAACCCGATCTACCTGAGGCGCCTGGTCTACCACGTGTCCGGCCTGCTCTCTCTCAATGGACCGCCCCGGCATGGCTTCGCGCTCCTCGACGCTGGCGGTGGCTCGGGGCTCCTCTCGGTGATCGCCTGCCTCATGGGGGCCTCGCGGGGGATCGTGATCGACACGAACCGCCATCTCATGGACTTCCTGCTCGCCGTGGCGCCGCGGCTCGCTCCCGACGTCAGGGTCGAGGGGTACCTCCGGGACGTGGCGAGCACCGGTCTGCCCGACGCGTCGGTGGACGTCGTCCTGTGCAACGAGGCCCTTTCGCACATGCTGGATGTCGAGAGGTTCCTCGACGAAGCCGGCAGGGTCCTGCGGCCGGGGGGGCGCCTCGTGATCTCGGACAGCAACAATGAGACTAACCCGAGGGTCCGCCGCGATCGGATCAAGGAGTGGGAGCGGTTCGAGCGGCCGGCGCGCGAGGGGTGCGAGGCGGGGGAGCTGTTCATAAAGCGGCGCGATCTGATCGAGGCCAGATTTCCAGGGATCGGCGCGGAGACCGCCTGCGAGATCGCCACCGCGACCTTCGGCATGACGGGGGAACAGGTGATGGAGGCCGCGTCCCTCTGGTTGAGAGGAGACAGGAGGGAGGTATCCCGCTACGACGGCACGAGGTGTCCCATCGATCCGATCAGCAACCAGTGCGCCGACCGGCTCTTCAGGCCGTACGAGCTGGGCCGCCGCCTGAACCGGCACGGGATGCGGGCGAGCGTCCGAGCGCACTTCGCCACCGTGCCTCCCTACAGGGCTCTCAACGGCCTGTGGGGGGCCATGAGCCCCTTGACGCTCCACCTCAGCAGGGCCTTCCGGATCGTGGCGGTGAAGGAGATGAGCGCGTGAGCGGACGCCTCTCCATCTGCTTCGTCTCGCCCCATGCGATGGGTGCGATCCTACAGACCGGGCCGGTCCCCCCGCCGACCAATGACGCGGGCAGGATCGGCGGCGCCGAGCTCCAGCAGGCCATCGTGGGCCGTGAGCTGGCGCGCCGGGGCCACCGGGTCACCTTCCTGGTGGCGGACCCCGGCGGGCTCGACTCCCCGGATCCCGTCCCGGAGACCCTGGGGGGAATCCGCGTGATCGCCTACGCCGGGCCGCGGGCGCCCGAGACGGGGGCATCGACGGCGCCGGACTCCGGCAAAGGGTGGCGGATCGCCCGGGAAGCGGCCTTGCTCCTGCGCGCAATCCTCCGGGCCGAGGCCGATGTCTACAGCGTGCGCTCCAATCACCTCTGCGCCGTGACGGTGGCCGGCATATGCAGGATGCTGCGGAAGCCGTTCGTCTTCGCCGCGGGGCATGACGGCAACTGCGACCCGGAGAGGGCGCACCACCCGCTCAACCCAATGGTGGCTGTCTCCTACGCGGCGGCGCTCAGGGGCGCGTCGGCCGTCGTCGCGCAGGGGGAGACACAGCGAGATCTGATCGAGAGAAACTTCGGAGCGAAGGCCCGCGTGATCCCCAGTGCGATCAGGCCGATGGACCCGCCCGCCCCGGGACCCCGCGAGGGGGTCCTCTGGGTCGGCTCCATCGAGCCGCGCAAGGGGCCCGACCGCGCCCTCGAGGTGGCCTCGGCGCTCCCGGGAGTCCGGTTCACCATGGTGGGCGGCGGCGTCCGCGGCGGCTGGCACGACGAGGTGGCCGCCCGGGCGAGCGCGCTTCCCAACGTGTCGTGGCTCGGCCCCCAGGCCCACCACGGGACCCTCGGGCTCTTCGACCGCGCGGCGCTCTACCTGAACACCTCGCGCTCTGAGGGGTTCCCCAATACTTTCCTCGAGGCGTGGATGCGCGGAGCCCCGGTGGTCAGCATGGACATCGATCCGGATGGCTGTCTCGCGCGACACGGTATGGGGCTGACGACCGGCGGGGTGGGCGAAACGGCCCAGGGGATCCTCGACCTGATCGGCGATCCGAGGCGTCGCGACGCGATGGCGCGCGCCGCCCGGTTCTTCGCCGAATCGAGGCACGGCATCGACTCCGTGGCCGACGCCTGGGAGGATCTCCTCGCGGATGCGGCGCTGGCCGGTGGATCGCGCGGCGCCGCCGTCGCGTCCGCGGGCTGCCGGTGAGGGCGCTTCTGGTCACCGGCATGTATCCAAAGCCGGATGACCCCGTCTTCGGCCGCTTCGTGGATGACCAGATGCGCGCGCTGGCGCTCCTCGAACCATCCCTGAGCTGGGATCTGCTCTTTTTCGACGGCCGCGCGTCGCGTCTGAACTACCTGAGGGCGATCCGTGAGGTGCGGCGCAGAGTCGCGCGCGCCCCCTACGACCTGGTCCACGCGCACTATGGACTCGCCGGGCTGGCGGCAGTCTGCCAGTCGCGCGCGCCGGTGGTGCTCACGCTGCACGGCAGCGACGTCGCGGTGCCGTGGCAGAGGGCCCTGACGCGTCTGGCGATCGCGCGGTCGGCCGCGGTGATCGCGGTGTCGCGCCGGATGAAGGAGACGCTCGAAGGTCCCGGTGGAGGCCCTGAAGGCGAGGTCGAGGTGATCCCCTGCGGGATCGACCTCGAAAGATTCCACCCCCGGCCGGCCGCCGAGGCGAGACGGCGGCTCGGGTGGCCCGAGGGCGGCAAGCGGGTTCTCTTCCCTGGCGATCCGGGCCGCCGCGTCAAGGGGCACGGCCTGTTCCGCGCGGTCATCGGTTCGCTGCGGGACGCGGGCCTCGACCTGACGGAGGTGACTCTCGCCGGGGTTCCGCCGGATCGAGTCCCGATCCTGATGAACGCCTGCGACCTCATGCTCATGACCTCGAGGTCCGAAGGGTCCCCCATGGTGGTCAAGGAGGCGATGGCATCCAACCTTCCGCTCGTCTCCCTCGACGTGGGGGACGTGGCCGAGGTGGCGGCCGGCGCGAGCCAGTGCGAGGTCGTGAACGCCCGTGCGGATTCTCCGAAGGCGAGGGAAGCTCTGGCCGGCGCCGCGCGGCGGATCCTGGAGGGCGGGGAGCGCAGCGGCGGGCGCGCGCGGGTGGCGCACCTGTCGCACGAGGCGATCGCCCGGCGCGTGCTCGCGATCTACCGCCGCGCCGCCGCGAGCCGGGATGGGCCCCTCATGTGCGGCCGCGACGCGGCCATCTTCGGGAGGGCCGGCGGCACACTGCCTGTCCCACTCGGGGACGATTCCTGCGCTGGCGGGCCGGGCCGGGCGGAGCCGGGCCGGGGTGAGAGGGGACGGAGCGACATCGTCATCCAGTGACTCCACCATCCGGCCGATAAGAGACTCGCACCAGATTCGCCGCCGTGGAGGTACCGATGGACGTCACTGTCCCGAAGCCGTTGCGCGTGGCCGTCGTTGCCTACACGCGTTACCGCACGGACGCCCGAGTGCGCAGGGAGGCGGAGGCCCTGGCCGCCCGAGGCGACTCGGTGGTGGCCTGGTGCCTGCGCTCCACGGGCCCATCGATCGAGACGATCGCGGGCGTTCAGGTGCGCGAGCTTCGGGTGCGCCGGTACCGCGGCGACAGCTCCATCCTCTACCTCCTCTCGTACGCTCTCTTCATGATCGCCGCCGGGGCGGCACTGCTGGCCGGCCACCTGAGACGCCGCTACGACGTCGTGCACGTCCACAACATGCCCGACTTCATGGTCCTCGCGGCGCTGCCGGCGCGGCTCCTCGGGGCGCGCGTCATCCTGGACATCCATGACACGACGCCCGAGTCGTACGCCGGCAAGTTCGGCTTGCGCGCGAGCCACCCTCTGATACGGACGCTCGGGCTGGGAGAGCGGATCTGCGCGGCGTTGGCGCACGGCGTCATCGTCGTGCACGAGATCCAGAAGGACCTCGTCGTCTCGCGGGGGACGCCCGCCTCCCGGGTCACCGTCGTCATGAACAGCCCCGACGAGACCCTCTTCCCACCTGTGCGTCGGGACGAGATCCAGGCGCGTCACGTGACCCGCGAGAACGGGTTCAACCTCTCGTACCACGGCCTCGTGGCCCGACGTCACGGCCTCGATCTCCTGTTGCGGTCCGTGGCGAGCCTGACACATGCCATCCCCGGCCTCAGGCTGACCGTCTGCGGGGAAGGGGATCACCTCCCGGAGGTCTCGCGGCTGGCACGCGATCTCGGTCTGGAGAGGATCGTCACGTTCGCGGGGATGCTCCCTCTGGAACGGATGGCCGATCATCTGAGGGAAGCCGACCTGGAGGTCCTCCCCCTGCGCCGGGACGCGGCCACCGACCTGATGCTGCCCGTCAAGGCGATGGAGGCCATCGCGTGCGGCGTGCCGATCCTCTCCGCAGAGTGCCGCGCTCTGAGGAGGCACTTCGGTGACGACGCGATCCTCTTCTGCGAGTCCGGCGACCCTGAGGCGATGGCGCGCGCCATACACGGGGCCTGGCTCGATGGCGAGGGGAGGCTGGAGCGGGCGCGCCGCGCGTCGCTCCGGCTGGCCGGATACGCATGGAGGCACCAGAAGGAGCGCCTCATGGATCTGGTCGACGACCTGACGGGCCGCCACGACGGTGACCGCCTGGGGGCGCACCGCATCGCCAGTGAGTGCCGCATCCATCCCAACGTCACCATCGGCCCCGGCGCCGTCATCGAGGAGTACGCGGTGATCGGCCGTCCCCCCGCGGGAGCCGAGCCGGGCCAGTACCCGACGGTGGTCGGAGCCGGCGCGGTCATCCGGTCCCACGCCGTGATCTACGCGGGTTGCGTCATCGGCGACAGGTTTCAGGCTGGACACCACTCCCTGGTCCGCGAGAACACGACGATCGGCGACGACGCGAGCCTCGGTAGCGGGAGCATCCTGGAGCACCACGTCACGGTGGGGGACCGGGTCCGGATCCACAGCCAGGCCTTCGTGCCGGAGACGACGGTGCTGGAGGATGGATGCTGGATCGGCCCGAACGTCGTGTTCACCAACGTGCCCCATCCTCTCTGTCCCAAGGCCAAGCAGTGTCTCAAGGGAGCGGTCGTGCAGCGCGGCGCGAAGATCGGCGCCAACACGACGCTGCTGCCCGACATCACGATCGGCCGGGACGCGCTCGTGGGCGCCGGGTCCCTTGTCCTGGGGGACGTGCCGCCGGGCGTCGTGGTCGCCGGCACGCCGGCGAGAGTCATCAAGGAGATCAGGGACCTGTCGTGCCCGTACGGATTGATCGAACGACCCTACGAGAGCGCCGCCGTCCAGCGGGGCGCAGGAGCCGCCATTCATGCCCGTCCCGCTCGTTGATCTCAAGGCCCAGCACGCCGCCATCAGATCGGAAATCGACGACGCCATCCAGGGGGTGATCGAGAGCGCCTCTTTCGTGGGCGGCCCCCGGGTGGCGGCGTTCGAAGCCGCGTTCGCCTCCTTCTGCCGGGCGCCGCATGCGGTGGGGGTGGGCAACGGCACCGACGCGCTCGTCCTCGCGCTGAAAACCTGCGGTGTCTCCGGCGGCGAGGTCGTCACGGCGCCGAATTCCTTCGTGGCGACCGCCGAGGCGATCACCCTGGCGGGGGCCACGCCCGTCTTCGCAGACGTCGACCCGGACACCCTCACGCTGTCCCCCGAGAGGCTGGAGGAGGCCCTCACGGAGAGGACGCGGGCGATCGTTCCCGTGCATCTGTACGGGCAGACGGCCGACATGGATCCCATCCTGAGAATCGCGCGCAGCCGCGGTCTGGCGGTCATCGAGGACGCGTGCCAGGCCCACGGCGCGGAGTACCACGGCCGGCGGGCCGGCACACTGGGAGACGCCGCGGCCTTTTCCTTCTACCCGGGGAAGAACCTGGGCGCCTGCGGCGACGCCGGCGCGGTCGTCACCGCGGACGCCGCCCTGGCCGCGCGGGTGAGGATGGTCCGCAACCACGGCCGCACCGGCAAGTACGACCACGCCGTGGAGGGAATCAACTCCCGTCTCGACGCGATCCAGGCCGCGATTCTCTCGGCGAAGCTGCCGCACCTGGAGCGGTGGAATGCCGCGCGGCGGGAGCTGGCGGCGCTCTACCGCGAGGCGCTCGCCGATGTGGACGGGATCGCGCCGACCGTGGAGGCGCCCGGACGACGTCACGTCTATCACCTCTTCGTGGTGCGGACCGTGCGCCGCGACGAACTGCTCGCGAGCCTCCGTTCCCGCGGCATCGACGCAGGCGTGCACTATCCGATCCCGCTTCACCGGCTCGAGGCCTACCGGCGCCTGGACCTTCCGATCGGATCGTTCCCGGTCGCCGAGGCGGCGAGCCGCGAGGTCCTCTCGCTTCCAATGTTCCCCGAGATGACGCACGACCAGGTCCTCGGCGTCTGCGGGGCCGTCAGGGAGTTCAGCGCGAGGGCCGCGGCATGATCGAGGTGGGGCTCGTGGGATGCGGGTACTGGGGCCCCAACCTCATCCGCAACTTCATGAAGACGGGCGAGTGCCGCGTCGCCGCCGTGGCCGACCGCCGTCCCGAAAGACGCGCCTACGTGCGGGAGAACTTCCCGGACGTCCGCGCCGTCGAGGACCACACTGACCTGCTGCTCGACGGGCGGATCGACGCGGTCGTGATCGCCACCGAGCCGCCGACCCACCACCATCTCGCGGCGGAGTTCATCGAGGCCGGCAGATCCGTGCTGGTGGAGAAGCCCCTCGCGATGTCTGTGGCCGAGGCCTCGGACCTCATCGAACGGGCCGAGAGGCGCGGCGTGGTCCTCATGGTGGGGCACACCTTCGAGTTCAATCCCGCCGTGCGTGCCCTGAAAAGGTACCTGCGCGCCGGGGAGGTCGGGGAGGTCTATTACCTCTACGCGCACCGGCTGAACCTGGGGATCGTGCGGCGCGAGATCAACGCGATGTGGAACCTGGCGCCCCACGACCTGTCCATCATCATCCACCTGCTCGAGATGGAGCCGGTGGCCGTTTCGGCGACGGGCGTGTCGTGCCTCCAGAGGAAAATCGAAGACGTCGTCTTCCTCAATCTGGTCTTCGCCGGCGGAGTGACGGCGCACGTCCACGTCTCCTGGCTCGACCCCGGCAAGGTGCGCCGGCTCACGGTTGTCGGCAGCCGCAAGATGATCGTTTACGACGACGTGGCCGAGGCGAAGATCCGGATCTACGACAAGGGAATCACCCGGACGGGCCCCTCGTCCCCGCTCGATCAGCCCGATGACTTCTCGAAATTCCAGCTCATCCAGCGCGCCGGCGACGTCCTGCTGCCGCATATCGAGTTCACCGAGCCGCTCTCCCTCGAGTGCCGGCACTTCGTGGAGTGCGTGCGGGAGGGGAAACGTCCTCTCACCGACGGGGAGAACGGCTTGAGGGTGGTCCGCGTGCTCGAGGCGGCTCAGAAGTCTCTGATGAACGGCGGCGTGATGGTCGAGACCGGAGCGTCGGAGCGGCGCGCCGCTCTGTCGGCGGCGGGATAGGGGGTCGGCATGGCTGAGGCCCGAGCGATCCGAGATCAGGCCGGCGGCCAGGGGCTCAGGCTGGTCCCGCATCCTAGACGGGAGGGCCAGGCCTTGCTCGTGACCGCGGGCGGGGCGCCCTTCGATGAGATCGCGGGCCTCGTGGAGCGGCACCGGCAGGCGGGGCTCGATCTGCTCGTGCGCGGCGAGCGCGTGGAGCGGGTGGCGCGCCTTCTGGAGGGACCGGTTCTCGACGGCGCCCCCACCGTGCTGGTGCGCGGCGGCGGCGAGGAGACCGCGGCCATCGGAGCAGGTCAGCGCCTGCTCGATCTGATCCTCGGAGCTGTCCTGCTGTCGACCCTCCTGCCGGTTCTCGCGGCGATCGCGCTGGCGGTGAAGCTCACATCGCGCGGGCCGGTCCTGCATCGCGCGTTGGTGATCGGACAGTCCGGCCAGAGCTTCGTCTGGCGCAAGTTCCGGACGATGCGCGTCGGCGCCCCGGCCGACCGGCACAGGGAGGCCGCGAGGCGGTTCATCACCGGAACCGACGGCGACTTCAGGCGCACGGGCGTCTTCAAGATGCAGGAGGACGATCGCGTCACGCGGGTCGGCGCGCTCCTGAGGCGGCACAGCCTCGACGAGCTGCCCCAGCTCTTCGACGTTATCGCGGGACGCATGAGCCTGGTCGGCCCGCGCCCCTGCCTGCCCTACGAATGGGACCTCTATGCGCCGCACCATCGACGCAGGTTCGACGTGAAGCCAGGCATGACCGGCCTGTGGCAGGTGCTGGGCCGCAGCCGGGTGGACTTCGAGGAGATGGTGTTCCTGGATCGCTGCTGGGCGTGGAATCGCTCGATCGGGCTCTACCTGGGCACCCTGGCCCGGACGGCGAGGGTCGTACTGCGCGGAGAGGGAGGCTACTGAAGATGATCGGCGTCGGGGTGGCCGGGTGCGGCTACTGGGGCTCCAAGGTGATCCTCAGCCTCGAGGCCACGCCGGGATTGCGCGTGGTCGCCGCAAGCGATCCGAAGGAGGGCAGGCGCGCCTACGTCGAACGGAACCATCCCGGGATGGCCGTCATCTCCGGCTTCGAGGCGTTGCTCGAGATGGAGGAGGTCGAGGCGATCTGGCTGGCGACGCCCGTGGGCACCCACGCGCCCTTCGCGCGCGAGGCGCTGGCGCGCGGCAGGCACGTGCTTGTGGAAAAGCCGATGGCCACTCGCGCGGACGAGGCCGCCGCGCTGGTCGAGCTGGCGGACCGCAAGGGGGTCGAGCTGCACGTCGGGCACACCTATCTTCACAGCCCCGCGGTGGCGGAGCTCCGGCGGCTGCTCGCCGACGGCGCGCATGGCCGGACCTGCTACATCGCCAGCGAGAGGATCAACCCGGGACCGCCCGCCACGGAGGTGAGCGTGCTGTGGGATCTGGCGGTGCACGACGTGGCGATCCTTCTCGACCTGATCGACCAGACGCCCATCACGGTGTCGGCGACGGCGGGACGTTGGCGTCACTCCGACCTCGCCGAGATGGTCATGCTCACTCTGCAGATGGAGGGCGATGTCTCGGCGCAGGTTCACGTGAGCTGGATGTCGGCCCTGAAGACCCGGGTGATGAAGATCTTCGGCACGGTGGCGACGCTCGTGTATGACGATCTGGCGGATCCGCCGATACGCTGGATCGGAGCGGCGGCCGACAATCGGCGCGACGCCGGCGACGCGGCGGCGGTCCACCTGGCCTACGGTCCCGGGGAAACCCGGGAGTTCCGCCCGGCGGGCCCGCAGCCCCTCCTGGCTGAGTGCGCGGCGTTTCGGGACGCCATGGCGTCCGGCCGGCGGGCTCCCAATGAAGGGAGGCGGGCGGTCCGGGTGGTGGAGGTTCTGGAGGCGGCGGAGATCTCCCTGGCGTCGGCGGGAGCCCGCGTCGCGCTCGAAGAGACGCGCCCGGCCGCGATGGGTGGCGGCCGATGAAGAATCAGGCCACCGTCGTCGTCACGGGAGCCGGCTCGTCCACCGCGATGGGCGTCATCAAGGGGCTGGCCCGGCAGAAGGAGCTGGCGGTCAGGGTGGTGTCGTGCGACGTGGAGTCCATGTCGGCGGGGGCCTACCTTGCCCAGGCCTTCCGACGCGTCCCCCCCGTATCGGATCCCTCCTACCTCGCGGTCATGCTCGAGGTGTGCGCGAGCGAGAAGGCCGATCTGCTCATCCCGATCGTGGACGCCGAGTTCGGGCTTCTCGCCCGCAACCGGAGCCTGTTCGAGGAGGCGGGGACGCGCGTCGCGGTGGCTTCCGAGGAGGCGCTCGGGATCTGCACGGACAAGGAGGCGACGGTCCGCTTCTTCCTCTCGATCGGGATCGCCGCCCCGCGCACGTGGCGTCCGGAGGATCTGGACCCCCGTCCCGGAGACTTCCCGCTGATCCTCAAGCCGCGTCTGGGGGGGAGGGGCAGCATCGGGGTCCACCGCGTCGACGATCGGGACGAGTACAGGTTCCATCTGGCAAAGGCGGGTGACTGCATCGTCCAGGAGTTCATCGAGGGGGACGAGTTCACCATGGACACTCTGAGCGACTTCGACGGCCGACCCCTCGCGGTGATCCCGCGGCGTCGCCTCGAGGTCAGGTCGGGCATCTCCTACAAGGGTCTGGTGGTGCGCGATCAGGAGATGATCGATCTGTGCTGCCGCATCCTCCGCACCCTCGGCCAGCCGGGCCCCTCCTGCATCCAATGCATCATCCGCGGCGGCGTGCGCCATTTCATCGAGATCAATCCGCGTTTCGGCGGCGGCACCGCTTTCACCATCGCGGGCGCCGGCGTCAACACGCCGTTGATGCTGGTCCGCGCCGCGCTTGGCCACCCGATGACGGCACGAATCGGGGATTTCCGCGACGGCGTCACTCTCCTGCGGTACTGGGACGAGGTGGTCGTGCTTCCCGGCGGCGCCGGTGGTGGGCCCTGGACGTGACCTTGTACATCGATCTTGACGGGCCGGTCCTCGACGTCTCGCGGAGGTATCACGAAGCGTACCGGACGATCGTGTCCGGCATGGGTGAGACCCCCGTCGAGAGGGAGGTCTATTGGCGCCTCAAGCGAATCGGGTGGCGGGAGACGGAGATCTGCGCGCGGATGCATCCGGGGATCGACCGGGACAGGTACCTCGACCTCTTCGTCTCAAGGATCGAGGAGCCGGGCGTGCTCGCCGCGGACCTGCTGGCCGAAGGGGCCGGCCGGACGCTGGCGGCGCTGAAGGGCCGCCACCGGCTCGTCCTCGCGACGCTGAGACGGCGGGGGGCGCCGATGCGGGCCCAGCTCGCCGGCCTCGGGATCCTGGATTTCTTCGACGGAATCCTGCAGACGGAGGCCAACCATGGGAGCTGGAGAACGAAGGCCACAATGATCGCCGGCGATCTCCAGTCCCATCCGGTTGACAGCCTTCTCGTGGGCGACACGGAGGGAGACATCCTGGCCGCGAGGAGCGTGCGGATCCGCGCGCTGGGCGTGCGCAACGGCCTTCGCGATCCCGGCCTCCTCGCGGCGGCCGGCCCCTGCACCCTGATCGACACCATCGAGGGCCTGATCGGGCACTGCGCGGAGGTCCTCGGGACGAACGGAAGTCAGGCGTCGATGGGGGAGAGATCATGCGCGCGCTGGTGACGGGAGGAGCGGGATTCATCGGGTCCCACATCGTGGACCGACTGATGGGGCGCGGCGTCGAGGTGCGGATCCTCGACAGCCTGAACCCGAGGGTCCATCCCCGCGGCAAACCCGACTACCTCCCCGGGGCTGCCGAGTTCATCCAGGGGGACGTCGCCGACCCGCGCGCCGTCCGGACGGCGCTGCGTGACGTCGACGTCGTGTTCCACCAGGCGGCCTATCAGGACTACATGCAGGATTTCAGCCGTTTCTTCATGGTGAATGCGGTGGGCACGGCGCTGCTGTACGAGACGATCGTGGAGCACCGCCTGCCGGTGCGGAAGGTGATCGTCGCCTCGTCACAGTCGGTCTATGGCGAAGGCCAGTACCGTTGCCCCGCGGACGGATTCTTCCTCGCCGAGCCGCGGCAGTCCTCTCAGCTCGCCGGGAGCGACTGGGATGTCAGATGCCCCTCGTGCGGGCGGCCCGCGGACCCGCTGCCGCTCCAGGAGGCGCACCCCAACCCGGGCAGCGCCTACGGGGTCTCGAAGCTGTCACAGGAGATGGCCGCGCTGAGGCTCGGACGGCTGCATGGAATCCCGTCGGTGGCGCTGCGTTACTCGATCACCCAGGGGGCGCGCCAGTCCCACTTCAACGCCTACTCCGGGGTTCTCCGGATCTTCACCCAGAAGCTCCTGAAGGGAGAGGCACCGATCCTCTTCGAGGACGGCGCGCAGCAACGGGACTACACCCACGTGGATGACGTGGTCGACGCCGCGATGCTCGTCATGGATGAACCGCGGGCCGACTACGAGGCGTTCAACGTCGGGGCCCGGAGGATCACCACCGTACGGCAGTACGCAAAGCTTCTGGCCGATCGGCTGCACTTCGAGGGGGAGCCGAAGCAGACCAATGAATACCGGGTGGGGGACAACCGCCACGGCGTTTCCTCGGTGGAGAAGCTCATGGCGCTGGGCTGGAAGCCGCGCAAGTCGCTCGACCACATCCTGGACGACTACCTGACATGGATCCGCGCGCGGCCGATTGAGCCCGGGATCACCGACCTCGCGGACCGGGCGATGCGCGAGCGGGGGGTCGTGCTGAAGGGGGCCTCGCGCGGGCGGGCCGCCGGAGGCGCCCGGCGGGCCGCGGCCCAGGGCGCGACGGGCCGGGCCGTGACGGAGGCGGGTCGATGATCGCGTCGGGAGCGACACAGTACAGGCGTCCCATCTTCCAGGCGCTCCTCGCCTTCGCCGACGCCGCCGTGGTCTGCGCCGCGCTCTGGGTCTCCGTCGCGGCCAGGGACCGCATGGAGCAGGTCTCGGTCCTTCCGACTCCCGCGCAGGATCCACCGTCCGCGCTGAGGCTGGTGATCCTCGCCGTAATCTTCATCGCGGTGTACGCGGCCATGGGGCTCTACAGCATCCGGCACGCGTGGGAGAGCGCCTCGCTCGGCCTCTGCGTGTCGGTGGCCTCGGCCGCGGCCACGGGGCTCTTTCTCGCCTGCTGCTATCTGGCGCAGGATCACTCGACCTCGCGCTTCGTGATCGGGCTCCTCTGGATCCTGAGCGCAGCTTCGACGTGGCTCCTCAGGCTCGCCGCCCGGGAGACGGTCAACTGGTGCAGCCGAAAGGGCCTCGGCGTCAAGCGAGTGGTGGTCGTGGGCGACGACGCCGTCGCCGAATCGATCTGCCGGCTGATCCAGGAGCACCCCCACGCGGGTCTCTCGCTGGCAGGGCGCGCCGTTCCGCACGAGGGGGCGCTGGGGCCCGGGACCGCGTTGACGCGGGCGACGCTCGACGAGGTCGCCGCCGAGCTGCTGAGGTGCGCTCCGCATCGGGTCCTCTTCACCGCCGACATCGCCCAGCACGAGGAGCTGCAGGGCCTGGCGGAACGATGCCTGGCGCACAACATCGAAGTGCTGCAGGTCCCGCGCCTCCACCACGCCTATCCGGGGCAGGTGGTGTGCCGCGAGCTGATGGGGATGCCTTTGCTCGGATTCGGCAATCACGGACTCGACGGCTGGGAGCTTCTCTTCAAGGAGATCGTGGACCGCACGGTGTCCTGCCTGGGCCTGCTGGTCCTCTCACCGGCGCTGGCGCTCACGGCCCTGGCGGTCCGCCTCAGCACCGGCGGCCCCGCGCTCCGGCGGGAAAGGAGGGCGGGCAGGGGCGGCGTCCCCTTCACGCTATTGAGCTTCGAGACCTGCGTGGAAAGGGGTGGCCGGCGCCGGCCCACGATCCTCGGCGGGTACATGCTATCTCTCGGCCTCGACAGGCTTCCCCTGCTCCTCAACGTCGTGCGCGGAGATCTCAGTCTCGTGGGCCCGAGGGCCGACACCCCCGAGGGTCTGAGACGGCTCAACGACTGGCAGCGCTCGCGTCTCTCGGTCAAGCCGGGCATCACGGGGCTGGCGCAGATCAGGCGCGAGGGATCCAGGGGGGATCCGACCGAAATGGTGCGCGAGGATCTGCGCTACATCGAGTCTCAATCGCTCCTGTTCGACCTGAGGATCCTGGTGAAGACGGCCGTCCTGATGGTCTCGCGGGCCCTCCGATCGAGCATGGCGATCGGCATCAGGGCGATCCAGGGGAAAGGGACGGGCCTCCCGTCGCCGGCCCGCGCGCCGGGCCGTCTCGGGCCGTCCGACGGGGCGATGTCATGATCATCACCCGGACCCCTGTACGGATCTCGTTCGCCGGAGGCGGCACCGACATGCCCGCTTTTTACGAGAATGAGGGAGGTGCGGTCCTCAACGCGGCCATCAACAAGTATTTCTACACCGTCATCACCGCGCGCGGCGACACGATCCTGCAGCTCATCTCCTCCGATCTGCGCGTCGTGGAGCAGGTCGACGCGGTGGATCCCACGTCGTACAGCGGCGACCTTCGCATCCCCATGGCCGTCGTGCGGCGCAACCGTGTGCAAACCGGCATGAACATCTTCATGGCGTCCGAGATCCCGCCCGGCACCGGACTCGGCTCGTCGGCATCGGTCTGCGTGAACCTGATCCGGGCCGTCTGGACCCTCCAGGGGAGGGCGGTCAACCCGTACGACCTCGCCGAAGAGGCCTACCTCGTCGCCAGCGACATGCTCGGCGAGCCGGTGGGCAAGCAGGACGAGTACGCGGCGGCATTCGGGGGCATCAACGAGATCCGTTTCGAGCGCGAAGGCACGACCGTGCTTCCACTGGAGCTCGGCCGCGACATCATCGAGCGTCTCGAACGGCAGATACTCCTCTTCTTCACGGGAAGCAGCCGGCGCTCCACCGAGATTCTCGCCGAGCAGCGCCAAGGGTGCGCGGGGGGCTCGCCCGACGTGGTGCGCAGGCTCAGGGAGATGCGCGATCTGGTCGGGCCGGTCCGTGCGGCGCTCCAGGGCGGGGACCTCGAGAGGTTCGGGGAGCTCCTGCACGAGGGATGGCGGTGCAAGCGCGGGATCTCCCCGAGGATCGCGACCGCCCGGATCGACGATCTCTACAGGATCGCCCGGGAGAGCGGCGCGCTTGGAGGGAAGATCGCGGGCGCCGGCGGCGGCGGTTTCCTGATGCTGCTCAGCCGCGAGGGAGGCCAGGAGGAGATTCGCGGGGCGATGCGCGAGGAAGGCCTCACCGAGATGCACTTCCGATTCGATCACTACGGGTCGCGAGTCGTGTACAACGATCCCTACTTCGACGGCGACGAGACCGGCGGTCTGAGATGGAGCTTCAGCAGGAGCTCCGCGGCCTGAGCCGGCCGCCCGGGCAGATTCCTCTTCGCTCTACGGCTGACTGTCCTTTCGCCGACAGAGTGGTGGGCGGGGTCGGCCGTCTTGAACCGGGCGGTGCCGTGGCGGGAGACGTCGGGCCGCCGTCGCGGCCCCCTATGGTCCGGTATGCGCGGGAGGGAGGCCTTCTGAGCGCCGTTACTGCCCCCCTGCGCCTTCGTGGCTCATCGCCGGCGAGCCGGCTCGCCCGGACTGCGGGCCGGGCGCCCGATCCTGGTGTGCCCGGCGGGCACACAATCGGCAGAGCGGGCCGATAGGGATCGACATCCAGGGAGTGAAGCACTAGTCCGCCGCTTTGGTTCATTTATCCGCCGTTCGAACCCCGCAAAGAGCTCCGGCTGCCCCTTTCTGTCCCCTCGGGGGACGCCACGCTCGCCTCATTGAATTTGTCGCTTCAATGAACGCTCGGATGACCGGGCAATGGGTGTGCGGAGCGGGCTCACGATCGCGCAACCGCACACGATCCCGTCGTGGACGCGGGACACTCTGGTGCGGACCGCAACCTCAAGGCCCTCAACGCCTTTTGTTCGCACCCTGAGTATTTCAGAGGGCGCGCACACTTCTTGCTAACTCCCGAACGGCCGGTCGGCGCCGATGGGACCCCCTGTGGACACGACCGCCGGCGGCGCCTCGGGCACGTCACGCATCCCATTTCACACGTGGAGGTCCTCTGAATGGCGAAGACGGAGCGCTGGAGCGAGGAGGTACGGCATACCGGCTCGGAACCTCAGCGCCGGTTCGTCCTGAGCTACCGGCCCGTGATCACCCAGATCGCGCACCAGGTGGCTTCGGGACTGCCACCGGCGGTCGAGCTCAACGATCTCATCAGCGACGGGACGATCGGGCTCATCAAGGCGATCGGCTCTTATGACTCCTCGAGACAGGTCCAATTCTCGTCCTACGCGGAGGGGAGGATAAGGGGAGCGATCCTGGACGGGCTCAGGAGCCTCGACTGGATGCCGCGCTCCCTGCGGCGCAATCTGCGCCAGCTCGAGAAGGCGCGCTTCGACCTCCAACAGGTGCACGGCCGGCCGGCGACGTCGGAGGAGCTGGCCGGAGAGATGGACCTCACGCTGGAGGAGCTGCACGAGCTCCTGTCGAGCGCGGCACCAGCGGGGACGACAGCCGCGCACGCGGGTCAGGTCGCCGCGCATCCCCAGGGCCCGCCGGCGCTCGACGAGCTTCCCGATAGCCATGGCCCGGATCCGCAGGCCGGCGCGATGCAGCTCGAAACCCGGGAGCTCCTGTCGGAGGCCCTCGAATGTCTCCCGCGCAAGGAGAGCATCGTCCTCACCCTCTACTACTTCGGCGACATGAACCTCAAGGAGATCGGCGGCCGACTGGGCCTCTCCGAGTCACGCATCTGCCAGATCCATGGCAGAGCAATGTGTCGCATCCGCAAGATCCTTACCCGCATCATGTCACATCCGAGAGGCTCGCGGGTTCGTTCGGACGTCAGACGACTTCAGGAGGCTTCATGAAGCAATCCGAGCTCCAGTTCTTCGCACCGACGCCCAGACAGCGTGAATTGCAGATCCTGATGGAGATCGACCGGGATCCCCAGGTCAGCCAGAAGGAGCTTGCCCTGCGCGTGGGTCTGGCGCCCTCCATGGTGAACAACTACATGAAGCAGCTCTGCGACGAGGAGAAGGTGCAGAAGTGCGGTCCGAACCACAAGCGCATCACATATCACCTGACCGAGGAAGGAAAGAGGATGAAGGAGGACCTGCTCGCGCGGTACCTCACGGAGGGGCTCCGTCTCTATCAGACCCTCAGCGAGGATCTCAAACGCCGCCTGCGCAACATCCAGCAGGAGGGGATCTCGAGCGTGGTGCTCCTGGGCGCCGAGGAGGCGTGCGACGCGATTCGCAAGGCTGCCGGCGAGGTCGGTCTCGAGGTGCTGGGCACCGAGGAGGCGGCCGCCGACGCCTGCAAGGGGAAGATGACAATCGGCGGGGGTTCCCACGCGCCTCGGCACCGTCCCCAGGCCGTCCTCGTCACCGATACGGACACCGAGGAGTCGCGCTCCAGGGTCCTGGAGACCTTCAAGCAACAGGGGCTGCCCATCTACCACGTCTGATTCCATGATGAACCCGAGGGGGGGATGCGTCGAGCGGTGATCCTCGCGGCCGGGCTGGGGGAGAGGCTCAGGCCGCTGACGCTGAAGATACCGAAATGCCTGCTGCCGATTAACGGGCGGCCGCTGCTGGACATATGGCTCGAGATCTGCAGGCGCGCCTCGGTCGAGCGAGTGTTGGTCAACACTCACCATCTGGCGGCTCAGGTGGAGTCCTTCGTCCGCGCATTGCGGGGCGGACCCGAGGTCCAGACGGTCCACGAAGAGACTCTCCTTGGCAGCGCGGGAATGTTGGCGCGCAACCGGTGGTTTCTCGAGACCGATCGGCCGTTCGCGGTCATCTACGCGGACACGCTGATCCCGCGTCTCGACCTGGATGCCATGTTCCGCTTCCACGAGCTGCACCGCGAGCTCGTGACGCTGGGCCTCTTCGAGGCGCCCACCCCCACCGAGTGCGGGATCGTCGAGATGTCCAAGGACGGACGGATTATCGCCTTCGAGGAGAAGCCGCTCCATCCCCTCTCCAACCTGGCCAGCGCCGGGGTCTTCATCGCCGACCCGGCGATCCTCGACCTGCTGCCCGACAGGCTCCCGGCCGATGTTGGCAGGGAACTCATGCCGGAGCTGGTGGGGAGGATGAAGGGGTTTGCGCTCGATGGGCCCGTCCTCGATGTCGGAACCCCGGCCCGGTATCGCGAGGCTCAGGAGATCGCGCGGGGGATCAGGCGGGGCGCCGCAGGCGGTGGTGTCGGTTATCGTCCGCAAGCTGACAGAACGCTCTCCGGCCAGTGATCCTCAGTACCTGAAAAGTCCTTCACTGGATTGATATAAATGCAGATGTCCGCATTGGAACAGTTCAGTGTCGTCCATTTTTTAACACGCTCTGATGCAAGATCCTGATTCAGTCGATAACTGCTTGTGAACCAAGCTGATACAGATTCTGCGCCTGAAGTTGTTCCATCTGGCATTCGCGTTGCTTCAGACAGGCCGATATGCCGTGGTATGAGGGACGCTCCGGCCCCCTCGGGAAGACCGACTCGGGCCGGGGAGTGGCCGGCATACCATCGGGAGGAGATGCGGGATGAGTGAGACTCAGGGGGTGACGGGCTTGGCAACGGTCGCGGTGAGCGCAGGCACCCGATTGGCGGCACGAGCACGGCTTCTCGCGGTGGACGACGACCCGGAGATTCTGGAGATGGAACGTGACGTCCTGACCTCCGAAGGATACGTCGTTGAGACGGCCCTGTCTGGCGAGCAGGCGATCAGAATGGCGCAGGAGGATCCTTTCGACATCGTCCTGAGCGACCTCCGGATGCCGTCGATGGACGGACTCGACCTTCTGAAGGAGTTCGCCGAGATCGACCCCGAGCTGCCGGTCATCATCCTCACCGGTCATGGCGACATCGCCAGCGCGGTGGACTCGATCAAGCAGGGGGCCTACGACTACCTCACCAAGCCATTGCACGTGCACAAGCTGGTGATCACGGTCGAGAAAGCACTTGAACGGCGCCAGCTCCGTGCCAGCATCGATCTCCTTCAAAAGCAGATTCACGGGCGTGACCGCCTCGGCGCTTTGATCGGCACCTGCCCTCCCATGCAGCAGATCTTCCAGAAGATCGACCACGTCGCGCCCACGAACAGCACGGTCCTGATACTCGGGGAATCGGGCACGGGCAAGGAGATGGTGGCCAAGGAGATCCACCGGATGAGCCCGCGGCACGACAAGCCTTTCGTGGCTCTCTCCTGCAGCAACCTGCCCCAGACCCTCCTCGAGAGCGAGCTGTTCGGCCACGAGAGGGGCTCCTTCACCGGGGCGACGGCCTGCAAGCCGGGTCTCTTCGAAGCCGCCCAGGGCGGAACGATCTTCCTCGACGAGATTGCGAGCACGTCGATCCAGACGCAGGCCGGGCTCCTGCGCGTCTTGCAGGAGCGAGAGGTGAGGCGCGTCGGCAGCAATCTCAGCCGCAAGGTGGATGTGCGCGTCGTCGCGGCGACGAACCTCGATCTGGACAGGGCGATGGAGGAAGGGGCCTTTCGGGCAGACCTCTACTACAGGCTCAGCAGCGTCGTGTTGATGCTGCCCAAGCTCAGCGGCCGTGTGGAGGACATCCCGTTGCTCGCAGCTCACTTCCTGCAGAAGGCGTGCGAGAACCTGAGAAAGCCGCCGCGCCGTCTTTCACCCAGGGCGATGGAGCTTCTGACCGGCTACTCGTGGCCGGGCAACGTCCGGGAGCTGGAGAACGTCATCGAGCATGCGGTCATTTTCTCGCCGCGCGAGGTGATCCGGCCGAAGGACCTCTCCCGCAGCGTGGCCGGTCTCCTGCGCGACGGGCATCCCGACACGCTCGTGGAGCTGGAGAAGCGCCACATCGGGGAGATCCTCAAGAGGACATCGGGCAACAAGGTGCACGCCGCGAGAATCCTGGGGATTCCGCGGTCGTCGCTCTACCGGAAGATCAAGAGGTTCGATCTGGCCCAGTGACCGGGTTGTTGGCGGGTTCCGGCCGGAAGACCCTGCCGCCGGCCGGCCCACCCCGGTTCACGGAAAGAAGAAAGGGCCTCCTGCCCTCCGGCCGCAGCCGGGTGGCGGGAGGCCCTTTCTGTTCCGGCCCGGGACGCGGGGGGCGGAGCAGCGGGGGAGGGGGTGTAGCCCTCCTCGATCAGTGGACTACCGTTCCTCCCGCAGGGCTGTCATCCTCCTCGTTCTCTTCCTTCACATTCGGCGGCTTGGTTTCCGGCGAGATCCTCACCAGGAGGATCCGCTTGGGGGACTTGCCGGTCGTCGCGCCGACCTGCATCCCGTTCTGCGCAAGCCTGTCGAGATGGGAGAGGTTCTGCAGGATCGCTTCCACCCCGGTCAGGATCTTCTGGCGGCCATCCTCGATGCGCGTCATCTGATCGCCGATTTCGCGCAGGCCCAGGATCATCTGCTGGCAGCTCGCGCTGATGTCCGAGTAGTCCTTCAGGACCGACTCCAGCATCGCGAGGAGATTTGAAAGGGTACCCGGCGTCATCCCCTCGGACTTGAGGGTCTCGATGAAGTGACTCACCCTGGTCTGAAAGGAGACGACCGACTCCCGCTTACGTTCGAGGTCCGATAGACACGAATCGATGCGCTGCTTGAGTTCCATGCCCTACTCCCCCCGACCCCTCCAGAGTGGACGCGCCGCCCGGAGCCTCGGAAAACGGACCTTCCGTCTCACTCAGGTTCGGGCATCTGTCGGGGTGTTTCATCGCTGCAGGTGCGCGAGTCGCCTAAATGTACGGGGAAGCCCGGAGCTGTCAAGACATTTGGGATGAGGGGGTCGGAACGCAGATCTCAATGTGACGATCCCGGCCACGCGGCCGCGCCGGTTCAGATCTTCTTGATCACCAGCAGGGTCCGATCGTCCACCTGCGGCCGGCCTTTCGTGAAGGAGGCGAGGTCGTCGAAGAGCGCCGCGACCACCTCTCGAGCGGTCCGTTCGACGTTGTGCCGGAGCACCGATTTCAGGCGGCCGATGCCGTACTCCCGCTCTCCAGGGCCTTCGGATTCCGTCACCCCGTCGGTGTACATCAGCACGAAATCGCCCGGCGACAGAACCGCGAACCCCCGCTGGTACTGCGCCGTGGGGTTCGGGCCGAGGACCAACCCTCCTTCGGTCATCTCGGTGAAGGTCCCGCCCTGCAGCAACAGGGCCGGGGGATGCCCCGCATTGCAGTAGATGAAGTTCCCGTTGGACTCGATCTCACAATAGAAGAGCGAGACGAACCTGGACGTCAGCCCGCTCATGTTGACGACCCGGTTGAGGCGCTCGATCGCCGCGATGATCTTGAGATCCCCCTGCATCCCCATTCGCATGCCGGTGATGACGTCACGCGCCTGCAGCGCCGCCGGCAGCCCGTGGCCCGACGCGTCGGCTATGGCCACGCCGAGCAGCCGGCTGGACTGCGGCAGGTAATCGAAGAGGTCGCCGCCGACCACGTCGGCCGGACGCGACTCACCATGGATGTCGTAGCCGGCGAAGCGGGGCGGCTCGGTGGGCAGGATGCTGAGCTGGATGTCGCGGGCCTCGTGGATGGTATCGCGCAGGTGCTGCTGGCGCAGCTTCATGTTGATGATGTGCCGCACGCCGTTGAGGGCGTACAGCGTGTGCTCCTCGTCGATCGGCCCCTTGATCGTGAGCGAGACGATGTGCCGCCGGTCGTCCCCCACACAGAACGCGGCGAACTTGGAGACGCCGATGGCCCCCTCGATCCGCTCGTCGAAGTCGGGATCGGTGCGGCGCCGGATGATCAGCCCCTCGCGAAGCAGCGTCTGGATCGGCTCGTAGGTGACGGGGATCTCGTAGCCAATGGGCGCCCGCTTGGAGCCGCCATACCGCCTTCGCAGGACGTAGGAGCCCCCCTCCAGCTCGTAGATCCGCCCTCCCACGAAGCCGAGGTCCTGATGGAAGTTGTCCACGAGGGACTGGAGGCACGAGGAGAGCGCCATCCAGGAATCGTCGATTCTCTCGATGGAATCGATGGTACGCTCGAGCTTGCGATAGAGCGCCTTGTAGTCGGCGGCATGCCGGTGTGCACCTCCGCCCACCGGTCCTTTCCGCTGATCCATCATCCTCCTCCGCCGGATCTCTCGGGAGAGTCCACTCATTGAAGGACGCTCAGGTTAGCACCGGCTTCCGGCGGCCCGCAACGCGCGACGGGATATAATGCGGTCCGGCGCGGGAACCTGCCGGCGTTCGAAACGTATCAGAGTGCCACAGCAGTCCGCGGTAAGGGGATGGTGAAGACGATGCGCGAGAGAGGCCTCACGTGGCCGTCGGCGCTCCTGGGCGTCGCGATGACCGCCGCGATCGCGGCGGGGTGTTCCAGCCGTTCACCCATCCCCGAGGGTGCGGAGCTGATCCCTTCCGATGCCACCTTCGCGATCTCGGTCGACCTGCCCGCGATCCAGAACTCCGAGCTTTACAGGAAACTCCAGTCGGACGAGCGTTTTTTCGGCAGCAACCGGCTCAACTTCCTCAAGTTCGCCGCGGCGACGGGGCTCGACCCCTCGAAGGACATCCGCAGACTCCTCTTCATGGCCCGTGCCGGGGATGAAGGGCTGGAAGAGATGTCCGGAATCGTCATAGGCGCCTTCGACGGCAGGAAGGTCCATGACTTCCTCGCCGACTCGGGCCTCCCGAAACGCCAGGTGGCGGGCATCGACGTCTTCGAGTTCCTCGTCATCGAGGACCGGTGCCGGTTCTGCCTCGCGGTCCTGGACTCCTCCACGGCGGCCTTCGGCGACGGCGAGACACTGACCAAGATCGCCCAGGTGAAGGGTGGGACCGCTCCCGGGCTTGCGGGCGAGGAGCGCGCGGCGAGGCTGCTGCGGCGCATCGCGCGGGGCTCCGAAGCGTGGGGTATCTTGAGGGCGGACGACCTGCGGGAGACGCTGTCGGGCATCCTGAAAAGGGTCAGCGCCGACGCGGGCGCGCTCGCGCGGCTCGGCCCGATCCACGAGGCCTCCTTCAGCTTCGACACGGCCGAGCCGATGCGGGCCGTCATCGAGTTCACCGCGACGTCGAGCGAGGACGCGATGCTGGTGGCCGATGTCTTGAAGGGCGCCGAGTCGCTCGGACGACTCGCGATCAAGGAAGCCAAGCCGGAGTTCGCCCGGCTCATGTCGGACATGCTTATCGAGGCCGACGGCGGCATCGTGCGCGTTTCGACGTCGATACCGCAGGCCGACATCGAAACCGTCACGCGGCTGCTTGGAGGGGACTGGCTGGCTCAGAGGCTGAAGAGCCCCTCCGACTAGTGGCTCAGGTCCCGCGGGGGGGCGCTATCATCTCCTTGAGCTTGTTGAACTGCTCGGCCGTAGCGGCGAGCCGCTCCGCTTCCCGGCAGATGACGCTGATGGCCCGATAGTGCGGATCGTCGGGCTCGAGGCTCCCCAGCAGGAGCTGGGCCCGCGCGAGGATCGTGGTGAGGGGCTGGGCCAGCTCGTGGGCCGTGTGCCGCGCGAAGCCGACGGCCGCTTTCAGTCCGTCGTTCTCGGCTGAGGCGCGCTCCAGGCTCTTCAGAGCGATCGCGGCGCGCACCTCCCTCAGCACCTGGCCGGCGTCCCGCGCTGGCGCCCAGGCGTCGGCCGGAAGGGGGACTCCTTCCAGGGGCGCCCCCGTTGCGGTGACCACCACGACGGCGGGCCGCAGGCGCTCGCTCGTCTCCTGAAGTCGACCGAGAGCCTCGGCGAAGACGGCGCCACGGCGGCCGGAGACCTCCTTCGCCGATAGATCCAGGACGACGGCGTCGTGGGTGGCCGGTTCGAGGGGGTCGGGCAGCTCGGACGCCTGTGTCGCCGTGATGACCTCGTAGCCAGCTCCCGCCAGCGCCCGGGCCAGCCCCGAGGCGCCCTTGCCTGGAGAGAGTACGAGCACGCGTGCGGCCCGCGTCGCGGGCGCGTCGCGGGGCAGGGGATCGAGGCTCACGCCGGCTCCGGCCGGGGCCGCAGATCCACGAGCTGGATGCCGGCGCGCGCGGCAAGCTCGAGGCTTCTCTGGTCGCGGTAGAACTCGCCGTAGTAAATCCGCACGATCCCGCTGTTGGCGATCAGCTTGAAGCAGCTCCAGCAGGGGCTCGCCGTCGTGTACATCTCGCCGTTGTTGATGTTGACTCCGTTGCGGGCCGCCTGGATGATGGCGTTGGCCTCGGCGTGGATCGTCGCCACGCAATGGTCGTTCTCCATGGTGTGGCCGGCCTCGTCGCAGTGAGGCATCCCGCGGATGCTGCCGTTGTACCCGGTCGAGAGGATCGTCTTGTCGCGGATGATTACCGCCCCGACATGCTTGCGGTCACACGTGGAGCGCGTGGCGGCCTCGCGGGCGATGTTCATGAAGTAGGTGTTCCAGTCGACTCTGAGGTGGGGCGTCACGCGCCGGAGTCTACCAGACCGACTTCGACGATTCAACGAAACGCGCGCCCCGAGGCGCGGCCCGTCAGATCTCCGAGCAGAATATCGCGCCGTCGGCTCCGGCGGGAGCGTCCCGCGGCGGGACGATCGCCTCGAACTGGAGTCCGCGCTCCTCCATGGCCCCGACCAGGCGCGCCGCCGCGCACCGGCCGCAGAGCGTGTCCGAGGGCGCGAGGGTCCCGTCGGCGAGGCCCGCAAGCCAGTCTCCGGCCCACAGGTTCGCGTCACGCTCGACGGCTATCCAGAGGTAGCGGCCCTCCCCGCCGCACCTGTCGCAGCGCGCACCGAGCCGCTCCAGGCAACCGCGCGCCGCCGCGACCTGCTCCGGTGGCCAGCCGCCTTCCCCCTCCTCTTCCAGGGAACGGTAGACGAGCGCGTCGGGGCCGAAGGAGGGCTCGAAGAGCAGGCATCGACCTTGGAATGAGGACAGGTCGCGGGCCATGTGGCTCCCGAGACACGTGCTGCACAGAGGGATGCCGGACGCGCCGCCGGGCTCCTCGTAGGACGCGTGCTCCCCGAGGGACCCGGCACGCCCCGGGTCGTAGAGGTGAGTAGGTCCGAGGCCGCAGTCGGCGCAGGAACGGTGCTCCTTTCTCAGGATCTCGGCAAGCCAGCTCAAGGAGCGCCCCGGTTCGTTGTCCGCGCGGCGGCGGCGCCGGCGGCGATGCGACGCTCCAGCATGGCCGACGTCGAGATTCCGGTCAAGCCGGCCCGCGCGCTCGCCTCGTCACGGCGCGCGGCGATGCGCCGGGAGATGACCAGGTGGACGGCGAAGGCGGCGAGGTAGAGCACGCCCGTCGTCAGGTGGACGACGACGCAAACGAGCCGCGCGGTCTCGTTGGTGAAAACCTGGGTCAGATATCCCGTGGACATCATCGGCAGCAGGCACCAGAGAGCCAGCGCGCCGCTGCGTCGCCCCTGGCCGTTGGCGGCCCTTCGGACCTGATACATGATGTGGTCTCGAGCGATCAGCCCCACGGCGAAGATCAGGACCGGCGCGGACAGAACGTGCGCGTCGAGCACCCAGGGCTGCAGCGGATGGCTCACCACCGCGTAGGGATCGACGGGCGACATGAGATACTTCATGACGGCGTAGACGAGGCCGGACAGACCGACGATCAGCGTCGAGAGATTGACCAGGAACCGGTCGAAGGCCGTCATGGTCTGACGCCGCCGGCCGAAAGGACCCGATGGAGCGCCAGCACGCGCCGTGCGGCGCTCACGACCGCGCGCGCCGAAAGCGTCGCGCCCGTGATCGGCGCGATCCCCCTCCGGATCGAGAGATCCTCGTCGAGAGCGCGCCCCTTGAACTGATCGGACCAACCGGTGCGCGGCAGGTACTCCTGCGGCTCGTCGAAGGAGAGCACGTCAATCCTGGCGATGGCGCCCCCCTCGGTGACGACGATCATGAGCGTCTCGGGCATGGTCCTCACCAGGTGCGTGTCGAAATAGGCGGTCGCGGCTCCTCCCGACGCCGTCGTTCCCCTGTAGCAGGTAATCACCCTTGCCGGCAGCGGCCCGCCGGCCGCCTTCTCCACCTCGGCCGCCTGCTCCTCGGTGAGATAGGCGGTCGAGCGCTTCACCTCGGCGCCGGTGGGGAAGGCCGTCTTGAGAGCCTCCTCCTGGGTCATGAACACCTTGGCCTGACACGGCGAGACGGCCGCCGCGATCGCCGCGACCATCAGCGCCGCGGCCAGGAAGTTGCCCGGGCCGTGTCTCATGTCAGAACAGATACGAGAGCGCGACATTGATCTGATCGGTTCCGCTCCTGTCGCCGCGGTTGATGTCCTGGAAGTCCAGTTTTACCGCGAGGTTCGGGATCGGTTTGTAGGCCGCGCCATATGTGATCACGCGGACGTCGTTCGCGCCGGTGGTCACGAATCCCGATGGCACGCGATCCTGGGTGTCGTATCTCTCGTAGCGGACGAAGGGTATGACCGCCTGCTCCGTCCGATCGGACGCCGCGGTCAGGATGTCGTAGCCGACTTGTCCGTACCATCCCTTCAGACGGCTGCCGACGGCGTCCGCCGCCATGCCCGGGGCGTTGGGATCGGCGGGATCGAGCCCGAGGATCTCACGGCTGATCTCTCCCGCATCGTCCACGCTGACGGAGGACCACAGCGCCCGAACCTGCAGCCCTCTGAAGCTGTACTCGCCGTGCAGGTCGTACAGCGTGACCCGCCCGTCGATCACGTCTCCCGAGGAATCCTCGGCCCCCTGGCCGGAGTCCCCCGTGTAGAACGATGCGCCCACCAGCATCCCCGGAACGCCGTGGAAATCGGCTCTCGCGACAAACCCGACGTCACGCGCCGCCGCCTCGGAGCCGTCCTGGCGTCCCCCGCGCAGGCCGCTCCCCGCGTCGAACCCCCGCGCATCCAGACCGCTGACCGCGTAGGTCCTGTAGGAGAACGGGCCAACGTCGCCGAAGAAGCCCACGCCGATCTCGCGCCAGGTCGAAGGCAGGACGCGGGTCTCCACGTCGGGACGGCGCGCTCCGAGAAACGTCGGTGGCTCGTGCATCTCGTTGATGAGGCCGACGGGAACCAGCAGCAGGCCAGCGCGGACGTTGACCGATTTGTGCAGCAGGAAGTCGAGGTTCGCGAACTCGGCGGAGACTTCGCCCTTCTCCTCGGCCCCCTCTCCCGACGTGGCGTGCTCGTACTCGATCTCGGAGTTGAAGACGATCCGGTCGTTGAACTTGTAGCCGAAGTAAAGGACGGTGCGCAGGAGGTCGGCCGTCGTCTCCTTTCCCGCGCGCGTGCCGTCATCGGCCTTCGCGGAGAAGTCCTGCACGAGCGCCTCGCCGTAGCCGCCGATCGAGACCCCGCGCTCCACCGAGTAGACCTTCGACGCCGCGGGCCCCAGGCCGAAGGCCGGCTCGAGCTCCCGGGGCGCGGCCGCCTTCCCCAGGCGCGCTTTCTCGAGCTCGGCGGCCATGAGGTCGATCTGGCGCTGCAGCTCGGCGGTGCGGGCGGCGGAGTCCGCTTCCACGACCTTCCGGAGCAGGGCCTCCAGCTCCGCGACCCGGCGCTCCAGCTCCTGGATCCGGGTTGCCGCGCTCTCCTCCTCCGCGGGCCACGTCTGTCGCACGGCCAGCCCGGCGGTCCCGACGGCACACAACAGCAGAATGACGAGGTTCCTTCTCATCTGGTTCCTTTCATGGAATCAGCACCGGCCCCGCCGTGACCTGGCAGGGACGGGTGAAAGTTGTCGAAGCTCCGCGTCGTGATCGCGCGGAGATGACCGCCCCGATCCACATCGAGAAAGAGGGCCGCGATCCGGGTCCTCTCCTCGGCCCACCGGAGCCCGGCGTCGGGGCCCATGACGAGGAGCGCCGTCGAGCAGGCGTCGGCCTCGGCGCCGGTGGGAGCGATGACGGTCGCGCTGGCGTCGGCGGCCACCGTGAGGCCCGAATGCGGATCCACGACGTGGCCCAGGCGGCGCCCCGCCACCTCGAACCCCTTCTCGGAGTTGCCGGACGTGGAGATCGAGGCGTCGCGCAGGCGCAGGGCGAGGGCGATCTCGTCCCGGCGCAGCGGATGCGCCACCGAGACCTCCCATGCCTCCTCGCCGGGCGGGGCTCCAATCGCGAGGATCTGCCCGCCGAAATCGAGGAGGGCCGCGGTCACCCCCCGCGAACGCAGGACCCTCGCGGCGGCATCCAGCGCGAACCCCTTGCCGAGCCCGCCGGGGTCGAGCACGGTTCCTTCGGGCAGTCGGACGGACCGGGCGGCGTCATCGAGGCCGATCCGGGACCAGCCGACCCGGCGCAGCGCCCCGCGCAGCTCGGCCTGTGAGGGGACTCGGCCGCGCCCGCGCAGGTCCCACGCGTCGATGATCGGGCCGACGGTGATGTCAAAGGCGCCCCGGGTCTCCCGGCTGAAACCGACGGCCGCCGTGATGAAGTCGTACAGATCCGGAGGGCAGGGGACCGCTCCCCGTCCCGCGGCGCGGTTCAGCCGGCTCAGATCGCTGTCGGCCTTGTAGTCGCTGAGCACCTGCTCCAGGCGCGCGATCTCGTCGAAGGCCGCCTCGATGGCGCCGGCGGCCCCGTCACCGTACGCCACCGCCTCGCAGACGGTGCCCATCAAGTATCGGGCGCGGGACACCGGAGCCGGCGGACCCTCCGGCACCGATGCGCCCGGAATTGCCGCGGCGACCAGCAGGAGAGCTCCCGCGGTCAGGGCAACTCGCCGCGCGTTCATGGCCGCGGCCCGGCCGCGCCCCGCCAGAGCAGGTGCCTGACGGAGCATCTGAACCGGCCCAGCCACGACCCGGGGGCGGCGGGACCGCGCAGTAGATAACCGCACCGGGGGCACCGCGGCGGCGCCTGAACGCCCCGCAGCGAGCATCCGGCGCAACCGTAAGGCCGGCCGGTGCCGGCCGGGTCAGGCGGAGCGGTCAGGTCGAATCCGCAGAGCGGGCAGCTGGGCGCCGGCCTCGCTTCGGGAGCGTGCATCGATTCGCCTCACTGGCACTTCTGACACAACCCCACAATTCTCAGAGAGTGCCGCAGAGGCCTGAACTTCAGATCGCGACAGACTTTGTCCTGCCGCTGCTCCAGCGGGTCGTCCGAGAACTCAATGACCTTGCCGCACGAGAGGCAAATCATGTGTTCGTGGTGTTTGCGTCCGTAGACGTGCTCGAAGAATGCTCGTTTCTGATCGAGATAGACCCGGCGCACGAGGCCGCTCTTGACGAGATGGTCCAGGGCCCTGTAGATCGTCGCGCGCGACATCGGGATCCTCTTGTCGACGAACCGCAGGTGGAGCTCGTCGGCCCCGAAATGCTCGGTGGTGCTGAACACCTCGGCGAGGATGCGCCGTCGCTCGCCCGTCATCTTGAGCTTCTGACTCGCCAGGTAGCGCCGGAAGACCTCCTCACCCGCGGCCACCCTGCCGGCGGCGCCCTGTCCGGGCGTGCCGCGGGCCCTGTGCCTCATTCCGGCCTCCCGCTCCACAAGTTGTTACTGCGACTCAGTCGCAAGATACTAAGCGCGGGCCGGCGACGTCAAGCGGAATCTCATCCCTCGAAGCGATGGGTGCGGTGGCCCACGGGCGCGGGGTAGAGGCGGTGGGGCGTGTTCTTCAGTCCCTCAGAGAGGGCCCGGGATCGCACATCAGCGGCGAGAGGTCCGGCTCGGGCGGCGGGGCCGCGGGGCGGGCGAAGAGATAGCCCTGCGCGTGATGGACGCCGATCTGCCGCAGCACGTTCAGCTCTTCGATCGTCTCGATGCCTTCGGCCACCACCTGGATCCCGGCCCTGCGGGAGAACCTCGTGATCGTGTCCACGAGCTCCCGCTTGAGGGGGCGGCTGTGGAGGTCCCGGATCAGGCTCATGTCGATCTTGACGAACTCGGGCTGGATCTCCGCCACGGAGATCAGCCCCGAATAACCTGACCCCATATCGTCGATCGCCAGCCGGAAGCCCAGGGAGCGGAAGTAAGTCAGTGTCTGGCGGAACGCCGTGAAGTCCCTGACGGCGGAGTGCTCGGTCATTTCCAGGACGACACGGTCGGGCGAAAGGGAGGCCTGCTTCAGCAGCTCGAGGGTCTCGTCGCTGCGGAACTGCGGATCGTAGATCGAGTCGGGCTCCACGTTGAGGAAGAGCAGCTCGTCGTTCTTCATCACGGGCAGCCCCTCCATGGCCCGCTCGCGGCACAGGCGCTCCAGGGTCCAGACCGACTGCGCCTCGTAGGCCGCCTTGAAGAGCTGGTCGATGTTTTCGAACTGTTCGCCCAGTGGACGACTCAGCGCCTCCCATCCGAGCACCTTCCGGTTCTCGATGTCCACGACCGGCTGATAGACGGCGCGCACCAGCCGCGAGGCGAGCACCTCCCTGAGCGACATGAGATGCCGGCGCGCGGCCCGGTCGCGCTCGGCCAGCGAGTCGGCCTGCGCGTCGTCCAGGGCCCGGTAGACGAGCCTCTCGGTGCGCATGGCAGGATCGTTGCGCACCAGGCTTGCCCCGATGTAGCAGGTGAAGCGCTCCGAGATCTCCGGGGGAAGCCTCCTGCTCAGGAAGCGCTTGAGCTTCCCGTGGAGGCGATCGCGCACCCGGCGGATATCCTCGACCTGCATCTCCGGCTTGCCCCGGGGCGGGGCCAGCAGGATGACGAAGGCGTTGCCGCTGATCATCACCTCGGAGACGAAGTCCTCGCGTCTCAGGTGGATCATCTTGATGGAGGCGAGAAACCTGCCGACGTCCCGGACGATGCTGTCGAACGCCTTCCAGCCGGTGACCTGCTCGATGGCGCTGTTCTGGAGGACGTTGATCGACAGAACGCTCAGGTACCCCTGCCTCTCCATCTGGAGGCGCATGTGATCGAGCACCAGGGGGACGGTGGGCAACGCGGTCACTTCATCCACCAGGGATCCCGGATCGGTGGCGTCCCAGTCCTGGGACGGGCCGTCTCCGCCGAATCCCATGCCCGCGATCATTCCGCCGCGCCGGCTCATCCTCTCCTCACCTCTCCTGACCGCCCTGGGCGGCCTGCCGGCTCGGATCCAGGGTGTCGTCGGACAGATACTTCGGCGCGTAGACGCCGATCCGGTTGCGCCCCGCGCGCTTGCCCTGGTAGAGACCCCGGTCTGCGCACCTGATGAGGTCCTGCATATTGGTGGCGTCGAAGGGGAAGGTCGCCACGCCGCCGCTGATCGTGAGGGAACCACCGGGCTGACTGCTCTGCTGGGGATACTGGTGGGCCTCCACCACCCTGCGGATCTTCTCGGCGGCCGTCACGGCTCCCGGCTTGTCGGTGTTGGGCAGCAGGACGATGAACTCCTCGCCCCCATACCTCGCCGCCAGATCGTCCGCACGGATAGATTCATTGAGGAGACGGCCGGTGATCTTGAGCGCTTCGTCGCCAGCCAGGTGGCCGTTCGTGTCGTTGTATGTCTTGAAATGGTCGATGTCGAAGATGAACACCGAAAGAGTCTTCTGTTCCTTCTCCGCCTTGATGATCTCCTCGGCCAGCCTCGCCACGAAGTAGCGCTTGTTGAACAGGTTGGTGAGTCCGTCGCTATTGGCGCTCGCCTGGATCTGTGAAAAGAGCAACGTGTTCTGGATCGCGATGCTCCCCAGGTCGGCCACCATCTTCAGCATGTTCTTCTCGTTCTTGGGACGGCGCAGGAGCCCGCCCAGGGAGATCACCCCCAGGGTCAGGTCCTTGGAGACCATGGGCGCGCACAGCTCCGTGCGAAACAGCGGATGCATCTGAGCGTCCAGCCCGGAGTCGCGCGATACCCTCGATTTCTGCAGGAAGTCGTTCTCGTCCATGGTGATCTGGTGCCACGCCACCCAGCCGATGCGTCCTTTGCCGAAGGGGACGAGCTCGGGGCCGCGGACCGCGTCGGGGAGCCCCTTGCCCGAGGCGAACGTCAGGTGCTTGCCGTCCTGGGTGGTCAGGAAGACGAGGATCTGATCGGCTTCGAAGAGCTGCTCGAGGAAGCCGATCAGGAGCTGGGGGATCCGCCGCTTCTCGACGCTGGAATTGAGCTGCCGGGCCAGGTCCGGCAGGGTCATCAGAAAAGTGGAGAGCTTCGTATTCTCGTTCTGGAGCAGGTGGAGGGTCTTGCGCATATCGCGGCCTTCCGACTCGCGCTCATGCTGCTCCTGGGAGATCGAATGGGCCATCAGCCTGTTCCGGCGCCCCGCCATCATTCTTGCCATGGCCCAGCCGGCGATCAGCCCCGCCAGTGCAGCCGCGGCCGGATAGAGGATCGCAGTCGTCAGAGGGGTATTCCCGAGCGATGGCAGCATCGCGTTCGATCTCCGAACGGGGCGTGGCGCGAAAGATCCCGACGTCCCCGAGATTCAGGAAAGTAGAGACGGTCGATCGCGCGCGGCGCTTCCGAGCGGATCAAGATAGGGTCCGGGATGGCGGGGGGCCACTCCCCGCCGCGGGTCGGCGGATGAAGACGGGCCGGCGGCGGCCCCGCGGGGATTACCTGCCCTGAGCCAGGAGCTCGGCCTTCCTCTTTCTGTGAATCAGCATCAGGTTGCGCACGTAGACGAAGGTGCCCACCGACTGGCCGGCGATGAAGACCGGATCTCTCTGGTGGACCGAGTAGAAAAGGAGGATCAACCCCCCGCAGATGCTGAGGTACCAGAAGGCGGTCGGCACGACCGACTCGCCGCGCCTCTCGGCCACGAGCCACTGCACGACGAACCGGCTGAAGAAAAAGGCCTGCCCGGCGAACCCGAGCAGGAGCCAGAGATCGATCATGACCTAACCTCCAGTCTGACACACCGGCGGGAGAATCACTCTTCCTCTGTCACCTGGTACCGCAGAGCCCGTCGCTTCATCCACCTCACGGCGAGCAGGTCGGTGAAGGAACGCAGCAGACGGTTGCGGACACCGTACTTGGACTCGCCGTGCAGCCGCGGACGGTGTCCCACCTTCACCTGGCAGACCCGGTATCCCTCCATCCGCAGGAGCGTCGGCAGGAACCGATGCATCCCCGTGAAGAGCTTGACCCGGGCCAACGCGTCGCGACGGTAGGCCTTCAGCGTGCAACCGGTGTCGATGATGTCGTCATCCGACAGGGCGTTGCGCACCGCGTTGCCGATCCGGCTCGACACGCGGCGGATCCATGAGTCCCGCCGGTCGGAGCGCCATCCGACGGCCGCGTCGTGATCCTCGAGCTGCGCGAGCAGCAGTGGGATGTCGCGCGGATCGTTCTGGAGATCCGAGTCGAGCGTCACGATGATCGCGCCCCGGGCGGCCGAGAACCCGGCCGACATGGCCGCGGTCTGCCCCGAGTTGCGGGCGAGCGCGAGAACGCGGAGGCGCCGGTCAGCGGCCTTCAACGCGCGCAGGGTCGCCTCCGAGCCGTCGGTGCTCCCGTCATTGACGAAGAGGATCTCGAAGGAACGCTTCAGCGATTCCATCACCGGCACGAGCTCGTCCCTCAGCGCGATCAGGTTTTCGACCTCGTTGTACACGGGGATGACGACCGACAGATCCGGCGGGGTATCCGAAACGCTTTGCGGCGCCTGGGTCGGGACGGGCCTGGTCGGCATGGACATGCTAAGCTCTACAGCGTTTTGCGGATGGAGAAGGCACACAAAGTGGCGACATTATATATCACGCGTTTTCGGCGGCTCCCGCCGGTCCTGACGATCGCCGCCTGCCTGGCGCTGTCGAGCGCCGGGGGCTGCGGCGGCCGAGGGCCGGTCTCGCCCAACGTCCTCCTGGTCGTCGTCAGCGGCGTACGAGCCGACCATGTCTCGGCGTACGGCTACAAGAAGCCCACCACCCCCTCGCTCGACGCGCTGGCGAAAGAGGGGACTCTTTTCGAGAACGCGATCACGCCGGCGCCCTGGGGCCCCTCGGCGCAGGCCTCGATGGCGACCGGGCTCTACATGGCCGAGCATGGCGTCACCTTCGACCATCCCGCCCTCGAGGCCTCCTTCGAGACGCTCGCCGAGAAGCTCAAGAAGGCCGGCTTCTCGACCCTCGCCGTCTCGACCGATCCGGCCGTGGGACCCGACACCGGCTTCGGTCAGGGGTTCGATTCATTCACCGGGATCGGTCCCGAGGATGAGCCGTCGCCCGACGATGGGGCCGCCTCCGCCGAGTCCGCGCTCGTCCACTGGCTGGAGTCGCGCGCGGACCAGGCGCGGGAGACGCCGTTCTTCGCGACGGTCCTGCTGACCAATTCGCGCCTTCCGTTCAATCCGCCCGGAGAGTACCGCGACCGGTTCCTGGACAGGCCGGCCCCCCTGCCGCAGATCGAGAAGCTGACGCAGTTGTGGCTTCCGTTCGCCAGGCAGTTCACGCTCGGCGCGGCAAGGCTCACACCGGATGAGATGGCCGTCCTCATCGCGCTGTACGACGGAGAGATCGCCTACGCCGACTACCGCCTGGGGCGGATCGTCGAGACGCTGAAGGACGCCGGACTTCTCGATGAGACCCTGGTGGTCGTCACCTCCGACTCGGGCGACGATCTCGGGGACCACGGGCTGCTGAGCGATGCCTCGCGCGTGTACGATTCGATCGTGCACGTGCCTCTCGTCATGCGCCTGCCGGGAAAGGTGCCCCCGGGGGAGCGGGTCGCCGATCAGGTGCAGACGCTCGACATCGGCAAGTCGATCCTCGCGCTTGCGGCGCGGCCCGGGACCGGCCAGCCTTCCGCCGCCCCGCGGTCGCCGCTGATGGACCGCCGGCCCACGGCGGTCATCGAGTCGCGGTTCGACCCGGGGGCGTTGCGCTATTACCGCTCCATCATGCCGGGGGCCGACACGTCGGTATACGAGCTGAACATGGTGGCGGTGCGCACGCAGGAGAACAAGTACATCATCACGTCGAAGGGCACCGGGGCCCTCTTCGATTTGAGGGCCGATCCAGGAGAGCACAAGTCGGTCCTGGCGGATCAGGCGGCGAAGATCCCGGACCTGCAGGCCAGGCTCAGCGCATGGACGGCGCTGCTGAACCGCCCACGCCCCGAGGCCGCCGCGCAAAAGGGTCCCGCCCCTTCGCCGCCCCCCCCGACTCCGGCTCCTGCCAAGTCAGGCGCCGCCAAAGCCAGGTAGCGGCCTCCTCGTGAAGCTCATCCTCTTTGACGTGGACGGGACTCTCCTGGACGCCGGTGGCAGCGGCCGGTGGGCGATGACGCGCGCGTTCGAGGAAGTCTTCGAGATCCCGGACGGGGATCCCTTCTCGCGCCATGTCCGGTTCGACGGGATGACCGATCCGGAAATCCTCGGACAGATCGCGAGCAACGCGGGAATCGCCGAGGCGACGCTCCGGCTGCGTTCCACCGAACTGCGGGCGGCATTTCTGCGTCACCTGGATCGCCGGCTCGCCGCGACAACGGACAAACGCGCGCTGCCCGGCGTGGTCGAGCTGCTGGACCGGCTCGCGGGGGTGAGCCAGGCCGCGGTGGGGCTACTCACGGGCAACATCGAGGAGGGCGCCAGGATGAAGCTGGCCTGCGTCGGACTGGGCGGCTATTTCGACGTCGGCGGATTCGGCGGCGACGCCCCCGACCGGGCCGGTGTGGGACAGGTCGCCCGCCAGAGGTTCGAGTCGAGGCTCAAGCGCCTCATCCCTCCGGCCGACGTGGTCGTCGTGGGGGATTCCACGGAGGACGTGAAGGCGGCCCGACGGAACGGCTATCGCGCGCTGGCGGTCGGCACGGGCTGGACGCCGAAAGACGCGATCCTCGACCAGGCGCCCGACCTCTTCATGGAAGATCTGTCCGACTATGGCCGCGCGATGCAGTTCATCTTCGGGACGCGGGCGGGCCGGGAGGGCTGAGCCGGGCGGGCCCGTGTGATATCGTGTGCGTCACGACTGCCAGTCAGCCGACGTGACCCGCCATGCGTCCAGGGAGGGGCTCGACATGTCCGACCGCTACGATCCCGCAGAGATCCTGCGTGAGGGTGAAAAGCTTCGCTCCTTCATCGTGGACCTGACGCTGCGGATCTGCCGTGAGCGCACGGTGGACTACTTCGCCGACGATTACCCGGGCGGAGGGCCCGACGGCATGGCATCGCCGGGCGAGGAAGGCAAGGTGACCGCCATCCTCGCGAAGGAGCTGGCGGCCCGATCGATCCCGAGCACCTCACACGCCAAGGTGCCGGGCAGGGAGAACCTCCTCGCGCGAGTGGGGCGGGGGCTTGCCGGGTACCGCAAGCTGCTGGTCCTCCTGCACACCGACGTGGTGCCGAGCGGCTCCCCGTCCGACTGGAAGTTCGCGCCCTTCGAGCCCTTCGAGAAGGACGGCAAGCTGTACGGCCGGGGCGTCCTCGACGACAAGGGGCCCCTGGCCGCCTCCTTCGCCGCGCTGTTGATCCTCAAGCGCCACGAGGACCTGATCCCGGGGGAGTTCATCTTCGGCGCCGTTGGCGACGAGGAGGTGGGCATCGGCGTGGGAGTCGAGTACCTCCTCGAGCAGGGGCTGATCGACTGCACGGATGCCGTGATCCCCGACATCGCCGGCGACATGATGGAGATCAACATCGCCGAGAAGGGGAGGGTCCTGCTCAAGGTGCGCGCCAGGGGAAGGCAGGCGCACGCGATGAATCCTTCCAAGGGAGTCAGCGCCATCCACGCGATGGCGCGTTTTCTGACGGCTCTCGAGGGCCACGAGCTTCGCCACACCCCTCACCCGATCCTCGGCGGCCCGACGATCAACACCGGCCTCATCCGGGGCGGCATCGCCCCCAACGCCGTGGCCGCCGACTGCGAGACGACTCTCGACATCCGGTACGTCCCTTCGCAAAGCGCCGAGGGCGTTCGCGACGAGATCGCGGCGCTCGCGCGCGGAGTCGGGATGCCGGGGGCCACCTTCGAGGTGGAGATCTACCAGAACGCGCTGCCGTGCGAGGTGTCGCCTGATGCGCCGATCGTCAGGACGATACTCAGACACGCGCCGGACGCGAAGATCATCGGCAGCGGCGGGGGCACCTTCGCCAAGCCTCTCGTGCTGGCCGGGGTGCAGGCGGTCGGATGGGCGCCGGGCAACGAGGCGACCTATCACGAGCCCAACGAGGAGATCGAGGTCGACCAGCTCACGGTGTTCGCGGGTCGGCTTGCCTGCCTGGCGCTCGACGTCTGCTCGTCGAAGGTCTGAGGTTCAGGCCGCTTCGGAGGAGTCGGGTCCGAGGGCGCCCAGCACGGAACGGATCTTGCCGATCCGCCAGCCCCGGCGCGACAGCGCGTCCACCACGTCCGAGCGGACCATTCCCGGACAGAGGCTGCGCTGCAGGTCCCGGCGCTCCCAGAGGGTCAGGCTCTCGAAGCTCGAGGCGTGCAGGTGGAGCCGGATCGCGCGCGCCGCGCAGCAGAGCCCGATCAGCCCCGCCGCCGCGGCTTGCGCGATCACGCGTGGCGAGAAGAGTGGGTGCCGGCCGTCCAGCGCGACTGCCGCCAAGGCAAGGGCGGCCGGCATCGAACAGGAGACCGCGGAGTAGATGAGGTACCGGAGAGCGCGCCGGCGCTCCGAGGCGCCCGGATCGATCCTGCGGTAGGTGCGGCCGCACCGCCGGCAGACCAGCCGTTTTCGCACCTGCCCGAACGGGACGACTCCCAAGCACCACGTGCAGTAGCCCAGGTCGGGCGGCATGTCCTCTTGTTGTATGTGATCCATCGGCATCGGAGGGAAGGGGGATGCCGGAAGGTACGCCGGGTTCAGTCCCTCCGCCATCTGATTCGCGGGGGTGCTGCCGGCGCAGCGGCTTGTTACGATTCTCCCTGATGACCCCGGGCCGGGGCCGCGTCAGCCGCCTATCAGGTTGCGCGCGAGGAACCAGATGTTGGCCGGCCTCTCGGCCAGGCGCCGCATGTACCAGGGGAACCAGAAGGTGCCGTAGCTGATCAGCACGCGAACCCGGTGCCCCTCCCGCGCAAGGCGCTCCTGCTCGTCGCGGCGGATCCCGTAGAGAAGGTCGAACTCGAAGCCGGTGGAGGGGATCTCCAACGCCCTCGCGTGCGCCTGAATCCGGCGGATCAGGATGGGGTCGTGCGTGCCGAAGACCACCCATGTCCCGGCGCGGCGGGCCTCCGGAGCGAGGAGCCTGCCGGCGAGCTGGAAGTACATCTCGTCCACGTCCTTCTTCCGCGGCAAGGCCGTCGTTGGGGGCTCGCGGTAGGCCCCCTTGACGAGACGGATCGCCGGCCCCTGGGGCATCAGCATGTCCAGGTCGGCAGGAGTCCTGTGCAGGTAGGCCTGCAGGCAGATCCCCACCGCGGACCGATCGGGCATCTTCCGGTAGACGTCGATTGTCGCGTCGGTGTAGGAGGAGTCCTCCATGTCGATCCAGACGCGAGTCTTCGCCTCGGCGGCCCGCCGCACGATCCGCGTGAGGTGCCTGACGGTGACCGGGGCTCCGAGGTCGAGCCCGAGATGGGTCAGCTTGACGGAAATCTCGGCGTCCAGCCCCATTTGGCTCACGCGATCGATCACGTCGAGGTAGTGCGCGGTCACCCCCTCGACCTCGGCCTCGCTCGCCACGTTCTCGCCGAGGCACGTGACCACCGACGCCATCCCCCGGCCACGCAGCGCCGCGGCCGCCGTGAGCGCGTCCTCGAGCGTTTCCCCCGGCAGGAAGCGCGACACGGCGCGCCGCACGAACCCGTAACGTGTCGCCCGCTCCCGCAGCCAGACGCTGCGCGAGGCCGCCAGCAACGTGGAACGCACCAGACCCATGGACGACCTCCCCGCGAAACCGGGGATATCCTACCTCATTCCCGGGAGTGCCCGACCGCTTGACTCCACGAAAACCCGGGGGATAGGCTGGTCCCCTCGATCCCTCGCATGGAGAAAACCGATGAGACGCTTGATTGCCGTGGCCGTGCTCGCCGGCGCAGTGGGCCTCGCCCACGCCGACGAGGGTATGTGGACCTTTGACAACTTCCCGTCCGACAAGGTGAAGGCGAAGTACGGCTTCGCGCCCGACCAGCGGTGGCTGGACCACGTCCGGCTCTCCTCGGTGCGGACCGGCGGCTGCTCGGGCAGCGTCGTCTCGCAGAACGGCCTGGTGATGACCAACCACCATTGCGCGCGCTCCTGCGTCCAGCAGCTCTCCACGCCCGAAAAGGACTACATGACCGTGGGATTCTACGCAGGGACCGCCCAGGAGGAGGCCCGCTGCCCGGAGATGGAGGTCAACCAGCTCACGGCGATCACCGACGTCACCGAGCGCGTGAACTCCGCGACCCGGGGGCTCACCGACAAGAAGTACAACGAGACGCTGAAGGCCGAGATGTCCCGTATCGAGAAGGAGTGCTCGGCGGGCGACACGGTGCGCTGCGACGTGGTGACCCTGTACCACGGCGGGAGGTATCACCTGTACAAGTACCGGCGCTACCAGGATGTCCGCCTGGTCTTCGCGCCCGAGGGGGACATCGCGCACTTCGGCGGCGACCCCGACAACTTCATGTTTCCGCGCTACTGTCTCGACGTCTCGTTCCTCAGAGTCTACGACAACGGCCAGCCCGCCAGGATGGACGAATACCTGAGATGGTCCCCCACCGGCCCGAAGGACGGCGATCTCGCGTTCGTGCCCGGCAACCCCGGCTCGACCTCGCGCCTCTACACCGTCGCGGAGCTGGAGTACGAGCGCGACGTCACGCTGCCGCGCCGCCTCCTCAGGCTCGCCGAGGAGCGGGGGATGCTCACGGAGTTCCAGAACAGGGGGGCCGAGCAGAAACGGATCTCGACCAGCCGGCTGCTGGGCGTGGAGAACACCTACAAGGGTTCGCTCGGACGGTTCGAGGCCCTGCTGGACAAGGCCTTCTTCAGCGGGAAGGTCGCCGAGGAGGGGGCGTTCAGGGCCAGCATCGAGGCAGATCCGGCCAGGCGCGCGGTCTACGGCGGGGCCTGGGACGCCATCGCGCGGGCGAAGCAGCAGCAGCGCAGGATCCAGAAACGCTACTCGATGGTGGAGGGGGCCGCGGGTTTTTCGTCGAGCCTGATGGGGCACGCCCGGACCCTGGTGCGTGCCGCCTCGGAGCTTCCCAAGCCGAATGAAGAGCGTCTGCGCGAGTACGGGGACTCCCGGCTCCCCGGGATCAAACAGCGCCTCTTCTCCGCCGCGCCGATCTACGACGAGCTCGAGATCGCGAGTCTCACCTTCTCCCTCACCAAGCTGCGCGAGGACCTCGGACCGGACGACCCTCTGGTGAAGAAGGTGCTCGGCAGGGAGTCCCCCGCGGATCTGGCGGCCTCGCTCATCAAGGGGACGCGGCTGAAGGACATCGCCTTCCGCAAGCAGCTCTTCGAAGGGGGGATGGCCGCCATCGACGCCACCGACGATCCGGTGATTCGTCTGGCACGTCTCGTCGACCCCGATGCCCGGGCCATGCGCAAGCAGTTCGAGGACGAAATCGAGTCGGTCCTGAAAAAGAACGACGAGCTGATCGCGCGGGCGCAGTTCGAGGTCTACGGCACCGGCGCCTATCCCGACGCCACCTTCACCCTGCGGCTCTCGTACGGGCAAGTAAAGGGGTTCGAGGCCGACGTGGTTCCGGTGGCGCCCCTCACCCGCATGGCCGGGCTCTTCGACCGCGCGACAGGCAAGGACCCCTTCGCGCTGCCCGAGAGCTGGCTGAAGGCCCGCCCGTCGCTCGACCTGAACACGCCGATGAACTTCTCCACGACCAACGACATCATCGGCGGCAACTCAGGCTCTCCCGTGGTGGACAAGGAGGGGCGCGTCAGCGGGCTCATCTTCGACGGGAACATCTACTCGCTGGGCGGGGACTACGGGTTCGTCGAGTCGGTCAACCGCTCCGTGGCCGTTCACAGCGCCGCGCTCCTGGAAGCGCTCGACAAGGTCTACGGCGCGCGTCGGATCCTCGATGAGATCCGCCCGGCCGCGGCCGGGGGCGGCAACTAGGCATGGCGAGGGGGCGGGCTGGGGGGGGGGGGGGGGGGGGGGGGGG
>DASXTC010000070.1:0-3246 GCA_036505635.1 Candidatus Polarisedimenticolia bacterium
GCGGACGAGCACCTGGTTCTTCTTGGGGTCGTCGTAGGTCTGGATCACGGCGCCGCGAGCGCTCTTGTCCACCACCGCGCGGATGCGGTCGATCTGCGGGGGGTTCGTGAGCTTCAAGATGAGCTGCGTCCCGCCCTGGAACTCGACGCCGTAGCGAACGCCGTGGAGGCTCATGTAGGCCAGGCTGCCGAGCGTGAGGAGGACGCTCAGGGGAACGAAGATCTTCGCCTTGCCGAGGAAGTCGTAATGGGGGTTCTTCAGGATCTCCATGGCGGGCCTAGATGCTGAGGGTGGCGGCCTGGCGCCGGCCCAGGACCCACTCGAAGAGGAAGCGGCTGACGAAGTAGGACGCGAAGATGTTGGCCACGAGGCCCATGACCAGCGTGACCGCGAACCCCTTCACGGGGCCGGTGCCGAACTGGAACAGGAAGGCGGCGGCAATGAGGGCGGTGGCGTGGGTGTCCAGGATGGTGATCCACACGCGCTCGAAGCCGTTGTGGATCGCGGCGCGGACGGTCTTGCCGTTGCGCAGCTCCTCCCTTATGCGCTCGAAGATCAGCACGTTCGTGTCGACGCCGACGCCGATCGTGAGGATGATGCCGGCGATGCCGGGCAGGGTGAGAGTCGCTCCCGTGTAGGCCATCGCCCCGAGGAGGATCACCAGGTTGGCGGTGAGGGCCACGATGGCGTTGAGGCCGGAGAGGCGGTAGTAGGCGAGCATGAAGATGGCCAGGAACGCCATCCCCATGAGGGCCGCCCTCACCCCGGCCCGGATGGAGTCCCGGCCGAGGGAAGCGCCCACCGTCAGCTCCTGCAGGTACTTGAGCGTGGCGGGCAAGGCTCCCGCGCGGAGCACCTTGGCCAGCTCGTCGGCCTCCTGCGCGGTGTAGCGCCCCGTGATGCGGCCGTTGTCGGCGATCTGGCTCTGGATCACCGGGGCCGACTCCACGCGCCCGTCGAGGATGATGGCCAGCCGCCGGCCGATGTTGCGCCCCGTCTCCCGCTTGAACTTCTCCGCTCCCTGCGGGTTCAGGGTGAACTGGATCTCCGGCCCGTTCGTCTGGCCATCGACTCCGGCGCGGGCGTTCTTGAGGTCGCGGCCGGTGATGACGGCCTCCTTGCGCACGAGGTAATAGACCGGCTGGCCGGCCGTCTCTCCCGCTCCCTCCACCACCTCCATGTTGTCGGGGACCTTGCCGCTGTGGGCCTGGAGCAGCGCCTCGCGCGAGGGCGCCGAGTCCTCGACGATCTTCAAGGAGAGCTGGGCGGTCGTCTTGATGACGCGCTTGGCCTGCTCCACGTCGGTCACGCCGGGGAGCTGGACGAGGATCTGGTCGCCGCGGCTCCCGTGCTCGGTGATGACGGGGTCGGCCACGCCGAGCTGGTTCACTCGGCGCTCCAGGGTCTTGATCGCCTCCTTCACCGTGCTGTCCTTGATCCTGCGGACGTAGCCGTCGGTCATCTTCACGACGAATCGGCCCTCGGCGGGCTCCCGCATGTCCCAGTCCGGCGCGCGAAAGAAGTCCTTCAGCAGGTCGCGCATGTCCTTCACGCGGGCCGGCTCCACCCCCTCGACCGCGAACGACGTCGCGTCGATGCGCTGGGCGGACGCGAAGACGATGCCCTTGCGGGTCGCCTGGTCCCGCGCGGTCTGGACCGCGTCGTCGACGGTCGCGTTCAGGGCGTCGTCGGTGACGACCTGGAGCACGAGGTGGATGCCGCCCCGCAGGTCGAGGCCGAGCTTGATCCGGCCCGGCTGATCGTCCTTCCCGTAGGGCGGCCAGAACGCGACGAAGCAGGCGATCAGGAACGAGCCGTAGAGCACGGCCCGCACGCGCAGCTCCCGGCGCATCCCGAAGTAGCAGGCGACGGCCAGGCCCAGGGTGAGCACGAACCACAGAGCGAACGGATTCTGAAGCGCGGGAGGCATCTACTTCTTCTCCGTTTCGGATGGGGATCCCTGGAGCCCCGCCACGGCGCTCTTCAGGACCTTGATCTTGGTCTTGTCGTCGATGCGCACCTGGAACGCGTCGTCCTCCACCCCGACGATGGTGCCGAAGATGCCGGGGTTGACGATGACCTTGTCGCCGGCCTTGAGGCCCTTGACGAGATCTTCCAGCTTCTTCTGCTTGTTCTTCATCGGATAGATGAGGACGAGGTAGAAGATCGAGAAGATGACGAACATGAGGACGAGGCTCGAGTACGGGCTCGCCTCGCCTTGCGGCGAGCCGGCCAGAGCGAGCAGGGTCGTCGGTACGGCCATGGTCATCGCTGTCCTTGGGGGGCGCGCGACGAAAACGCTATCGAGGGGGAGGGGAAGTCGGCGGCGAGGGGGCGCGGAGCATCTCTTCCCGGTACTCCTCGAATCGGCCCAAAAGGATACTCTGCCTCACGTTGCGGAGGGTGTCAAGGTAGAAGAAGAGGTTGTGGACGGTCATCAGGGTGGCCGCCGTCATCTCCCGCGCGAGGTGGAGGTGGCGCAGGTACGCGCGGCTCGCCCCCGCGCAGGCCGGGCAGGGGCAGCCGGGGTCGGGCGGCCGCGGATCGCGCCGGTAGCGCGCGTTGCGGATGGAGAGCCGGCCCTGCCGCGTGAAGAGCTGTCCGTTGCGGGCGTTGCGCGTGGGGAGCACGCAATCGAAGAGGTCGACGCCCCGTGCGACCGCTTCCACGAGGTCCTCCGGCGTTCCCACGCCCATCAGGTAACGCGGCTTCTCCTCCGGCAGCAGGCCGTCCATCTGGGCCACCACCCGCATCGTGTCGGGCTTCGCCTCGCCCACCGCGAGGCCGCCGATCGCGTGGCCGGGGAAGCCGAGAGAGACGATCTCCCGCGCGCTGCGCTCCCGCAGCTCGGCGTCGACGCCGCCCTGCACGATGCCGAACAGCCACTGGTCGGAGCGGCGGTGCGCCCGCCGGCTGCGCTCGGCCCAGCGCGTGGTGCGGTCGGCGGCGGCGGCGACCACCCCGCGGGGCGCGGGCAGCGTCGGGCACTCGTCGAAGGCCATCACGATGTCGGCGCCGAGGCTCATCTGGACCTGCATGGAGCGCTCGGGGGTGAGCACGTGCTCGGTGCCGTCGAGGTGGCTGCGAAAGGTCGCCCCTTCCTCGTCGAGCGTGCGCAACCCGGCCAGGCTCATCACCTGGTAACCCCCGCTGTCGGTGAGCCAGGGTCCGCGCCAGCCCGTGAACCCGTGCAGGCCGCCCAGCTCGGCCACCAGCTCGTCGCCGGGACGCAGCATCAGGTGGTAG
>DASXTC010000071.1:0-4409 GCA_036505635.1 Candidatus Polarisedimenticolia bacterium
GAAGCCGCAGAGGGCGATCAGGGGAAGCGTGCGGATGCCGGCAAAGAGCGGCTGCGCCTTCTTGGCGCGCTCGCGCTCGAGGCCGAGCAGGAGGCCCAGCAGCAGCGACACGAACGCGCCGCCCAGCGGCGTGTCCATCCAGCCCACGGGGCCATCCTACGGCAGACCCGCATGTCCGCGTGGTGCGGCCACAATATCGGCCCGGGACGTATACTCGCGTCCTTCACGAGCGATCTCTATGGCGAGCAGCGAATCCACCCGCGTCATCAACGCCGCCCTCGTCGGCAACCTCCTGGTCGCGCTGACGAAGGCCGCGGCCGCCGCCATCACCGGCAGCTCCGCGATGATGAGCGAGGCGCTGCACTCGGTCGTGGACACCGGGAACGAGCTGCTCCTGCTCTACGGGCTCCGCAAGGCGGCGAGGCCCCCCGATGCCGACCATCCCTTCGGGCACGGCCGTGAGGTCTACTTCTGGAGCTTCATCGTCGCGCTGTTGATCTTCTCCCTCGGCGCGCTGGCCTCCATTTACCAGGGGGTTCTCCACATCCGATCGCCGGCCACGATCACGAACCCGTTCGTCAACTACGTGGTCCTGGCGCTGGCGCTCGTCTTCGAGGGCGGCGCCTGGTCGGTCGCGCTCAAGCAATTCCGCGCGGCCAAGGGTGATCTCGGCTATCTCGAGGCGGTGCGGCAGAGTAAGGACCCGACGACGTTCCTGGTGCTGGCGGAGGACACGGGCGCGATCATCGGGATCCTCATCGCCCTGGCGGGCACCGTGGCCGCGGAGGTGCTGGATCTTCCGGTCCTGGACGGCGTGGCCTCGGTGGCCATCGGGATCCTGCTCGGCGTCATCGCGCTCGTCCTGGGTCGCGAGACGAAGGGCCTGCTCATCGGAGAGCCGGCCCGCTCCGAGCTGGTCGACTCGATCTGCAAAATGGCGCGGGCCGAGCCGGGCATCCAGGTCTCGAACGGCCTGTTCACGGTGCATGTCGGCCCGCGCCAGGTGGTGGCCGCCCTGAGCGTGGACTTCAAGGACACGCTCTCCGCCCTGGAGGTGGAGAGGATCATCGCCGCGCTGGAGGACCGCGTGCGCAAGGCCCACCCCGAGGTCGTCTCGCTCCTCATCAAGCCCCAGAAGCCCGAGCGCGCGGACTTCCAGGAGCAAGAAGAGCACTAACGATCAGCTGCCAGCGCTTCGTGCACGAGGTGCTGAAGGAGTGACGTGCGACACAAGCACGGTCGAATCGATCAGACGAAGCTCGACAGCGCGAAGAGGGTCGTTCAAGCCCGCACGAAGACGCAGGCACGCAACCGCACCTTGACCGAGGGCGTATCGGAAGCCGCGGTCGATGCGGTTCTCCGAAGCGCCGGCGGGAAGACGAGGCTCAAGAAGGTCTTCCGCTGATGCACCTCGCCACACGCCGACGTAAGACACGCCTTCACACCGCCGCGGTGGTCTGCTTGGCCTTCGTTTCAACGGCCTCCGCGGATGATCTGGACCGAGCCATCGAGGCGGAGATGGCGCGCCAGCAGATCCCCGGACTGAGCCTCGCCGTCGTGCGCAAGGGCGAGATCGTGAGGCTGCAGGCCTATGGCTACGGCGATCTGGAATGGCGGGCGAAGGCCACCCCCGACACCCGGTTCGAGATCGCGTCCATGAGCAAGATGTTCACGGGAGCGGCCGTCCGGATCCTGATGGACGAGGGCAAGCTCGACCCCGAAGCGCTCCTCACCCGCCACTTCGATGGCTTGCCGGATATCTGGCGGACGATGAAGGTCCGCCATCTGGTCACCATGAGCTCCGGCCTTCCCGAGGACTGGGGCGGCGACCTCATTCCCTACAACAGCGACGTGACCACGGCATACGATGACGCCTCGATGGTGAAGGCCTTCACGACCCTGAAGATGGATGCGCCGCCGGGCACGGAGTACCACTACAGCAGCCCGGGATACGCGATGCTGGGCATGCTCGTCGCGAGGATCTCCGGCGGGCCGCTGACCGAGTTCCTGGCGGAGCGCGTCTTCAAGCCCGCGTCCATGGACCACTCGACCTTCATCGACAACTGGGAAATCGTGCCCGAGCGCGCGCAGGACTACCGCCGGGCGCAGGGGAAGGTCGTGAAGGGCTGGTACCTCGGCCAGTACCTGCACGCCCGGCCCGACGTCGGCATCCTGAGCACCGCCGGGGACATCGCACGGTGGGTGATCGCGCTGCGTGCGGGCCGGATCCTGAAGGACCCCGAGCGCCTGTGGCAGGGCGCGACCGCCGAATCGGGCCACGCGCTGGACTATTCCTACGGATGGATCACCGGCGCGCACCTCGGCCACCGCACGGTCGGCCACGGCGGCCGCTACCGCACCGGCTTCCGCTCCGCGCTCAACCTCTGTCCCGACGACGACCTCGGTGTGGTCGTCCTCGCCAACTCCGATTACGCGAACGTCGACCGGCTAGCCATGCTCGCCACGCGAGAGTATCTGGGGGACCTCCCCGATCTCCAGGTCGAGAGCGCGAAGCCCGATCCCGATGCCGCGCGCACGGCGTCGGTCATCGCCGCGCTCAAGGCCCTCGCCGCGGGGCGGATCGACGCCTCGAGCACGAACGCGGACGCCCTCGATCCGATCACGATCGGCGAGGCCTCGGGGTTCCTCAGGGAGGTCGAATCCTACGGGTTCGCGGGCGCCCGCCGGCTGTCCGGCCAGGGGCTCCTGGTCCACGGGCACAAGCTCGTGGACTACGTCACGATCAAGCTCCAGATGAAGGCGGACAGCCGCTTCCTGACCGTGTACAGGGACGACCGGGGCCGGATAGCCTACACGGAGCTCACGGAATGAATCCGGGCGAGGTCACCGAATCCGACCGCGGCTACATATCCGAAGAATCCAAGCGGCGCTTCACGCTTGTCGCCGGGATCCTCGGTGCGGTCTTCTTCTTCGCCCAGACGGTGCTGCCCATGGCACTCATGTTCCTGTTCATGATGCCGATGATGATCGGGCAGGAGCTCGCGACCATGGACATCGAGCACGCGGCGCTGTGGCGCGAGGAGATCTGGCTCCCCCGGCGGACGCACAAGCTCAATTGGCGCGATCCCGAGCGCTCGGCGACCACGGTGGCCCTCATGCACATGCGCCTGGCGGATCTGTCGAGCGCCGGATCCGCGATCCCCCTCGAGGCGGGCTCCGAGAGGTACCCGGCGCTGCTCCCCGTGGCCGATCGTCTCTGGGTCATCGGTACGGACACGGTCGCGTACTACCAGGGCGGGTCGTTGACGCGGATGAACGTCGCGGGCCGGCCGCCTCGAGCCTCCGCCCCCTTCGTCTACGGCGGGCGCCCGGCACTCCTCTCGCTCGGCACCCCTCCCGCGCTCGCGACGCTCCACGTGGAGGGCCCGCGGGCCGAGTGGATCTCGCAAGGCCTGTCCCTGGGTCTGCCGCCGGAGGGCGGCGCACTTCGAGCGTTGCAGGCCGTGGAGTCTAGGGGACGCCTTTATCTCTTCGTTCAACTCTGCACCGAGGTACCGGACCAGTGCGCGCTCCGCTACCGTGAGCAGGGGGAGACGCAGTGGATCTCCCTCGTCGACGAGATCTGCTCGTGCGGAAGCTGGACGGCCATTGCGCTGGAGTCCGGCCCGGCGGTGTTTCTGTCGGAGCCGGCCAACGAACGCAGGAGCCGGGTGGCGCTCGTCACGGTCGGCCCGAACGGTCCTCGGCAGGATCCCATCGACCTGACGGCCGAGGGGAGCCGTTTGACCCACACCTGGAGGCCGTTGCCTTCGGTCGGCCGTCTGATCCTCGTCTCGCAGGGGATGCCGGGGAGCCTGAGGCTGGTCGAGGTGGCTGACGGCCGCGTCCTACGATCGGTGAGGAAGCAGGCATCGTTCCCGTTCCCTTTCGGGTCGACGATGATGCTCGTCATGATGATCCCGCAGCTCCTGCCGATCGTGCTGTCGCTTCTCCTGGCCTTCCTCCTGACGGTGCAGATGCGGCGGCACAGGGTGCAGGAGTACGTGTTCGAGGGGCAGCGGAGATCATTCGCCTCCTTGTGGCAGCGGGCCCTGGCGCAGCTGGTGGACGTTGTCCCGTTCCTCGCCGGATTCCTGCTTCCCATGGCATCCTGGTGGCGGATGTTCTCCGATCCGGAGCGCTTCCTCGAAGGCGGGCCGTTTTTTCCGCTCGTGTTCTTCGGCCTCTTCATCGGCGCCTTCTTTTGGGCCGTGGTCGTCCTCTTGGCCTTCAGCTATCTCGAGGGGCGCTTTGGAAAGACGCCCGGCAAATGGCTCCTGGGCATCCGGGTCCTCGGCACCGATCTTCAGCCGTGCGGGTTCCGGCGCGCGTTCCTCCGGAACCTGTTGACCTTCGTGGACGGCTTCTTCAGCTTCCTGGTCGGGGCGCTGCTCGTGGCCCTCACGGAG
>DASXTC010000072.1:0-4051 GCA_036505635.1 Candidatus Polarisedimenticolia bacterium
CCCGCCGACGCCGGTCGCGAGAGGGCCCTCGTGACGGGAAGCCTGGCGGCCGTGACCGGCTTTCTCATCGGGGGGTTGTCGGAATACAACTTCGGTGATTCCGAGGTCGTCCTGGTCGCCTGGACGGTGATGGCGTTGCCCTTCGTCGTGGAGCGCGACATCCGGAGCCCCTCACCCTCCCCCTCTCGCCCAGGGGGAGAGGGAGTCGGATGAAATCCCTCTCCTCCACAGGAAGGAGGGGGCAGGGTGGGGGTGGGTTGGTCAGTACACCGCGTAGGGCTCGGTGGAGGAGCGCACCTTGACGAAGTATTCCTTGAACTTCGCAAGGTCGGCGTCGGACACGAGGTCCGACACGAGCACGCAGAGGAGATTCTGCTGCTTCCAGATGATGAGGCTGAAGCCGGATTCCATCCGGATCAGCGGGCGCCACCGGTCGATCTGAACGCGCCCGCGCTCGGGCAGGGCGAGAGTGCCGGCGGGCAGGATCACGTAGGTCACCGCGTGGCCGTCCGCATCGCGGTAGGCCAGCTCGATGGCCCGGCGCCCCTCCAGATAGATCGGCTGGGCATTGACGAGCTGGATCCTGTCGTCGCCGGTGAACACCCAGCTGAGCGCGACGCCGCTCTCCTCCATGGCCCGAGGCAACGCCGCCGGCACCACGTCCGGGCGCGACTCGCCCCAGAGGATGGTCCGCGCATGCTCGCTGATCACGACGCGCGCGAGGAGCCGGATCGGGTCACCCGCGGTGGCGCCCGGGAGCGAGGGCGCGATCCACAGGAGCATGATCATGGCCATGGCGGCGGCGGCGGCGACCGGCGGCATCCAGAGCGTGGACCATCCACGCCTGGGCGCTGTGTGGGTGGCGGCCTCGATGATGGCGGCCCGCAGGTGAGGCGGCGGCGGGTACCTGGGCAGACGCTCCCTCAAGAGGCGCCGCAGCGCCGCGTCGTCTCCGGACCGATCCTCCACCTCGTCCGCCATCGCGTCAGACCTTCGAATCCTCGCCGTAGTCCTTCAAGTGTCCCCGCAGCCGCTCCTTGGCGCGGAAGATCCGCGACTTCACCGTGCCGATGGGGCAACCCATGATCCGCGCCACCTCCTCGAGCGGCAGCCCTTCGACCTCGGCGAGCAGGAGCGGTGTCTTGAATTCTTCGGGGAGCTTCATGAGCGCCCGCTCGAGGTCCATGTGAACCGCCGACCTCTCGCTGTCCTGCTCCGGCGAGTCGTGGAACATCGGCGCTTCGCCTTCCGCGACCCCGTCTTCGGAGATCGCCGACTCGCGCTCCCGTAGCCGGTAGAAGGTCAGGAAGGTGTTTCTCAGTATCTGGAACAACCAGGCGCGCAGGTAGGTTCCCGGCTGGAAGCGGTGGGAGAAGCGGAGGGCCCGGACATAGGTCTCCTGGACCAGGTCCTCGGCCTCCGACCCGTTCCGGGTGAGATACACGGCCAGGTTGTGAAGCGCCTCCAGGTGCCGCAGGGCCTGCTGCAGGAAGGCGTCGTCAGTCACGGAGTTGGCCGGCGAACCCGGAGGGGGGGTCGCCCCCCCGCCGGAGCCTGTCCCCCTGAGTCGGTTGCTCCTGCGCAGCCAACGGTCGCTAGCGTTCGAACCAGCGGCGGGGCAGGTCCACTCCCACGATCCGGTGCTCATCGTCCAGTTTCTCGAGGAGCTCCCGGATGGTCCGGTACAGCACCGGGTGTTCGATGTCGGGCGCGAGCTCGGCGAGTGGCTGGAGGACGAAGCGCCTCTCGTGCATCAAGAGGTGGGGGATGTGCAAGAGGTCCGGTCCGCTGATCACCAGGTCTCCGTAGAGCAGGATATCGATGTCCAGCGGGCGCGGGTCGTAGCGTTGATCCTCCGGCGTGCCCGGCCCGCGGCGCCGGCCGAGCTTCTTCTCGACCTCCTGGACACGCACGAGCAGGGCCATCGGGTCGAGCGTCGTCTCGATGGACACCGCGCAATTGAAGAACCAGGTGTTCTCGTCGGGCTGCTGGCCGGGCCGCTGCTCCCAGGGCTCCGTCCGGTAGAGCGCCGAGGCGTCGAGGAACTCGACCCCGGGCATGGCCCGGAGCTCGGCGACCGCGCGGCGCATGCACTCGAGCCGATCACCTAGATTGGAGCCCACCGAGAGAAATACCCTGGCCACGTGCTCTTCCCGATTCCTCCAGGAGAATCTTATCAGAGCCCAGCGCTTCCCGCCCTCGACCCGGACCGCGGTGTCCGGCCGGCGCTCCGGCCGCCGGCGCCCCCGGTGAGGAGCTCTGGCGCGATCAGATCTTGATGACCGGATTCTTGAGACTTCCGATTCCCTCGATCCGCACCTCGACCTTGTCACCGGGCTGCATGGGGCCGCTGCCGGCGGGGGTGCCGGTGGCGATGACGTCGCCGGGCAGGAGCGTCATCACCGCGGAGACGCGGGCGACGAGGTCCTCGACGGGGAAGATCAGGTTCTTGGTGTTGGAAAACTGCTTCTTCTCGCCGTTGAGATAGGCTTCGATGTCCACGCCGTTGGGGTCGATGTCGGTGGCGACGCACGGTCCCACGGGGCAGAAGGTGTCGAAGCCCTTCGCGCGGCCCGGTTGCCCGTCGCGCGCCTCGAGATCACGCGCCGTGACATCGTTGAGGCAGGTGTAGCCCAGCACGTACTCCAGGGCGCGCTCGGCCGGCACCTGACGGCAGGGCTTCCTCATCACGACGGCGAGCTCGGCCTCGTAGTCCACGCGCGTGGCCTGCGGCGGAAAGACGATCGGGTCGTCGGGCCCGCACAGCGCCGAGATCGGCTTGAAGAAGATGGCGGGCTCCTCGGACGTGGCGGAGTAGAGCTCCTCCGCATGGTCGCGGTAATTGGGCCCCACGACGACGACCTTGGACGGCACTACGGGCGCCAGCAGCACCATCTGGCGGAGCGGATAGGTCTTGCGCGCCTTCTTGAAGGTGGAGTAGGGCGTGCCGGCGTACTCGACGACCCGGTTGCCCTCCAGCGCGCCGTACCGCGTCTTGCCCGCCGCCTTGAACCGGACAATCTTCACGAAGGAGCCCCTCGATCCCTTCTCCCCTCGCGGGAGAGGGTCGCCGTCATCCCAGCCCGAGCACGTCCTGCATCGAGTAGAGTCCCGCCGGCGCCGTGGCGATGAAACGGGCCGCACGGAGCGCGCCGCGGGCGAAGGTGTCACGGCTATGGGCGCGATGGGTGAGCTCGAGCCGCTCTCCCAGCGCGCCGAAGGATACGGTGTGCTCTCCGACCACGTCGCCCGAGCGCAGCGAGAGGACTCCGATCTCCTGTCGAGTGCGCTCGCCCGGCAGGCCGTGCCGGCCGTACACGGCGGTCTTGGCGAGATCGCGTCCGAGGGCCTGGGCGACCACCTCCGCCATCCTCAGCGCCGTCCCGCTCGGCGCGTCCTTCTTGTAGCGGTGATGGGTTTCGCTGATCTCCACGTCGTAGTCGTCGCCGAGCAACCGGGCGATGTCGGCCAGCACGCGAAACGCCACGTTGACGGCGACGCTCATGTTGGGCGAGAGCAGGATGGGCGCCTGCTTGGCGAGACGCTCGACCTCGTCCTTCTGGGCACTGGAGAAGCCCGTCGTCCCGATCACCGCGCGCCCGCCCTCGCGGGCGAGCAGTCTCAGATGGGCGAGGCTCGCCTCGGGGACGGAGAACTCGATCAAGATCCGATCCTTCCCGAGCGCGCCCTCCGGATCCGCGGTGATGGGCACGTTGAGCCGCGGGATGCCGGCCACCTCACCCGCGTCCTTCAAGAGCGACGGGTGGCCGGGCGCCTCGAGGGCGGCCACGAGTCGCAGTTCCCGCTGCTCCTGGAGCAAGGCGACGAGACGGCTCCCCATCCGGCCGGCCGCGCCGGCGATCACCACGTCCGTCATGACCCGGGGGTCAGCGCTTGACGAGGCCGTACTGCTCGAGGACGGTCCGGAGCCGCTGCCGGTTGGCGTCGGACATCCGGCACATCGGCAGGCGGAACTCGGGCTCGATCATACCCAGCATGGCCATGGCTTCCTTGACGGGGATCGGGTTGGTCTCGATGAACATGGCCCGGC
>DASXTC010000073.1:0-1503 GCA_036505635.1 Candidatus Polarisedimenticolia bacterium
GCCCAGTACCGGGAGCTCGCCGCCTTCGCGCAGTTCGGCAGCGACCTCGACCGCGCCACCCAGATGCAGCTCGCGCGCGGCCAGCGCATGGTAGAGCTCCTGAAGCAGGGCCAGTATCAGCCACTGCCTGTGGAGAAGCAGGTGGCGATCATCTTCGCAGGCACCCAGGGGCTGCTCGACGATGTGCCCGTCGATGCCGCGCGGGCTTTCGAGGAATTCTTCTACGGTTGGCTGGAGCGGGGCCATCCCGAGATCCTCGACGAGATTCGCGACAAGAGGGAGCTGTCGGACGCGCTGCGCGATACCCTGACCAGGGCCGTGAACGACGCAAAGGCGGAGTTCGTGGCCGCCAAGGGCATCAAGACCGCCTGATCGATGCCCACCCCCCGCGACATCCGTCGGCGGATCCGCTCCGTCGAGTCGACGCAGAAGATCACCCGGGCCATGAAGCTCGTGGCCGCCGCGAAGCTGCGCCGGGCCCAGGAGCGCATCCTCGCCGCGCGTCCCTATGCGGGCAAGATGGCCGAGCTCCTCGGCAACCTCGTGAGCTCCGGCGCCGACGAAGCTCCGCACCCTCTCCTGGCCCAGCGCGAGGGACCGCGACGGCAGATCGTCATCATCACCGCCGACAAGGGCCTGGCGGGCGCCTTCAACTCCAACATCATGCGCCGCTCGCTCGAGGTTATCCGCCGCTCGACCACGCCCGACGTCACTCTGGTTGTGGTCGGGCGCAAGGCGCGCGACTTCTACCGCCGCCGGCAGTGGACGATCGCGCGCGACATGATCGGGTTCTGGGACCGCCTCGGGTACGAACACGCCACCCAGCTCGCCGACTTCTTCATGCAGCAGTACCTGGCGGGCGCCGTCGACGAGGTCGTACTGATCTACAACGAATTCCGATCGGTCGCCGTCCAGCGCCCCGTGGTGATGCAGCTCCTGCCGATCCCGAAGATGGAAGGGGAGGGCCAGGGGCCGACGGGCGTCGACTACATCTACGAGCCCAGCCCGGAGGCCATTCTGGGCGACCTGCTGCCACGTCACGTGCGCATGCAGGTCTACAAGGCACTCATGGAATCCCTGGCCGGCGAGTACGGCGCGCGCATGACGGCGATGGAGGCGGCGACCCAGAACGCCAAGGACATGATCGGCGTGCTGACCATCCAGTACAACAAGGCGCGCCAGGAGAAGATCACCAAGGAGCTGCTCGACATCGTCGGCGGCGCCGAGGCCCTCAAGCAAAGGTAGTGCGAGCCGCAGGACGTCGCGGGCTGGGGCCCCGCCGTTCGAGGCGAGCGTGAAAAGGACCCGAGCCGAGGCGAGCCAGGGAAAAGGAGCGGAAGCATGAGCCAGGGAAAGATCGTCCAGGTCATCGGTCCTGTCGTCGACGTCGAGTTCCCGGCGGGCCAGCTCCCCGCCATCTACAACGCGCTGGAAGTGCAGGGGATCGAGAACAAGGACATCTTCTCCTACTCCCAGAAGCTGGTGCTCGAGGTCGCCCAGCAT
>DASXTC010000074.1:0-7830 GCA_036505635.1 Candidatus Polarisedimenticolia bacterium
GCCTTGCGGGAGGAGATGGTCCGGTCCCAGATCGCTTCGCAGGGGATCAAGGATGAGGCCGTGCTGAAGGCCATGCGCGAGGTGCCCCGGCACCTCTTCGTGCCCGACGCGCTCGTCCCGAACGCCTACGAGGATCGCCCCCTTCCGATCGGCGAGAACCAGACGATCTCGCAGCCCTACATCGTGGCTCTGATGACCGAGCTGGCGCGCGCGGGCAAGGGCTCGCGGGTGCTGGAGGTGGGAACCGGCTCGGGCTACCAGGCCGCCATCCTGCTGCGGATGGGCGTCGAGGTCTACACCATCGAGATCATCCCGTCGCTCGCGAGACGCGCCAAGGAGACCCTCGACTCGCTCTATCCGGGCGCCCCCCTTCACGCTCGGGTGGGGGACGGTTATCGCGGGTGGCCCGAGGCGGCCCCGTTCGACGCCGTCATCGTGACGGCGGCTCCCGAGAAGGTCCCACAGCCGCTGATCGATCAGCTCAAGATCTCAGGGCGCCTGGTGATCCCCGTGGGAGGCGTCAGCCAGAAGCTCGTCGTGATCACGCGGGAGGCGGACGGCGTCCGCCGCGAGGAGGTCGCCCCCGTGCGCTTCGTGCCGATGACGGGCGAGGCGCAGAAGCCCGCCGGAAACGCCGGAACCGACGCGAACCGGCCCCTCGAGGACTGACCCTGTTATAATGCCGCGCTTCGCGCGTCGATTGGCGCGCGCCGCTCGAGGAGCCCCGATGGCCAAGCTGATCACGCCCCGGTCCGAGGACTATTCCCGCTGGTACACGGACATCGTCCTGCAGGCGGGTCTGGCCGATTACTCGCCGGTTCGCGGATGCATGGTGATCCGCCCGCTGGGGATGGCGCTCTGGGAGAACATGCGCGCGGAGCTGGACCGCATGTTCCGGGAGACGGGTCACGAGAACGCCTACTTTCCGCTCTTCATCCCCGAGTCGTTCATGCACAAGGAGAAGGAGCACGTCAAGGGGTTCGCCCCCGAGTGCGCCGTGGTCACGCACGGCGGGGGGCAGAAGCTCGAGGAGCCTCTGGTCGTGCGGCCCACGTCGGAGACGATCATCTACGCGATGTACGCGAAGTGGATCCAGTCGTACAGGGACCTGCCGCTCCTTCTCAACCAGTGGGCCAACGTGGTGCGATGGGAGATGCGGACCCGTCTCTTCCTGCGCACGATGGAGTTCCTCTGGCAGGAGGGCCACACCGCGCACGCCACCGAGGCCGAGGCCGAGGAGGAGGCCGTCAGGATGATGAACGTCTACGACACCTTCGCCCGCGAATTCATGGCGATGCCCTGTCTGAAGGGGGTCAAGTCCGACGCCGAGAAGTTCGCCGGCGCGCTGCGCACCTACTGCATCGAGGCGCTCATGCAGGACAACAAGGCGCTGCAGGCCGGCACCTCGCACAACCTTGGGCAGAACTTCGCGAAGGCATTCGAGGTGAAATACCAGAGCGAGTCGGGTGGGATCGAGTACGTCTGGAACACGTCGTGGGGCGTCTCCACCCGTCTCATCGGCGCGCTCGTGATGGCGCACAGCGACGACCAGGGGCTCGTGCTCCCGCCTCGCCTGGCCCCCACGCAGGTGATCGTCGTGCCGATCTACAAGGAGAACGAGCGCGAGCAGGTCGTCGCCGCGATGAACAGGATCGTTGCCATCCTCTCGCCGCACGTGCGCGTCAAGGGGGACGCCCGCGACGGGATGCGTCCCGGCTTCAAGTTCAACGAGTGGGAGATGAAGGGGGTCCCCCTGCGCCTCGAGGTGGGGCCCAGAGACCTCGCGGCCGGCCAGGTGACGGTCGCCCGGCGCGCCGTCCGCGAGGGGACCGCCGCCAAGCAGTCGGTGTCGATCGATTCGCTGGCGGACGTGGTGCCCGGGCTGCTGGAGGAGATCCAGAAGGACCTCTATGATCAGGCGTTGAAGCGGCGGGACGCGAACACCCACACCCTCGACTCCTACGACGAATTCAAGAAGGTCATCGAGGAGAAGGGCGGGTTTCTGCTGGCGCATTGGTGCGGAGGGGTTGAATGCGAGGCGCGGGTCAAGGAAGAGACGAAGGCCACCATCCGGTGCATCCCGCTGCAGGGCGACCTTGCCGCCGTCCCGGGCGTCTGCCTGGTGTGCGGGGGCCCCTCGCCGCGTCGCGTCTACTTCGCCCGCGCCTATTGATGCCGGCCGCCGGTGCGGTGCTCCTGCTCGCCGCGGCCCTCGTCGCGCTTCCTCTCGCGGCCTCGACGCCACCCGCCGAAGGCGGACCCTTCCTCGTCCGGATCGTGTCTCCCACAGCCGCCGGCGCGGTGATCGGCAGGACCGATATCCTCGTCGAGGTGAAGCCCCCCGAAGGGGTCACGATCTTCAAGGTCGAGCTCTACGTGGATGACACGCTGCTGGCGACACTGCTGGATCCTCCCTGGAGGCTTTCGTGGGACGCGGGTGACACTCTTCGCCCGCGCACGATCAGGGCGAGGGCCTACGCCTCGGACGGGACCCGTTCCGGCGACCGGGTCACGACCGCGGCCGTGGTGGGAGTCCAGCGCGCGCGCGTCACCCTCGTGCAGGTCTACGCCACCGTGAGGGACCAGCAGGGCCGGTACCTCACCGACCTGTCCAGTGGGGATTTCACCATCCTGGAAGCGGGTCGGGCGCAGGAGGTCGCGGTCTTCTCGGCCGAGCGCAAGCCAGCCAGCCTCGTGCTGCTGCTCGACACCAGCGCCTCGATGCGACAGGACGAGAGACTCGACACGGCGAAGGAGGCCGCCGTCGGTTTCGTGGAGGCCCTCGAGCCGGACGACACGGCCGCGGTGGTTTCCTTCAGCGACGCCCCGCGGATACTGCAGGAACGCACCTCGAACAAGGAGGCGCTCCGTCCCGCGATCCTCTCGACGCAACCGCGGGGGGGCACGGCGCTCTACGACGCGATCATCGCCGCCGTGGACCGTCTCAAGGAGGTCGAGGGCAAGAAGGCGATCATCCTCCTGTCGGACGGACGCGACGAAGCGGCCGACGGGCTCGGCCCCGGTTCGGCCCACACGTTCGAGGAGGCGCTCGAAGCGGTCCTGCGCAGCGAGACGGTGGTCTACGCCATCGGGACGGGGGAGAAGCTGGAGGAGCAGCCCGACTTCAACCACCGCCGCACGCTGGGAGAGATCCTTCGCACCCTCTCGACGCGGAGCGGCGGGCGCGCCTACTTCGTCAAGAAGGCCGCAAAGCTCAAGGACGCCTACGGGCGGATTGAGGACGAGCTGCGCCACCAGTACACCCTCGCCTACTATCCAGCAAGCGAGGGAGCGTCCGGATGGCGTCCCATCGAGGTCAGGGTCTCGCGCCCGCGCGCGCGAATCACGACGCGGGAGGGATACTACGCGAAGTAGTCGATGCGCGATCGCCGGCGCACGGCCGGCCTCACACCCCTCACGTGCCGCCGAATCCGATCGTGACCTTCCCGTTCTCCACGATGATGGGGACCTCGCGCCGTCCCCGGCTCAGCTTCAGCATCTCGTCGAGCAGGCGCTTGTCACTCTTCACGTCGAGGTACTCGTGCGGGACCCCGCGCTTCACGCAGTCCTCACGGGCTGCCGTGGTGTAGGGTCAGCCTTCCTTTCCGAAAATCCTGATCGCCTCGGCCATTCCGTCTCCTCCCGCCTGAACGAATCGACAGGCTACCGGTAACCGGCGAACGCGGCAAGCTGCACGATCTCCCGGGCCCGGCCGCGCGTCGCCGAAAGGACTTTCTGGAAGCGGGGATTGGTACGCAGGGGATCAAGGTCTGGGCTGCCGGCCAGCATCTCCGGGTCGGAGTTTCCCAGCCGGACGGACCGTTCGAGCCAGTCCAGGGCATCCGAGTTCTCACCGATCTTCGCCAGCGCGATCCCGATCCACTGGCAGTACTCCGAGTCTCTCTTGAAGGCGACACGGTTCTTCTCGACGATGCGCATGACGGCCTCCGCGTCGCCCGTCCGGGCGAGGGCCAGCATCCGGATCATGTCCGCGTAGACCTTGTTGGCCGAAGCCTCCTCCAGCATCGCGGCCCAGCGGAGCCCCGCCGCGGCGTCGCCGGTCCGGAAGGCCATGTATCCCAGGAACATGATCGGCAGCTCGGGCGAGCGCCCGGAGCCGCGACGGCGGTCGAGGAGCCGCTCCAGACGCGCGATCATCTCCTGGCTTGTTCCCTCCATCACGGCAATCCTCAGATCGACCCATCCGATCTCGAGCGAAGGGTCGGCCTCCCTCGCCCTGTCGGCCAGGAGCCGGGCGGGCCCCGCCATCTCGGCGCGGCTGAGCAGCCCCGCCAGGGACTCGAGCGCCAGAGCGTGGCCCGGATCGAGCTCCAGCGCGCGCAGCATCTCGCGCGCCGCCTCCGTGGGATTGCCGTCAACCCAGTCCGCGTAACCCAGCGCGTAGTGGGCGTTCGCGTTTCTCGGATCGAGGTAGACCGCGCGCCGGCCGGAGGCGATCGCCCGGTCGATCCATGTCGCGTCGCTCGTGATCCCACCGTAGAACATGCTGGCGCTGGCCTCGGCAAGCGAGGCGTGCGCGGCCGCGAAGTCCGGGTCGATCCGGATCGCCTGCTCCAGCAGCTCGACGGCCTCGGGGATCGGCCGGCTCTCCCAGGTGGCCAGCTTGCCGCGCGCCAGCATGTAGAGGTACCGGGCCGTGGCGTCGCTCTCGCGGGCAAGGGCGCGCCGGGCGGTGTCGGCCTCCTTCACATCCGGCACCAGCGTCGCGAGCGTCTCGCGCACGACCTTCTGCTCGAGCTCGATCAGGTCGTCGATTCCCGAGTTGAACGTGCGGCCCCATAGCGCGAAGCCCGTGTCGGCGTCCACCAGCTGGACTGACACCTGGAAGCGGCTCCCCACCTGCTGGTACGTGCCCGTGAGCACTTCCGTCGCCTGGAGCCGCCGCGCCGCCTCGAGAGGCTCCGCGTCTTCTTTCGCGACGGAGAGTGCGGCGCTCATCGGCCTGACCGTGAGCCCCGGCACCCCCGACAGGTTGTTGATGATCGAGTCGGCCAGCCCGATGCCGAGGTACGAGGTGTCCGGATCGGGAGAGAGCGGCTGGAAGGGCATGACGGCGAGGACTCCGGCGCGTCCTTCGCCACGGGCCGTGGCGTCAACCTCGGAGAAGCGCAGGGCGAACGCCAGCGTGGCCAGGATCGCCAGCCCGGTCACCATCGACGCGGCCATCACGACGTGTCGATCCCTGCGGAGCTTCCGGCTTCGGCGGGCAGCACCCACGTTCATAGGTTGGCCGGCTCCCTCGAGCCTCGCACGGCCCGGGGCAGGCTCCTGAGGACGATCTCGGCCACGAAGCGACGGGCCGCGAGCGGATCCCGGTCTCCAATCCGCACCGTCTGCTCCCACTCCGCCCTTCCGGTGCGGACCTCCTGCAGCCGCAGGCGCAGTGCCTCCGCCCCGGGGCCCGGTTCCCATTCCCCCGTCAGGACATGATCCACCCCCAGCTCGCGCCCGGCCGTGAGCGGGTCCACCGGCGTGCCGGCGTAGCGCTCGATTGCGGCGGTCGGTCTGACCAGCAGCCACTTCACGCCGATCAGCGACGTGATGACCGAGTCGGCCATTCCGAGGCCCGTGGACGCGGGCCACTCCCCGGGCGCGCCCCCCTGCCTCTGGAACGGAAGGACGGCGAGCGTCCCGGCCCGCGAGTCCCTCGACCCGACGGATGGCCTGCCGGCAAGCGCCGCGAAGATGAAGAGCGACGCCGCGATCGACGCCAGCGCGACGACCGAGCCGGCCTGGCGCCGTCCCCTCCGCCGGTCCTCACGATCGCGCTGGTGGATGCCCCTCAGGTGGCCGATCAGGGCGGCGCAGTCCCGGCCGGAGTCCACTCCCCACGGCGGGATCCGACCGCGCAGAGCCGGGATCAACGGCGCGAGCTCCCGGACGAGAGGCATCAGGCACGATGGCTCCTCGCACGCATCGGGCCGTCCGAGACCCGTGATCCGAATGCGCCCCTCGGGATCGAGCACGACGCGCGACGCACCGATCGCCGCGTGGGGCACCTGCCTCCGATGGGCCTCCTCCATCGCCGCTGCCGCCTCGGCGGCGACGCGCACGGCCTCCATTCCAGTCAACCGACCCGCGTCCAGAAGATCGACCAGGCTCTCGCCTTCGATCCTCTCGGAGACGACTCCGGCCACGAGGGGCTCCTCGATGACGTCCAGAACGCGGGCCGGCGCGGGATGCCGGAGCCGCCGCATCGCGCGCGCCTGAGCGAGCAGACCGGCCCGCCGGGAAGGTTCGGCCGCGATCTCGGGGTGCAGGAGCCTCAGCACGACGGGCCCACCGCCGTCACGCCGGGCGAGATAGTACGTTGCCCAGCTCCCCCGGCCAAGAAGGGAGAGTATGCGGTACCCCGCTATGGTCCCTCCCACCATGAGATCCGCTCCCGCCAACGTTTCGCGCGGAATCGTACGCCCTCGCCCCTTCTGCGTCAATGAGATGGCGGGCGCTCGCCGAGGCGCCTTGATTGGCCCGGAGACCGGCTGTAGAATGACCCATTTTCCACGAGCCGCGCAACTTCCAGGGGATCCGTGTATACCATCAAGAGCCTCGGCGGACATCTCGTCCTGCTCAACAGCATCCCATTCGAGATAGAGGAGAAGCGGGTCCTGCGCGAGCTGAGGATCCCGAAGCTCAAGTACGTCAAGGAGCTCAAGGAGGAAGGGGTCGCCAAGGCGATCAAGCAGGCGATCGACGCGGCCTACACGCTGATCCACGGCAGGGCCTGCTACAAGACCTTCAAGATTATCGAGGTCCGCCCCGACCGCGTCGCCGTCGAGGAGTCCGACTCCCTGTTCGTGGGCGCCAACATGACGAAGCTGCTCGCCCGGTGCGACTACGCGACGCTGCTGGCCTGCACGATCGGCCCGGAGCTCGAGCGGAAGGTCGATCACATCAAGAAGACCCACACCGCCGACGCCTACTTCCTCGACGTGGTGGGAAGCTGGATGGCCGACTACATGGCTGACCGCGTGGATGCAATCATCCAGAGCGAGGTGCTGCGCAACGGCTACGCGCGCACGATGCGGTACAGCCCCGGTTACGGAGACTGGGATCTGCCCGTGCAGCGGGAGCTTCTCGCCCGCGTGGAGGCCTCCACGATCGCCATCACCTGCACGGAGACCTTCATCCTGCAGCCGCGCAAGTCGGTCACCGCGGTGGTCGGTTGGGAGCGCCGGTCATGACCTTCCGCGAGCGGCTCGGCAAGGGGGTCATGATCCTCGACGGATCGATGGGGGCGCTGCTCCAGGGGCGCGGGCTCCCCGCCGGTTACGCTCCCGACCTCTGGAACATCGAGAAAGCCGACGCGATTGTCGCGGTGCAGCGCGAATATGCCAGGGCAGGTGCCGACATCCTGCTGACCAACACCTTCGGCGCGAGCCGGCGGCGCCTCGCCGAGTACGACGCCTACGGCCAGCTCAAGCAGATCAACGAGGCCGCCGTCGCCAACGCGCGCAAGGCCGGCGGCGCCAAGGTGCTCGTGGCCGGCGACATCGGCCCGTGTGGCACCACCGTGCAGCCCTTCGGCGAGATCCCCTTCTCGGAGGCCTACGAGATTTTCCGCGAGCAGGCGGCGGTGCTCACCGCCGCCGGTGTCGATCTGCTCGTCATCGAGACGATGTTCGACCTCCAGGAGATGAAGGCCGCGGTGATGGCCTGCAACGATGTGCGCGGGAAGATCCCGCTGATGGCCTTCATGACCTTCACCCAGGACGGCCTGACCGACACCGGCACCGATCCGGTCACGGCCGCCGCCGTGCTCGAGGGCCTGGGCGTGGACGTCATCGGGGCCAACTGCTCGACGGGGCC
>DASXTC010000075.1:0-120657 GCA_036505635.1 Candidatus Polarisedimenticolia bacterium
CTGACAAGGGCAAAGCCATCGAAAGATGGCGACGCAAAGTCACCGGTCTAACGGGCCAACGGGCCCCACGACAGCGGGACCGCCGGAATCCAGTCCAAACGCAGCCGACCTTCTCGATGCCCTTTCGAGCATCCGGGAGGCAGCGTGGACTGCCTCGGTCCTCTTCGCGACGAGATCGCTCCTTGAGTGGAACGAGGGCGTACATGACTTCTCGAGACAGAAACATTGCGAGGTCGGGCGGCACCTGGATCAGGAACCTGCTGCTCACCGTCGCGCTGTCGGTGCTGAGCGCCGTCCCGGCGCTTGCGATCGACTGCGTCGCCGATGCCGGCGGGATCATCGACGGATTCGTCAACTACCCCGTTCCTCCTCCCCAGATCAACATCGACGGCAACTGCACGATCCGGAACTACACGGCCTCCAACCCGCTGACCTCCAACATCAGCTGGTTCGGAAACAACCCCACGAGCTGGCTGCTCATCTTCGACAACGTCGTGCACACCGGCAACATGTCGTGCAACCTCAACTCTCAGGGCAACAAGATCTGGTTCGTCAACAGCGCGTCCACTACGGTCCAGACCAACTGCCTGAGCCTTCTGATCCCGGTCGAGAAGATCGACAAGCAGAACCCGCCGGGCCCGCCCTTCGTCACCATCGGAGTCCCCTTCACCTGGACGCTGACGATCCCGGTCCTGTTCGACCCGGTCACGGGCACGGTCATCAACTACCAGGGGTCGGTGAACGACCTGCACAGCATCACGGTCATCGACGACCTCAACGCCACGGGGGTCGATCTTACATACGTGAGCCACACCGTCACCTGGCTCGACAACGGCCAGCCGGTCCCGCACACCTTCACCAACGTCGGCAACGTTCTCACCTTCGACAACATCCCCATCGTCGACGCCGGCCGGCAGTTCGCCATCGCGCTCACCGTCGTGCTCAACAACACGCCGGTGAACGCGCCGGGGACGCAGTTCATCAACACGGCCAAATGGGACTTCGGACGGCTCATCGACGGCACCTTCTACGAGCCGCTGCCGGGCGAATGGGGCATCACGCCGCCGCTGACCATCGCCGGACCGGTGCTCGTCGTCGACAAGTCAGGCCCGGCGACGATGAACCTGGGACAGTGGGGCGATTTCGCCCTGGACGTCCAGAACACCGGCTCGATCGACGCCTGGGACGTCAGCCTGCGCGACCTCTTCCCGGACGGCGCGACGGGCGGCATGTGCGACCTGACGCCCCAGATCCTGAGCGCCCAGGTCTTCGCGGCCAACGGCGTCACCCCGGTCCCGGGCAAGGGCCCGCTCGTCGCCGGCACCGATTACTCGCTGAGCTGGAGCGGCGCGCCCGCCTGCCGGCTCGACCTCACGATGCTGACGGCCGCGGGACGGATCGGCCCGAACGAGCGGCTGATCGTCCGTTACCGGACCCAGCTCGACGTCAACACACAGGATGGCGTGACCCTTACGAACGTCGCGGGCGCCGTCCAGTGGTTCAACGGCGCCAGCAGCAATCCCGCCCGGGTCGTCTCCAACCGTGTGCTGACCAACGGCACGGTCGGCGTCCTGGACCACGAGGACGCCCACACCGTCGCGGTCGACCTCTTTGGCTACTTCTTCGAGAAGACGGTCGCGAACCTGACCACCGGGGCGAACCCGGCGACGACCGCCTCTCCGGGCGACACACTGCGCTACACGCTGCGCTTCCAGACCACCGACCAGCCGCTCGCCAGTTTCCGCATCGACGACGTGATGGACGCCCTCAACGCGCCGCCCGCCTTCGCGGCGGGCACCCTGACGCTCGTGAGCGTCCCCGCCGGCGCCGACGTCAGCAACACGAATAGCAACGGCGGCCCCAGCGGCACCGGCATCCTCGACGTCCGCAACCTGAGCCTGCCGCTGGGCAGCCAGCTCCTCATCGTGTTCGACATCAACCTGAGGCCGGCCCTCGCCAACGGCACGGTCGTCACCGACCAAGCGACGTTCCGCCAGGCCAACGGCACGGTCCTCGGCGTGAGCGACGACCCGACCGTCAACGGCCAGGCCGATCCCTTCGTCGCGGGTGACGAGGATCCGACGCGGGTGACGATCGTCTCGGCGCCCGCGTTCCGCATCCAGAAGATCTCGACGGACCTCACCGGCGACCCGAGCGTCCTGCTCGCCGGCGAAACGCTGCGCTACACGATCACGGTCGCCAACATCGGCACCGACGACGCCGTCAATGTGACCCTGCGCGACGCGGTGCCGACGAACACCACTTATGTGGCGGGCAGCACGACCCTGAACGGCGTGGCGGTCGCGGACATCGCCGGCTTGTCACCGCTCGTGAACGGCATGCTGATCCACCCGCCGAGCAACCCGACGCCGGGGACGATGCCGGCCGATCCGTCCGCCAGCGCGCCTAACGTCGCCACCATCATCTTCGACGTGGTGATCAGTCCGACCGTTCCCAACGGCACGGTGATCTCGAACCAGGGCTTCGTGACGGCCCTCAGCAGCGGAATCGTCAATCAGCCCTCCGATGACCCGGACACGCCGATCCCCAACGACCCGACGCGCGACGTCGTCGGCAACTTTCCGCTCCTGTACGCCACAAAAACCGCCGCGCTCCTCGTCGATCTGGGGACGCCGGGGGTCGTCGATCCGGGCGACACGCTGCGCTACACGATCACCGTCCAGAACTCCGCGACCATCGCCGCCACCGGCGTCGTCCTGACCGACGGCGTCCCGGCGAACACGACCTACGTCACGGACTCCACTTTTCTCAATGGGTTGCCGGTCGGCCAGCCGGACGGTGGCGTCTCGCCGCTCGCCTCGGGCATCGACATCTCCTCGTCCGACCTGACGCCGCCGCTCCCGGGTCCGGGCGCCGGCACGATCTCACCCGGCGCCTCGGCGGTCCTGCAGTTCAACCTGCGCGTCAACCTCGGCACGCCCGCCGGCACGCTGATCATCAACCAGGCCGTGGTGGACAGCGTCCAGCTGCCGAACCTTCTGACCGATGGCGACGGGAACCCCGGCAACGGCGAGCAGCCGACGGTCGTCGTGGTCGGCGCCGTCCAGCAGCTCTCGATCACGAAGCAGGTGACGGTCGTCGGCGGCGGCCCCGCCCTGGCCGGCGGGCAGCTGGATTACGTCGTGACCGTCACGAACATCGCCCCCCTGCCGGCGATCAATGTCGTCATCAACGACACCCTCCCCCTCGGCCAGCTCGCCTACGTGGCCGGGTCGGCGACGATGAACGGCTCGGCAAGCGGCGTCAGCGTGGTCGGCTCGACGATCACCGCCGACTACGCCGCAGTCAACGGGGCGCTGCCGCCGGGCGGGGTCGTGGTGCTCCAGTTCCGCGCGGTGATCAACCCGGCGCTCGCCAACGGCACGGTGGTCACGAACACCGGCGTGGTCTCCTGGAACGCGCCGACGCAGACCGCAAGTGCCAGCGTCACGATCGTCGTCGGCAGCATTCCCGGGACCGCCGCGCTGAACGGGTCCGCCTGGCATGACGCCGACTTCGACAATGCCCGGGATCCCGGTGAGCGGCCGCTGGCCGGCTGGGCCGTGGACCTTTACCGCGACAACCTGCTCTGGAATTCGGTGCTGACGGACGCAGCCGGCGACTATCACATCATCGGTGTCGAGCCGAATGACCAGAACGGCATTCGCTACGAGCTGCGGTTTCGCGAGCCGGGCGCGGGCGCGAACACCGCGATGCTGGGCCTGGCTGCCTCGCCGTTCACGAACGGAATGCAGCGGATCAGTGACATCATCGCGCAGTCCGGCGACAACCTGCAGGGCCTGAACCTCCCGATCCAGCCGAACGGCGTCACCTACAACTCGCTCTCCCGCGTGCCGGTCCCCGGGGCAACGCTCCGGCTGCTGAATGCCGGCAGCCTCTCGCCGCTGCCGGCGGGCTGCTTCGACGACGCGGCCCAGCAGGGGCAGGTCACCCTCGCGGACGGCTATTACAAGTTCGACCTCAACTTCAGCGATCCGGCCTGCCCGAGCGGCGGTGATTACATGATCGACGTAACGGCGCCCCCGGCGTCGACCTACGTTACGGGCTATTCGCAGATCATCCCGCCGATGTCCGGCCCTTCGACCACGGCGTTCCTGGTGCCGGCCTGCCCGGGCACCGCCAGCGATGCCATTCCGGGCACGGCCCTGTTCTGCGAAGCGCAGGCCTCGGAGCTCGCCCCGGCGCCGTCGGTTCCGGCGCGCAGCCCGGGCACGATCCACTACGTCCACCTGATGCTGGACGGCAGTCAGACGCCCGGCTCGAGCCAGATCTTCAACAACCACATCCCGCTCGATCCTCTGGTCGCCGGCTCGATCGCCATCTCCAAGACCACACCTCTGATCAACGTGACCCGCGCGCAGATGGTCCCGTACACCATCACCGTGAACAACGTCGCCGGCATGCTGCTCACGGACGTGAGCATCGTGGACCGCATCCCGGCGGGATTCAAATACGTCGAGGGCTCCGCGCTTCTCGATGGCGTGCCCACCGAGCCGACGGTCACGGGCCTTCAGCTGAGCTGGAACGGCCTCATCATCGCGGGCACCGAGGTCCGCACGGTCAAGCTGCTGCTCGCCGTGGGAGCCGGCGTCACCGAGGGTGAATACGTCAACCGCGCTCGGGTGGTCAACGGCATCACCGGCAGCCCGATGTCCGGCGAGGCGACCGCCACCGTGCGCGTCCTGCCCGATCCGACCTTCGATTGCACCGACGTGATCGGAAAGGTCTTCAACGACGTCAATCGAAACGGGTGGCAGGATGCCGGCGAGGCCGGTCTCCCGGGCGTGCGCGTGGTGACGGCACGGGGTCTTCAGGCGACCACGGACCAGTACGGGCGGTACCACATCACCTGCGCGGTCTATCCCCACGAAGGCCGCGGCAGCAACTTCGTGCTGAAGCTCGACGACAGAAGCCTGCCCAGCGGCTTCCGGATGTCGACGGACCAGGTGCAGATCAAGCGCGCCACGCGCGGCAGGGCATTGAAGTTCGATTTCGGCGCGTCGATTCACCGGGTGGTCGCCATCGACCTTTCCGATGCGGCGTTCGAGCCGGACTCGACCGACATCCGCGCCCAGTGGCGGCCGCGCATCGACCTGCTGCTCCAGGAGCTGCGCAAGGAGCCGGCGGTGCTGCGCCTCTGCTACATCGCCGACACCGAGAATGCGGCACTGGTCACACGGCGCGTCGACGTTGTGAAGCGGCTTGTGACCGAAGCCTGGGATGCGGCGAGCTACCCCCTCACCATCGAGCCGGAGATCTTCTGGCGCCGTGGTGCCCCGCCCAGACAGCGCGACATGCGCCCGCCGGGCGGGAGGTGAACGGCATGAGCAGGCACCGCCATCTACCGCTGATCGTGGCATTCCTCATGAGTTCCGCCGCGGGCGCCGCTCCGGGCGACAACGCCAGGCCCGGCGAGCAGGCCGAGCGGCATCTGTCCGACGACCAGAGGCTGCGGCAATGGTCACAGGACCCGAATCAGCTCGACACCGAGCGAGGCGATCGGATGGAGGTCCGGCAGGTCCTCGGCGAGAAGATCGAGATCATCAAGCTGAAGAACGTCGTCCCGCCGATCCGGTTCGCATCGGGTGTCGCCCAGATTCCGCCCGACTACGTTGAGACGGTCGCCAGGATCCTCGAAAGCATGCGGTACCGCAAGAACGTCCGCGTCCACTTCGTCGGGCACGCGGACTCGCAGCGGCTTTCCGAGGCGCTGGCGAGCGTCTTCGAGGACAATTCGGGCCTCTCCAGGGAGCGCGCCGGCGAGGTGGCCGAATCCTTCAAGAAGGCCCTCGGGCTGCCGCCCGAGGCCATCACTTACGAGTGGGCCGGCGACACGCAGCCCATCGCCTCGAACGAGACGGAAGAGGGACGAGCGCTCAACCGCCGCGTCGAAGTGGAGGTCTGGTACGACGAGGTCCATGAGGCCCTCGTGGACCAGGAAGTCCTCGTCGCCGATGACATCAAACGGATCAAGGTCTGCCGGATGGAGACGGTCTGCAAGATGCGATACCAGGAAGGCCACGCCCGGCGGGCGCGCGTGAGGAACCTCGTCGTTCCCCTGCGGTACGCGGACGAGACCATCCAGATCTCCGAAGACTTCACCAGGCAGATCGGGCAGGCGCTCGACAACATGCGGGACAGGCAGCACGTCACGGTCCGGTTCATCGGCTACACGGACGACGCGCCGCTGACCGGACGCGACGAGCGGATCTACGGGGATCACCTCTCCTTGTCGAAGGCGAGAGCGCTCCGCGTCGCGCTCGCCATGAAGGAGACCCTGGGGTTGCCCACCTCGGCGATCAACAGCGACGGCCGAGGCGCCTCGCACCCGCTCGCCGCCAACGACACCGTGCAGGGACGCGCGCTGAATCGTCGCGTCGAGGTGGAGTTCTGGTACGACGATCCTCTCCAGGAGCTGCCGGACGAGCCTCAGCTCTGCCCCGGCGACGCGGACGAGGAGATGGTGACCAAGGTCTACGACCCCCCCTGGGGCCCCATCCCGACCCTCGCGCTGACGAACGGCCTGCCGATCGTTCCGCCCGGCTATGCCGCGGACCTCCGCCGCGCGCTGACGGAGATCTCGGACCGGACCAACGCGCGGCTGCGGTTCATCGGCTACACGAAGAACGAGCGCCTCGACCGCCGCACCGCGTCGGTGTACGGCGACGACATCGGCCTCTCCGCGGCGCGGGCGCATCGCGCCATGGATGTCCTCACGCAGGATCCGGTGCTGGCGGGTGTCCGGTCCGAGCACGAGGGACGCGGGTACGTACAGTCCGACGACGTCGTGAACGCCGGCTTCATCCAGGGCGACACGTCGTTCGTGCGCGTGCAGGTTGTGTACGACGAGCCGGCGCCGCTCGACGACTACGAGGGGGTGGACATCACGCGTATCACCCGGGAGCTCCATCCGAAGAGCCCGTACGAGCTCAACGTGATGCGCATCACCGTGGACGGGAAGCCAATCGACGACCCGGGCCGCAGTTCTTCAGACGTCCAGCGCTGCACCGACGTCGCGCTCGACAACGCCGGTGTCCGGTTCCGGTTCGACAATCTCGAGTCGCGGCCCAGGCTTGGTGTGGCGGCGCATCCGGTCGCCCTGACGGTGAACGACACGGGCGGCAGCCCCGTCGCATCGGCCGTGCGTTTCCACATGTACACCAACTATGCGAGCTTCATCGAGCGCGCCGAGATCCGGATCTCTGAGCAGCAGCAGTCGCTGCAGGCCGCGCCGCTCGAAGTCGTTCCGGTCGACGACGCGGGCCTGGCCGAGTGGCAGCCGGCCGGGAAGGTCCTCGCCGGTCCGTCGCGCGAGCTCAAGTACGTGCTGCGCGTCTATGACACGAAGGGTCATTACGACGAGACCGAGCCGCGGCCGCTCTGGCTGAACCGCGAGCCGTCTCCGGAGCAAGCCGCGACGTCCGCTGCCGAGCCTGGACCCTCGCCCACGCTGTTGGCCGCTTACGGTGAGAGCGCCCTGGCGCGTCAGCGTATCCCGATCGGCGGCGGCACGGTGAAAGTGCAGGGGGGCGGCATACCGGCGGACCACACCGTCTGGGTGGCGGGCCACCAGGTTCCGGTCGACCCGCAGGGCAACTTCGCCGCGGAGGAGATCCTCCCGCCCGGTGCGCACACCGTCGAAGTCGCGGTGCTGGACGCCGCGGGCAACGGCTCGCTCTATCTTCGCGACATGCAGCTCAAGGGCACCGATCTGTTCTACGTCGGCATCGCCGAAGTCACGCTGTCCGAGAACCGCTCGAGCGGGCCGATCGACCAGCTGCAGGGGGAGAATGCGCCCCAGGACTTCGATTCGTCGCTGGATGGCCGGCTGGCGTTCTATCTGAATGGCAAGGTCCGTGAGAACTGGCGATTCACGGCGAGCGCGGATACCCGCGAAGGCCCCGTGGGGGATCTGTTCAGCAACTTCCTCGACAAGTCCCCCGATTCGCTCTTCCGGCGCATCGACCCCGACTACTACTACCCGACGTTCGGCGACGACAGTGTCGTCGAGGAGATGGCCCCGACGCTGGGCAAGTTCTACTTCAAGGCGAGCCACGGCGAGAACTACGGGATGTGGGGCAACTTCAAGGTCGGCTACCTGGGCAACGAGCTGGCCCACGTCGATCGCGGCCTGTACGGGGCCAACGTGCACTTCGGGTCGGCGGCCAGCACCAGCTTCGGCGAGCGACGGTTCTCCGCCGACGGATTCGCCGCCGAGCCCGGCACGGTGTCGAGCTACGAGGAGCTCCGGGGAACGGGCGGGTCGATTTACTTCCTGCGCCACCAGGACATCCTGACGGGCTCGGAGCGCGCGCGCATCGAAGTCCGCGACAAGGACTCGCAGATCGTCACGGGTGTGGTCAACCTGCGGTACGGTGTGGACTACGACATCGACTACCTGCAGGGCCGTGTGCTGCTCACCGAACCGCTGTCGTCGACCGCCGGCGACAACCTGCTGGTGCGCAGCGGCGGGTTGAGCGGCGACGAGGCTTACCTGGTCGTGCGTTACGAGTACACGCCGGGCTTCGAGGAGCTGGATGCTGTCGCCGCCGGCGCGCAGGGGCATTACTGGTTCGGCGACCACGTGCGGCTCGGCCTGACCGCCAACTCCAACGAGGAAGGAAACGTCGACAGCAACCTCGGCGCCGGGGACCTGACACTGCGGATGACCGCAGATTCCTGGATCAAGGTGCAGGCGGGGCGGAGCGAGGGTCTCGTCTCCACGTCGCTGCGGTCCGACGACGGCGGATTCGGGTTCCACGGCCCCGACGACTCCTTGTTCACCAACGCGGAGGCGGGGGCGTACCGGGCGGACCTGAGCGTCGGGCTCGGCGACCTCTTCAAGGGCCGCGACGGTCGCTTCACCTTCTATACCCAGAAGCTCGAATCCGGCTACTCGGCCCCGGGGCAGGCGACGATCAAGGACACCGAGCACTACGGCGGCGCGTTCCGGATGGCCGTGACGAACCGTCTGAGCCTGTCGGCCAAGGGCGATCGGAGGGTCGAGGACCAGGGCCTCGAGACGCGGGCGATCGAAGCGGACATTCGCTTTCAGCTGACCGACAAATGGAGCGTCAGCACCGGCGTGCGCAACGATTTGCGCGAGGACAACTCGCCGATCACTCCGCTGACCCAGGAGCAGGGCGAACGCACCGACGCGGTCGCGCAGGTGAAGTTCGATTCCGGCGCCTCATGGCTGGCCTATGGCTTCGTCCAGGACACGGTCGCCTCGAGCGACGGCCGCGAAGACAACGGGCGCATCGGCGCGGGGGGCTCATACCGACTGACCAACCGCTTCCGGATCGATGCGGAAGTCTCCGACGGCGACCTCGGCGCGGCCGGCAAGGTCGGCACCAGCTACCTGATATCGGAGCGGACCAGCCTCTATCTGAACTATTCGCTGGAGAACGAGCGGACCGACAACGGCCTGCGAGTCCGCCAGGGCAACCTGGTTTCGGGCGTGAAGAGAAGGCTCTCCGACAGCTCCAGCGTCTACCTCGAGGAGCGATACCAGGAAGGCGGATCGCTGACCGGTCTCACGCACGCCACCGGAATCCACCTCGTGGAAAAAGAGCGCTGGAATCTGGGCGCCAGCGCGGAGGTGGGCACTCTGCGCGATTCGCTGACCGGGGCCGAGACAGACCGTAACGCGGCGGCCATCCACGTGGGTTACGGCCAGGATACGCTGCAGTTCTCGAGCGCGATAGAGTACCGCCAGGACGATACGGAGCAGCCCGACACGACGGTTGCCGAGAGGACCGGGTGGCTGTTCCGCAACAACCTCAAGTTCCAGCTGACGCCGGATTGGCGCGTCGTCTGCAAGCTGAACCACTCCATCAGCGACAGCTCGCTCGGCGAGTTCTACGACGGCGGCTACACCGAGGCCGTCGTCGGCTACGCCTACCGACCGGTGCGGCACGACCGGCTGAACCTCCTGGCCAAGTACACCTACTTCTACAACGTCCCGACCACGGACCAGGTGGCTTTGCGGAACACTCCCGTCGAGTTCATCCAGAAGAGCTACATCGGGGCGCTGGACCTCACCTACGACCTCACCGCAAACTGGTCCATCGGCGGCAAGTACGCTTACCGCCTGGGACAGGTGAGCCTGGACCGCGACAACCGGGAGTTCTTCGACAACGCAGGGCAGCTCGGGGTGCTGCGCGTGGACTGGCGGTTCCGCAAGGACTGGGAAAGCCTGGCCGAGTTGCGAATGCTCGACCTCCCCGACGTCAATCAACGCCGCAGCGGCGGGCTGGCCGCGATCTATCGCAACATCGGCGAGCACCTGAAGGTCGGCGTCGGCTACAACTTCACCGACTTCTCCGACGACCTGACCAACCTGAGCTACGACCACCAGGGTGCATTCGTCAATCTCATCGGGAGCCTGTGACGCCCGCGCGGTGCTTGCATCGGCTACGATCTGCCGCCGCCGGCGGCTGCGCCTTGGTTGATCCGCTGCGACTGCTGTCTCTCACAGATCGCCAGCTCAGGGCGATGGAGTAGCTGGAGCGAGAGGGATTGGAGTTCTCACCTGGCCGTGCTCTTCCTTTTCGCGAGCTCCGCCATCATCGTCCTGAAACACGTTCTTTCCCCCAGCGCATCCAGAACGGAGTCTGTTCTCATTCTCTCGAAATCCGCGTGCCCCCCGGCGCTGCTCCGATGAAGCGCTCGCCTGGCGCGCCGTGCCGAGAAGGGTTCCAGAGCCTCATCGGCCTTGCCGAGACTCCGATCCAGCCAGGCCGGCCTCGCCCCGAGCTCAATGCGGCAGTAGCGCGGTCCAATGGGAGAGGAGGGTGATCGTCTTCTGCCCCTGTGTCGGCGTGTTGAGGTTCATCAGGAAGCGCTGGCCGTCGGGCGTGACGTCGTACTGCGTGACAACACCGAGGTTCAGGATCTCACCGGGGATCGAAAAGAGCGCGACGGGAGTGCCGCTCTGGAACGTCGTCCCCTCGCCGATGACGACGGACATGACCTTTGCGTCGGGGGAGATGTAGAAGAGCTCCTTTCCATCCTGTCTCCAGACGGACGCGCTGCCGCCATCGCTCGATACGCGCCACTTCCCCCCGGGCGGCGAGAACCCGCGGACGTAGATCTCCATCCTCCCGGACTCGTCCGAGTCGTAGGAGATCCACCGGCCGTCAGGGCTGAAGCGCGGCTGTTTCTCGACGAAGGGGGAGCTCAGCCAGGGCTCGGCCTTCTTCTGTTCGGTGGAATAGATCAGAAGATCGGTGACACCCATACCGGCCGACTCGCTGCCCTGCACGAGCAGGGACCTGCGGTCCCTCGACCAATCGCATGGAAAGATGCGGCCGCCGTTTGACAAGACCGTCTCCATCTTGCCCGTGCCGTCCGGGGAGATCGCGAAGATATCGCTCCGGCCCGGGTAGTCGGCGAAGAAGAGCAGCTGCCCGTCGTCAGGAGCCCAGATGGGTGATGATTCGTTGCGGGGGTCGAATGTGAGCCGGCTGGAGATGCCGCGCTCCAGGTCGAGGACCCAGATGTCTCCGCTGTCGGTGGTCTCCTCGCTCTGATCGTAGGCGATGCGCTTTCCGTCGTGGGAGATGCGCGGAGAAAAGAAGTTCCCCGGCCTGCCGACCGTCCCGAGGATCGATCCTTTGCGATCGACCCACGTGAACTGTCTCGTCAGCGTCCCTCGGCCCTCCGCGTAGGCCAGCAGGCCAGCGTCCGAGACGGAGAAGAGATGACTCTGGTAGATCCCCATGTACTGGACGCCGTCCACCAGGGGGATCGGCTCGCCGCTGAGCTCCAGGCGGCGCGGGTCAAACCTCTGCGCGCGAAGTGATCCTTCCTTGCCATAGATGAGGTATCCCGGCTCGACGAAGCGGGCGTTCGACAGGATGGGCAGCAGCCGACGCTCGTCCTCCCCGCCGATCTCCGCGACGTAGATCCCGCTGTTCGTCCCTCCCTGCCAGCTCTCGTTGACAGTGTAGAGGATGTGACGTCGGTCCGGCAGCAGGGTGGGCTGCGAGTAGTTCTTCTTGGAGTCGGCCGTGCGCGCCGCGGTGACGATCGCCGGCTCCCCTCCCGATTCGGGGATCCTCATGATCGGCGAGCTCCGGTCCGGCACGTACAGGATCGAGCCATCGGTGCCCCATGAGGCGCCGAGGCAATCCCTCACGGGGGCGAGAACGACGCTCTGCCCTCCGGAGACGTCGACCTTCCTGAGAGAGCCGCCCGAGCGAAAGCCTATGGAGCGCGAGTCGGGCGACCAGAAAGGGCATTCGGCATCATCCGCGGCGGTGATCAACATGGGCTTCGCCGAGTCGAGGGAGCGCACCCAGAGCCCGGCTCCGCCGGGGCCGCGGGCGACGTAGGCGATCCGTCGTCCGTCGGGCGAGAGCGCCATCCCCATGATGTTCGGCACGAAGGAGGATCCTTCGGGCGCGACGATCGAGGTGACCATGAGGCGGGGTATCTCATCGCGCCTGAGCAGGCTGGCCGCCACTACGATCGCCGCCAGCGAGGCCAGCGCGGAGATCCCCCAGGCGAGGCGCTCGCGCGATCGGCGCCGGGCAGGTCCCGCCGCGTTGGAGGGCTCTTCCTGCGATGCGCCCGGTTCGGCGATGGCCTCGAGCTGCAGCCGGACGTCGTGTGCGCTCTGGATGCGATCCTCCGGATCCTTGCTGAGGCAATGCCTCAACAGAAGATCCAGGGCGGGAGGAGACAACGCGTCCCTCGCTCGCAGCGGCCGGGGCTCCTCCTTCAGGATGGCGGCGATCAGAGAAGCCTGCGTCTTGCCCTCGAACGCGGGTCGTCCGGCCGCCATCTCGTAGATCACCACGCCGAGAGCGAAGAGATCGCTTCGTGCATCGGCCTCCTTCCCCTCGAGCTGCTCGGGGGCCATGTACTGGAAGGTCCCCACGATCGTCCCCTCGGCCGTCAGCGGATTCGTGACGGTCGGCGACGCGGTGAGGGTCGACGGAGCGGCCGCGGTGGCCATCCCTTTCGCGAGACCGAAGTCCATCAGCTTCGCGCCGGACCTCGTCAGCATGACGTTACCCGGTTTGAGGTCGCGGTGCACCACGCCCGCGCGGTGGGCGCGATCGAGCGCGCCTGCGATCTGAGCACCGAGGCGTAGGACTTCGGGGATCGGCAACGCTCCCCTCGACAGCCGCTGCGCGAGCGTCTCTCCTTCGATCATCTCCATCACGAGGTAATCGGTCTCCCCTTCCCGGCCGACATCGTGAAGCATGCAGATGTGAGGGTGGTTGAGCACGGAGATGGCCTTCGCCTCGCGCTCGAATCGGGAGCGGACCTCCGCGTTCGACGACAGATGCTGGGGGAGCACCTTCACGGCGACGTCGCGACCCAGCCGCGTGTCCCTGGCGCGATAGACTTCGCCCATGCCTCCTGCGCCAAGCGGGGCGATGATCTCGTAAGGGCCGAGTCGAGAGCCGGAGGCCAGTGGCATGGGCGCAAGTGTACCAGAGACGGCCTACCTGCTCCTGCCCCGCGATGGCGCTGTGCGGGGAGTTCATGATCTGTGATGATTGCTCCGGCGGCGATGATGGCGAGCCAGATTTGCCCGACCTACTGCCGTGCTCCCCGCATCTCACCCAGGCGCGACTTCAACCTCTTCGCCCATCCCAGCGACAGCGCGATCTCACGACGCTCCCCCACCCCTCGCGGAGGGCGCGCGAACAGGAAGCGGTCATGAACGGGGTCGTAGTCGTAGTCGCGCAACGTGTTCTCCAACGCCGATGGGGGGACGTCGAAGAGCTGCTCCGGCTGGCCGATCGAGAGCTCGTCGCCGTGTACGGTCAAGGATACGCGCGTCAGCTTCTCGCCGATGACGAAGAAGATCTCGCGTCCGCCCCGTCCCCAGCGGACACCGCCGCCCTGGTTGTTGGAGAGCTGCCAGCTCGCTCCGCTCCCGTCCATGCGCCGCAGGCACACCTCCTCGCGGCCTGTCTTGTTAGTCACGTAGGCGAGCCACATGCCGTCGGGCGACACGGTGCCGGCCATCTCGTAGCCGTCGCCCTCGGCGCGGAGCTCTCGAGGCGCGGCGCTCCCTTCCACCGACGCGAGGTACAGGCGGCCGTCGCGCTTCCCGAAGTCGCCGTAGATCACCGAGCGACCGTCGGGCATCATCCCTGAGACGAAGACGGGATTCTGGGCCCGGGCGATCACGCGCTCGCCCCCTGCGCCGTCCAGCCGCCTCACGACGATAGCCTCCCCTTCGGGGCTCTCTCGCCGGTAGGCGATCCGCACGCCGTCCGGAAACCAGATGCCGGGCCCGCTCCGAGATCCGTGGGTCAGCCGGTTCATGGCTCCTGTCTGGAGGTCGGCGAGCCACAAGTCCGAGTTCCCACCGCCCGCTCCCATCTGGACGAGCGCCCTGAGGCCGTCAGGAGAGACCCTGAAGCCCAGATAGGGCCCTGCAGGCAGAGGCGTCGAGGTGAGGAGGCCGGTTCGGTCGAGCCACACCGCATCACGTGATTGCTCCGGCTCGCCGCCGGGGAGCCATGCGAGGGTCCCCTCGTTGGCGATGCTGAAGTAGGATGCCCCGCTCGAGGCGTCGCCGCTCACACCTGCAAGCACCGGCACCGGGTCCGTGGTGAGGCGCGGGTCGCGCGGGTCGATGGGCGCCGCGTAGAGATCGCTGCCCCGGGACAGCACCAGGTACCCGCCCGGAGCCCAGACGGCGCGCCGCGCGCCCTTGAATAGGTGGCGCCGTTCGCCAGTCTTTACTGAGACCGCGTCGATGCTGGCATCGTCGTATGCACCCGGATTGTCCACGGTCTGGACGGTGAAGACCACCCATGGCCCTCCATCGAGAGCGCACGGAAAGCGGTGGGTTCTCTCCCGTTTCTCAGGATCGAGCGTGGTGACGGCGACAGGTGTTCCGCCACTCTCAGGGATGCGGTAGAGCGGCTCGGTCGTATGACGCGAGTAGACGATCGTGCCGTCATCGAGCCAGGTCCCGAGCCGGTCCTGGCCCGCCGCGGCCAGCTCCACCGGCGTGCCGCCCTGCACCGAGACCTTGTGCATCGTGCGGCTGTCGAAAAACCCGATCCACTTGCCGTCGCGTGAGAAGAAGAGGTTGCGCGCGCCGTCGGCGCCGGCGATCTCCAGGTCCTCGCGCGTGTCCAGCCGGCGCAGCCGCAGCTTGATCACACCGCCGACGCGCGTCGTGTAGGCGATCGATCGGCCGTCGGGTGCGATCGCCATCGGATGATAGCTGATGTCCAACCCAACCTGCTCTCCCCCGGCGGGCACGATGCTCAACTCGGTCGCGGTTGAAGTCGGCGGCGGTGTTCGCCACAGCGTCATGGCGACGGCGACCACGGCGACGACGACGGCGATGGTGGCAAGTATCCACGGAATGATCGCGGTGCGCCCGGCGAGCGCCGGTCGCGGCGTCGCGCCCTCCTCGCGCAGGGGGTCTAACCGGTTCGCCGCGAGATCCTCGAGGACGATGCGCGCCTCCCCAATCGCCTGCACCCGCCGCCGCGGGTCCTTGGACAGGCAGCGTTCGAGGAGCCGTCGCCAGCGTTGAGAGATCCCTGAAGGCAGCGCCGACCAGTCGGGCTCGTCACGCATGACTGCGGCGAGTGTCTCGGACATGGTCTCGCCCGCGAACGCGCGGCGCCCGCTGAGCATCTCGTAGAGCACGACCCCGAACGCCCAGACATCCGCGCGCCGGTCCGCCTCGCGCCCGCGCGCCTGCTCGGGGGACATGTAGGCGGCCGTCCCCAGGATCACTCCGGCCTGCGTCATCCGCTGGGTTATCGTCGGCGATTGGGTCATCTCGACTGCCGGGCCGCCCGCCTTGGGCTCGAGCGCCCGGGCGAGACCGAAGTCCAGCACCTTGATCGTGCCATCCGATCGGAGCTTCACGTTGTCGGGCTTGAGATCCCGGTGCACGATGCCATGCTCGTGCGCATACTCGAGCGCCTCGGCGAGCTGGCGCGCGATGGCCAGGGCCTCCTCCTCCGCGATGGATCCGCGCTCGATCCGCTCGGTGAGCGTGGGCCCCTCCACAAGCTCCATGATCAGAGCGCGCGATCCGCTCACCTCCTCGACGCCGAAGATCGATGCAATACCGGAGTGGCTCAAGCCTGCGAGCACCCGAGCCTCCCGCTCGAAGCGGGCGAGCCTCTCTGCGTCCAGCGCGACGGCATCGGGCAGCACCTTAATCGCCACCTCTCGCCCGAGGCGCGGATCGCGCGCGCGATACACCTCGCCCATTCCGCCGGCACCCAGGGCGGCAACGATCTCGTAGGGACCGATGCGATTACCAGCGGACAGCGCCAAGCGGGGATCTCCTATGGCCGGAGTCAGGGTCTCATTCTATGGTGAAAGAGGACTTGTTGCGACGAGCCAGCAGGCGAGTGATGCCTCGCCCGGGCGCACGGCGAATGGAAACTGATTGATTCCATTGATTTCCCCGGGTCGCCTTACAGCCACTGAGCCTTTGGCTCATCTGGGTTCGAGTCCCAGCCCCGGCACCAATCACCTGATCGAGCCGGTTCACGATCGTGACCATGTCGAAGTGAGGCTCCCGCGGTCGGGCGTGATACGCTCTGCCGCATGTCGGTCCCGATAAGGTGCCCGAGCTGCTCGAGTCCCCTCCCCGCCGGGAGTCGCTCCTGCGGATCCTGCGGTCAGCCGGTTTCGCCCTCATCCCACTTCCCGACGGACAATCTTCCACCGGGGGCCGACCCGGCTGCGCGGCACCCGGGCCCACCCCGTTCGGCGACGGAGGCAGCACGGTTTCTTCCAGGCGCCATCCTCGCCGGCCGCTACCGGATCGTGGGGCTGCTGGGAAAAGGGGGCATGGGCGAGGTCTACCGGGCCGACGACCTGAAGCTTGGCCAGCCGGTCGCCCTCAAGTTCCTGCCGCGGGGATTCGACGGGAAACCCGGGCGGCTCCAGCGCTTCCTCGATGAAGTGCGCACAGCGCGCCAGGTCTCCCATCCCAACGTCTGCCGGATCTACGACGCAGGCGAGACCGACGGACAGCACTTCCTCTCGATGGAGTACATCGATGGCGAGGACCTGGCCTCGCTTCTGCGCCGGATCGGGCATCTCCCGAAGGACAAGGCGATCCAGATCGCGCGGCAGCTCTGCGCCGGTCTCGCTGCATCGCACGAGATCGGCGTCCTGCACCGCGACCTGAAGCCCGCCAACATCATGATCGACGGCCGAGGCCGGGCACGCATCACCGACTTCGGCCTCGCCGCGTTCGCTCAGGACATCGCGGGCGAGGAGGTCCGCGCGGGAACGCCGGCCTACATGGCGCCGGAGCAGCTCGCGGGTCGGGAGGTCTCCGTCCGCAGCGATCTCTATTCTCTCGGCCTCGTACTGTACGAGCTGTTCACCGGCAAGCCGGCCTTCAAGGCGTCGTCGGTGGACGAGCAGCGGCGTCTTCAGTCGGAGACGACTCCGTCCTCCCCGTCGAGCTTCATGGAAGGGTTCGACTCGATCGTGGAGCGGGTCATCCTCAGGTGCCTGGACGCCGATCCGGCGCGTCGGCCGTCCTCGGCTCTTTCGGTCGCCGCCGCGCTCCCGGGGGGTGATCCGCTCGCGGCCGCCCTCGCCGCGGGAGAGACGCCGTCTCCCGGGATGGTGGCCGAGGCGGGAGGCGAGGGCGCATCGTCGCCGGTGGTCTCCTGGGGCGCTCTTGCCGTGTTCCTCGTGGCCGTCGCCGCAGTCATTGCACTGACCCCGTACACGACGCTCCTGGGGATGGTCCCGCTCGACAAACCGCCCGAGTTCCTGCAAGAACGCGCGCGGGAGATCCTGGCGCGAGCCGGCTACCACCGGAAGCCGACGGACAGCCTCTTCGCCTTCGATGCGGATCGCGATTACCTCGAGGACTTGCTTCACCGTGGTCGAGTGAGCGACGGAAAGTGGAACGTCCTCCAGTCGGCGCCGCAAGGCGGGATCCGCTTCTGGTACCGCGAGAGCTCACGGGTGCTGTCGCCAAGCAATGGAGCCACCATCGGAGGGTGGCTGGAGGATCCGCCGGACAAGGCACCCGGAATGGCGCGTGTCGGTCTCGACCCCGAAGGACGCCTCATCTCGTTTCTGGTCGTCCCGGCAGAGCGCACCACGCCGTCGCCGGTGCCGCCGGAGCCGGACTGGGCGCCCCTCCTACAGGCCACCGGTGTCGATGCGCAGACCCTGGTGCCGGTGGCTCCGGAGTGGGCCCCGCCCGTGTTCGCGGATCGCCGCGCCGCCTGGACGGGGTTGTGGCCGGGAAACCAGGAGACTCCGCTACGGATCGAGGCGGCCGCGGACGGGGGAAGGCCGGTGTCGCTCCGGCTCGTCCTGCCCTGGACGCGCCCCGCGGAGGAGCCGGCGCCGCAAGGAGGTTTCTGGAATCGGGCCTCTCTGCTCATGCGCACGCTGTGGCCCCTCATCGTGGTCATCGTCGCTGGAGTCGTCGCGGTGCGGAACGTGCGCCGGAGCCGGGGAGACCGCCGTGGTGCCCTCCGGTTTGCCCTGTACCTGGGAGCCGCACGGATGTCATGGTTTCTCGGCGCACACCACATGGCGTCGCCCGACGAGCCAAGGCTGTTCTTCTCTCACCTCGCATTCGCGATGCTGAACGTCGGGCTCGCCTTCGTCTTCTACCTGGCCGTCGAGCCATATGCCCGGAGGCTGTGGCCGCGGATGCTCGTCTCCTGGGTGAGAGTGCTGGAGGGGCGCTTCCGGGATCCCCTGGTGGGACGCGATCTCCTGATCGGGTGTGCGGGCGGCGCGCTGAGCCTGCTTCTGGGGCGTCTGATCACCTGGAGCTTCGCAACCTTCGGCGGCGAACCGGCGCTGCCGCTCTGGAGTGACTGGTCCCTCGAGCCGCTTCGGGGAACCGTGCCCGCCCTGGTGACCTTCGCGGTCATCCACACCGGGCGATTGATGGAGATCATCTTTCCCGTGACGACGCTGCTGATCTTCCGGCTGCTGCTGCGACGCACCTGGGCGGCGTTCATCGCGGCCTCTCTGCTGGCGATGGTTCTGTTCTATCCCGACTCAGGCAGCATCACGGCCTACGTCATGGGGATTCTCCTCTCGCTCACCTTCGTCTGGCTCGTCCTGCTCCGAGCCGGTCTGCTGGGGTTGGCGGCCTGGTTCAGCGTCACCGCGCTAATCGGCCACCTGCCGCTCACGCCGCACCCTGCCGCCTGGTATCTGGGGACGACCCTCCTATCGCTGGCCCTCATCGTCGCACCGGCGCTCTACGGGTTCTGGATCTCCAGGGCAGGAAGGCCACTGTTCCGCGACGAGGTCCTGGGGCCGGCGGCGCGGCGCTGATCGGGCTCGGAACACTCCATCGGAAAGCTGTCGATTCGTTGGATTGAGCGCCGGCGCTTCATCGTACAATCTCCCCGGATCGTCAGGGCCAGGCGCTTGCGGCCTGGCTCATTCATGGGCTGGCCTCCCACGCAGGTAGGCTGCCTGATCATCACGTATCAGAACGAAACCACCGGAACGATGGAGCCATCATCAATGTGGAAAGTAGTCCGGAGCATCCTCGCGGTGATAGCGGGCTTTGTCGCCGCAAGCCTGATCATGGTGGTAGTCGAGACGGTCAATGGTCACGTCCTGTATCCCGAGCTGGGGAAGATGGCTGAAGGGATGACCGACAGGGAGGAGATCAGGGCCTTGATGGCGAGCGCCCCCGTCGGCGCGTTCCTGGTGGTTCTCCTCGGCTGGGTGCTGGGGAGTCTGGTGGGTGGACTCCTCGCCGCCTGGATCGGCTGGCACGCTCCTGTCGCCCATGCCCTGGCTCTCGGCGGATGTCTCACCTTGGCCGGCATCGCCAATAACCTGATGCTTTCTCCACCAAGGTGGTTCTGGATCGTCAGCCTCATCGTTTTTCTCCCCGCCGTCTATGCTGGCGCGCGGCTGGCGCCGAGAAGGAGCCAGGCGAAGACCTGAGCTTCGGGATCATCGGGCAACGAATCCCTTCCGCACCGCCCCGGATTCCCCTGGGGCTTGGCCCCGTGAGGGTTCACTCCCCTCCCATGGCACCATGTCTTCCGTGGCACCCGACACACCGGGGCAGCCTCGCATGTTCGGACGCATCTGGTACAATGACGGTTACTCCAGGCCACTCGGAAGGTCCCAAGCTCATGCGCGGGGAGGGTTCGTCGAGGTGATCGGGAAGAAGCTCGCCGATCGATACGAGATTATCGATGAGCTGGGACGCGGCGGAATGGGAGTGGTCTATCGCGCCCGCGATCCACAGCTCAACCGCGACGTGGCGATCAAGCTTGTGGCCCCGAGCCTGCTGACCCCTGATACGGAGCAGCGCTTCAAGACCGAGGCCCAGATCGTCGCGCGATTGGACCATCCCGCGATCGTCGCAATCCACGATTTCGGCCAACACGAGGGGTCGCTCTTCTTCGTCATGCCGGTGGTGGAAGGCACGAGCCTGAGACCCTTATTGAACTCGGGAGTGCTCCGGCTCGGCGAGATGCTGGAGATCGGCCTGACGGTCGGCGAAGTGCTCGAGTACAGCCAGGCTCGCGGTGTGATACACCGGGACATCAAGCCGGAAAACATCATGGTACTGCGCGAGGAGGGGGGCGGGCTGCGCGTGCGCGTGATGGATTTCGGCCTGGCGCGCGGCACCGAAGCCACGGGCGTCACGAAAACCGGGATGGTGATAGGGACCATGTCGTACCTCAGTCCCGAACAGGCCAGTGGTCGTCAAGTGGACACGCGATCGGACATTTACTCCCTGGGGACGGTGCTCTATGAATGCGTCACCGGGAGTGTGCCGTTCACTGGTGACGTGCAGTCGATGCTCTACCGTATCGTTCACGAGATCCCTCAGTCCGCGCGCGAGCGGGGGGCGCAAATCGACGAAGCGCTGGACCGGATCATCGACTGGTGCCTCGCCAAGGATCCCGCCGAACGTCCCGCCAAGCCCGGCGACCTGGTGGCCGCTCTGCGCCGCTACCGGGCCGATCTCCATGAGAGCGAGCAGAACAAGTCGCTTCTCATGACGCGCGCCGTCCAGGCGCCCCGCCTGGCGCTGGCCCCGTTCGTGGGCCGCAAGGACGAGTCGCGCGAGCTGCAGCAGCGTCTCAACGCAGCCGTGGCCGGGGAGTGCCAATTCGCCGTGGTCTCCGGCGAGGCGGGCGTCGGCAAGACGCGCCTGCTGGACGACCTCGAAAAGCTCGCGCATGCGCGGCAGATCCGGACCCTTCACGGGCGATGCGTCGAGCAGGACGGATCGTTTCCGTACTACGGTTTTTGCGAGGCGATCCAGGAGTACTTCCGCCAGCGCGAGCCCGGGTCATCGGGTGGAGGCCAGGCGGACGTGTCGGATCTGGGCGCCGAGCTGGTGGCACTGTTTCCGACTCTCGGCGAGATCGACGCGTTCCGGTCGGGATCCGGCGGCGACCACCCGCCCGCGGCGGGCGGTGAGACACGCCAGGCGGAAAACCGCGCCCAGGTATTCGAGCTTCTCGCTCGTACGCTCATCCGGCTCGCGGCTGGAAAGCCGCTGGTGCTTCTCCTCGAGGACCTGCACGGCGCGGACGTTTCTATCGAAGCCCTGCGCTACATCGTGCGCCGGCTCGGGCCGACCCCGACTCTGATCATCGGCACCTATCGATCTCAGGAGGTCGACCGCCGGCATCCGCTCTCAGCGATGCTCGAGGGGTTTCAGGGGGACCGCCACTTCGTGCACTTGAATCTGCGACCTCTGTCGCCTGCGGAGCACAGGGAGCTGTTGTCGACCTTGACCGGCGGCACCCAGATCTCCCCTGCGATCGCGGACAAGCTGTTCGAGAGCACGGAGGGAAACCCCTACTTCACCAAGGAGCTGGTGCGCTCACTCATGGACTCGGGCAACCTCGTCCGCGACAACACAGGGGCCTGGTTCCTCTCCGGCGGAGCCGAGATCTCGTCCAACACGCTGCCCGCAACCATCCAGCAGGCGGTGGAGAAACGAATCGCTCGCCTGCCCGAGACGCTACGAGACGTCCTGGCCACGGCCGCGGTCATGGGAAAGTCGTTCGACTTCAAGGATCTGGAGTCGCTCGTAGAGGGCGACACAGACGTGGAGGCCGCGGTGGAGCGGCTCATCCAGGAGGGACTGGTCGAGGAAGAGCGCCAGTCTCGCGGCGACACTCTGGCCTTCACGAGCGGCGTCGTCCGTGAGGTTCTCTACGCGGATCTGTCTCGCCGCAAGCGGCGGTCGCTTCATCGGAAATACGCCGAGCAGCTCGAGAAGCGGCATGCGGGGAAGCTCGACCGGGTCTATCCCCAGCTCGTCTATCATTGCTCCGAAGGCGACGTCCCCGAAAAATCGGTGGAGTACGGGCTCAAACATGCCCGGCGATCGATCGAGGCCTTCAGCCCCGAGGAGGCCATCCGCTCCGTCAAGACGGCGCTCGAGTTCCTCGACGAGGAATGGGCGGGTGACGCCACGGTCGAGGGCGATGCCCGGATGCTGCTCGCATCGGCCTTGCAGATGGGAGGCGACGTGGACGGCGCGCTGCGGGAGACGGGCGCCGCCTTGCGTGTGTTCGAGCGCGAAGAAAAAACCGACAGGGTCCTCGAAGTCCTCCTCGCGGCAGCGCGCACGTCGTGGCAGTCCCGCCGCGCCGAAGAGGCCCGAAGCTGGGTCGAGCGCGGGCTGAACGCATCAAAGACGGCCGGAGATCGGGACAAGCTCGGCCAGTTCCTGGCGCTGGCCGGGACACTCGCCAACCTGCGGGGCGAGTACGCGAAGGCAGGCGAGCTCCTCCGGGAAGCTGAGAGCCTCGGTCACACGACGCGCGAGGCAACCGCCGACGATGCCACTCCCGAGGGCGGCACGCTCATCGTTGCCGTGGGAAACACGCTGCTCGCCGCCGAGCCAACCTCCATGGAGACCGTGGAGGAGTGGGAGGTCTTCACCAACGTCTTCGAGCCGCTCATCACCTCAGGCAACCTGGGGGATCTGGTGCCGACCCTGTGCGAGCGCTGGGAGGCGCAGGAGCAGGGGCGCTCTTTCGTGTTTCCCATCCGCCCCGGCGTGCGCTTTCAGGATGGCGTCCTGCTCACCGCCGCCGTGGTCAAGTCCGCGTTCGAGCGGTCCATCCGGATGAGCGCAAGGAATCTCCCACCGGCCTTCGTGCCGATCCGGGGGGTGCAGGAGTTCGTGGCCGGGCAGGCCGAGGAGGTTTCCGGAATCGTCGCCCAAGGGGAAGGTCGCCTGGAGATCCGCCTCGAAGCGCCGTTGCCGATCTATCCCGCCCTCCTGGCCGACGCGCGCACGGCCGTCTACCGGCTGAACGACGCGGACCAGGAGGGAGCACTGATCGGCACCGGCCCCTTCCGCCTGGCGGCGCGGGACAAGGGGCGCATCCGCCTGGAGAGGCATGACGGCTACTGGAGCGGTGCCGCTCCCCACCTCGACGCTGTGGAGTTTCGGCACGGTCTGAGCCCGGCCGCGATCGCCGCCGGCCTGGAGACCGGCGAGTTCGACGTGAGCGGCGATCTTCTCCCGAATGACCTCGAACGGCTGATCGGCAGCCCGCGCTTCCGCCGCGGGCTGGTCGAGACGCCGAAGATGACCACTTATTTCCTGATCTTTCCCACGCATGCGGGCGCCGCGGGCCGGTCGGAAGCCGTGCGCCATGCGCTGGCGGGCCTGGTGCGCACCCACGACCTCGTCTGGCAGACGCTCGGTCGCTTCGCACAGCCGGCCGTCGGGCTCATCCCTCCAGGCATGTTGGGACATGACCCTGGCAGGCGCCGTCACCTCATCTCGCTGCAGGAGGCGCGCAGCCGCCTGCGAGCCGCGGGGGCGCCGGAGTCGTTCACGCTGAAGGCGGCCGTGCATCCCGTGGTGCGGGACAGATATGGCTCGCTGCTCGATGCCCTCTTCTCCGAATGGAAGGAGCTGGGCGTCACCGTCGACGTGGCTTCGACCGACATGGCCTCGTTCATTCAGGCGATGGGCCGGGGCGACGACTACGACCTGGGGGTCATGCGCTGGACAGCGGACTACAACGACCCCGACAACTTCACCCACAACCTGTTCCACTCGGGCACCGGGCAGTTCAGGACCTACTACTCCTCCGAGGAGGGCGACGAGATCCTCGAAGCGGCGCGACGCGAGACGACCGCGGCTGCGCGGGAAGCCCTGTACCGAAAGTTCGAAAACCTGATTCTGCTGTCTGAATCCATCGTGCCGCTCTTTCATGACGTCGGGTTCAGACTTTCGAATCCCCGCGTGCGCGGTCTGCGCCTGAGCAACACCTATCCTGCCGTCAATTATGCCAGGCTCGGCAAAGCCGCAGCGGCGGCTCCGGCGCCGCGCGCCGCGAGCGAGGAAGGTGGAAGCCTCCAGATCCCGATGCGCGCCTCGATCCACATGCTCGACCCGGCCCTCTGCCAGGTTCTGGAAGAGGGAGAGGTCCTCTCGTCCATCTACGAGCCGCTCACCCAGGTGTTCGAAGGTCGGATCCAACCGCGGCTCGCCCAGGAGTTTCGCGTCGAAGAGGGGGGCCGGAAGTACAGGTTCCGGCTACGGGAGGAGATGCGGTTCCACGACGGCCGGCGGTTGACCGCGCGCGATGTGCGCTACTCGTTCGAACGGCTTCTGGCGGAGGAGGGGCAGTCACGGCGCGAGCAGTTGTCGGCCATCAGGGGCGCGCAGGCGATCCTCGAGAAGACCGCGGCGGAGCTCGCCGGGTTCCAGATCCATTCGGCGCGTGAGTTCACCATCGAGCTGACGAGCCCTGTCTCCTTCTTTCCCGTCCTTCTGTCGGACATGTGCACCTGCATCGTGCCCGAGGGAACGCGACGACCGATCGGCGGGAGCTACAAAGAGGGCGCTGTCGGGACGGGACCGTTTCGCGTCGTCCGATTCGAGCCCGGACGGCGGCTCGAGCTGGAGCGCAATCCCTTTTACTGGCGGGACGGCTATCCGCGCAGCCAGGGCCTCACGTTCGAGTTCGGCAAGTCGGCCGCCGAAATACTTTCCGGTTTCCGAGCTGGCCGGTTCGCGATGGCCTCTGACCTCGACCCCGCCGACGTCGAGGTGTTGCGGCGGGACCCGGCGTTCGCTGCCGCCTATCGGGAGGCTCCATCGCTTTCGACCTACTTCATCCTCTTCAATCGACACCGAGGCCCGATGGCCGATCCAGCCCGGCGTCGCAGGGTGGCCGCGGCAGTGGACGCGGCGCTTCTGGTCAAGCAGACTCTTGGACGGCGCGCGATTCCCGCCCACGGCCTGATCCCTCCCGGCCTGCTGGGTTATGAGAGCACCTCGCCTGGAGCGCCGAATTCCAAGACGCTCGCCGGCGTCGATCGCGGGGTGGCGGCTGAATTCACCGCCTCCGTCCACCCCACATTCGCCGGCGAGCACGCCGCCTTCTACGGTGGCCTTGACGCCGCCTTTCGTGCCGCCGGAATCAGCATTCGATCCGCGACCGGCCCGGTGTCGGAGTATCTCGAATCATGGGTTCGAGGAAGCACCGACATGATCATCGGCCGGTGGCTGGCGGACTATCCGGATACCGATACCTTCTTCTCGGGATTCCGGTATGCCTGGGCCTACGTCGGGTCGCCCGAACTGGACGATCTCATCAATCGCGGACGCACCCAGACCGAACCGACCGTCCGTCACGCCATCTATCGGGAAATCGAGGACATCCTGCGACGCGACACTCTCCTGGTGCCGTTGTTCCACGAGCAAGTCTATCGGTTCGCCCGGCCCGAGCTGGAAGGCATGTCCGTCTCATTCACCTACCCGACCGTCGCCTACGAGACGCTTCATCTGAGGCGGACATAGGGCCGGCTTGCACGGCGCCTGCGGGTCATCGTGTTACACTCCGCGACATGCTGGTCCCGAGCGCCTGCCGGAGCTGCTCGAGCCCCCTCCCTGCGGGGAGCCGCTTCTGCGGTTCCTGCGGTCAACCCGTCTCTAGCTTGTCCGCGTTGCCAACGGAGATTCTCCCTCTGGGGGCTGAGCCGGCGGTGCGGCACCCGGGCCCTTCCCGTTACACACGCGCGGAGGCGCGCTTTCTGCCGGGGGTCGTCCTGGCCGGCCGCTGCCGGATCGTGGGGCTGCTGGGAAGGGGGGGGATGGGGGAGGTCTACCGTGCCGACGACCTGAAGCTCGGTCGACCGGTCGCCCTCAAGTTCCTGCCGCCGGGATTCGACGCGAATCCTGATCTTCTCCAGTTGGACTGCGCGCCGAACGACGCGACGGCGTTCGCTCGACCGGGGGAGATCAGGAGTGTGACGTTTCCGGCGGAGAGCTCCATCGCGTGGGCGCCGGCCGGCCAGATCGCGGGCGCCGGAACGGTCTACGACGTCATGCGAGGCGCCCTCGCGCAGCTTCCCGTGGGGAAAGCTCCCGGCGAGACCTGCCTGGTCCAGAGCACACCCGACGCTTCGCTGAGTGTCGGATCCGGGCCTCCCGCCGGGACAGGGTTCTACTACCTCGTGCGTGGCGGGAACGCCTGCGGCGTGGGGTCATACGGGTTCGAGACCTCCGGGAGGGATTAGACCAGCCCGGCTTGTCCGTGAGGAGGTCGCACCGCTCACTCCGCGGCTCGCTCCTCTACCGAGTCGCCTCCTGGAGCTTCTGGATGACCTCGTCGTAGTAGGGGCGGTCCTTGAGGCTCGCGTACTCGCCCGGGAAACAGACCGTCGTCACGTCGGCCATGGACTGAGAGAAGTTGCTCAGCGTGACAGCGCAGCGCAGGCCGTTGGCGAGCCGCGTGTTGTCTATCATCGGGAAGTCATACCACCCGAGGTAGAACTCGGCCCGGGTGTCCACCGCTGCCTGCGAGTTCTCAGGCGCCTTGACCTCGAGGCGCACCCTGAGCTGCTGCACTTCGGGGTCGACGTCCAGGACGTAGATGTTCACGTCGCACGCCTTGCCCCCGACCTCGACGAGCTCGCCTTCCAGCGCGATCCCCGACCTTCCCTGGCGCCGGAGCTCCTCGAGGTCCACGGTCCTTCGAAAGCTCTTCCCATGCCCCTCGAGCGTAAACAATTGCTTCGCGGTGACCTCCCGAGCGACCCGATTGAGCCGGGCGCGGTATGCCAGGCGGTCCTTGACCTCGGGGTCTTCGAGACGCCTCGCGATGTCCAGGAAAAGAGGCTTGAGGTTGAGCGACTCGTGAAAGTTGTAGGCGAGCAGCTCCAGATTCAGCACCTTCGTGTCCAGATCTCCGGCGCCCGGCTTCAGGAAGGTCTGGATGATGGACACGAACATGTCCTTCCTCAGGCTGCTCTCCGACTCCTCCCGCCGACTCATCAGCTCGGAGTAGAGCCGCGCGTTGGTGTCGAGGGCCTGGCGGCGGTTCAGCACCTGGGAGCCCATGATCCCCACCGCCGTCACGGCGACGGCCGTCAGCAGGCCTCCCAGCGGGTGGAGAACGACCGCCAGCTTGTCCCAGTGATCCTTCGGGCTGACCGGGGGCTCCCTCACGCCGCCGTCTCTCCTCCGCCTACTTGCGCCGCACCGAGAGCTTTCCGTCTTTCATCGTGACGACGAGGTCGACCTGGGTCGAGTCGTCGTAGGAGGCGATCTCCAGGCTCGCGGTCTGCTGCTTGTACTTGACGGTCATGGTGCATTTCCCCGTCTCCGCGAGGAGCATGCGGTAAGAGCCGGTCTTGTCCGTCTTGACGGCGGGGTAGGCCTTGACACCGCACTTGGCCGCGACATCGGCCGCCTCCCCCACCGGAGAGGCGCCTTCGACGATCTTCCCATAGACCTCGCCCGCCGATACGCAGGACCACGCGGACAAGAGCATGACGAGAAGCGGTGCGAATCCTCTGGCGTTCATGGCGACTCCGTGTCTCTGTCCCGTCTCGCGCTGGCGCGTCGCCAGGCTCGTAACGATACGGAACGCTTGAAGCCTATCGCAAAGGGCGCCGGTGGGCCAGCTCCGTGGGACCGGAGCGGGTCAGTTCTCGCGTGGCGTCTGCTCCGCGCGCCAGAAGGTCACTCGATCGGTCCGTCCCCAACCCTGGTAGAGGTCTATCACGCGGCCGAGAGCGGCCCGCGTGCGCGGGTCCGACTTGCCGAGCGTCGCGATGAAGCCCTCGTAGCTCTTGACGAGGAGCGGCTCAGCCTCCTCGTACCTCCCGCTCGCGCCAAGGCAGGCTCCGAGCAAGCTCCTCGCGGTCAGGAGCAGCCAGTGGTCATCGGCGAAGGAGGCGCCGGCGATCTTGAGACTCTCCCGCAGGACGGGCTCCGCGTCGCGGGTCCGGCCGGACTCCAGGAGGAGCTTGCCGAGACCGTTGAGGGTCACCGCGAGGTAGGGACTGTCGGGGGGGACCGTGTTCCGGTACATGGTGAGGCTGCGGTTGTAGGTCGCCTCGGCTTCGGCGATCTTCCCGCGGTCGTGCTGGAGGTTCGCGAGCTCCTTGTAATCGTAGGCCACGTTCTCGTGGGAATCGCCGTAAACGCGCTGATCGATGGCGAGAGTGCGGCGCAGCATATCCTCGGCGCCCTGGAAGTCCCCTTTCTCCCGCAGCAGGCGGGCGAGGTTGACGAGCGTATCGGCGACATCGGGATGGTCGACGCCCTGCACCTTCTCGCTCAGCGCCAGGGACTCGCGGTAAAGGCGCTCCGCCTCGTCGAGGTGCCGCTCGTCGTGGAGGACGGTGGCCAGGTTGTGCTTCGCCTCAGCGATATCGGGGTGGTCGTCCCCGAGGGCCGTCCGCCGCATGGAGAGCGCCTTGCGGAAGAGGGATTCGGCCTCGGCGAACTCTCCATTCGAGTGCAGGAGCTGGGCGAGGCTGCTGGTCACCGCGGCGAGCTCGATGTCCTTTTCGATTGGATGACGTTCGAAGATCGCGATGGCGCGGCGATAGAGCGGGTCGGCGTCATCGTAACGCGTCAACTGGTAAAGAGTGTGACCCAGGTCGTGCAGGATCACCGCCTGGTCGTGGCTCTCCTCTCCGTCGATCGCCCGGCGCATCGCCCGCGCCTCCTGGAGGAGCGTCACGGCCCGCTCGTAGTTGCCGACTTCGGTCTCCAGGCCCCCCAGCTCACGGAGGCCGTCGGCGACCACCGGATCTCCCGAGGGATGGAGCTCCCGGCGAATCCGCAGCGAGTCCTCCAACAGCCGCCGAGCCGGGTCGTACAGACCGAGGTTCTGATAGACGGAGCCCATCGTGGACATCAACCGCGCCCGGACCTCGGGTTGTTCCTGAAGCGCGGCGATCCGTTCCGCGCCCCGATCGAGGATCTCGCGCGCCGTGATCGTGCGGCCGCGCGCCTCCCCGGGATCGGAGACCGCGAAGAGATCGGTCATGAAGCGCGATACCTGCCGTGCCGTGGCTGCCTCATCGCGTGCCTGTCTCTCCGCCTGCCTGGCCCGGATCAGGCCGGCCGTGGTTCCGATGATGCCGCCCACGACGGCAAGCAGGACCAGGAAGGTTGCCGCAGCGCCGAACCTGTGTGGCGGACGAACTTCCCGCTCCGGTAGAGAAGACCTGGCGGGCCGGCGAGGACCGGCTGGTCGTTCAGGTGGAGGCGAATGTCGGCCGCCAGCTCGGACGGGAAGGCGTACCGGCGCGCGCGGTCCTTCTCAAGGGCCTTCATCGTGATCCAGTCCAGGTCACCGCGGAGCTGCCGGACCAGTGCGGGCAGATCGGTGCGCCGGTTCCTGGCGACTTCCTCCGAAGCCTCCCCGAGACCGCTCACCCGCGTGCTCGGCCTGGGAGGCTCGACTTCGAGGATCGTCCGGCGGAGGCCGTCCAAACCCGACTCTGGCAGATCCTCCCGGTCGAACGGAAGCACCCCGACGAGCACCTCGTAGAGAAGGACTCCCAGCGAGTAGACGTCGGTCCGGGTGTCGACGTCGGCCCCCGCCATCCCGGCCTGCTCGGGACTCATGTACTCGGGCGTGCCGATCATCTGGCCGGCTTCCGTGAACATCGTTTGGCCGGTCATGCCCCGCGCCGTGGCCTTGGCGATCCCGAAGTCGATGATCTTCGGGACCGGCCTGTCATCCACGACGCTTACCAGGATGTTGGACGGCTTGAGGTCGCGGTGGGTGATCCCCTTCTGGTGGGCGTGCTGCACTCCCTCGCAGACAGGCAGGAAGAGATCGAGCCGCTCGCGGGTGTCGAGGCGGTGCTCGTCGCAGTACCGGGTGATCGGCACGCCCTGCACGAACTCCATGGTGAAGTAGGGACGTCCCAGCTCGGTGGATCCGAAGTCGAAGACCCGGGCAATGTTCGGATGGTCCATCATCGCCAGGGCCTGCCGCTCGGACTCGAAGCGGGCTATGACCGCCCTCGTGTCCATACCGGCCTTGATCAACTTGAGGGCGACGCTGCGCTGCACGGGGGCCACCTGCTCGGCCCGATACACATCCCCCATGCCGCCTTGCCCGATCCTCTCGACGATGTTGTAGGCGCCTATCGACGTGCCCGGCCCGACCTCTCCGCCCTCGAGCATCACGAGGCGGCTGACCCCGTCGATCGCGGCGGCGATCGACGAGCCGCCACCGGTGTCATGGCGGAGGAGCTCCTCGATCTCTTGCTTCAGATCGGGGTCATCGGCGCAGGCCCGGTCGAGAAACGCGCGGCGTTCGTCGGGGCTCAGATCGATGGCCGCGTAGTAGAGCTTCTCGATGCGACGCCACCGTTCAGGGCGCATGTTCTGTCTGTCTCACGATCTCCTTGCGCAGCCACGCACGGGCGAGACGCATCTCGCGCTCCACCGTCGAGAGCGAGAGATCGAGCGCCTGAGTCAGCTCCTGGAAGCTCAGTCCCCCGAAGAAGTGAAGCTCCACCATCCGTCCCTTGCGGTGGTCATGAAGCGTCAGACGGTTCAGCGCCTCGTCGAGGTGGAGCAGGTACCCCGGAGGGTCGGCCGACACGACGAGCGCCTCTTCCAACGGGAGATTGGGGATCCCCCCGCCGCGGCGGGCGCTCCTGTGAGCCCGGGCGTGATCGACCAGGATGCGCCGCATCGCCCGCGCGGCCACCGACTAGAAGTGCACGCGATCCTGCCAGGGGATGTCCGCGTCGACCAGCTTGAGGTAGGCCTCGTGGACTAGCGCCGTGGTCTGGAGGGTGTGTCCACCGCGCTCTGGTCGAAGATAGCGGCTCGACAGGCGCCGCAGCTTGTCGTAGACGAGCGGCAGGAGGTCGTCGAGGGCCTTCTGGTCCCAGGCGCGCCATGCGTGCAGGAGCTCGGTCACCGTCCGCGAGCTTGTGTCGGGAATGGCCGCCTCTCCTGGGATGCCCGGATCGCCCCGCCCGGATGCGCGCTCAGGTCGGCGCTTAGGGGACATTACTCCAGCAGCTTGACCAGGTAACGCGCGGCCGAGAGGCGGGGCAGGAAGCCGTTGGGGTCGAAGCTTTCGCCGCCCGAAAGGAAGACCGATTCTATGAAGCCACGGTCGAGGGCGACGGCAACGTATCCCTTCGTGGCTGGGGGGATCGTCGACTCGTCGGCCAGGCCGAGCACCTCGCCGGCACGTGCCTGCGCCTCGGCCTCCAAACCGGCCGCGCGTACGACGGCGACGGCGTAGTCGAGTCGGGTGACGAGTTGCCGAGGGGCGAAATACGAGTCGACCGCCACGTCGTCCTGCGAGTCGCTGTCCTGGCGCACACGCTGAAGGCTCCTCGTCCCATTTTCCATCACTTTTCGCCGGGCGCGCGATCCGGCCACCGACTCGACGTAGGGATACACGGCATCGGTGGGTGGGACGTCCGCGAAGGACGGAGAGGACGGGATTCGCTGCGGTAATCGGCCCGCCAGGGCCAGGGCGCGCGCCAGCTCGCCTCGCATGAGTCCTGCCGAGGCCTCGAACCGCGACCCTCGCCCCACCAGCACGTGGCGCGAGACGGCCCGCGCGACGGCCTCCTGGTCCGGCCCCGGCAGGGAAGCCACGTCGGTGTAGGCCGTCACCACGGCCACGGCCTTCTCCTGTCTGAGCTGGAACGGCTGGTCGAGGAGGCCGGCCCCATCCTTGAAGAAGATCTCCAGAGTGAGAGGCTCGGAAACCTCGGCGAGAAGCTGCATTCCCTCGGTGCGTCCGAACAGGGACGGGCCGATCAGCCCGTCGGATCGCTCTACTTCCTCGCCCGCGCCGTTCACGGCCCGCATGTCCAGGTCGCCAGTCCCCGGGGGCTGATTCCAGGCGATCGTGGCTTGCCACGATGCGACCGCCCCGGCCACGTCGGCGGCGAGCAGCGCCGCGCCGCCGGACGGCACGAACCCCGACGCGAATGTCGCCGGCTGGTGGTCGATGCGGTAGGGGCGCTCATCGACCCACCCCGCAATGTGGGTGCCGAAGGGCCTGGCGGCATCAATCGTCTGCGTCAGCGCCGCCCAGGCGTCCAGGCCCCCCGCCCCGACCTGCGAACGATCGCGCGCGAGCAACGGCATCGCCGTCTGCTGGAGCAACCTTTTGATCGCCGAGGGAGTCAGTGAAGGATCGGCCTCCAGCATCAGCGCGACGACACCCGCCACGTGCGGCGCGGAAAAGGAGGTCCCGCTCGAGACCGCGTACCATACGGCGTCGGAGGCCGGCACGGAGACTCCACCGGAAGGATCCGCCACGCCGGTCACGCCGCCCACGCCGGCCACACCGGACGCGTTGGCTGCGATGATCCCCTCTCCCGGGGCGAGCAGCGTGGGACGGTAGAGAAGCTCCTCGAAGATCCCCCGGGAGGAGAAGCGCGAAAGCATGCCGTCCTTGCGCGATGACCCGACGCCGATGACCCAGGGAGCGACCGAGTAGGGGTTGAGGGTGTCGGGGGTGGGGCCGTGGTTGCCCGCCGCGAAAACGACCGTCACGCCGGCGTCGTAGAGGAGTCGTGTGGCGATGTTCACGGGGTCGGCGGGATCGAAGAAGCCTTCCGTGCCCCAGGAGCAATTCACGACCTTGACGCCGTATTGCGCCCTTTTCTCCAGGATGTAATCGAACCCCTCCAGCACATTCATGATGAAGAGGTCGCCGGCCGACAGCGCCAACACGGAGGCACCCGGCGCGACACCCTTGTAGCGGCCCGCGCTGGCCTGACCCGTTCCGCTCGCCACCGATGCCACGAAGGTGCCGTGGCCCAGCACCAGGTCGGTGTCGACCACCCCCTCGGCGGGAACAGGATAGGTGAACCCGACCCCGCCGGTGGCCAGGCCGAGCCGGACGTTCTGGACGACCTTCGTCCCGAACGGGAGGTCCGGGTGCCCGGCGTCCACGCCAGAATCCAGCACCGCGATCGTGACTCCAGCGCCCGAGAGCGGGAGCCCTGCCGGTCGCAGCTCTGGATCACCGGCCACCTCATCGAGACCGACGTAAGCGCCGCTGACGTCATCGAAGAACGAAAGGGTTCTATTGGCGTAGACCGACCACACTTCGGGCAGGTTGTCGATGGCGTCGATCTGCGATCGCGTCGCATTGACCACGACCATCGGCAGGACGCGAAAGAACGTGCCGCCCGTGATCCCCAACGCCACCAGGTGGGAGAGGTCGGCCGCCGTCGGGTAGGCGCGGTAGGTGATGATGACATTGATGGAGGAGGAATCGGGCAGCAGGCCGACGAGACGCAGGAGCTCCAGGTCCACGCTGACGGGGTCACCGACCGGCCCGACGAACTCGATCCCGCCCACGTCGTTCCAGCGGATTCCGCCCACGTCATTCCACCGGATGCCGGAAGCATCGGTGAACAGCAGCCCCCCGACGTCATTCCACCGGATTCCGCCCACGTCGTTCCAGCGGATCCCTCCCACGTCGTTCCACCGGATTCCGCCCACGTCGTTCCAGCGGATCCCTCCCACGTCGTTCCAGCGGATGCCGGAGGTCTCGGTGACATAGAGGGCGGCTTCCGCAGGCGGACAGACCGGCAGGAGCATGACCAGGAGGAGGGCGGGGACGCGCAACTCCAGTTTCATGGCTGTACGCCTATTCCGGCCAGAGGCGCCGGTAAGTTAGGATAAGGCTACCGCCTTCTGCGCCGGTCCGCAACAACTTCCGCGGCCGCCGCGAGCGCTTCCTCGTAGACTTTGCGGGTCTGCGGATGCGGCTCGGCCGACAGCTCGTCGCGCAACGTCCGCGTCAGCCGCTCGTACTCGCGGCTCAGGCCGGCCCGGTCGCGGGCCGCTCCCAGCGCCCGCATCAATCGCGCGGATGCCCCCTCGTCGAAGGGGTCGTGCTCCACCAGGCGCCGGAGATAGCCGGCCGCCGCCGAGGGGTCCCCCATCTTCAGGTGCAGCTCGCCGGCCTCGGCCAGGGCGGACAGGGAGAGACTCTCGTAATGGGCCCTCGGGGCCTCGGCCCAGGGCTCGTATTCCTCCTCCATGAAGGGGCCGCGGTAGTGGTCGAGGGCACGGTCATACGCCTCGAGCGCCGCGGCCGCCTCACCGCCCGCGGCCGCCTTCCGAGCCTCGGACAGGGCCCGCTCGAACTTCTCCACATCCAGGTCATACCGGTAGGCCGGGTTGAGCCGGTAGGCGCTCCCCTCGTAGAGGATGAAATGCTTCGGCACGTTGTGGCCGTGGTTCAGCGCCCGGCGGAGCATCGAGATGGTGGGGTGGAAATTCTTCTCGATCGTCGAGAGCCGCGCCTCCCCCCACAGGGCGTCGGCCAGACGATCCTTCGAGGCCCGGTGGTCGCGCGAGGCCACCAGATAGCAGAACAGGTGCAGGGCTCGGCGAATCTTCCAGGCCCGCGGCGGGATCTTCTGGGCGGAGTCGCGGTAGACCTCCACCGGCCCCAGCAACCTCGCCGTCAGATCGGCGCCGGCCGGGGAGATCGCCCCGAGGGATGCCCGCTCCGGGCGTGCCGCCGGCCCCGGGACGCTTCGAGCCCATGCCGGAGCCGAGGCGAGGGAGGAAGCGACGCGGGCCAGGTCAGGCTCCGTCGCGAGCACCCGCGTGACGGCCGAACGGTAGTCGAAGCGCGAGGCCAATGCGAGCGACTCTCCCAGGGTCGCATCGGCCATCTGCTTGCGGCCGAGCCGCTGGTGCGCGGCCGCGAGATGGAGGTTCGCCAGGCACGCCTCATAGGCCCGGCCGAGGCTGGTGAAGAGGGGGACCGCTTCGGCGAGCGCCACCGCGGCGCCCGAGGGATCGTGCGCGGCCAATCGCACGCGGCCACAGGCGAGAAGGGTCGACGCAATCCCCGCCGGGTCCGAGTCCTCGCGGCGGCGCTTCAGGCACTCGAAGGCCAGCCGCCCGGCCTCGTCGTGGTCGCCGCGACGGGAGGCCAGCAACGCCTCCTCCTCCGCCAGATTGTCCAGCAGGTCGAGCTGCCCCAGCTCGGTGAAGAGGGCCCGCGCTTCGGCGTACTTCCCGCGCGCGGCATCGAGATCCTCCGACTCTCGCAGGAGATTCCCCTCGGCCTCCAGCACGTCCCCCTTCAGACCGGCGAGCTGCCACTTCCAGGCGATCTCGCGCGCGTCGCCCAGCAGCGAGGCGGCACTCTCCAGATGCCCGAGGAGCGTCTCGATCCGCGCCAGGTTGAGGTAGGCGGCCCCTTCCTCCGGCCCGAGGCGTGGGCTGTCCGGATCGGTCAGGATGTGGAAGCACTCCGCGGCGCGCGCGAAGTCCCCCATGACGGCGTGGGGAAGCCCGAGGTTGTGAGCGATCATCCGGGCCAGATGCGTGTCGTCCGCGCGACGGGCGGCGCGCAGCGCTTCCTGCCAGCCCGCCAGGGCCTCGGACTGGCTCCCGGTACGGTATCGGATGAGCGAGAGCGTGTTGAGGATCCGCGCCCTCAGAGCTTCGTCCTCGCCACCGGCGGAGGCCAGGGCCTCCTCGGCCATGAGTCGGGCTCGACCGACCTCGCCCAGCTTCAGCAGCGAGTAGGCCAGCCCCTGCAGCACTCCGGCGCGCTCGGCCCCCTCGAGAGACGCGCCCGATGATGTCGTGGCCGCAAGCGCCTTCTCGAAGTGTCCGGCGGCGGCGGCGTAGTCACCGCACAGCCGGCTGGCCTCGCCAAGCAGGTCGTCCAGGACCGGTGATCGCGCGCCGCGCTCGGATACGAACTTCGCGGCCTCCCTCACCGCGTCCAGCATTCCGGTTCGCACGAGGGTTTTCCCATGCGAAGCGAGCAGCCGCGCCACCTGGAGCGGTTCGTCGGCGGCCACCCAGTGACGCAGCGCCTGCGCCGCGTCGCGCCGCGCGGCAAACGCCCGCGCGTAACGACGGTGGAGGTCACGCATGCCGTCCGCTCCGAGCTGCTCGCCCGCCTTCCGCCGGAGGTAATCGGCGAAAAGAGGATCGAAGGCGTAGTACTCCCCCCGGCTCTCCAGCGCCGAGATGAAGAGGCTGCGCCGCAACAAGCCCGACAGGATCCCTCTCACGTCCGTCTCGGGCAGGACCGCTCCCAGGATGTCGGGGTCGATCGTCGAGGGCAGGCAGGCGGCCAGAAGGAAGCGACGCGACGCCTCCGGCTCAGAGGCGAGCGTTTCCTCGCTGAAGTACTCGAAGATCTCGGACTCGGTCAAGGCGAAGATCGCCTCGGGAAGATCGGGGCTCCCCCCGCGAGAGAGGGCGGTTTGACGCAGGAGCTGAAGGGCCGTGACCCAGCCGCGCGTCCGCTCGTGGATGCGGCGGACCGTTTCATCCGATGCGCGCAGGCCGAAGGTCTCCGTCAGGAGATTGCGGGTTTCCTCCAGATTGAACAGGAGGTCCTGTCCCATCAGCCTTTGGACGGCGGCGTCGGTTCGCAGCGAGGCGACCCCCAGGTCGGGCATGGACCGCCCCATCAGGATCAGATGCAGGGTGCCTGGCAGGTAGGCGACCAGGCGCCTCAAGGCGCGCTCGGTGGCGCCGCCGTCGGCGACGTGGTGGACGTCGTCCATCACGAGTATCACCTGCCCCTCGAGCGACTCCTCGGCGTCGCGGATGAACGTGTCGGTCAGACGCTCGACCAGCCCGCCTCCCGAACGCAGCGCTTCTCTTACGTTCTCGCTGCGTTCGCCGAACTCGGGGACATGCTGCCGGATCCCCTCGATCAGGTAACGGAAGAGCATCCAGGGATCCCGATCGAAGGAATCGAGCCGGTACCAGACCGAATCGCCGCCGCGCTCCTGCAGAAACCGCGCCGCGAGGCTGCTCTTGCCGTAGCCGGGGCCCGCCGTGAGGAGGGTGGCCCGCCCGATCAACCCGGCGGCGAGGCGATCCTCCAGCCGCAGGCGCCTCAGGTGGTAGCGGCCGGTCGTGGGAGGGAGGAGCTTTGCCCGGACCAGGGCGTCCCCGGGAGTCACGGCCCCGCCCTGGGGCCGGGCTCCCAGGCCCATTCCTCCAGGTCCAGGTACGCGCTGCGCGGGCTGGGTCTGGGCCCCGTCAGGCGGCGCGGCACCGCGTGGAAGCGATCCGGCTCGAACAGGAAGGTGAAGGGCTGTTCGCGATGCACGATCTGCTGCGCCTGGCGCCACAGGTCGCGCGCGACATTCGGATCGATCGCGACGCGGGCCCGCTCGATGAGCGCGTCCAGCTCGGCGTTCGCGTACAGGCCGTAGTTGTACCCGCCGTTCGCGGCGGCGCTGTGAAGAACCGACCGCAGGTCCACCTTGGTGGATTCGCGAAGCGAGCCGACGAATGCGTCGAAGTCGTGCCGTTCGTGCTTCTCGATGAAGGCCCCCGTCTCCACGAGGCGCGGCACCGCCTCGATCCCGATGCGCTGTAGCTGCGCCGAAACCATCTGGACGATCTCCCCGCGCAGCCCCGAGCCTTGATTCGACTCCAGCTCGAACCGGAAGGCCCGTCCCTCGTGGTCCAGCAGCTTGTCACCGTCGCTGTCGGTCCACCCGGCCTCCTTCAACAACGCCGCGGCGGCGACGGGGTCGTACGGATGCGGTTTCAAGCCCGCGTCCCGGGCCCACAGGAAGGAGAGGATCGGCCCGGCCGCCTGCCGTCCCGCGCCACCCAGCGGCCCTTCCACGATGGCTTCCCTGTCGATGGCCATCGTGAGGGCACGACGGACGCGCGGGTCGGAGAAGAGCGGGCGCGAGGTGTTCCAGCAAATGAACGTGTAGGAGAGATCGGGTGTGCGGATGAGACGCAGGCGCCCGGAGGCCTCCACCCGCGCGGCCGCGCGCGCGGGAACGTTTTCCATCATGTCGATCCCGCCGGACAGCAGCTCGTTGATCAACGTATTCTCGTCCGGGATCACGCGAAAGACGACGGAGTCGAGCCGGGGCAACGGAGCGCGGTAGTAGTCCGGGTTGCGCTCCAGCTCGATGATCGACCGGGGCTCGTATCGTTTCAGCCGGAAGGGACCACTGGGAGTCGGCGCCTCCTGGAAGGCCCGCGTGGGCCACTCGGCGAACGGGATCAGTGAGAAGACCGCCGCCGGCAGAACGGTTCCGTCGGCGACGTCCATGAACTGGTAGGGGTAGCGCTGCTTGAAGCGATAGACCACCGTGCGCGGGTCGGGCGCGGTCACCTCGACGATCTGATCCTTGACGTCCCTGCCCACCCAGCCGACCTCCGGGCTGGCCGCCGCGCGGTGCGAGAAGACCACGTCTTCGGCGGTGAGCGGTCGCCCGCCGCTCCAGCGCGCCGCGGGGTCGAGCTTGATCGTGAGCGCGAGGCCATCGTCCGAGAAGGTCCACGAGGAGGCCAGAGAAGGACGGAACGTGGGAGGGCCCTTCTGAAAGTCGTCCTGCTCCTCGGCGAGCCGCGTGTAGATCAAATCGGCGACCTCCTGGGAGAAGGCGTTCGTGGCGCTGTAGATGTTGAACGAGGTAACATCGTTGCGGACGCCGATGACCAGGCGGGAGGCGGATGCCGAGGGGGGAGCGGTGGCGGGCGCCTCGGCGCGCAGCGCACCCGCCAGGATCGCGATGGCGCAGGCGCACGAGGTGACCCACGGGACGAGCAGGTCGCGCTTCTTGCCCAACGGGATCCTCCCGGGGCGACGGAGCAGGCCGCCCGAATCGCGAAAGGTAGGAAAGTTCGTGCGGTTCATTCTACCCGACCCGCCCCGGCCAGGCAACGATAGGAATTCCGCGTGATCCCCCATGTTGCGCGCCGGATCGTTGCCGCGATCCCCGTGTTGGCCGTGGCGCTGACCACCCTCTTCCTCCTGCTGCAAATGGCGCCTGGGGACCCCTTCACCCCCGAGCCGGGCACGAACGTCAGCCCCGACGCGACCGCGGTACGCCGGGCCTTCGGCGCCGATCGACCGTTGGGACCACGCTACCTCCACTGGGCCGCAGGCCTCCTGACGGGCGACCTGGGGCTCTCGTGGTCGCTGCGGCGCCCGGTGTCCGACGTGATCGGGGAGGCGGCGCGCAACACGGGCCTTCTGATGGGGGCCGCTATGGCCGCGCAGTTCGCCCTCGGCATCGCGGCAGGTGTCCTCGCCGCATCCCTCCGCGGTGGGTGGGTGGACCGCGTCGTGAGGGTATCCGCGACGGCGCTCTACTCGGTCCCCTCCTACTGGCTCGGGCTGCTCCTCACCGTCCTGTTCTCGGTGCGGCTGGGATGGCTCCCCGTCTCCCAGATGCATGCGCCGGGCGCGGCCGAGATGACCGCGACGTGGCGGGCGTGGGACGCCGCCCGTCATCTGGTGCTGCCATGGATCTCTCTGACGCTGCCGGCCGCCGCCGGGATCGCCCTACTCGTGCGGGAGACCGTCTCGGACGCGCTCACGCGTGCCTACGTCCTGACCGCCCGGGCGCGCGGGTCGTCGTGGGGGCGGGTGGTCGCGGGACACGCGCTGCGCAATGCCTTGCTGCCGGTGGTGGGCCTCTTCGGGCTCGCCCTGCCCGGGCTGGTGGGAGGCAGCATCGTGATGGAGGTTCTCTTCGCCTGGCCGGGGATGGGACGGCTGGCCTACCAGTCGGCGCTGGCGCGCGACGAGCCGCTCGTCCTGGGATGCGCGGCGGTGACCGCGGTCCTCGTGGTGATGGGCGGGCTGGTGGCCGACCTGGTTGCCGCGGCGCTCGATCCGCGGGTGAGGGGCTCACTTCCGTGAAATCGTCCAGCAGGACACGCGCGACGATGCTCGTGATCGGCGTCGTGCTCACTGCCGCTCCCGCATTGTCTCCGCACCCACCCGATCGCCAGGAAGATCCGGCGGGAGCGCGCTACCTGCCGCCGCTCACGCGCGCGCACGCGCTGGACGTCGGCCCCCGCACCTGGGTGGTCACGATGCTGCGGCGCACGGAAGGTGGCTGGACCGGGCTTAGAGCCGGACGGCCGGTCACGCTGCCCGATGCGCAGGTCGTCGAGCCGCCGCGTCCCCGGCTCTACGTGCTCGGGACCGACTCGCTCGGAAGAGATCTGCTCTCGCGCCTTCTGCACGCGGCGCGCCACAGCATGATCGTGACAGCGTCGGTCGTCCTGCTGGCCCTGATCCTGGGAACGTGCGCCGGGATGACGGCGGGATGGCTCGGGGGATGGTGGGACGCACTCCTGATGCGAGCCGTGGATGGTCTCCTCTGTCTCCCGCGACTGGTCGTCTACCTCGCCTGCGCCGCCGTATTGCGCCCCTCGACGCCGATGCTCATCGCCGTGCTGGCCGCCACGACCTGGACGGGCCTCGCCCGCATCCTGCGAACCGAGGTGATGGCGCTCAAAGGGGGCGAGATGACGATGGCGGCGCGCGCCGTGGGCTGCTCCGCCCTCCGCGTCGCGGCGCGCCACCTGCTGCCCGCGATGACACCCCTCCTCGCCGTGATCGCCTCTCTGAGGGTCGCCGACACGATCCTTCTGGAGTCAGCCGTCTCCTTCCTGGGGCTCGGGGCTCCACCGCCGGCCGTCTCCCTGGGGGGAATCATCGCTTCGGCCCGCGACGGCTTTCCCGACTCGTCGTGGGCGGTGTTGTGGCCGGGGCTCGTCATCATCTTCCTGGTGACCGGCGTTCGCCGCGCCGCGGCCGGACCTCTCGTGGGGCGCGAGGGCTCCTCGGTGGCCTGAGTCGCGTCGGCCCGGGAGCCCGTCCGAGTAATCCGTGAAGTCCGAGCACATGAGAGCCTCCGTACTCACCACGACAGCTGCTGCCATCCGCCGCTGAGGGGCTTCATCAGCCGCTACAGGCACGGCCGATTCCCGAGGAGTGTGTCCAAGTCATGGCTCGGGTCTCGCCGCGCTTCATCAACCCTCCTTGAACACTCCGGGGCCGTCGGGATGAATCAGCCCCTGCATGAATTCTCAACAAATCACCGAACACTTTAGGAAACAGCAAGTTACACATCGCATTCGATCTTCTTATTGACCGGCGTTCAAGGTATTTTCAACCCCTTCCTCATAGTGTCGAGGCGTCAACCGGGCTTCCATCGGGTGGGCCACGTGGCCCGCCCGGAAATGTTTCCCCTGTTGCGACGGGCGTTAACCCGGCCGAGCGCGCCATGGCGGCCCGAGGGCGCCACCGCCAGAGAGGGAGTCATGCCATGAGATACGAATGGGGATATCGCCAATTCGCCGAAGGCACCATCTCGACCTCACTCATCGCGGTCATTTTCATGCTGGGCGCCACGGCGACCCAGGCCGCGCCGCAGAAGTTCCTGACGAACCCGGTTTCCGGAGATCCGGTCGACATCGCCCAAGGATACGTTCGAAACAACAGGGCGGCTCTGGGCTTGACGGAGGCGGACCTCAGGGACATCGTGATCCGCGACCGCTACCGGACGGAACACAATGGAGTCACGCACATCTACATCGCACAAACATTGCGCGGAATCGAGGTTTTCAACGGCCTGATCAACGTCAACGTCACGAAGGACGGCCGCATCGCGAACCTGGGGAACCGCTTCGTTGCCGATCTGGCCCGATCCGCCGGCACTCGCGCGCCGGCTCTGACGGCTGAGGAGGCGATCGGCCGTGTGGCTGCCCGCCTTGGCCTCAGAGTGACAGCCCCGCTCGAGGAGGAGAGCGGCCCGACAGGCGCGGCGCGGGCAGTGGTCTATCGAGCCGGCGCGCTATCGATCCATCCGATCCGCGTCAAACTCGTCTACCTGCCGTACAGGCCCGGGCAGGTGCGGCTGACATGGGAAGTGGACATCAGCCCCAATGACCAGCACATGTGGTTGATGCATGTGGACGCCGAGAGCGGCGAGGTGCTGGCGCAGCGCGACATGATTCAGCGTGACACCTATAAGGTGTACCCCTGGCCGGTTGAGAGCCCCAGCCACGTGTCCGGCGGGCTGCCGCTCCCACCGGGCGATGGCCGCACGGTGGTGAACCAGACGGCGGCCAATCCAACGGCATCGCCATTCGGATGGCACGATCTGAACGGCGTGATGGGGGCCGATACCGTCGACACGACAGGCAACAATGTTTTCGCGCAAACCGATCTGGACAACAACGACGCCTTCGCGCCCGGCGTGGAGAACCGGCCCGTCAGTCCTTTCCGGGACTTCCAGCCGCCCTGCGATCTGACGCAGCAGCCGGCCGCATACCGCGACGCGGCAGTGACAAACCTGTTTTACTGGAACAACATCCTGCACGACCTGCACTATCTATACGGGTTCACCGAGGCAGCGGGTAATTTCCAGTTCAACAACTACGGCAAAGGTGGACTCGGCGGCGATGCGGTGGACGCCGACGCGCAGGATGGCTCGGGCACCAACAACGCCAACTTCGGCACGCGGATCGACGGACTCACACCGCGCATGCAGATGTTCGTCTGGACGGCGCAGACAGCGCTGACGATCTTCCCTCCCAGCTCGGCCGCCGGTGAGTACCCGGCCGGCAGCGCCGGCTTCGGCGCGCGTCTGGACCAGACGGGGCTCAGCGGGTCAATCGTCCTGGTGGACGATGGCACGGGCGCCACCAGCGACGCGTGCGAACCGATCTCACAGGACCTGACCGGGAAGATCGCCCTCATCGACCGCGGCACCTGCGAGTTCGGTCTCAAGGTGAAGAACGCCGAGGATGCCGGCGCGGCAGCGGCGGTGGTGGCCAACAACGCCGGCGAGCAGATCATCGGCATGGCACCGGGTGCTACGGGCGGGCAGGTCACCATCCCCTCCGTCTTCGTCGCCCAGTCCACCGGCGAGAGGGTCAAAACCTCCCTGGCGGGCGATCCGGGTCCGATCAGCGCCAACATGAGAACGGTGGGCGTCGATCGGGACAGCGACCTGGACAACGGGGTCATTGCGCACGAGTACGGCCATGGGGTCTCCACCCGCCTGACCGGCGGCCCCAACACGGTGACCTGCCTGAGCGGCGACCAGCAGGCCGGCGAGGGTTGGAGCGACTGGTGGGCGCTGGCATTGACCGCGCGGGCGGGAGCCACGGGCGCCGAGCCGCGCGGCATCGCCACCTACCTGACGTTCGAGGACCCCGCCACGGGGCTCGGAATCCGGCCCTTCCCGTACAGCACCGACATGTCGATCAACCCGCAAACTTATGGTGATTTGACCACCGGCACGCTGACAGTCCCGCATGGCGTGGGAACGGTCTGGGCTACCGCCATCTGGGACGTCTACTGGAACCTTGTCAACGGTGTGCCCGCGCTGGGGCTGCCGGGTGAAGGGTTCCGGCAGAACATCTACGACATGGGCGCGCCTCTGGCGGGCAACCAGGTCGCGCTGCAGCTCGTGATGGACGGCCTGAAGCTGCAGCCCTGCAACCCGACGTTCCTCGACGGGCGCGATGCGATCCTGCTCGCCGACGACATCAAGTATGGTGGCGCTCACAGTTGCCACATCTGGGCCGCCTTCGCGCGGCGCGGCATGGGCGTCAACGCACAGGATGGCGGCGGCACGCTCACCGTTACCGAGGACTTTACCCTGCCGTTCCAGTGCACCGGGGGCGCATGCCAGGATGCCCCAACCTTCGCGGGAGCCGGGAGCGTGACGGCGGCGAGCAGTGGCACCTGTCAGCTCACGGTGTCCTGGTCGGCGGCCACCGACAACTGCGACTCGGGCAGGCTGACGTACAGCATCTTTCGATCCACCGACGGGGCCTTCACGCCCGACGCGACCAGCCAGGTTGCCTCGGGTCTGACCGGCACGAGCTATGTGGATCGCGATGTGACGGGCGGCGTGGAGTACCACTACATCGTGCGGGCCACCGACGGGCTGGGCAACACCGAGCTCAACACCGTGCGGCGCAGCGAGACGCCGATCGGCAGCCTCTCGCCGGGCGGCACTCTCGCCGATGACGCGGGCGACACCACGACCAGGAAGTTCGCGCCAGCGCAGGTGCCCAACAACACCTGGGCGGTGCGATCGACGGGCGGCGACAGCGGCCCCATGGTCTACGCCACGACCGCGGCGGGCAACTACCCGGATGACTCGTGCCTGTCTCTGGAAAGCGACACGATCTACCTGGGCGCCAATCCGACGCTCAGCTTCACCAGCAAATACGACATCGAGGCGACTTGGGACGGCGGCATCGTTGAGGTCGCCACCTCCGCGGGCGGCTTCTCCAACTGGACCAAGCTCGACACGATCAACTACCCGTTCCTCATGGCCAGCACACAAGGCGATCCGGCCTGCGCGAACGCCGGGTTCAAGGACGGAGAACTTGTGTTCGGCGCGACCTCGGCGGGGCTCTACCTCCCGTTCTCGGGATCGCTCGCCAAATATGCCAGCCAGGCGGTACGGATCCGATTCCTCTTTGCGTCTGACGGTGCCACCAACGACCTCGGCTGGTTCATCGACAACATCAGCATCGACGATGTCCAGCAGCCCGGCGCCTGCACGACCCAGCCCAACAGGCCGCCCGACGCGGTTGATGACGCCGCCGTCACCGAGGAGAACACACCGGTGAGTGTCGACGTTCTGGCCAACGACAGCGATCCCGACGGTGACGCGATCACCCTGGCCAGCCTCACCCAGCCGGCACACGGCTCCGCGCTGAACAACGGAGACGGAACCGTGACTTACACGCCCGATAACGGGTTCACCGGCCTCGACACGTTCACATACACTGCAGAGGACGGTCTGGGTGGCTCCGACACGGCGACGGTCACGGTGCAGGTCAACGAGGACATGGGCCCCGGCTGCCGTGAGATCGACGACGCGGACACGGCCGTTGACTACCGCGCGGGCTGGCATCGCAGGGACGACGCGCGCGCGTCCAACGGCGGGTACCATCGCCGCATGGGCGGCAACAACAGCGGCAACAGTTCCACGCCAATCGCGCGGGTCGTCTTCGACGGTGAGGAGGTGACCTATTTCTACGTGAAGTCGGACAAAGGCGGCACGGCAGACATCTACCTCGACGGCGCGCTGCGGGAGAGCCTCTCGTACCTCGACACGTCGGCGGGCAGCGGGGGCCACACCTTCGGTCACTCGCGAACATACACGGGCCTCGGGGCCGGGCAGCACGAGCTGCGCATCGAGCATCGCTCCGGCGCCGTCTACGTAGACGGGTTCGGCTTCGCGTGCGAGGGGACCGATGGAGCCGACGCGACGGCCCCGGCCTTCAACTCGGCCACCGAGACCGACATGGCCTCCAGCGCCGAAGGCCCGGTGATCGTGCGGACGGTGGAGATCGGCCCGGACGACGTCGCCATCTCCGTGGTGGTGGAGGGGAGCCTGGTGCCTCTCACGGTGAACCTGATAGACCCGAGCGGCAACCTCATCGCCACGGGCCAGGCGCTGATCTCCGGGCTCACGGCATCCGGCCTCGATTCGGGCGTCACCTCATGGGGTGTCTACCAGATTCAGGTGCTCAACCCGGGCAACGCGTTCACCAGGCTCGAGATGAGCACCGCGCGGCAGGTACGCACGGGCAACCCGATACCACTGTCGACCACGCCGCCCCTTGAAGGGCGCGGCGTGGAGATCGAAGGGACCGTGCCGGTAAGTATCCCGTAGTCCGGGAGTGTCCCGAGACTACAAACGAATGTAGGGGAGGGGGTGCCGTGGCTTCGGCCGCGGTGCCCCTTTCTCTCCCGGGGCCACGTCGCTACGAGCTGCAGCGCCTATTGGACCTCCAGCTGACGGGCGATCTCCATCGCCTCGATGTCATTCGGCATGCTCCCGAGCCAGACCCTGGCCGCATGCCGCGCGGCGGCTTCGTCGCCTTGCCTGAGAGCGAGTTTTATGCGGGTTTTGTAAAACCAACGCTCCTTTGGCCACAGCGACATCGAGCGATCGAGGATCTCAACGGCTACGGAAGCGTCGCCAAGCTCGTATGCGAGGGAGGCGATTGACTGAGCCATGGCAGGTTCGAATGCCGCGAGGCGACGCAACGTCACGCCGACCCCTTCACCTCGCGCGCGGCCAAGCAGGAACTCCAACTCCGGATCCCCTTCCGAGATGGTCAGGCCGCGGCTCGCGACACGCGCCGCCTCCTCGCGATCGCCTCGCCTGAGGTCGATGACCGCCAGGTGGCGGTAGCCCTCGACATAGTCCTGCCTGGTGGACAGCGCGGCGGCGAACCATTCACGCGCCGGGCCGAGACGGTCCAGACGGTATTCGATCTCCGCCAGGAGTGCGGCCGGCACGTGGGATTCGGGATGCGCGCGTGCGGCCTCCTCCAGATCGCGGCGCGCTGTCGCGAGATCGCCCCGGTCGCGGGCGGCGAGGGCCCGGTCAAGGCGCAACGTCAGCTCGCGTTCGGCGCGCGCGCCGGAGGCATGCACGCCCCAGGCGACAGCCGCCAGGGCGACCAGCATCGCGGCGGGAGCTCTGCGACCGTGGCGGCGGCCCATCGCGAGCAGCACGGACGCGGCCGGAGGGGCGGCCGCCAGCATCAATGGATGCACCCACAGCCCAAACAGGATCCCGGCGACGCCGGCGGCGATACCGAGCGGAGCGCGCAGCGCCTGTAACGAGACGGCCAGCGCTGGAGCGATCGAGACCAGCAGGTCGGGCCGGCGCGTGACCAGCAGGTCGACGGCGGCCGCATCGATCAGGACGATGGCCAGTGCTGCGACCGGAAGCCGGCGAATCCATCCCTCCTGGAGTGCATTGAAGGGCCGGTCTCCGACATCGGACCGGGTGGAGAGCCACAACAAGGTCCCGACCAGAAACCAGTGTGCCAGGTGATAGATGGGGATCGGGACCACTTCTCCGAGCCGCCCCACGAAACTGTGTGCGGAGAAGTGAGCCGGGAAGGCCAGCAGCGTGAGCCATCGCGCGCGCCGGCCGGACAGCTCCGGCGCCGTCAGCGCCGTGAAAGGGAGCAGGAAGTCGGTCCCGACGAAAAACCAATCGATCAAGCCGATGAACGGCACCCCCAGCAAGAGGGGGCTTGCGGCCGGCACGCGCCAGTGCCACCAGCCGGCGGCGATGGCGGCCGACTCAACGGCCCAGCTGATCGCTCCCAAAAAGAGGCATGCCCAGGCGATCTGCGCGAAGAGCTTCTCCGAGAAATGACAGCCGAGCCACCAACCAAGGTAGGCCACAATCGCCCAGCCCGACACCTCCTGTAGCGATGCGCCGAAGAGCGGGAGGAGCGGTTGGTGGATCTCGTACGGGAACAAGCCGCCCAGGCCTTGCTCGGTCACCCATCGGACGCCAGCGGCGCGCAGGAAACCGTAGGCGATCGCAAAGACCCAGAAGGCCGCCGCCCTGCCGCGGGGAAGAGCCAGGGTCGAGTGCCAGACGAGCAGGGCCAGGACCGCGGCGGAAGGTACGGTCAGGATCAGGACACGCGGATCGCCGGCCCACTCCATGCCGCATCATGTCGACCCGCAGTCCTCCTTGTCAAATCCGACGTGGCCCTGATCGATCCCGTCCGGTCCTGCTGGCTCTGATTCCGGGAACCTGCGCGGGCATGACAGCGGGATGGCTCGGTGGGTGGTGGATGGTCTCCTCTGTCTCCCTCGGCTCCTCGTCTACCTCGCCTGCGCCGCCGTGTTGCGCCCCTCCACGCCGATGCTCATCGCCGTGCTGGCCGCCACGACCTGGACTGGTCTGGCCCGCATCATGCGAACCGAGGTGATGGCACTCAAAGGCGGCGAGATGACGATGGGGGCCCGCTCCGCGGGCTGCTCAACCGCCCGAATTGCGGCGCGACACCTCCTTCCTGGGGCTTGGAACTCCACCGCCGGCCCTTTCCCTGGGAGGGACCATCGCTTCGGCTCGCGATGGCTGCGTTCGCCATCGGAGCGGCACGAACGCGCCCTCCGAGGAGGCTGCCGGCCGCGGCGCGCAGCCGAACGGCATCGTGGCTGATGGTCTACGTCCCGGGGGTGGCGGCCCGTGATGCGGCTGAGATGTGGCTCCGAGTTCTCCCCGACGACGCCGAAGCGCTCGATGCAGCGAGACGTCTGAGCCCGGAATGAGACATCAGACGGCCGGCGGCGGGGGCCACGATTCCCGGGGGGCGGGTTGCGGCTTCCGCCGCCGGCCCATGGGTGATCCTAACCCGGCGTAGCCGGAACCAAACAGGGTGGTCGATCCGCGGGGAGCCATTCTCTCACAGTCCAGCGATGCTCCCGGAGGGTGACGTCATGTGCGCCTTGGTGGAACGATACCGCAAGAGGATCCGCGGCGTCCTGTCGTGCTACGACCGCCAGTACCTCGTCCCTCACCCCCGCATACAACTCCTTGTCCGAGGGATGGGTGTAAATGACCGTCGTGAGCGGTGAGGCGTGCCGGGCGAATCTCTGGACGAAGAAGAGGTCCCCCGTCGCCCGGTGGATGTTCGTGCTCGCCGTGTGCCACCGGTTCCGAGGCTTCGGCCATGAATGATCTCGTGGCCGGATGGCGGGTCAGCTCTAGACCCGGGTTGGTGGATCGGTCCGATCAGAACGTCTTCTCGAACAGCGGCGCAGCGCCACGCCCGACCAAATGAGTTCCACGACTCCGAACGGCCATGCGCCTTGCAGGAACCCATGACACGACGCTGCGACGCGCTGCGGGTTCGAATCCCTCCTCCGGCTCCATGGTCTCCAACACTTCGTTGGACCGGCCCCTGGATGGACACCGCTACCCCGTCGGCGGCGAGACGCCGCCGACGGGACCTGATAGCGATCCGGCTACGGGCAGCCTCCATCAGCTGGGTTGCGCGGGTTTCCCAGCGTGCTGGTGCCGTAGTCGGATTGCGTCCCGGCGTTGCGCACCAGGATGAAGCGCGGGCGAGTGAAGGGATCGATACCGCCTTCCAGAGTTATCTTGTCCAAGATCCAGTCGTCCGCCCGGCAGAAGACGCGGCTGAGATCGACATTCCCGACCCTCTCGGTGAGCTCGCCCAGCTCGCCCTCGATGACATCGTAGGGACCGGCGGACGCGGCCAGGAGCGGGCAAGCCCCGTGAGCGACATCAATTTCCGGATCGGCTCCAGGCGCGATGCTCGCGATGCTGACGCAGACCTGAACCGGGTCGAGGGAGTCAAGGGCGTTCATGTTATCCCCGGACAGGAGGCCAACGGCAGCCGGGGAGAAGACCGTGCATGCCGCAGCAACGCAAGGGGAGAATCCTACGCGCTTGAGGATCGCCCCGGGAGCCGCACCGAGAGAGTTTACGGGCGGGAGGGTAAAATCCACGTTCGCCATGGCAGCATTCCCCACGGCAGCATCCAGGCTGAAATCTTCCAGATTATCGCCGGCTGCAATCCCAAGGCCTGTGTAGGAAATGAAGATGGTCGGCGAGGCACAGGTTGGGGCCGGACAGACAAGAATGTCGCTTTCCGTGGCTCCAATGGCGGCCAGCGTCGGAGAACCCGGAGCGAGAGAGAAATAGACGGGCAGATCCCGCACGCCGTCACCGTCCGGATCGGCGATTCGGGGCGGACCTTCACTCGCGTCGAGGTTGTCGTTGGCGTGGAGATCGCGCGGTACGTCGCGCAGCTGAAGCGTCGGGGCGCTCGAGCCGTTTCCATCCCATGTCTGGTGGTTGGTCCCGATGAAACCCGAGCCGGCCGCTGCTGGCATGAACGAATCGAAGATGTCGGGCGAGGCCTCGGCCCCCGTGGGGGCGGTTGTCTCTGCGAGCACACCGGTCCCGGGCGCTCCCGTGGCTGCGCGGTCCACTGAGAACTCCACGGCGTAGTCGCCGCCCGGCACGAACACCGACTCCAGGCCAAAGGAGAGCCCATCGATGTCGTCATCGGGCACTAACCCGAGCGATTCGGCCCGGTAGACGACGATCGGAGCCCCTCTGGGATTCTTGCGATCTTGCGTCAACAGGTCGGCTGGCGAGCCGTCGCGCACCGGTTTGGCGGTTCTGATGGCCGCAAGGAGGGGCGACGACGGGTCGAGCGAGTAAGTCACACCTGGCGAGATGTCGTCGAAGGCGAGCGCTGGCGGCGACCCGGGCTGATCCATCGCGTCGACGTTGTCTCCAGGGGCCAAGCCTGCAGAGGCAAAGCCGAGACCTCCAGCGAGACAGGGAGTCGGGCCACATATCGGACCGGCGGACAGAATGAAATCGCCAGACGTGCAGCCCCCCGGGCAGATCCCGGCGGCCGGCGCCAGCGAGGGTGAGCTCGGAGCAAGAGAAAAAAGCAAGTCGCTGGTGAGGACGTCGAAGGAAAGGCCATCGATGTCGTCTCCGGGAACAAGCCCCAGTCCGGCCGCCGCGAAGAAGACCGAAAGCGACTGCTGACCTGGCTCATAGACCAGGATGTCGGCTGGCCCGGCGCCGCCGGGGAGAAGGGGGTTGGCCCCAGCTAACGTCGGGGAACCCGGCGCCAGCGAGAAGTAGACTGGCCAGGCGGGGCTGCCGCCCACCAAGGGTGCCACCAGATCGTCGAAGGCATCCACGTTGTCCTGGATGCCAGGTCCTCCCGCAGGGCACTCCGTTAGGCCGAGCGGTGGGGCCGCCCCTGGCACGCCATCGCCGTCGAAGCGCAGGGCAGCCGTGCCGCCTCCCAAGGTGCTGAAGATGTCGGCCGAGGCCTCCGGCGCGCACGGGACGGCGGGCGGACAAGTCCCCGCCTCTGAGCAGACCGCGTTCCCGCCAACCACCGCGCCGGCCGTGAAGGAGCCCGTGGAAAACAGAACCGTGGGCGACGTCACATCATCGAAGCCGAACGAGAAAGCGTCGATGTCATCCGCGGCGAGGAGGCCGATATTACCGGCCGGACAGTAGAGTACCGGTCCAGGCATGTACAGATTGGCCGGGCTACCGCCGGGGGCTGCAGCCAATGGCGACGCGGGATCCACAGAGAAGACCTGCGCAACGGCGACGGGACCCGAATGGGCGAAGAAGAGCAGGCCCACGGAAAGCATCAGCAGCAAATGACGCTGAATACTCCTTTGGCTGAACATCAGGCACCCCCATCCGTGATCGATTAACTTATTCTGATAGCACGTCTGGCGCGGGTTCCCGGCGATCACCACATCACTCCATTCTCCACTCGCTGGATCAATGGTCGCCGGACTCTATTGGAATCGACGGCCTCGTGAATCAGCATTGCCTCCAGATTGCGCGACAGTTCCAGAGCCAGCTTCCCCGGCGCCAGCACCACGTCGGGCACAGCCTGGGAGACCTCCCTGAAGATCCCGCCCCACCGTTCTTCGGGCGCGTTGCGCTGGGTTCCCTTCAGCTTCTCTCGGACCACGAGAAGCAGCCGCCGGCTCACCAGCAACGTCACCACCGACGTGTACAGCAGCGTCTCGACCATCTGGCGCCTGCAGCTCGGCATCTCCTCCAACCCGTAGTCGGCGGGAATGTTCGTGACGTAGAGATGGTACTCGCCCGTCTCCGCATTGCGGACGCCCACCAGGCGCAGCCGTATCCACGCTTCAACCGCTCCCCGACGAGCTGGACACCGTTGGCGGTCCCGTCCCTGAGCACCCCTGTGATGAGCGGGTTGGCGTTCTGCTTGAGCCGCGAGATGAAGCAGTCGCCCTGGAACCCGGTCCCGCACCCAACGGCCCACCTTCAGGACGGGGCTGTCGTGCTGGCGGCCCGAGCTGAGCTTGACGCTCCGCATCCCCTTGCCCTTCACACTCATCACCACGTGGAGCCTGGCGGCGGCCTTAGTGTGGTTCGTCCGGCTCGCAGGAAAGCTCCCCTCCAGCAACACCGCCCCACCACGGTGCGGAGCAACTCCGCCGGCTCGACCTTGCGGCGTCGCCTCACCACCCCGCTCCAGCGGGCGTACTGGTTGATCCCACGTGTCGAGATCAGGCTGGTCAACTGAGGGCGGATCCCGATAGGCTTCCTTCGGGCCACGCTCCTCCTCCTCCTTCTCACAGAGAGTTGGCAACCCTCTGAGAACAGAGACCGTGGCCCTTCGTCCATCCGGATCAGGTCACGCCGTAAACCGAACGCCGATGCATGTCGCTTCTCTCCCTCTGAAGGCCGCGCCAGTCGGGTTCAGGGCCGGCCCAACCAGCGCGGCTGCCACCACAGCGCGCGTCGTACTGCTCGCCCCGTGGGTCCTGCCGGCCGTGATCGGACTCCGGCCGGCCCGGACGCGACAATCCTGCCGCGGGGAGGTTGAAGAATCCTTGAAGCGGTGAAGCCGAGATCAGCTCGAGCGGGCGCAGAGATTTTCTTCTCGATCGTCAACGTGTTTGCGCTCAGTTAGTTAGCGCAACCCCTGCGCGCTCAACCGCACCCCTTCAAGGATTCTTCAAGGCCTCGGGGGCACTCTTTCCGCGCGAACGGGGTCACCCGACGGCACAGCGCGCCCTCCTTCCTTCGTGCTCGCCCGGGAACCCCCTCCATGCGCGGAGGAGCTCCACCATGTGGTTTTCGACGTTCCGACCGAAGCCCCTCGGGCTCGTCCTGCTGGTCCTGCTGGCGTCACTGGCATTGCCCGTCCAGGCGCAGCAGACCTCCCTGTTCACCCAGACGTTAGGCTTCGCTACGAAGACAGGCTTTCGGGGGGTCTTCGCCTGGAAGTCCACCCAGCCGGTCACCGGCGTGGTGCACTACGGCCTCAGCCCCGCCAGCCTGACGCAATCGGCGGCGCCAATCCCGGGTGCTCCGGATACGGCCCAGATGGCGATCGGCCAGCTCATCCGGGGTGAGACCTATTACTTCCAGGTCGAGGACACCCTGACAGGACAGCGCTCCGCGATCTCGAGCTTCAAGGCGACCAACGCCTACACTGACTGGAACGGAGCGACCTACACCCTGGACCTGGTGGTGCAGCTCGACCTGGATTCGCTTCCACCGGACATCCCCAGCGACCAGGCCCTTTCGGACATCGCGGCGGGGATTAACGTCTTCGCCGAACGTGTCTACGACGCGCTGGACGGATACGCCCGCATCGGCAAGGTCCTCATCACCGACACCGATCTCGACTATTCCGCGAACGTCCCGGCCCAGGGCGTTCCGCTCTGTCCGTCGCCCGAGTCGAACCTGTCCGACATTCTCGTCATGACCACCGTCCCGTTCGACAGCCACACGTTCGGCGGGTTCGCGATCGACAACCCCTGCACGAACATCTACCTGGGGCGGATCGGCCAGCTCGTGGTGCCGTGGGAGGATGACCTTCACTTCGGCTACACCGCCACGCACGAGATGATGCACTACGGGTTCAACACGCCCGACCTGTACTTCGAGGGAACGGCCGAAGAGGAGATCCCGGCGGATTGCCGCAACCTGGCGTGGGACGGCTCGATCATGCACAACACCGGAGGTTTCACGGGCAAGTGGGAGCTGACCGAGCTGGACCGCAACCCGACGTTGACCCCATGCGATCACGGCTCGCTGCCCTGGAGCTGGGATCAGCTCCTCGCCCGCTACACGAAAATCCCGGCCTACCCCGACGGCCCCATCGACGACATGTTCAACGACAAGGCCCGCGGGAATCCCGACGGCGGCGCCCTCGAGATCTACGTCCTCGACCGGGAGCCCGGGGGCTCGACCCTGACCGCCTTCACTCCCGACGATCAGGTCCCCGAATGCGGCAACCAGACTCCCCAGGTGACCGATCCCGAGGGGGACGCGACCGGGTTCGTCGTCGTGGGGGCCACCCCCCTTCCCTCCGAGCCGGCGCTCGACGTGACGCGTGGTTTCCTGACCTGGGATCCCGCGGCGGAGGCGGTCACCTTCCACATCGAGGTAAGCGACCTCAGCGACACGCCACCGCTCGGATCGGTGGGAGAGTTCTTCCGTTTCTTCTTCACCTACGCCGGCGCCAACTACCAGGTAACCGCCGCCCGCGATCCGCTCGGACAATCGCGCGACATGCGGACGGGGGACAACACGGGGCTCGCCGAAGGGCTGGCCGGCACATTCGACCCGGCGACCGACGAGATCACCGTCGTGCTCACGGCGGACCAGTTCGCGGCGGCCGTGCCCGCGGCGCCTCGATTCGTGGAGGGGGCGGTTATCGACAGCTTCCAGATCCTCGGCCAGCGCTCGGCGGTAGCCGTCGTGTTGACCGCGGAGACCGCGACGGGCTCGTGCTCCTACCGGATCGGACAGGAGCGGCTCGCCCCCAACCGGCCGCCGGTTGCCGTGGCCGACACCGCCTCGACCACCGAGGACTCGACGGTCAACATCGCCGTCCTGCCGAACGACTCCGACCCGGACGGTGACGCGCTTTCCGTCCAGTCTGTCGGCGCCTCGGACGCCGGCGGCAGCGTGACGAAGAACTCCGACGGTACGGCGCGGTACGCGCCACCGGCGAACTTTTTCGGGACCGACGGCTTCAGCTATACGCTCAGCGACGGGCATGGCGGCAGCGCCTCGGCGCGCGTGACGGTGACCGTCACGCCGGTGCAGGACCCGCCGGCCGCCGCCGCGGACACGTCTTCGACCGCGGCCGGACAGCCCGTCACGATCGACGTGCTGGCCAATGACTCCGATCCCGACGGTGACACTCTCACGATCACCGGAGTCACCCAGGGAAGCGGAGGACGGGTCACCCACGACGGGACGCGCGTTACCTACCTGCCTGGCGGCGGGTTCGTGCAGTCCGACTCGTTCACCTATGCGGTGAGCGATGGACATGGCGGCTCGGCGACCGGCAGCGTCACCGTCTTTCGGGACGGATGCTCGTCGTCCTTCTTCGACGACCTGGAGCCGGCGCAGGAGCCGGGGTGGACCTTCGAGAACCTAAACACGCTCCCCGTCACGCAGACCTGGCGGCTCGTGCCCGACCCGCTGGCGAAGAGTCTGACCAACTCCTTCTTCAGCGACGGCACCGACGCCTCGGCCAACAAGGACGACCGGATGACCGCGCCGGCGCAGCAGATCGGTCCTCACACGACGCTGAGATTCTGGCACCGCTTCCGCACGGAGGCGACGTTCGATGGCGGCGTGATCGAGGTCTCCACCAACGGCGGCGCCACCTATGTGGATGTCACGGCGGCCGGCGGGGCCTTCGTGACGGGTGGGTACAACGGCACCTCCAACGCGCTCAACAGCCGTCCCGCGTGGACCGGCGCCTCGGCTCCCACGATGAGCGAGGTGATGGTCAACCTCGGCGCCCTGGCGGGCACGAGCGCGCGGCTGCGATGGCGGCTGGTCACCGACGCGAACCTCGGGGATGCGGGCTGGTGGGTGGACGATGTCCGGTTCACCGACACCATCTCGAGCGCCTGCCCGTCCCCCAACCACCTGCCGGTGGCGGCCGATGACGAGGGGGCTACGAACCGCGGCACGGCGGTGAACCTGGCCGTGCTGGCCAACGACAGCGACCCGGACGGCGACCCGCTGCACGTCTCGGCCGTCACGGACCCGCCGGGCGGGTCGGTGACGAACGGCGGCTCATCGGTCACCTACACGCCCGATGCCGGCTTCTCCGGCACCGACGTCTTCAGCTACACCGTGTCGGATGGCTACGGTGGGACCGACCAGGCCACCGTCACGGTCCTGGTGAACGGCCCGCCGGTCGCGGTGGACGACTCGGGGGGAACCGCGGAGGACCAGGTCGCGACGATCGACGTCATCACGAACGACACCGATCCTGACGGCGACCCGCTGACCCTGTCGGAGGCGACCGCGGGGGCGCACGGCACGACCCGCGTCAACGGCGACGGGACGGTCTCCTACCTCCCGGCGGCCGACTACAACGGGACCGACAGCTTCCGCTACACCGTGAGCGACGGCCGCGGCGGCGTCGCTTCCGCGAACGTGACGGTCACGGTTAGTCCCGTCAACGACGCGCCAATGGCGGTGGACGACGGTGTCTCGGGCGTGCGGCACGACCCGATCGACATCGCCGTGCTGGCCAACGACGGCGACGTCGATGGTGATGCCTTGACGTTGGTGTCAGTGACCCGGCCGAACAGCGGTACCGCGAAGATCCGCCCGGACGGCACGATCCGCTACCGGCCGCGGGGCGGATTCAGCGGCACCGACAGCTTCACCTACACGGTGACCGACGGCAACGGAGGCATCAGCACCGCGACGGTGACGGTGACCGTGACGGGAGGCTGAGAGCGAGTTAGCACGAGGAGGCCGGGTGGAGTGGCGATCCACCCGGCCGCCACGACCGCTCGGGCCTCCAAAGCCCGTTGCAGGCAGACTCCATCAACGGCTCACACATCCATGGCGGATGGGAACGGGCGTCCCTGAGGATCTCCCGAATCCGGCGCTCGTCAAACGGAGAGCTGCAGGCGGCGGGTTCGCCACCGCCGCCTGCAGCCGTGATCCGTGGGCGGTCGCGAGAGCTAGCGACCTCCCCAGAGCCACCGTGCGCCGACGGTGCCGGTCAGGTATGAGTCCGGCTCGCGGCCATCGGTGACGTGGAAGAGGGCCTCCAATTTGATCGCGAACCGTTCAGCCGTGTAGAGGTTCATCCCGCCGCCCGCGTTCAGGCCGGGCTCCAGATCGCTGTCGCCGAGATCCGGATCGTAGTTATACATGCCTACACCGCCCGTTACGAACGGGTGCACGGCGTTTCCCTCCCACTGGTACAGCACGTTCGCGTTCAGCGAGGCGATGACCACGTCGTCTGTTCCCAGCCCTGGCACATCCGGCCCGTCAAACGCCGTGTAAGCGAGCATTCCTCGCCAGGAAACGTGCGGCGTGGAGAAGTATTCGAGGTAAGCGTCGAAGGTCGGCTCCGCGTCGAAATCGTCATCCCCAAGGGGATTGGCGAAGCCGGCGTCGAACCCGCTGGCCCACGTCCCGGCCGGCGGTGTGACGCGCCGTCCGGATGGACTCGAGGGTTCGGTTTGTGCGTGGAGTACACCGACCATTACGACCAATGCAGAACAGGTGACGAGTGTAATCTTCCTCCATCTCATGGCGTCGTATCCTCCATTTAATGGTGTCGTCGATTCACCCGCCGGCAAGCTGGCATGGTGATCGCGTGTTCCAGGATTCAGTTATAGAGCAAGGCGCGTACCAGTTGAGGATCGCGGCCCGGATTTCCTCCCAACCTCCTCTGGCGATGGGCTTTCCATTGGTCGGAGCTCGCGTGGTCGCTGCCGGCAGCTCGTCCACCAGGACTGGACAGGGTTGGCGCTTCCGTTCGAGATCCTCGCCAGCCGCATCGGCGTAAGGCGATGCGTTGTGGGCGGGACTCAGCCCGCCGGTGGGAGTTATGTCGTGTCGAACCCGCACCTCGTCCTGAGCGGCGAACAGTCCACCGCCGGGATGATGGATGGCGAGGCCGGGTACCGAGGCAGCGGCCTTCGATGTGAGTGGACTTCCGAAACCTTACTGCGGCGCACGTCCTTGGAGCAACTTGAGCAGGGTGACGAAAAGGGTCGCTCCAACGATCGACCAGACAACCGGAAACGGGCGGCCCCCTATGCGCAAGGCGAGAATCTCTCCTATTCCAAGCAAGCCGGCCAGCCACGTTCCCAGCAGCGCGCCGATGAAGCCCAGCGCGACCGACACGAGACAGCCGTTGCGAGAGTAGCCACTCAATGCCTGGCCGAGACTGCCACACACCCCCGCGATCAGGAGGAGCAGAAGGAAATCAATCAACGTCACGAGGCAGCCCTCTATGAGGCGCCATGCATCCGGGTGACCCGGACAGCGCCCGAACCGTGATTCAACGTTTTGGACCTTGCAACATGTATGCCGCTGTCAAATAGTATGACCGATTGGCCGACATAGGAGTGCTGAGCCGTCGGTGAAGGACGAGCTCGTACGGAGGATCGAGGAGGATCGAACAATGCCCGAGGATCGCACGCTCAGCAAGGACGAAGCCCGACGCCTCGCTCAACACGAGAAGGTGAACGCCCATGTGGTCGATGAGGTCCAGGTCGAGATTCTAAATGACGCCAACCAGATCGCCCCGGCCGAGCGCCGGCACGTCGAGCGTGTCGCGCACGACCTGAAGCGCAAGGCGATCAATGAGGTAGGCGAGACCGACCTCGAGATCCGTCGCGGCCGTGCCGTCGCCCGCCTTCGGCAGGTTGTTGACTATGTCTTCTACCTAGTTTACGGCCTCATCGGGCTCCAGATCCTCCTGGAGCTGATCGGCGCCAGGGAGGGCTCGGGGTTCAAGCAGCTGATGAACTCGCTCACCTCGCCGCTGCTCGGCCCTTTCCGCGGCCTGGTCGTGGACCCGGGAGTCGGGTCATTCCAGTTCATGCTCTCCTACGTGATCGGCTTGTTGGTCTACGCCCTCCTGCAGTTTGCAATCCGAGGGCTGCTGCGCGTGATCGCCAGCCGCCGGACGGAGCTGTGAGCGGCGAACTTCAGTGGCCCTGGCCTCCGGCTGCAGATCGACCTTGCGGTTGAGACGGCGTCCATCAGCGGCGTTGTCGCTCATGAGGTGGACGAGTGACAGGTCACCATTGACCCGCTCAAGCCGCGTCCTCGGGATGTGGGCGTGCATCTCCTCCTGTTTGTCGATGTAGCCCCCCGACACATGCATCGAGGCCTGGATACGAGCTTTAGCAGCCCCATCGATGGGAGCGATCTCTCATCATCGATTCGAGCTTGTTGATGTCAGGTCTCCAGCAGCTTCCCGATCGACTGGAGCGAGGGCACGTTGTCGCAGAGAATCTTGACCATGACCAGTATCGGGACAGCGATCACGGCCCCCGGAATGCCCCAGAGCCAGTTCAACAGCACGAGCCAGACAAGAATGGCGACCGGGCTGAGAGTGAGCCGGTGCCCGAGCACCATCGGAGTGATGATCATCCCTTCCAGAACCGCGGCGATCGCGTAGAGAAATGGCGGAAGAATCGCCCGGCTGAGACTGTCGAAGCTGACAACCGCCACGATTGCGACGACCCCCACGCCCGATGCCGCGCCGAGATAGGGCACGAAGGTCAGGACGCCGGCCATGACGCCCCACAGCACTGGATTGGGCATCCCGGTGGCGTACATGATGAGTCCCACAACGAGACCCAGCACGGCGTTGATGCTCGTGATGGTCAGCAGGTAGGCGGAGATCTGATTCTGAATCCTCCGCATGCCATCCGCCGCGACGGCTTCCTCGGTGGCACCTGTCAGGAGGGCCGCGCCCTGTGAAGGAAGACTCCCTCGTTGGCCAGCAGGAAGTAGGCGAGAACGAGTCCGAGTGTCAAGCCAGCGGCCAACTCGCTCAGATTGGCGAACATGGACTCGGCCAGCCCCGGCTGCTCCAGCCTCACGACGGGGCCGTCACTGGTGCCGGGAAAGCTCGCCATGTCTTCGACCTGCTCGGTTGCCTTCCTGACCTGCTCGACTGGTCCCTTGAAGGAGCCCAGCTTGTCCTCGACCTGCCGGAGCGTGCGTGGCATCTCCTTGGCCCACTCGAGCGCCGGCGCGTAGACCCGGTAGAGCCCATAGCCGGAGATACCGAGCAGCGTCAGAAGCACAATCGCGGCGCCCGCCGCGGCGGGGATCTTCACGGCCCGCATCAGCCTCACGACCGGCTCCAGGACGAATTGCACGAGCACAGCCAACGTGATCGGAAGGAAAAGACCACGCGTGAAGCGGAGCACGCCCGCGATGACGACCGCGAGGAGGAGCGTCAGAGTGACGGAGCGGATCTGGAAAGGGCCTCTGAGGATCTGCTCCAGATCCTCCGCCCCCTTTGGCTCTGCCGGGCCATCGATCAAGGTCAGACCTGAGTCGATCAACTGGTGCTGACCGACAGGTTCGCCTGAACACCCTTCACGCCCTGGGTGCTCCTCGCGACCTGGATGGCCGTCTCCTTCTCGGTCTCGTTTCGTACCGAGCCCGTCAGGAAGACGACCCCCGCACGCGTATCGACGTCGATGTTCAAGCCTTTCACGAGTGGATCCTCGAGCAGGCGACTCTTCACCCGCGCCGTGATCCCGGCATCATCGATATGTTCGCCGATGGTACGGTCAGGCTCCGGGGCGTCCCCAAGGGTTTCGGCGGTCCTCACCGTGATCATGTCGACCACGTTTGTCACGCCGTTGGTGTCCTTCGCGAGCAGCAAGGCCTGATCCTTGGCTTCCTGGCTGTCGACGTTCCCCGTGACGGTCACCTCGCCCTCCCTCGTCTCCACCTCGATCGTGTACGGCCGAACGGCTTCGTCCGCTATCAGCTTGGCCTTGACCTTGGCTCTGATGACGGCGTCAGGTGTCGTGCACGACAGGAATGAAAGCGCCGCTATGACAGCAACCAGTGCGACTGTGATCCGCATTCGCATAGATCCTCCCTCTGCCGATCGAGCCGGCGACCACCGGTGCATAAGAGGAACACCGGGGGGCGAACCGCGTACCCCTGAGCGACTCTCTCGGACCCTGTCGCAGACACGACCGGTTCAAAGGGGATCCAAGCAAGAGAGATGCCGCCGGCGCCATCCGGTCGCCACAAATAACGCCTTGAGCCTCTAGCGGTTCGGTGGAATCGGAGTAAGCGCGCGCCGTGCCGGGATCGTCAGACTGTCAAGGTGTCCGAGAGTCCACTGTCCAGGAATCAAGACACCCATTCGGGCGTCCGTTGTGAGCGGCGCGAGCGCGCGGGTGAAGCGTCGCCTGGCCCCGGTACTGGATCCGCACTCAGCCCGACTGCCTGACTCCCGGGGACCCTGAACCGTGAGTCAGAACCGCCAATCGACGCTGAGCCAGAGGCGCCGCGCCTCGAGCCGGTAGTACGACGCGTCGGCCAGCTCGCTCTCCGCAACCGGGTCGCGCCGGTCGCCGAGATTCGTGCCGTCGAGGCGCAGCTCCCAGCGATCGGCACGCCAGCCGATCCCCATCCCCCAGGTCGTGAACGGCGGTGCGAGCGCCGTGTTCCGCTTGTTGAGGTAACGCGAGCCGGTATACGCGGCGTCCACATGTGCGATGACCCCCTTGGCCGGCGCGTAAACGATGCCCGCACCGGCCAGGTAGCGCGGCGTCATCTCCTGCCGGTTCCCCCTCAGCTGGGTGGGCACTCCGCCGAAGTCGCGCACGTAGTCGAGGAAGCGCGCGTCGTGGACGCTCCCCGCGGCGCGGAGCACGATGTCGTGAGGCAGGCGGCCACACGCCTCGAGCTCGATTCCTCTGAGGCGCTCCGCGCCGGCGTTCTCCAGCGCAGGTTGGCCTCCCACGACGGTGGGGACGACGAGGTTTTCGAGCTCCATGTCGAAGGCGGAGAGCTCGACTTGGAGCCTGCGATCACGGAGTCCCGTGCGAAGACCCAGCTCCACGCTTTGCGACTCTTCGGGCTGGAGAATCCTCGACATCGCATCGAGACCGAAATCCACGGCGGCCGGCTTGTACGTGTTCCGGTAGTCGGCGAAGATCCGCACGTCGTCGGCTCCCCGGCTCCAGGCCGTGTACGTCACGCCGGCGCTCCCTCCGAGCCTTGCATCGCCGCGGCTGTCGCTCCCCTGCTGCAACGAGCTGGTCTGGAGATCGTCGAGCGAGGTCGTGCGGCGTTCACTGGTGAGGTTCAGTCGCAGGCCGGCCTCGAGCCGCCACCTCGCACTCGGTGTCCAGGTCGCGCACCCGTAGGCGCCGCCGAAGTTCCTCGTATCGGTGATACGAGCGCGCGTCTCTGCGGGGATCGTGTCCTCGTCGGGAGGATTCGAGCCGTCGGAGTCGATAGTGTAGTTAATCTCGCCGCCGCGCATTCGGCCGCGGCCGTACATGTAGTAGACGCCCGCGACGATCTGTGTTCTGGGAACCTCCGTGAGCTCGACGTGGGCGTCGCGGTACACCTCGTCGACGTCGGCCTTCGAGCGCTCCCCGGTGGCAGGAAGGACGGGGCCCGTCGGATCGGTGACGAACCCGCGCCGGATGGAGCTCGACGTCCGGGCGTACGAGGCGATGCCGCTCCAGACGCCGTGCGCCCTGGGCAGGGAGAAGCCCGTGCTGATCGCCCCGCGGTGCTCGTCGATCTCGGCGCCCCTGGGGTTGTAGTTGGAGTCGAGCGGGACGTTCGTCGCCAGGACGGCACCCGTGCGCGGCACCGGGCTGGCTGGCTGCTGGTTGAGCCAGGTCCCATCGAGGTTGAAATGGACTTCGCCGCCACCGGTGAAGCCGCGGCGGTTGCGCCAGAGCAGATGTCCGCGCTCGAAGTCGGTGCGCGAGTCGGAGTACTCGCGCTTCTCCGCGTCCAGCGTCAGGCGCGAGGCGAATGCGGCCCAGGTCGGAAGGTCGAACGAGGAGGCGAGCGCGCCACTGCCGTGCGAGCCCGCGGCTGCCCCGATGCCGTTTCCCCCTGGCCCGGCAGGTTGCGGATCACCTGGATCACCCCGATGAAGGAGGTGGCCCCGTACATGACGGGGGCGGCTCCTCGAAGGATCTCGATCCTCTCGATGTCCTTCAGGATCAGCGTCGCCACCTGAGGGTTGAAGGCTCCCCCCCAGGGAACGCCATCCACGATCAGGAGGTAGGCCTCGAACTCCCGGAACCCCCACATCTCGGAGACCGCGGAGGCCGGACCGCCGTCCCCCCCGGAGCGACGTCGACTCCCGCCACGAGCGCGAGCGCCGTGCGCAGGTCGGTGACGCCTCGGTCGCGGAAATCCTTGCCGGTGATGATGGTCATCGATTGCGAGATCTGGTCGGGATCGGCGGGGTACTTCGTCGTCGTGACCTCGACCCGCTCCCCGGCCGTGGGGGCGGGAAGCGGCGTTTGGGTCTCTCCGCGGGCACGGCGGCCACACAGATGCCGCACAGAACGAGGACGATCCCGGTGGTGATCCGCATGACTTCCTCCGCGAGGCCGGCGGAGCATACGACGGCGAAGGGATGCATGTCGACCGCCGGGTCGCAGGGCCCCTTCGTTGCAACGATTGAGGTAGTATCGGGCCGCGGCCCAGCGCGCCGGCATGGAGCCCGGTGATGACGTGTTCCCGTGGAGATGTCAGGATCTGGTGGTGCCGGTGGCGGTGGATGGTCCTGGCTGTGCCGCCGATCCTCATCCTGGTCGGTTGCCATTCCACCGGCGCGTCGAGTCAGCCTTCCCCGCCGGCAACATCATCGCGCCTCCTGCCCACGGGCGCTCTCCTCGACCCCGCGGCGCCCTCCTTTCCCGCCGGCAACATGCCGCTGGCCATCGTGCCCGCACCCGGGCCGGCAGGGCGCTGCGTCCTCTCGCTGAGCGGCTGGCGCGAGCAGGGGGTGCAGGTGGTCGACACCGTCACCCGACGGGTCCTGCAGACCCTCCCCCAAGCCGGTGCTTTCGTCGGACTCGCCTTTTCCTCCGACGGCAATACGCTGTTCGCCTCGGGGGGTGACGACGACAGCATCTGGCGATACGCGTGGAAGGAGGGCGCCGCGACGTTTCGCGATCGCCTGGCTCTCGCTGACAAAGAGCCGGGTCAGCCCGGCCGGCGCTATCCTGCCGGGCTGGCCCTCTCCCCGGATGGGACGCGGCTCTACGTGGCGGAAAACCTCGCCGATTCAGTGGCGGTCGTGGACACGACCAGCAGACGGGTCATCGAGAACCTCCCGGTCGGACGATTCCCTTATGCGGTCGCGGTCGCCTCCGACGGCACCGTGTGGATCAGCGCCTGGGGCGGTGACACGGTCGCTTCGTTCGTCCCGGACGGCCACGGTGGGCTCGACGAGGCCGGCCGTGTGGCCACGGGACGCCATCCCTCCGCGCTCCTCCTGAACGCCGACTCCTCGCGTCTGTTCGTCGCATCCGCGAGCACGGATCGCATCGCGGTCGTCGACACGCACGCGCGGCGCGTGATCGCGATTCTGCGTGATCCGGCCACCGCGGAGACCATCGAAGGGAGCACGCCCAACGCGCTCGCGCTGTCGGTGGATGGCAGGCGGCTCTTCGTCGCCGAGGCCGACAACAACGCGGTAGCGGTCTTCGATCTCTCCTCGGCCACGGCTGGCCGCGCGGGCGCCGCCGGCGACGACCGTCTGGCTGGTCGCCTTCCCTGTGACTGGTATCCGACCGCACTCGCCGTTACTGGCGGCTCGCTGGTGGTCGTCAACGGTAAGGGAGCCGGCGCGGGTCCCAACCCTGATGGGCCGCGACCGTCCAGTCCGCTGAAGCGCGATTCACGTTCCTATACGCTGGGCCAGCTCGACGGCACGATCACGGTGCTGCCGCTGGATTGGGCCGCCGGCGCGCTCGCCCGAATGACCCGGCGGGTCGCGCAGGCGAACGGGTGGGATCGCAAGAGGAGAACGGGTCACTATCCACCTTTCGAGCATGTCATCTATATCCTCAAGGAGAACCGTACCTACGATCAGGTTCTCTCCGACCTGCCTTCGGGTGATGGGGACCCGTCCCTTCTCTTTTTCCCGCGGGACGTCTCGCCAAACCATCACGCTCTGGCCGAGAGATTCGGGCTGTTCGACCGCTTCTTCGTCAACGCGGAAGTCAGCTCGCAGGGACACGTGTGGTCGACGGCCGCCTATGTCACCGATTACGGCGAGAAGACGATCCCCTCCGCCTACTCGTCCCGCCGCGAAGAGGAGGATCCGGGCGACGCCGATCAGCCGGCGGCGGGGTATCTCTGGCACTCGGCGCGGGAACGCGGGATCCTGTTCCGGAACTATGGAGAGGCCATGGAGAAGGTGGTGGCCGCGAACGGCACGACCCGCTGGCAAACCCGACTGCCGGACCTGATGGAGGTCTCGCACCCCACCTACCCGGGCTGGGATCCCGCGATCTCCGACCAGGTCCGGGCCGGTCTCTGGATCGCGGACCTGCGGGAGTACGTCTCGAAGGGGAGCATGCCGGGACTCCAGTTTCTCTGGCTGCCCAACGATCACACGGCGGGAACCCGGCCGGGACTTCCGACGCCGCGCGCCTACATGGCGGACAACGATCTGGCGCTCGGGCGGATCGTCGAGGCGCTCTCCGCGAGCCCGTTCTGGAAGAACACCGTCGTCTTCGTCCTCGAGGACGACGCTCAGGCCGGACCCGATCACGTCGACTCTCACCGATCGATCCTGCTGGTCATCTCGGCCTACAACCGGCCGGACGTGATTCATCGCTTCGTGAACACCACGGACGTCCTGGCCACCATCGAGGAGATCCTCGACCTTCGCTCCCTGTCTCAGTTCGATCACTTCGGGCGGGTCGTCAGTGCCCTGTTCTCCGACACCCCCGATTTGACTCCGTTCAGCGCCCTGACTCCCTCGGTTCCCTGGACCGAGCTGAATCCCCCGTCGCCCGGGGGACCCGCAGGCATCGCGCAGCTCGACCCGAGCGAAGCGGGCGAGGAGCTCGATCTGAGCGCCGTGGACACCGTCGACGACGATCTATTCAACCGCGTGCTCTGGAAGGCCATCAAGGGACCTGCGCCCTACCCGGCGCCCGCGCGGCTGCCACTTCTCGACCATCAAAGGGCCCGGTGAAGGGGCCCCGTCGTGATTCGGGAGCCACGCGTCGGTGGCCTACTTCCCGCCGGCCCTCAGCAGGTCGGTCCAGTTCGTGACGGCGTTGAAGCCGATGCTGGTCCGGCTGGTGGTCGGGACGTTCAGGAGGATCCGTTGCCCGTCGGGGGTCACGTCCTCGAAAACCGGATTCTGCGGCTCCGGCGGCTCCGGCATCGAGAAGAGTCGAACCGGAGCTCCAGGCCTGAACGGGGGGACGGTCTGGATGGGAACCGCCATCACGTACCCATCGGCGGCCGCGTAGAGCAACTCCTTGCCGTCGGCTCGCCACCTGGGCTGCTGGCCGCCATCGGTGGAGATCTGCCACTGTCCCGCCGCGCCTTCGAGGCTCCGGACGTATACCTCGTTGCGACCCGACTGATTGGATACGTACGCCATCCGGCCTCCGTCGGGCGAGACCTGGGCGCCCAGCTCCGTGAAAGGCGTGCGCAGGACTTCGGTCGGCTCGCCGCCTCCGCCGGGGAGCATCATGATGTCCATGTCGGTCCTGGGGTCCTGCACCCCGATCAGCAGCCGCTTGCCGTCGGGCATCCAGCTGCCGGTGTCCTTCCAGGTGCCCGATTCGTAGAGCAGACGCATCTCGCCGCCGCCGCTCACCGATGTGACGCAGAGATCCTGCGGCCCCTTGGGCTGACACAGGAATGCGATCCGTTCGGAGTCGGGCGCCCACACCGGTTGCGCGTAAAGACCGCCTTGCTGCGTGAGGCGAAAGGCGCGATTGAATTCGAGATCGCGCACCCAGATATCGAGAAGCGACTGGGCGGAGTCTCCGTGCATGTAGGCGATCTTGCGCCCGTCGGGTGAGATGCGCGGGGTGATGTAGAACCCGGGAGGGCCGAGCGTGCCGAGCGGGCGGCCCTGGCGGTCGTGCCATCGCATCTCCGTCGATCGGCTCGAATCGGGAAGGTAGACGAGTGTCCGGTCATTCGAAGCCGCGAAAGGTATGAAGTTCTTCGGTTCCCAGAAGCTCAGCTTGTCCTTGACGATCGGGAAAGCCTGCCCCTCGAGCCGCAGTGATTTCACGTCGAACCGCCAGGCGTACAGGCTCGCCGAACGACCGTAGATCAGGTAGCCAGGCTCGACGTAGAGCGCGTTGGTGGCGTCCTCGATCAGCACGTTGGCATCGGGCGCGTCGAGCGAGGCGAGCATGAGACGACCGACATCCCGGCGCTCCGTCCCACTGGCCCGGGACACATAGAGGAAATGCCGGCCGTCGGGAAGGAACAGGGGCCAGCGATGAGTGATCTCCGTCTTGGGGTCGTACCTGGTCACCGGTTCGGCCTTGCCACCGTCCGACGGGATGCGGTGTATCGGCGACGTGATGTTGGGCGCGAATAAGATCACTCCGTCGCGGCTCCAGCTTCCTCCACGGCCGGTCGGCGCGTCGGCGAGAACGCGTGGCGAGCCTCCGCGCAGGTCGATTGTCTTGAGCTTCGACTCGGCGAAGAAGCCGACGTTCTGGCCGTCGGGGGACCAGAACGGATAAGAGGCTGCCTCGGTCTCCGGGAGCGGGCGGGCGCTCATCTCCGCGAGGTTCCTCAGCCAGACCTGTTTCCGCCCGTCGCCGCCGGCGGCCACGAATGCGAGCGTCCTGCCGTCCGGCGAGAGCGAGAGGCCCATCAGGTCAAACGGGATGAGCGCGCTGTCGCGCGGCGGAATGATGGTCGCGCGAAACGCGCGCGCGGTGGTCGTCGCCGGACGCGATACCTGCCCGATGCCCAGCGCCAGCGTGGCGAGTCCGAGCACCGCCGCCAGCCCCCAGGCCATCATCTCCCGCCTCCTTCGGCGGTTCATGATGGGCGCCGCCGTCCCCGCCTGCGACCCGGACTCGCCGATCCACTGAAGCTCGGCGGCGACGTCCTGCGCGCTCTGCCATCGGTCGTCGGGTTCCTTCTCGAGGCACCGCTGCACCACGTGGTCCAGCGCCGGCGGCGTCATCGGCGTCACGGCCGAAATGGGGGTCGGCTGCGACGAGACGATGGCGGCGATGAGGCTGGTCCTGGAGTTTCCCTGAAAGGCCCGCGTCCCCGTCGCCATCTCGTACAGCACGGCGCCCAGCGCGAAGATGTCGGTGCGCGCGTCGGCCTCGGTCCCCTCGAGCTGCTCGGGCGCCATGTACTGGAATGTCCCGAGGATCGTCCCCTGGGCGGTCAGGGGGGCCGACTCCGGGGAGAGCGCCGTGGGCATGTGCGACCTGGTGCTCGGCGGCCCGACGACCGGCGGCGGCTCGGCGGCGGCGGTCCTCGCGAGGCCGAAATCGAGCAGCTTGGCGCCCGACTTTGTGAGCATGATGTTGCCGGGCTTCAGGTCGCGGTGGATGATCCCCTGACGGTGCGCCGCGTCGAGAGCGGAGGCGATCTGCCGGCCGTACTTGAGCACCTCGTGGAGCGGCAGGGGGCCCTTTCGAATCCTCTCGGCAAGCGACTCTCCCTCGAGCAGCTCCATCACGAGATATGGGAGCTGCCCGCGCGCGCCCGTCCCCGCCCCGGCCTCCGCGGGGGCGTGACCGACGTCGTAGAGCGTGCATATGTGCGGATGGTTCAGCGAGGAGATTGCCTTGGCCTCGCGCTCGAACCGCTGACGGAACTGCTCCTGACCGGCCAGCGCGGCCGGGATCGCCTTGATGGCGACATCACGATTCAGGCGCGTGTCACGGGCACGATGGACCTCTCCCATGCCGCCGGCACCCAGAGGCGCGACGATCTCGTAGGGGCCGAGCCTCGTTCCGGGAGACCAGGTCATGAGGGCGAAAGGATACAGGCCGCGAGAGGCGGCCGGCGCCTGGGGATCACGCGGCCGGCCACATCAGCCGGAAGGTAAGCCCCGTCAGCACCGCGTAGATCGCTCCGTCGAGCATGGACCGCAGGGTGTTGCTCCAGGGCTGCCCCTTCCAGATCGAGTCGCTCATGTGGGACATAGCGTACCCGGCGAAGGCGACGGTCCCCGTGATCCGCATGACGAGCATGCCGTCAGCTCCCGGACTCATCGTGTGGCGCGCCACGTAGGCGGCCGCAAAGCTCACGAGCGCGCTGAAGGCGAACCACATCACGAGGTGTTTCGGCAGCATCGGCATGCCCTTGGGATAGACCGTCACGATCGCGACGGGACCCTTCTCGAACTTCTCCTTGGTGGCGGGCTCCTTCATCTGCTTGTGATCCATGCAATGGGGCGTGAAGTAGACCCCCGGCGACGGGTTCCCCTTCGCGAGCGCCTCGCGCACGCCGTCATCGTTGGGAAGGGGCTTGAAATCGGACTTGTGATACGTGAGGAACATGTGCATGACCGAGCTGACGACGAAGACGACGACGGCGGAGACGATCACGGGGAGCCACAGGCTTCCGAACGGCATCGAAGCACCTCCTTTGCCGGAACGGCGCCAGGAGCGCCGGCCGGTTCGCGAGCCATGGTACCGCATCGACGGCCCGAAGCGGACGCGGTTACTGCGCGCTTCCTTCCTTCACCATTCTGGCCCAGGTATCGCGCAGCGATACGATGCTGTTGAACACCGGTGAGCCGGGCCGTGACTCCAGGAGGTCGGCGACGAAGAACCCCTTGCGCTCGAACTGGAAGCGGTCTCCGGGCCGCGCGCCGGCCAGGCCGGGCTCGAGCTGTGCCTGATCCAGCACCTGGAGCGAGCCCGGGTTCAGGTGGGTCTTGAAGTCGGCCTCGCCGCCGGCAGGATTGGGCACGGTGAAGAGCCGGTCGTAGAGCCGCAGCGTGGCCCGGATCGCGTGGGCCGCCGACACCCAATGAATGGTGCCGCCGATCTTGCGCCCCTCGGCCAGCGGGGCGTCGAGCGTGCCGGGGTCGTAGCTGCAGCGCAGCTCCGACACCTCGCCGGTCGCCTCATCCTTCACCACGCCGGTGCAACGGATCACGTAGCCCCAGCGAAGCCTCACCTCGTGGCCCGGCGACAGGCGATGGAACTTCTTCGGAGGGTTTTCCATGAAGTCGTCGCGCTCGATGTAGATCACCCGGGACAGCGGGATCTTCCGCGTTCCCATGCGCGGTGGATCGTCGGGGAAGTTTGGCGCTTCGATCTCCTCGACCCGATCCTCGGGGTAGTTCTCGATGACCACCTTGAGCGGCCGGTGCACGACCATGACGCGGGGAACCCGCGCGTTGAGGTCCTCGCGCAGGGTGTTCTCGAGCAGATCCATGTCCACCATGCTGTCGGCCCGGGCCACGCGGATCCGCTCGCAGAACTCGCGGATCGCCTCCGGCGTGTACCCGCGGCGCCTGAGCCCCGCGAGGGTCGGCATGCGGGGATCGTCCCACCCCGAGACATGGCCGTCCCGCACCAGCTCGTTGAGCATCCGCTTGCTCATCACCGTGAAGCTCAGGTTGAGCCGGGCGAACTCGATCTGCCGCGGCCGGTGGGGCGGGTCGATCTGCTCGAGGAACCAGTCGTACAATGGCCGGTGATCCTCGAACTCGAGCGTGCAGATGGAATGGGTGATCCCCTCGATGGCGTCGGACTGGCCGTGCGCCCAGTCGTAGGTGGGGTAGATGCACCAGCGGTCGCCGCTGCGGTGGTGGATCTCGTGGCGGATGCGGTACATCACAGGGTCGCGCAGGTTGAGGTTGGGCGATGCCATGTCGATCTTCGCCCGGAGCACCCTCGCGCCGTCGGGGAACTCGCCGGCCCGCATGCGCTTGAACAAGTCCAGGTTCTCATCGATCGGCCGGTTGCGGTAGGGGGACTCCCTGCCCGGCTCGGTCAGGGTGCCGCGCGTCTCGCGGATCTGGTTGGCGTCGAGATCGCACACGAAGGCCTTCCCGGCCTGGACCAGCTCGACCGCCCAGTCGTAGAGTTGGTCGAAGTAGTCGGCGGCATGGTAGAGGTGCTCGCCCCAGTCGAAGCCCAGCCAGCGCACATCCTGCTGGATCGCCTCGATGTACTCGATCTCCTCCCTGGACGGATTGGTGTCGTCGAAGCGCAGGTGGCAGCGGCCGCCGTAATCCCGGGCGAGGCCGAAGTTCAGGCAGATCGACTTTGCGTGGCCGATGTGGAGATAGCCGTTGGGCTCGGGCGGAAAGCGGGTCACCACCCGGCCGTCATTCCGGCCCGCGGCGATGTCGGCTTCGATGATCTGGCGGATGAAGTTGCTGAAGCGGGCCGGTTCGACCAATGTCCTATGCGCTCCGCGCCGGCCCCCGGCCGGCCGGCGGGGCCGCGCCGCAGCGGCCCTTCGGGTTCGACGTGCCTCTCTTCGGGCGTCCGACCGGGATCGGGGTGGCTGGGGCGGAAGGACTCGAACCTTCAGATGGCGGATCCAGAGTCCGCTGCCTTACCGTTTGGCTACGCCCCAATCGTGGGAACCGGCGCGGCGTACGCCGCCCCCGGAAGGAAACGCACTCTACAACGCGCCCTCCGGGAGGGTCAAGCCCCCTCCTTGTCCGCCGGCAGGGTCCTCCATCGTCATTGCCGGGAGTACTCGATGGTCATGGTGCGGAAGCGCCGGCCGTTCGGGGCCTTCGTCCACATGTCGAATATGTGGTGGTCGCGATCCTGAATGCGGACCTCGCACCAGAAGCGGATGGGCTTGCCCGTGGGATCGACGGCCTCGGCCTCGTAATTGATAACGCTGTCGGTGGGTTTTCCGACGCCGATGCTGGTCATCATCCCGGTGCTGAACGTGTCCATCCAGGTTCCGACGTACTTCCCCTGGGCCTTGTCGTACCCCGTGTAACCGAGCCCCTCGAAGCTCATTCCCATCATGGTCCCGTGGTATCTCTGCTCGAGGTGGCGGCCGCCGAGCGTCCATCGGTTTTCGGAGGTCCCCTCGGTGACCTCCGGTGGCGCTTCCGGAGACATGATGAAGGTCGTTCGAGCGCGCCACGTGCCGACGAGCGAGTCGAGACGCTGGTGCTCCGCGCCCGGCGTCATCGCCTTCTGCCAGGCGGCCATCATCGCCTCCTCGCTCATCTGCGGCGGGGCTGCTCTCCTCGGCCGGCTCTTCGCCCGGCCTTTCGCCGCGGCCTTCCTCGTCGGACGTGCCGGTTTCCTCCTGGCTGCCTTGACCTTTCTCACCTTCTTCTTCGCCATCGAATGACCTCCTGGATTCCGCCGGAGACTGGTCCGGGCCGGATGCGCGCGATTATGGGACAAGTGTCGCCCGTGGTAAAGAGGCAGATCGCGCGCCCGGGCAGGCCGCCCCCGCGGGAATCCGGACGGGCCCCGGCCGCATCGGTCATCTAATCATGGGTCGCGAAGGGAGTTTTATTTCGCGGAGATCTGCTGCTTGAAGCGGGTCTTGTACCAGTCGTCGAAGATGGTCACATCGCGGCAGCAGGTTCCTCGCATGACGAAGTAGTCGGCGGCGACGTTCGGGATGACCGGGCTGGCATGTTGCGAGAGAAGCTCCTCGAAGCCCTTGATGGTGTAGCGATCGAGGCTGGCCATCTTCTCTTCCTTCGATTGCACGCTCTCGGTTCGCACCACGTACTCGAAGACCTCCCCGAGCCAGGGGTATTTGCCGGAGGGGGACTTCCCATATCCCGCGAGGTTTTTCCCGCACTCGTCGAACCGGTCCAGGACGAGCGAGCAGACCTTGTCCGACGTGATCCTCCGCCTGCGTGCCGCGGTCATGGGGCCCTTTCTCCAGTACGCATCGATGCAGTCATCATGGATACGCACCTGGGAGAGCCCGATCAGGTCCCTGGCGGCGTCGAAATACGCGTCAATGGCCTGTTTCGCGCGTTCCTCGCTGGCATGGCGGCGCATGGCGGGGCCGGCCACGTACTTTCCGGACCACGCGACCTGACTGCAGGCGACCGATGACATCGCGGAAATGACGAAGACGATCATCCGTGCTCTCATCCTCGGCCCTCGGCTCCTCTACATCCGCTCACAACCGGAGAATCTTGTCGAAAGAGAGGAGACGGGCAAGTCCCCCTCTCCCCTATCCGGCGATCCGCAACCTTGCGGTGGAAGAGGGCGAGGAAACTCCCGACTCTTCGGTGAGGATCCCGACGAGCCGGAAGGTCAATACATCGGGGAAACCCGACCGTTCCCGGTAGCTTGGCCGGCGAAGGCCCTCCAGGGTGGAGCGGTCTGCCGGGATCTCACGGAGTGCCGGCCAGAGTGCGGCGCACCTCCCGGGACCAGTTCAGGACGATCCGGATGCCGCGGGCCTCGTCGCTCTCCTCCGCCGGCCGGATCATGAGGAAACGGCCCCCCTTTGGATCGACGTCATAGCTGATGCCGGAGTCCGATCGCATCTGGTAGGCGCCGTCAAACAGCACGCGCGGCGTCCCCGCCTCAAACCTCGCGCGGGTTTCCACCGAAACCGCCATGAATCGGGTCTCACTGCGATAGTAGAGCTCCCGGCCGTCCGACGACCACATCGGTTCCTCGCCACCATCGGTGGAGATCTGCCACCGGCCGCCGGCTCCCGCCGAGTCACGGACGTAGATCTCGTTGCGGCTCGATTCGTCGGACTGGTACGCCACCCAGCGACCGTCCGGTGAGGAGGAGGCCGTGTACTCGTCGAACGGGCTCGCGGCGATGGGAGAGACCACGGCGTCCTTTCCGAGGGAGAGCCTCACCACATCGGCCTTGCCGGCGGCGCCGACGTTGATGTACACGAGCACGACCGATCCGCCATCCCGCGAGGCGTCCGCCACGTACGCGCGGGTCGGCGCCGATCCCACCTCCACGGGCTCGCGGCTTCCGTCCGCCGGGACCCTGCGCAGCGCGGTCCTCCGACCCGTCGAGTCGATCGACGCGTAGAGGATACTCGTGCCGTCGCTCGACCAGACGGGAGTGGCGTTGGTTCCGTTGAAGGTCAGGCGGGTGAATGTCTTCCTGCCGAAGTCATAGACCCAGACGTCGGCGCTTCCGCTGGCCCCCACCGCGATCGCGGCCCGCGTGCCGTCCGGCGAGATCCTCAGGTCGTTGTAGAGCGCCGGGGGCAGATCGATGGGCTGCCAGGCGCCCTCGCGATCGACCCAGCCGATCCGGCGCAGGTCCCCCAGCTTGCTGCCGGGGGCATAAGCGAGCGTTCCCTCGTCCGAACAGGAGTAGTGTGCGGCCCCCGTCGGGGTGTCTCCCGCGACGCCGCGCACGACGAGCGCCTGCGATCCCCGGACCGCAAGCCGCTCGGGATCGAAGCCCACGGCGTAAAGGGACCCGGCGCGCGCGAAGACCAGGTACCCGGGGGAGACGTAGCGAACCATGCCGGCTCCTTCGAGCACCACCCGGCGCTCGCCGGTCGCCAGGTTGGCCGCGGCGATGGTGGATCCGTCGTAGTTGTCCGGGCTGGACAGTGTTCCGACCGTGAAGAGCACCGTCTTTCCGCCGGGCAACGCTTCCGGCCACCGGTGCGACCGCTCCTCCTTCGTCGTGTCAACCGTCGTGACCGGCCTGGGCTCCCCACCATTTGCCGGCAGAAGGTAGAGGGGCCCGATGGCCTGGGGGGTGTACACGAGGTTGCCGTCATCGGTCCAGGTCAGGCCGCGTGCCTCGCTGGCCGCAGCAAGCGTGACCACGGAGCCTTCCGGCGTCACCTTCTTGAGCTTGCCGCCCGCGAAGAACGCTATCCACTTACCATCCGGTGAGAGGGTCGGGTTCGAGGCCCCCTCGGTGCCGATCAACGGTCTCGCCTCTTCCTCGGCGCGTCTCCGTACATAAAGGCGGGAGACGCCGGCGCTGGTGGCCGTAAAGACAAGGCTCTCGCCATCCCGCGAGAGCGCCAGTGCGGGCCTGCTCCCGAGGTTCAGGAAGCTCCTGGCGGGCATCTGCACGTCGAGCCGGGCGACCGGTCGATCCTCTGGCCTCATCGCACGTCCGAGAAGCACGAGCGCCACGACAAGCGCCAGCGCGAGGGCCCCGGCGGTCCAGGCGAACCAGCCTGGCCGGCTCCCGGTGGTCCCTTCGGGGCGGAGAACCCCGGCCTGGGGCCGGGCCGGCTCATCCGGCGGCTCGAGGAGCGCCACGCGCGCCTCGCCGATGTCGCGCAGACGGCGCATCGGGTCCTTGTCGAGGCAGCGCGCGAGCAGGCGTCTGACGGCCGGTGGCGTGGCGCCCGGCAGCCCCGTCAGGTCCGGCTCCTTCAGGATCACGGCGGCGAGAACCTCGGACGGTGTCTCGCCTGAGAAGAGGCGTCGCCCCGTCAACATCTCATAGAGCACCACGCCGAAGGCCCAGATGTCGGCCCGCTTGTCGACAGGCTTTCCCTTCGCCTGCTCGGGCGCCATGTAGGCCGCGGTACCGAGGACGATCCCCACCTTCGTGGCGAGCGCCGTCATCGTTGGGGAGCTGGTTGCGTCGACGTCCGGCGCCGCGGACGGGTCAAGGGCCTTCGCGAGGCCGAAGTCCAGCACCTTCACCGCGCCGTCGGGCCGGACCTTGATGTTGGCGGGCTTGAGGTCCCGGTGGACGATCCCTCTCTCGTGGGCCGCCTCGAGAGCCTCGGCGATCTGCCTGGCGATCGGAATCGCCTCCTCGAGCGGCACGGGCCCCCTGGCGATCCGATCGGCAAGGGTGGGTCCTTCCACGATCTCGAGGATGAGGGCCTTGGTCTCTCCCGATTCCTCCATGCCGTATATGGCGGCGATGGAGGGATGGTTCAATGAAGCGAGCACCTGCGCCTCCCGCGTGAAGCGGGTCAGACGCTCGCTGTCGCCCGCCACGGCCGCGGGCAGCACCTTTATCGCGACGTCTCGATTGAGCCTCGTGTCTCGCGCCCGGTAGACCTCCCCCATTCCGCCGGCACCGAGCGGTGGACCGACCTCGTAGGGCCCGAGTCGCCTCCCGGCGCCGAGAGTCACCTCCGCGCCGCCTCTCCGGACATCCGCCCCCCTGAGTCGGTCATGACCTCGATTCTATCGCACCCCGTTGCCGCGGAGGAGGCCGCTCTCGGGCCGAGCATCGGCGCTCGAAGTCACGTATCATGGGGCGCCGTGTCGCCGGACATTCCGGGCAGGACCGGCCCCATGAGGAGATCATGACCGCCGCGGACGCACGAACCGATCGGCTCACGCTCACGCAATGGTCGATCTGTTTTATCGCATCGGTCGGCTTCGCCTTCGACATCTACGAGCTGCTGATGCTGCCCCTCATCGTCAAGCCGGCACTGGCGTCGCTGGGAGGGACGGCCGCTGGCGGCGGGCCCGCGCTCGTCCCGGGTTCACCGGAGTTCACCCAGTGGGCCAGGCTCCTCTTCTTCGTGCCGGCGCTGGCGGGCGGAGTCTTCGGGCTGCTCGGCGGCTACCTCACCGACCGTCTGGGCCGGCGCCGCGTCCTCACCGTGAGCATCCTTCTCTATGCTGCCTCCGCCTTCGCCTCGGGGTTCGCCACCACGCCGATGCAGCTCCTGGTGCTGCGCTGCTTCGTGTTCATCGGAGTCTGCGTGGAGTTCGTGGCCGCGGTGGCCTGGCTGGCGGAGCTCTTCCCCGATCCGAAGCGCCGTGAGACGGTGCTCGGTTACACGCAGGCGTTCTCCTCTCTGGGCGGGCTCCTGGTCGCGCTGGCGAACAGAGGGTGCATCGTCTGGGCGGATGCGCTCCCGGCCATCCACGGGACGCACGAGGCCTGGCGTTACACTCTGATCTCGGGGCTGCTGCCGGCCATCCCCTTGATCCTGATCCGCCCCCTGCTGCCGGAATCCCCCGTCTGGCAGCAGAAACGATCCGCCGGCACGCTGCGACGCCCGAGCCTCGGCGAGCTGTTCCGGCCAGAGTTCCGCCGGACCACGATAGCCACCACCATCCTGTTCGCCTGCTCCTACGGCATCGCCTTCGGCGCCATACAACATCTGCCGCAGATCGTCCCCGGCATGGCCGACGTGAAAAGCGAGGCGGCCGCCGCGAAGGAGCGCCTGAAGTCGGACGCGGCGATTCAGGGGGGCCGGGAGCCGGCCGCGCGGGATCTGGCGATCGCCGGCCGCCGGATCGAGGAGGATGTCGCCGCGACGGTGCAGACCTGGCAGGAGGTCGGGGGCCTGCTGGGCCGCCTGGCCCTGGCGGCGCTGGCGGCGTGGATCGTCGGGCGGAGGTCCCTCTTCCGTCTCTTCCAGATCCCCTGCCTGCTCTTCGTGCCCGCGCTCTTCGCGTGGATCGGCTCGAGCCTCGACGTGCCAGGCAACCTGGGTCTCGTGAAATGGGGAGTGCTGGCGGCCGGGCTGGTCACGGTCGGGCAGTTCTCATTCTGGGGCAACTACCTCCCGCGGGTCTATCCTGTGCACCTGCGCGGCACCGGTGAATCGTTCGCCGCCAACATCGGTGGGCGAGTCCTCGGAACCTCGGCGGCATGGATCACCCTCACCCTCTCAGCCTCCACGCCTCCAAGCCCGGCGCGCATCGCCTGGATCGCCGCGGCAGTGGCCGGCTTCGTGGCGCTCGTGGGCACCGTCGTCACCCAATGGCTCCCGGAGCCGCAGCGCGCCGAGCTGCCCGACTGAGGGCATCCTCTCCAGCCGCCCGGCCATCATGCGCGGGACGATGGCGCTCCATGGCGTGAGCGCCAACCGCGAGCCTCGACGGCCATGGCTTGACGGAATCCGCGGTTCGGTGTATCAGAGGGGCGTGCGAAGCCTGGATCGAGGCGGCCGTCGCGCACGGGCGCGCATGGTTCCCATCCCACTGATCCTCTGCCTGGCCCTCTTCGCCTGGCCCCACGCCTCATTGGCCCTCGACTGGAAGCCATACGGTTTGCAGGGGAGGACCATCCGCAGCCTCGCCTCCGGGCCCGACCGGCTCTGCGCCGGCACGCAGGGGGAAGGGGTCTTCTGTCGCGACCTCGCCTCGGCCCCCACGGCGGGGTGGGTGCCGCTGGGCCCGGCGGGCACCGTGATCTCGTGGATCTGGATCGACCCGGCGCGCCCCGACGTGATGCTGGCGGCGGCGGTAAGCTCACCGAGCCCCACGGTGCGGCTCTACCGCACGCTTGACGGCGGCCTGAGCTGGCAACGGGCCGATGCGGGAAATCAGGAGTCCACCTACGCGGTGCACGGCGTGCCCGGGACCTCCACGATCTACAAAGCCGGCTGGGGCGTCTGGCGCAGCGACGACCTGGGAGACTCCTGGGTTCAGATCCTGACTGATGGGGGCCTCCTGAGCCTGGACATGGCGTCAGCCGATCCCAACACCCTCTATGCGGGAGGCGAGTCGATGCTCCTGAGCGGGTTCACCTACCGATCCCGTGACGGCGGCTCCACATGGCAATACATCTGGGACTCCTGGGACTGGGGTTTCGGCGACAACCAGACCGCCGATATCGCCGCGCACCCCTCGGTGGATGGCCTGCTGCTCTCGGGGCATGAATCGTTCGTGTTGCGGTCGGCGAACCACGGGAATTCCTTCCAGGAGGTCCTCTCCGCGCCGGCGCGGTTATTCCTGGACTGGGACGGCGTGAACCCGGCCAGGGCCTACGCGGCCGGGTCGCCCAACACGCCGAACATCGGTCACGCGTTCGTCAGCCGCGATTTCGGCTCGAGCTGGAGCGCGATCACCGGCTCGCTCGCCGGCCGCACCATCTTCCGCCTCGAGGCCGATGACGGGAGGCTCGGAGTCCTGTACGCCGCCACCGGCGACGGTGTCCAGCGCTTCTACGGCGGTGGCCTGCCGCTCTGCATGGACAACCGCGCGGGCCTGGATCAGATGGTGCTGACTCCGGGCGAATGCCCTCCCATCATGGCCTCCGTCATCGCCATCACCGGCGACGCGGTGATCGGCGAGATCGGCTCGGCAGGCCCAACGGGCTCCCACGTGGATCTGGGCGAGGTCGAATGCGTCATCGACTCGGCCGACATCTCGCTCGTCACGATCGATCCACCGGAGCCGCCGCCCGGCCGATGCCTCTTCATCCTGGCGCGCCCCGAGGGCTCCACCGATTACGGCGGCTCCAGCGATGGGCTGCCGCGGCGCCCCTCGCGGGGAGACTGCGCGCCCTAGTCTGCCTTCTCACCGGCCTCCGAGCCGGTCCAGCAGCTTGAGGAGGTCGACCACGCGGTTAGCGTAGCCCCACTCGTTGTCGTACCAGGAGAGGGTCTTGAGGACACGCCCGTCCACGACGCGCGTGAAGGGGGCGTCGAACACGCAGGAGTGCGGGTCCCCCACGATGTCGCTGGAGACGATCGGCTCCTCGGAGTACAGGAGGATCTCTCTCAGACGCTCGGTGGCCGACGCATCGCGCATCGCCTCGTTGACGCGGGCGACGGTGACGTCCTGGCGAAGGACCGCGACCAGGTCCACGATCGAGCCGTCGGGGATAGGCACCCGCATGGCCATGCCGTCGAGACGCCCGGCCAGCTCGGGGAGCACCTTGCCCACCGCGCGGGCCGCCCCGGTGGTCGTGGGGATGATGTTCTCCGCGGCCGCGCGGCTGCGCCGCCAGTCGCTGTGAGGCACGTCAGCGAGCCGCTGATCGTTGGTGTAGGCGTGCACGGTGTTCATCAGCCCGCTCTCGATGCCGAAGCTCTCGTGCAGCACCCGGGCCACCGGCGCCAGGCAGTTGGTGGTGCAGCTCGCGTTGGAGATGATCCGGTGCTCGGGTTTGAGGCTCTCCTCGTTGACGCCGATCACGACGGTGAAGTCGATCTCGTCCTTCGCCGGCACCGTCAGGATCACCTTTCCGGCCCCCGCCGCCAGGTGGGACTCGAGCTGCGCCCGCTTGCGGAAGCGGCCCGTGGCCTCGATGACGTAGTCGACTCCCAGCTCGCGCCACGGCAGGCCGGCGGGCTCGGCCACCTCCGTCATCTTCACCTTCTGGGAGCTGGTGCGCAGCATGTCTCCTTCCACCTCGATCCGGTCGGGAAACCGGCCCATGACGGTGTCGTGGCGCAGCAGGTAGGCCAGCGCGTCGTTGTCGGAGATGTCGTTGATCGCCGCGACCTCGATCCCCTTCATGGAGTTGAGAATCCTGAAGACGCTGCGTCCGATGCGGCCGAATCCGTTGATGGCGATCCTCATGACGCGGCCTCACGCCGGCGGTTCCCGCCGTCGAGCCGCGCCAGCGCCTCGATGGTCTCCACGATGCGAGCCGCGTAGCCCCATCCATTGTCGAACCACGAGACGGTCCTGACCAGCCCCCCCTTCAGGCTCTGCGTCGCGAGCGAGTCCAGGACGGCCGAGTGCGCGTTGCCGATCACGTCGCTGGAGACCAGCGGCTCTGAGGAATACTCGAGCCACCGGGCTAAGGGGCCGTTGGCCGCCTCGCGCACCACCGCGTTCACCTGCGCGGCATCCAGACCGGCGCGCAGCCGCGTGACCAGATCCAGGTTCGAGCCGTTCGGCACCGGGACGTTGATCGCCAGGCCGTCCACCTTCCCTTTCAGGTGGGGCAGGATCTCCTGGATCACCCCCGGCGACCAGGACCAGTTCGGGATCAGGTTCTGGGCGGCGCTCCTGCTGCGTCGCAGGTTCACGGCCACCGCGTCGGACAGCTTCTGGTCGCTCGTGTAGGCGTGCACCGTGGTCATCATGGCCTGCTCCACGCCGGCCGACTCGTCGAGGATCTTGAGCAGCAGGCCCAGCACGTGCGTGGTGGAGCTTCCGCAGGAGATGATCCGGTCCTCGCGCCGCAGGGTCTCGTGGTTGACGCCGTGGATGATCGTGCGGTCGATGGTATCGGCGGCGGGCGTGGAGAGGATGACCCGCCTGGCCCCCGAATCGAGGTGCCCCTGCAGCTCGGCCCGTTTCCTGTATTCGTGCGTGGCCTCCACCACGACGTCGACGCCGAAGGCGTCCCAGGGCATCTCGTCGGGCCGGGCCCCCTTCAGAAGGCGGGCGCGCTGCCGGCCCGCGCTCAGGTGCTTGCCCTCCAGCAGGACCGGCGATGGGAAGCGATGGTAGACGGTGTCGTAGGTGAGGAGGTAGGCCATCGACTCGGGGTTGCCCAGATCGCTGATGGCCACCACGTCGATGTCGTCGCGCTGGTGGACCTGACGGAAGATGTTGCGTCCGATTCGGCCGAAGCCCATCAGCCCCACGCGGATCGCTGCGGACATGAGGACAGGCTACCGCTCCGCGCCCTCCGCCGCAACCCGGCTTGTCCCTCGCGGAACCCACGTCGAGCGAGGCGCGGATGGCGAGGGTGCGGGTCTTGACCCTCCCGGCAAGCCCGGATAGGCTCTTGCTTCATTCCGTTGCCGGGAGGGCCTTCATGCCGAAGCAGTCGTGGATTCGCTCGATCCTTTCCATCGTCCTGGCCCTCGCCGCGCCGTCGGCCGCCAGAGTCGCCGCGGCGGACAACCCCTGCGCCCCCGACGCGCCCGAGGCGGGAAGCGTCGAGAGAATCCGGGAGTACACCACGGATCCGAGGTACCTGCCGGCGTCGGTGGCCTGCGTGCCCGAGTCAAAGACCGTCCCCTCCCCCACCGATGTCCTGGGCCACATCGCCGGCGCGCCGGGCGAGCTGAGCGACACGGCGACCGTCATCAAGTACTTCCGGGCGCTGGATGCCGCCAGCGACCGCGTGGAGGTCCGCACGCTGGGCACCTCGGAGGAAGGGCGCGAGATCATCCTGGCCGTGATCTCTGACGCGGCCACCCTCAAGCAGCTCGACCGTTACCGGGCCGACACGACGGCGCTGGCGGACCCTCGCGTGACCTCCCGCGCGACCATGGAGACGATCGTCGCCCGCGCGAAGCCGATCTACTACCTCAATGGGGGGCTGCACTCGCCCGAGACAGGCAGCCCCGAGATGCTGATGGAGCTGGCCTACCGGCTTGCGGTCTCCGACCACCCGCGCATCCGCCGCATCCGCGAGGGATCGATCGTCCTCATCAATCCGGTCTCCGAGCCGGACGGGCGCGACCGCGTCGTGCAGTGGTACTACCGGCACCTGAAGGGGAAGACGGACTGGGATGAAGTCGACGACATGGGCATGGACTCGCCTCCCTACTGGGGCCACTACATCCTCCACGACAACAACCGCGACGGGATCCAGATCACGGCGAAGCTGACCGAAGCGGTCGACCGGATGTACTGGGACTTCCATCCGACCGTCATCCACGACCTGCACGAGTCCCTGCCGCTGCTCTACGTCATGACGGGGCACGGGCCCTACTCCGAGGCGATCGACCCGGTGACGGTGGCCGAGTGGACGCAGATGGCCCAGCATGAGGTCGGCGACCTTCAGGCGCAGGGGCTTCCGGGGGTCTGGACCTGGGGGTTCTGGGACGGCTGGTGGCCCGGCTACCTATTCTCGTTCGGCATGAACCACAACGGGATCGGCCGATTCTACGAGACGTTCGGAAACGGCAGCGCGGAAACCTTCACGCGCCGGATGAAAAACGTGAAGTACGTCGGCAAGGATGTCACGTCGAAGGAATGGTACCGGAACTGGCCGCCCGACAAGATCCTCAAATGGTCTCTGCGCGACAACACGAACTACATGCAGGCGGGGGTCCTGAGCGCGCTCGATTACGCGGCGCTGCACGGCGAGGAGCTCCTGCGCGACTTCTGGATCAAGGGGCGGCGCACCATCGACAAGGGGGCCGGGGAGGCCCCATACGCCTGGGTCTTCCGGGAGGACCAGCCCGACCGCGGACGCCTCGCCTATCTCGTCAACCAGCTCGCGCGCCACCACATCGAGATCCATCGCGCCAGCGCGTCCTTCAAGATCAAGGAGACGCAATACCCGGCCGGGAGCTACGTGGTCCGCATGGACCAGCCCTACAGGAACGACGCCTTCAATCTCCTCAAGACGCAGCAGTTCCCCAAGGAGGAGGTCAACACGCCGTACGACGACGTCGCATGGACCCTCCCCCTTCTTTATGGCGTCGAGGGGGACAAGATCGACGAACGTTCGATCCTCGAAGTGGCCATGACGCCGGTGGCCGGCAAGGTCTCCTATCCCGGCAAGGTGGAGGGGGACGGCCCCGTGTTCCTCCTGAAGGACACGGGGCAGGAAGCGTTGCTGGCGGCGCGCGTCCGCTTCAAGGACGCGAAGGTGGAGGCCGCCGAGAAGCCCTTCAAGGTCGGCGAGACAGAGTATCCGGCCGGAAGCTGGATCATAGCGGCGGGCGCCGGCACGCGGGAGAAGCTTACCGGGATCGCCGCCGAGCTGGGGCTGGACTTCGTGGGAGCGGCCTCGAGACCCGACGTACCGCGTCACGAGATCGACCTGCCCAGGCTGGCCGTCTATCACAACTGGCTCGCCACGCAGGACTCCGGCTGGGTCCGCTACACCCTCGACCAGGCCGGCATCCCCTACACGTACATCAGCGATGACGACGTCAAGCGCGGCGGCCTGAGGCAGCGGTTCGAGGTCATCCTGATGCCCGACAGTCTGAGCAGCATCCGGGCCCTGATCCACGGAATCGATCCCAAGCATGGGCCGCTCGCCTACACGAAGACCGACCGGTTCCCCTCGCACGGCGTCCCCGACTCCTCACCCGACATCACGGGAGGGATCGGCTTTTCAGGGATGGCGAACCTGCAGAGATTCCTCGCGGAGGGAGGTCTCTTCGTGACGCTCGCCGACGCCGGAGTCCTGCCGGTGGAGGGTGGCCTGCTGCGCGACGTGAGCCGGTTCCGCGGCACAGCGCTCTTCACGCCCGGCTCGGAGGTGCGCGCGAAATTCCGGCGCCTGGACCACCCGATCGCCTACGGGTACGCGGAGAAGACGAGCATCTTTCGTGGCAACGGGGCCCTGTTCGAGGTCCAGGACAAGGACGACGCGCTGGTGGTGATGCAGTTCGGGGTGAAGGTGCCACTGCCCTACGGCGAAGAAGAGAAGAAGGAAGAGGGCGGTGGAAAGGAGGGCGAGAAGCCCGAGCCGATCTGCCTGTCGGGACTGGTCAAGGGGGAAGAGGAGCTGTCGGGCAAGCCCGCGATTCTCGACGTTCCGGTCGGCGCGGGACGAGTCGTCCTCTTCGCGTTCAATCCGCTTCACCGGTTCCTGAATCATTCCGATTTCCGGCTCGTCTACAACGTGATCCTCAACTACAACGACCTGCCCCCACGGCCGAAGAGTGAGGCGACTCAAGGTATGTAGGACCGAAGAGGCACGCGATGCCGTACTCTCCCGAGGAGACAGACCGGTACCAGGCCTCGATCCGGAGGCGCAAGCGCGCGGGAGTGGCCCTGGCCTGCATCCTTGCCCTCGCAACTCTCCTCCTTCTCTTCCTTGAGACGGTCCCCCGCCCGGTGCGATGGTGGGCCGCGCTGCTGCTCGGAGTCTGGCTCGCCTGGATCTTCCTCATCTGGCGGTGCCCGGCCTGCCGGACGCGTCTGGGCAAGGAGAGGACCTGCCCCCATTGCGGCCTCGAGATAGAGCCCGACCTGACGGCGATGCTCACCCTTTCCGTCTCGGCGCAGGCCGCGGTTGAGAAGCAAGGTGACGCGAACCAGAGTGGGCGAGAGAGCGCCGAGCCCCTCACGCTGGACCTGAGCGGGTCGAAGCCCGAGGGCTCGTCCTCTGCGGAGACGGAGGGCCCAAGGGCCGCCGTCCTCACGGCCGAGCAGGAGGCCGCGCTCAGCTTCCAACAGTGGCTCCGTGACATCACACCCCGCGCCTGGGTGACGCCGGTGCTCCTCGCGCTCAACGTGCTCGTTTTCGTCGTGATGATTCTCTCGGGGGTGTCACCAATCGACCCCGATTCGAAAACCCTCGTGAGGTGGGGCGCCGATCTCGGCCCGCTCACCACGAGCGGAGAGGGATGGCGCGCCTTCACCAGCATGTTCCTCCACATCGGGATCGTTCACCTCGCCTTCAACATGTGGGCCCTGTACGCCACCGGCTCCACGATCGAAAGGCTCTTCGGAAGCGCCCCCTTCCTGCTCATCTATCTCCTGTCCGGCGTTGCCGGCAACTTCGTGAGCCTCATCTTCAATCCCGGCGTCGTCTCCGCCGGGGCCTCCGGAGCCATCTTCGGCATCCTCGGGTCGCTGGCGGCATTCCTGGTCGCGCGCCGCAGCGCCATTCACTGGTCCGTGTCGAGCCGGCTGTGGCGCAATTCGCTCCCCACGATCCTCTACTCGCTCCTGAACGGGTTCAGGGATTCCGGTGTGGACAACGCGGCCCACATCGGCGGCCTGCTCGGTGGCTTCCTGCTGGGTCTGATACTGTCACGCCCTCTGGAGCCTCAGCCCGCAAGCAAGAGGCTCGGACGGCTGGCGGCCGCCGCGCTGGCGGCGGCTCTCCTCCTTCCCCTCCTCTGGCAGAGCGTGCCGAAGGAATGGGCCGAGTACCTCGCGAACTACCAGCGGTTCAAGGATGACCGAAGCAAGATCGCGGCCCCATGCGAGGAGTTGTGGAGACAGGTGCGCTCCGGTGAGATCGAGGACCGCGAGTTCGCCGATGCCTTCGAGATGGCCTGCCTCTCTCGCATGAAGGAGGCCGCCGCAAGGCTGAGCCGGACGCCGCAGTGGATCAAGGACAACCAGAAGGAGTTCTTTCAGGGGCTCGACCTCGAGCTGAGAATGTGGGAGACGTACGTGGCCGGCGTGAAGGAAGGGGACGAGGAGAAGATCCGTGAGGCCGGCCGGCTCAAGGATCTCCTCGATCAACTGGTCCAGAAAATGAATGCCTCGAGCGCTTCGGACTGACCGCGACAAGGAGAAGGACATGACCAGGCGTCTGCTGGGTTGCACGTTCATCCCGTTGGCGGTGTTTCTGTTCGCCGGCTCCGCCCTCGCGGCGCCGCCCATCACGCTCGATCTGGACGCCACCGAAGCACCGCGCAAGATCTACCACGCTCGCATCGTGATGCCGGCCCGGCCCGGACCCATGACGATCTACTATCCCAAGTGGATCCCCGGCGAGCACGGGCCGACCGGCCCGGTCACTGACCTCGCGGGTCTGAGGATCACCGCGGGGGGCGCCCCCCTGCCGTGGAGACGCGACGAGGTGGACATGTACGCATTCCACCTCGAGGTGCCGGCCGGGGCCGCTTCCATCGAGGCATCGCTCGACTTCCTGTCGCCCCCCTCGACCGCCAAGGGGTTCACCTCGGCCGCCTCGGGCACCGCGCAGATGGCCACCATCAACTGGAACCAGGTCCTGGTCTATCCTGCCGGCCAGCCGGCGCGCGATCTCTCCGTTCGGGCCAGCGTGACCCTCCCGGAGGGATGGAAGCTCGGCACTGCCCTGCCGGTGGCCTCCCGGTCGGGCGCGCGCACCGGTTTCAATCCCGTGTCGCTTGAGACGCTCGTGGACTCCCCCGTGATCTGCGGCGCCTTCTTCCGGGAGATCCCGATCGGCCCTCCCGGTGGCGCGCCCCACTTCGTCGAGATCGCCGCTGACAGCGCCGCGGCGCTGGAGGTGAAGCCGGAGACGAAGGCCGCGTGGGACCGGCTCGTGACGGAAGCGTGGGCCCTGTTCGGGGCGCGCCACTATGAGTCGTACCGGTTCCTTCTGGCGCTGTCGGATGGAGTCGCTCACTTCGGCCTCGAGCATCACGAGTCGAGCGACGATCGCGTGCAGGAGAGGACCTTGCTGGAAGCGGACCTCCTGAAGGCGCACGCGACCCTGCTGCCGCACGAGTACGTTCACTCCTGGAACGCGAAGTACCGCCGACCGGCCGACCTGATCACGGACGACTACCAGAAGCCGTTCCGGACGGGGCTGCTGTGGGTCTACGAAGGGCTCACCCAGTACCTGGGCCAGGTCCTGGCCGCGCGCAGCGGCCTCTGGACGCCTGAGGAGTACCGCGACAAGCTGGCGCTCATCGCGCAGTGGGCCACCGATCACGCGGGCCGCACGTGGAGACCGCTCGGCGATACCTCCGTGTCGGCCCAGCTTCTCTTCCAGGCGCGCGAGGACTGGACCAACTGGCGGAGGTCGACCGACTTCTACGACGAGGGGACGCTGATCTGGCTGGAGGTAGACACCCTCATCCGCGAGAAGAGCCAGGGACGCCGGTCGCTCGATGACTTCTGCAAACGGTTCCACGGAGCACCCGGTGGCGCGCCCAGGGTCGTCCCCTACACCTTCGACGACGTCGTCGAAGCGCTCGATGCCGTCGCCAGGCACGACTGGAGGCACCTGCTCATGGAGAGGCAGACGTCGACGACGGCCGCGCCCCCGCTGGCGGGGATCGAGCGCTCCGGCTGGCGCCTCTCGTGGGCTCCGACTCCCTCGGCGCTGCAGAGCGCCTACGACAAGGAGGCCGGCCAGATCGATCTGACCGCGTCGATCGGGATCCTGCTCAAGGAGGATGGGACGATCGAAGACATCGTGCCGGGCAAGGCGGCCGACCGGGCGGGCGTCGGACCCGGCATGAAGCTGGTGGCCGTCAACTCGCGGCGCTGGTCGGCCGAGGTCCTGCGCGCGGCGATCGCCGCGACGAAACCGGGCCCGGCGCCGCTCGAGCTTCTCATCGAAAACGGCGACTACCTGCGCCCGCACCGTCTCGACTACCACGAGGGGGAGAAGTACCCGAGGCTCGAGCCCATCCCCGGCGCGAGCGACCGCCTCTCGGGGATCATCAAAGCGGCCCCCTGACGCGCGCCCGCGTTCGCCTCGACAAATCGCGCGCCGTGGGCTATGACATCCGCCGAGGAGGTGCGCGATGAAGATCCTGTGCGCGACTGCGGTCTCCCTCGGTCTGGCCGGCGCCGCGCTGGCGGGCGAGGCGACGGGAGTCTACGAGGACCCGGAAGGGGTCGACCGGGTCACGGTCACCATCACCGACCCGGAGGGCGAGGTCGGCATCGAACATTTCGAGGCGCTGGCGTTCAGCCGCCCGAAGGGGCCCGGGCCCGGCTCGCGCCGGAAGAGCGCCGGGCCGATCTCCCGGATGTCGCTGTCGCCCGACAGCGTCGCGTCCCTCTCCGGATCCGGCCGCGGCCGTGCCAGAGGATCGCGCGCCGAGGGGACCGGCGAGTTTCTCGTCGACTGGAGCGGCGTCAGGGCTCGAATCCAGACCCAGGGGCTTGCGGGCTGCACCGTCAGCGAGGCGGAGTTCGTGGGCACCGTCAGCCTGGGCCGGAGCGTCTTCGTCGACGTGGTCGACGCGATGTCCACCGTCAGCGTCCTGAGCAACACGAACAAACGCGGCGATGCCGATCTGTACGTCTTCGACGGCGACGGCAACGAGGTGTGCCGCAGCGTCAACAGCCGCAGGTCGAGGATCGCCGACCAGTGCACCTTCCTCGACACGTCCTGCAGCGTCCTGGCGGACAGCACGGTGGAGGTCCATGGGTTCAACCTGCTGAACAGGTTCCACCTGAAGATCTGGTACACGCAGGCCTTCTGACGGGTGCCGCCGGGAAGCCGCTTCGTCAGCAGAACTTGGCGCCGCCGCAGCCGTTGCGCGATCGGACGGCGTAGTAAAAGATCTGATTGGGCCCGGGCAGATCCGCGTCATCGAGCGACAGCGTGGTCAGACCGCTCCCCACGAAGAAGCCGACACCGGCCGCCTCATCACAGGAGGGCTGCGACGTCAGGTCTGCGAGGACGAACCGGGAGACGTCGTAACGCAGCGAGGTGCCGGCAGGTGCGGGCTCGGCGCTCCATGACAGGCTCACAGTCGCGCCCCCCGTTGCGGCCAGGCTCGTGACCCCCTCCACGGAGTAGAGCGAGGTCGCATCGTTTACGCCGCAATCCAGCACGTTGATGAGCCCGTCGGCGTCCGCATCGGCGTTGGCGTTCGCGCCGCTGTTGGCCACCGGATGGGGGAACCGGTTCTCGAAGTCGTTGGAGTTCTCCTTGGCCGTGCAGTTGAACAGCTTGCGCGTGAGGGCGAAGCCCGGGGAGAGGGCCGGGGCCGGCGTTCCGAAGTTTGCGTCGCAGCCATTGGTCGTGGGCGTCGCGATCGTGTTGGAGCCGGTGAAGCCGGCGTAGGCGACGCAGTCGGGGATGTCGGTCGCGACCGCGCTGTTCCGGAAGCAGACCCGTCCGCCGGCGAGCGGCAGGGCGACACGGCCCGGCTGGGAGTCGACGACGGTGTCGAAGGCGAAGCCGAGCAGGGTCTGCGCCGCCGAGGTGCCAATGATGGCGGCCGGGCAATTGGGATAGGCGCACGCCGCACCGCCGTTGGCCACGTTGGCGGCGAAGGTGCCGAAGCGGCCGAGCACGTTACCGGCCGAATCCTGCAGCTCCACGAAGTCGCCGTTGAGCAGGGTCTGGCCCGAGGAGGTCATGCGGAGCATCACGTACTGGGCGTTGGGATCGGCCGGGGTCCCGGGGAAGACCTCCTGGATGACCATCAGGTGATCCAGCGCCAGGGCCGTTGTGATCCCCGAAGCGATCGACATGGCGGCGAGACAGAATACGAGAATGCGTTTCATGATGGACCCCCTCCAGAGGCGGTGCGATGGTTCGCACGTTGTCCACGTCGTGCCGGACTAGAAAAAAAGATGCCCTTCGATCACAAGCTCCCGATCGTCCTCGAAGACCGCCCCGCGAACCTCCGGGGGGCGGTCGGTCCGGCGCCACAGGAGCCGGAACTGCGTGTACTGCACTGCGAACCACTCGACCCCCACCGTGACGCGGTTCACCTCGTCGCCGCTGTCGGCCCGGTCCGGGTCGTTGTAGTCGAAGGCCGCCTTGAGATTCACACCCCGGCCGGCCAACACGTCGATCTCGCCGAAGGCGATCACCTGGCGCCTGACGGTGCCGGCCGCCTTGTCATCGTCACGGCCGAAATCGACCTCCCCCAGCGCCACGACGCGCTCGCTGACCTTCACTCCTCCCATCAGGCCCCCGAGGATCGACCCGACGTCACCCTGCCGGTTGACGGCGGCCGAGCTGCCGATCCGGACTCGGGGATGGGCCCAGGTTGAGATCAGCGAGACCCGCTTGTTGGTGTTGTCATCGGCCGAGCCGCCGTTGCCGTTGGTCACGGCGAGGCTGCCCTGGAACCAGCCCGGCTGCCATCCGATCTCCACCCCGTCGTCGGGGGCCGCGAACGTGTATCCCGTGCGCGCCCGGATGAAGGCGCCGTCATCCAGAAGCCTCCAGCCGAACGGCGCGAAGAAGCGTCCAGCCTTCACGTAGAGGCGGCCGGGAAGGTTCTCCACGAGGCCGACGATCTCGCGGGTGGACACGCCGCCGGGCGCGACCTTCACGTCGGCGTAAAGACGGAGGTGGTCGCGCAGCAGCTCGAGGTCGGCGTACAAGTTCGCCTCGCCGGTGGCGAAGGTGTTGGAGACCTCCGTTCTGGCGAAGCGGCTGGCGTTGAGGCCGCGGAAGTCCGCTCCCACGGAGAAGAGCCGCGACACCGTCCCGTTGAAGGGCTGAGTTCCCTCGGGGAGCGGCAGCCGGTGTCCCGGCAGCTTCTCCAGCCCGTGGTCGGCGCCGAACGGCGTCCGCTTGCCGCCCCCCGTGTGGTTGACGTGACAGGCCGGGCACTGCAGCCCCGTCCGCACGGCAAGGTACGGCTCCGCGATCGCCGGGCTCGCGCCGCCCGCCACCACGCAGAGCAGGCCGAGCCCCTGCAGGACGAACCGTGCGTCAATCATCCATCGCGCCATCCAGAATCCACCTGCGGATCACATCGATCTCGGCCTGCGAAAGGTAGGGCCCGCCCTGGGGCATCCGGTCTCCCACGATCCCGGGGTTGCCCTCGAGCTTCCAGATCAGGTAGGACTGATCGGGGTCGCCGGCTGTCACGCGATTCATCCCCGCGACCTCGGCGCTCGGCACGCCGGTCAGGCTGGACCAGGCCATCCCCTCGGAGAGATCGAGACCTTGCTGGGCCCCCGGGTTGACATGGCACCCCGCCACGGCGCAGGTGGGAGTGAAGACGATCTGCTGGATGCAGGAGAGGTTCGCGCGGAAGGGAGCTGTCCCGCCCGTGCACGAGACAGGGGGCCCGACCGGGTCCTCGATCCCTTTCCCGGCGCAGCCGCACCACGCCAGCGCGGCACAGGCCCAGATCGCGCGATGCGGGACAGAACGTGAGCGCAAGGTCCGCTCGATCGGGGCTCACCGCGCGTGCCGGTGGCGGGCGAGCCCGGATGGCCGAGTATACACGAGCCCTGCCCGCTTCAACCGGTCCGAATCGAAGGGAGCTACTTCCTTGCGGCGCGGCTGGCGGTGCGGATCAGCGATGACACCTGATCGAGGATCTCGTCGGCGAGCGCGGCGGCTTGTTTGAACTGCTCGGCGTCGATCAGCCGGCGCACCTCCACGAGACGGCCTTCCGCCCTGGCGAGCTCCATCTCGAGCCTCTCGGCCGAGGCGCCGTCGTCCCGTGGGACCGGGGCGACCATCAAGGTGGCCTGCGCGTGGCCGATCGCCAGGTCGACGGCCTCCATCGCTTCGCGCGCCGATCTCTCGGCCTCGGCCCTGGCCTCGATCGCCGACTCCCTGGCCATATCGAGATCCTCGGCGGCCCTGCGGAAGAGCTCCGTGGCCTTCGTGTAGTCCCTGTTCATCGCGAATCGGCGCTCCTGGGTGGACAGCTCCTTTTCGGCCGCCCCCATCGAGGCCGCGGCGTTCTCCATCTCGGCGGGGGACCAGGTTCCAGCCTTCACGGCGTCGCGGACATCGGCCAGGGCGGCGCGGGCTTTCCCGATGCGGTCGCGGGGCGGTTCGGCACAGGAGACGACGCCCACCGCCACGATGGCTGCGAGGCACAGGCCGATGAGCATCGCTCTCTTCATCGAGGGCTCCGTCTGTGGAAACGGCCGTCATTCTAGCCTCTTCGCATGCTCCTTGCCTGTCCACCCCCGGGACGCCAGATTGGGGCCACATGCCGCGCATCGTGATCGGCCCCACCATCGAGGTCCATTATCAGAGCCCCAGCGAGATGGCGGCGGATCTCGTCTCCCACCTCGCCAGCGGCCGCTACCCGATCGAGAGCTGCGAGGGGCTCCGGGCCGGCGAGTCCCGCGACGTGGTCATCCACGTCCCGCTGCTGGGGCGCCAGGTCCACCTGAGCGGCCGCATCGTCAGCGTGGAGAGCCCCGCGGGGGCGCAGTCGTGGCACCTCGTGCTCGGCGACGGCGCCCACGACACGCTCGAGCACCTGCGCCAGATCGTCGGACGGATGCGCAGCGGCGGTCTCCTCGAGGAAGCTCGTGAGGCTCAGAAAGAGGACGGCACCGAGCTGTCGATCGAGCAACGGATCAGGGGGATGAGTCCCACCCTGCGTGCCCTGCTCGCGGCCAAGGCCAATGCCGAGGAGCGGCTCGTGCTTTCGCGCGAGGCCGACCCGCGCGTGATCGAGTTCCTGCTGAAGAACCCGAGCCTGACGATCGACGAGGTACGGCGTCTCGGCTCGCGGCTCAGCCTGAACCAGGGGCACTTCGCCACGATACTGCGCAACCCGGCCTGGATGGCCGACGAGTCGCTCCGATCGATCCTCGCCCGCAACCCGAGGCTGCCCGAGTTCCTGGCGGAGCAGGTCATTCAGCCCCTGGGCACGCCCGTGCTCAGGAACCTCGTCGAGTCGGTGAACACGACGGCGGGCACGCGGCGGGTAGCGAGCCGCGTCCTTCAGACCCGGGGCATCGTCGTGTCTGCGCGCAAGGGTTCCTGAGGCTCAGGGATCCGCGTGCCCGTGCGAATCGGCGGCGGCCTCCCGTCCGGCTCCATGACGCGCCGCCAGGATCGCGGCGGTCGCCAGCCCCGTGAGCAGGCCGAAGATGAGCACACCGGATGTCTCGAACCATCCCGACAGGTCCGCGGGCCGGAGCAGGCGCATCAGGCCTGCAACCGGATCGAATGCCGCCCCGGGCGCGGCGCTCATCCCCTTGAGACCGGCCAGCGTGGCATCGATCGCGGCTGCCAGCGCGGCGCCCACCGCCCCTCCCGCGATCCCCCCGGCCGTAAGCTCCACGACGGAGAGAGGCCTGCGCGCGCGGGCCGGCTCGATGGTCAGGCGCGGCTCGCGTGTTCCCAGCGGGCAGAAACGTTGCAGCAGGAGAAGGCCCGGAATGCCCGCCAGCAGCGTCGACCAGAAGAAAGTCTCCCAGCCGACCGCGTCGACCGCGAAGCCGGTGATCGGGCCGGCCACGATGCGGGGCAGGCCGAAGAGACTCGAGAAGAGCGCGTACTGGGTGGCGGAGAAGCGCTTCTGCGTGAGGCGCAGGAGCATGACCGTGAAGGCGCCCGAGCCGAGCCCCGTGGTGAGGTTGTCGAATCCCGCCGCCCCGCACATCAGGAGGCTGCTGGGCTCCGATCTCGCCACGATCACATAGCCGATGTTCGAAAAGATCTGGAGCAGCCCGAAGATCCAGAGCGAGTGCCCCAGCCCGATGACGTCGGTGAGGATCCCGCCGATGATCGTCCCCGTCACGATGCCGAGCCAGGTGACCACGGTCAGCCTGACGCCCCGGTCGAACGCGCCGTATCCCATGTCGGAGAGAAATGGGCGCGTGAGCGACGTGGCCAGGTTGTCGGCGAACTTGTAGAAGAAGACGAAGGCGAGGATCTCGAGGGCCCTGTGACGGGCGAGGAATCCGAGAAAGGGCTGCCAGATCGCCTCGCGTAGCGTCGTGGGGGCCTTGGCTGCGTCGGGCGGCTCCGGGGCCTTCCATGTGATGAGGATCATCGGCAGGTAGAGGAGCGCCAGACAGACGTTGACGACCGGCCAGGACCAGGCCGCCGCGATCGCGATCACCACGCTGCCCACGCCGCGGAAGGCCGTCATGTAGAAGAAGGTCTTCGCCCCCACCGCCACGCCCTGCTCCTCGGGTTTCAGGACGTCGACCGTATAGGCGTCGTAGGCGATGTCCTGCGTGGCGGCGGCCAGCGCGATGGCGAAGGCCAGCGCCCCGACCACCCAGGCGGTATCCGGTCGGTGCCCCACTCCCGCCAGCGCCAGGGTGGAGCCGAACAGGGCGATCTGGGCGATGGCGATCCATCCGCGGCGCCTCCCCATCCACGGCGGACTGAAACGGTCGAGCAGCGGCGACCACAGGACCTTGAACGACCAGGGGGCCTGCGCCAGCGTGAGGAGCCCGACGACCCGGATGTCGATGCCCGCGCTGCGCATCCAGTCCGGGATGGCGATCCAGACGACGCCGAGGGGAAGCCCCGAGGAGAACGAGAGCAGGGCGACGGAGGCGGTGCGCCACGAGGTCATCGCCCGGCCTAGGCTTGCGAGGGTGCCGGGCCTGGATGGGGGAGCGGCGGAGGTGGTCACGAGGCGGGATGATATGCGGCCGATCCGGTCGCGTCCAGCACCGTCCCAGCCGTGGCCAGCCGGGACAATCGCGCCGCGAACGACTCTTCAGCCCCGGCTTCCATGTGACGATAAGTGGCTGACGGGGCGCGCCGCGTCCCACTCACCCACCGGAGCCCGCACGGATGTCGAAGCTTCTGTCCATCGGGAAGGTCCTGCGCGGGCTCGTCCGCGAGCCCTCCGCCCCATTCAGGACGGCCGCGTCCCTTCTGACCCACCGGCCCGCCAAACCGCTCTACGTCGGAATCTACGTCACCTACCGCTGCAACAGCCGATGCCGGACCTGCGACATCTGGATGCACGAAGGGCGCGACGAGCCCCGGCACGCGAAAGACAATGAGCTGTCGAGCGCGGAGCTGCGCCGTCTGGTGGACGAGCTGGCCTCACTCGGGACGCGCCAGATCGGCCTGTGGGGGGGCGACGCTCTGCTGCGGGAAGACCTCGAAGAGGTGATCTCCCACGCCTCGAGGCACGGGATCGGAACCGGCGTGAGCTTCAACGGGATGTACATGAGCGAAGAGCGTGCCCGGTCGCTCGTGGACGCCGGACTCTCGCGTCTCGACGTCTCGGTGGACGGCCCGGACGCGGAGCTGCACAACCACGCCCGCGGCCTGCGCCTCTGGGACAAGATGATCGCCGGCGTCAACATGGCTCACGAGGCGGCGCGCGCGGCGGGACGGGAACTCAAGATCGGCGTCAACACCGTGATCAACCGGCGCAACATCGGCGTGCTGGACCGGATGATCGACCTGAAGGACCTTTTTGATTTCCGGGACCTGGGCTTCGACCTCTATGTGGCGAAGTTCTTCCGTGGAGGTCTGCGCGCCGATGGAAGCCCTGTGCCGCTCATGGACAGGTTCGACGCCGGCCCGGCGGAAGCGGAGGACCCGCTCAAGATCCGCATCGAGGAGATCGAGCTCTACCATCGCGAGGTGCTCCCCCGCCTCGAAGAAAAGGCGCTTCGTCGCGAGGTAAGCCTGCTCAACCCGAGGCCCTTCGAGCTGGGGTCATGGGGTCCCGAGTCGATCCTCGACCGGTCCTACGGGAAGAAGGTGTACGAGAGGACGTACTGTTTCGTCCCTTGGTACCACGCGGTGATCGCGGGCCCCGAGGTCGCGCCCTGCACCTACGCCGAGGCCAACGGCGCGGTCCTCTCGATGGGAAACCTCCGGCAACAGACCTTCACGGAGATCTGGCGGGGCGAGAAATACCGCGCCTTCAGGTCGGCGATGAAACCACCTTCCTTCGACTTCTGCGGGAACTGCTCGTCGTGCCGCCCGTACGGGCAGTACGTCGGCGAGAACGTCTCGTACATGAAGTACTACCCGCTCAAGGTTCTCGTGCGGGAGTACCTGCAGGACTGACGGGAGACTTGTGCCAGGCCCTACCCGGGGTCTTCGGGGCTGTTGCCGTCCTTGATGGCATGGCAGACCGTCCTGCACTCCCGATCGGCGATGATGCACACCGCCACGCATTGGCTCATGCAGGCGCCTCGTCCGCTGTTGGGGCCCGGAAAGAGCGCCTTGCACTCAGTCTCGCAGTTCGAGTTGCAGGCTTGGCGGGCCGCCACGCACGCCTGGATGCATCGCGCGAAGCTCCTCCCGACGTCTCCGGGCGATGCCTGCATCGGGACGGGAAGGAAGAACAGCGCCACAGGCAACAGGAATACCGGGGAGAGGGTTCTCCGGATCGATCGGTTCATGCTTGCTCCAAAGGAGGGGGCAGCCAGGGGAAGCCGTATCCACCAGGAAGTATATGGAGAACCGGCCGGAGGTCAATTCGAACCAAAATGACCCTGAAGGGAAGAATGAGAACGCCGGCCGTTCGGAGCCGGCCGGCGTTCCTCGTGGTAGTGCTGAATTACGGGTCTTCCGGGGTTGTCGGCGGCCGATCGACAGCGCAGGCCGCGCGGCATTCCTTCTCCTGCGCCGCGCAGATGTCGTCGCAGGACTTCAAGCACGCGTTGCGTTCCTCGACGTTGTTGGGGAAGAGATTCAGGCACGTCGCGTCGCATGAATCGTCGCACCGGAGCCTGGTCTGGCGACATACTCCCTTGCATCGAGTGTCATCGCGCCCTCCCGCCTCAGGCAGGGAGACAGGCAGGGCCAGAACTACTCCAACAGCAAGCAATAAGCCGAACCGAAGCACTGGTCGCATGACGCTATTATCTCCCTGGGTCGGAGGGGACCTTGTCGGATGCGGGGTTATACCGCCACAAGGAACCGAGTGTCAAGACAAAACATCAAACTTATGCTGTGATGACATCGAGCCGGTTTCCGGTCAAACCCGCGTGCCCGGGTCGTTCCACGAGCCTCCGCGGCATGTGGATCCCTCCCTCGGCGCCACGTTGCAGGCGCCGATCGGGTCACCCCGCTTGCGTCACGGAGTCCAGCTCCTTGGAAGGATCGAACCGGTCCAGGTAGGCCCCGAGCAAGACCACACCAAGCCAGCACTCCCCCGCCAGCGCGGCGGCCGCGGGCAGAGCGGACACGGGAAGCGCGATCGAGTTGCCGGTGAAAGCGGAGCAGAGGAACCAACTCACCCCGAAGATCAGGGCCGCGGGGATCAGGCTGAGGGCCATGACAAGAAGAAGTCCGATGGTGGTGAAGATGCCCTGGCCCATTCTCTCCACCCCCCAGCTTCGCGACGGCCCCAGGGAAACCCAGGCCGGCAGGAGGAGAAGACCCGCGTTGTGAATGAGGGTCGCCACGCCCGTCATGGGGATGGCGAGGATCGCGCCGGTCAGCGCCAGGACGGCAGGGCCCGTGCTCCAGGAGGTGCCCTCGCCGATGACCCCGCCCATGAGGATCGCGAAGCCGGACAGCAGCATCCACTCGATGGCCGTCAGAACGAGGATCGGCGCCAGGAGCGTCCCGACCAGCAGGCTCCTGCCAGCGAGCGGGTAGGAGCGCAGCGTGTCCATGTGTGGGAGATCCTGCCTGAAATCGATCCGGAGGATGGAAGGCCCCACGATGAGCAGCATTCCCGCGAGCATGCCGCAGATGGCCCCGATGACCACATGCGCCGTACCCGGGCGGCTGACCCGCAGGATGACGAGGATGAGCGCGAAGTTCAGCCCGATGATCCACACCAGCGGTCTCAGCCCCCCGACGTTCCTGAAGGCGGCGATCAGGTTCTTCCACAACAGGGCGATCTCCGGTCGCCCGACCGGCGCCAGGCTGAAAGGGGGCCTGGTCGCCCGCAGGCGGCGAGGGGACCGGCCGATCCCTCTGCCGCCGGAGCGGGCCGCGCGAGTCTCCTCGATTCGCCGTGCTCCCTCGATCGCCCCCTCCTCCAGCGCGACCCCGGACCCCATCACCCAGAGATAGTTCAACGCCAGCAGGCCGGCGGCGGTGGCGCCATCGAGGAGGAACCGCGTGAGGCTGGTGGCCAGAGCCGGCCGGACCAGCAACCTGCCGGGGAGGAGCAGGATCCAGGCGGGTCCCGAGGCCGCCAGGGCTTCCACGTACCGGCCGAAGGCGGCCAGCGCCTCCCCCTTGCCGGCCAGGCCGGTGGGAGGAGCCCCGACCCGGCTGGAAGCCCAGAGGGCCGCCGTTCCCACCGCCGCCACCGTCACCGCGAGCGTCACGGCCACGCGTCTCCCCCAACCCGTCCCGCGCTGCTTCATCCCGTGGAGAGCCAGACGGATCCCGGTCATGTGGAGCTGCATCGTCGCAAAGACTATCCACGCTCCGGCGAAGAAGAGGAGCCTGTCTCCTCGTGCGAGGTGAGGTCCCGCGAAGAGGGTGAAGATCGACACGCTGAAGAGGACGCCGACCTGTCCCTTCATCAGCTTCCAGCGGATCAGGGCGCGGCGGGTGATCGGCGCCGTGAAGAGGTGCTGAATCTCGGCCTGGGTGAAGGCTAGCGGCGAGATGGGCGGCGCGTTGCACCAGGCCACCACGATGCTTCCCATGATGAGGAAGGATGCAGCCACCTCCGCCAGCACGGGGGGCAGGATGGAGAGGTCCCCCCTGGAGGCGATCCGGGCCCCGGCCATCCAGTGGCGCCCGGCCACGCCGTAGAAGTAGGCGACCCCGACGATCGCGAAGAAGAGGTAACGGGGCCGCTTGAGCCGCCGGATCTGGGAGAGCAACCGGTTCTTGAATGTGCGGAGCGTGAGGAAGAGGAACGCGCCCGTCACGCGCGCGGCTCTGTCTTCGAGGTGACGTGCAGGAAGACGTCCTCCAGGCTGGCCGCGGCCTCCAGTTGCGGCGCGGCGGCCTTGATCTCATCGAGGGTGCCGTGGGCGACCTTGAGACCATTCTGGATCACGAGGATCCTGTGGCAGAGCTCCTCGACCAGGTGCAGGAGATGGGAGCTGACGATGATCGAAGCGCCGGAGGCCGCGCGCCGCGATATCGAGTCTTTCATCCGCCGGATGCCGACCGGATCGAGGCCCGTGAGAGGCTCGTCGAAGAGGATCAGGCGCGGGTCGTGGAGCAGCCCGCACGCGATCGCCAGCTTCTGCTTCATCCCGCGGGAGAGCTCTCCCGGCAGAGCCTGGCGCCGGTCCGACAGCTCCAGCTCCTCGAGCAGTGAGTCGGCCCGTTGAGCGGCGTCGGGCACCTGGTAGATCCGGCCGACGAACTGGAGGTGCTCCGCGACCGTCAGGTAGTCGAAGAGCCGCGGCTCGTCCGCCATGAAGGCCATGCGCCGCTTGGCCTCGACCGGCTCCTCCTTCAGATCGTACCCGCAGATGACGATCCGGCCCGCGTTGGGGGGCAGGATTCCCGCGATGCAGCGCAGGCTGGTGGTCTTGCCCGCGCCGTTGGGGCCGACCAGACCGAGTATCTCCCCCGGTTGGACCTCGAAGGTCAGATCGGAGACGGCCGTGACGCCGCCGTATTGTCTGGTCAGTCCCTCGACCTGCAGCACTCGCCCCCCTCGCGCCTCTGTGGAGCGCCAGTATCGCACATGGCTTGCGGTATGATGGCTCGATGCAGACGCCGCGCGCGCTCGTGTGGGCTGCCGGGGCCGTCCTCCTCGCGCTGGTCCTCGCGGTGGGCGTCAATCCGCTGACCAACAACGACATCTGGCTTCACCTGACGACCGGACGTCTCATCCTCGAGCGGGGCGCGGTCCCCAGGGTGGACGAATACTCCTTCACGCGCGCCGGGGCCCCGTACATCGCGCACGAGTGGCTCGCGCAGATCCTTTTCTGGGAGGTGTTCCGCGCGGCGGGGACCACAGGGCTGATCCTCCTCAAGCCCGCGGCGCTTGCCGCCGTCGCTACTTTGGTGGCGCTGGCCAGCCGCAAGCTGGGCGCGGGGCCCGCGGCGACCTTCTGGGCCGCGGCCCTGGCCGTCGCGTCGATGGCCTCGCACCTCTTCGTGCGCCCCCACCTGCTGACCTTCGTGATGCTGGCCGCCGCGACCCTGATGTTGGTCCACCTGCGCGACGGCAGCCGGCGCGCTCTGCCGGCCCTGCTGGCCCTTCAAGTGCTCTGGGCCAACCTCCACGGCGGCTTCATCCTCGGTTTCGGGCTGGCCTTCCTGATGGGCGCATGGGTCGCCGGGATCGGCATGGCCCTCGTGTCCCTGCTCAACCCCCAGGGGGCCGGCCTCTTCCGTTTCGTGCTGACCTTCACCGACCCCATCTTCCGGCGCAGAATCCGGGAGTGGTCGAGCCCCTTCGACGAGCCCTTCGCGGGCTCGCTGCACTTCTGGATCTACGTCGTCGTGCTGATCGCCTGCGCGGGGGCGGCCCTCCATCACGCGCGGCGCCGTCGCGGGGGCGCGGCGGCCACGCTGATCGCCTTCGGCCTCCTGTCGCTCGCCTCCAAGCGCAACGCGAGCCTGCTCGGGGTGGCTGCGGCTCCGTGGCTCGCGTGGGCGGCCACCGAGGCGTTCGGACCGCGGGTCGGCAGGGCGCGGTGGCTGGCGGGCGCGCGCGGGCTGGGCCTCTCCTGCGTCGCCGTGGCCGCGCTGGCCGGCGCCACGGCGCTTCACGGCGTGCCGCACGAGACGGGCCGAACGCGGCGGGCGGGCCTCGGCGTCGGCGAGAACGTCCCGGTGGCGGCGCTCGACTACATCAAGTCCCGCGGAATCGCGGGAGACGCGCTCGACTCCATGGGGTTCGGGTCGTATCTGATCTGGCGCGTCTGGCCGGCGTCGCGGGTCTTCATCGACTCGCGCCTCGATGTCTATGGAGGCCCGTTCATCGAGCGCTACAGTCTCGCGATGGCCGACCCGGCTCTGATGCGCGATCTGATCGGGCGCCAGCGTCTCGACTACGCGCTGATCTCCTACCAGCTGGAGGAGGCCTCGGGCGCGGTGGGGGCGTTGTCCTCCGATCCCGGCTGGGCGCTCGTCCACTTCGACGATCTGGCGATGGTCTATCTCAAGCGCGCGCCGCGCTGGGACGAGCTGATCGCGCGCGACGCGTACCGGGTCGTGAATCCTTACCGGTTCCTCTCCGGGGAGATGGACTTCGGCGGCGACCCCGCGCGCGGTCTGGCCGAGGCGAGCCGCGCGCTGTCCGAGGTCCCCTCATCTCTCGTGGCGAGGCTCATGGCCGGGACCGCGCTGCAGGCGCTCGGCAGGCATCGCGAGGCAGTCTCGATCCTGGAGGAAGCCTCGGCGCGGCTCGACCCCGAAGCCGGAGGCCGCGAGCTCCTCTTCGGGCTGCTGGGCATCTCGTACATGGAGCTGGGAGATGACGAGCGGGCTTCGCGGGCGATGAGAAAGCTGCTGGAGATCTCGCCGGAGTCGACCTACGCCCGCCGGATGCTCGAGGAGATCGAGGCGCGGCGCGGTTGGGCAGACTGAGCCCGCGTCCTACTTGCCGTGGGCGCCCGGCAGCGTGAACTCCTGCCCCGACTGGCTCCGGACCTTGCCGCCCGTGATCAGGAAGAAGGCCTGCCGGCGGCCGTCCACATGCTCCAGGGCGATCCAGCCCTCCTCGATCAGCGTGCGGAAGATCCGCCCCGTGAAGATCTGCTTTCCGACCTCGATGGTGACATCCTCGCCCGACTGGAGCTTCTCGTGCAGGAACGCCTTGAGCTCGGCGCTGATCATCTCGGACGGTGGGAGCGAAGGCGCCTCGACCTTCGGGGGAGGCGCGGCCGGCTTGGCGGCGGCTGGCGCGGGCGGCGGCGCGGACGCCGGCGAGGGCGCGGGCGCGGGTTTTCCCTCCTGCTCGACCTTCGGCTCGGACAAGGGCCCTCCCCTCCCCTTCTAGTTGTACTTCTCGACCACGATGTCGCCCTGGATCTTCGCGACGCAAGCCATGCGCACGTTGGGCGGGAAGTGGTTCATCCGGATGTTCTCCCGTTCATCCTCGTCGGGATCCGAGAGGTTCTCGATCCCCGAGAGGATGACGAACGGGTCGGTCCCGCACCAGCCGAACTCGCAATCGGTCCTCACCTCGATCCCGAGCCCCTTCGCCGCCATCAGGATCGTGGTCCCCTTCCTCACCGTGGCTGTGACTCCCTGCGGCTGGAAAGTGATGTGCGGCATCCGGGAACCGGCTCCTCGCGCGAGGCGTCACGATAGCACGTCACGGGCGGGCGCGACAAAGGGCGCGCGGCGGGCACGTCGTATGAACTCGCGGATCGCGCGGTGGACCGCCGCGCCCCCGCTGGTCCAAAGCGTGTTGTGCCACGCCCCCTTCACCTCGTGGAACTCCTTCATGCGCGAGGCCGAGGATTCGTACAGACGGCGTCCCATCTCAATCGGAGCCACCTCGTCGCGCTCGCCGTGGAGGAACAGGATCGGCGTGGAGACTTCGCGCACGGCGGAGAGGTTGTCGAGCTTCGCCCTCAGGATCCACCGCACCGGAAGAAATGGAAAGGCGCGCCGGCCCATCTCGAGCGCCGAGGTGAGGGCCCCTTCGAGGATCAAGGCAACGGGCCCCGGGCGTCCTTCCGCCTCCAGACTTCGGGCCAGATGGAGCGCGGGCACCGATCCGAGCGACTCTCCGTACAGGACGATCCTCGCGGGATCCAGCCCGCGCCCGGCCGTGAGGTGTTCCCAGGCGGCGCGCGTGTCGGCGTGCAGCCCCTCCTCCGAAGGGCTCCCGGTGCTGCCGCCGTAGCCACGGTAGTCGATGATCAGGATCGACAGGTCCATCCTCCTCAGTCCGGCCAGATCGTTAATCCGGTCCCCCCTGTTGCCCGCGTTGCCGTGGAGGAACAGGATCGTGGCCTCGGGCGCCTCGGCGGGCACGTACCAGCCGGCGATCGTCTCGCCGTCGGCGGTGGCGAGGGTCACCTCCTCGTAGGGAATGCGAAGGAAGTCGGGCGTGTGGCGGATCTCTTGCGCAGGGTGGTAGATGAAAGAATCCTGGATCAGTGACAGGCCCATCAGCGCGGATCCGAGAGCAACCACCGCGATCGCCAGACCGCCGGCCGCTCTTTGAATCCACCTCCGCCGCATGCGCCCTCGACTATAGCGCCCGCTCCATGGCGGTCTCGTCGCACCGGCTCAGACGCGGACAGAGGCGGCAGTCGTTCCAGATCTTCTGGGGGAAGCGCTCCCTGGCCGCGACCTTGAACCCGTGGCGCTCGAAGAACGCGACACGGCGCGTGAGGCAGAAGACCCTGCGGATCCCGCGGCGGCGCGCCTCGTGGAGGAGGGCCTCCGCCAGGCTCCCGCCGATCCCTGCTCCTCTCCACCGCGAGTCGACCGCCAGCGTTCGGATCTCACCGAGCCCGGTCGCGGTCGGATGGAGGGCGCCGCACGCCACGAGACGCCCGTACCGCGTCGCGACGATGAATCCTCCGACGTGCCGCATCAGATCCTCGCGGGAGCGCGGCAGCAGCGTGCCGTCGGACGCGAAGGTGGAGAGGAACCGCTCCAGCTCGGGCACGTCGGAAGCGAGCCCCGGCCGCAGCAGGACCTCCAGTCCGCGCGCCTCTGCAGCGGCTCCCGTCACGGCGCCTCCAGGATCGCCCGAGCGCGGTCCATCTGGGCCAGCACAGCCGCGCGCGCCGTTCCGCCCGTGGCGCTCCGGCGCTCGACGGCCGCCTCGAAGCCAAGCCCGGAGAGATCCTCGGTGCGCAGCGGCCCCGGCAGACGCGCTCCCTCGATCCCGGACAGATCCAGCAGACCCACTCTCCTTCGGCGCGCCTCGGTCACCGCCTCTCCCACGGCGGCGTGGGCCTCCCGGAAGGAGAGACCCCGCGCCACCAGACGATCGGCGACCTCGGTCGCGAGCAGATCATCCGACAGCGCGCCGCGCATCCGCTCCCTGTTGAACTCGATCCCCAGGATCGCGGCCGTCATCGCCTCGAGCCCCGCGAGGGTGGCTCCTGTGATCCGCCAGACAGGCGGCTTGTCCTCCTGCAGGTCGCGCTGGTAACCGGTCGCCAGGCCTTTGAGCAGCGACAGCAGCGCCGTGACGTCGCCGATCGCCGCCGCCGCGCGGCCGCGCACCAGCTCGATCAAATCCGGGTTCCTCTTGTTGGGCATGAGGCTAGATCCGGTGGCCAGCGCATCGGGCCAGCGGACGAAGCCGAACTCCGTGGTGCTCCAGATCGACAGATCCTCTGCGAGACGCGACAGGTGCACCGAGAGGAGCGCGCAGGCGAAGGCCAGCTCGGCAGCAAAGTCGCGGTCGCCCACCGCGTCGAGACTGTTGTCCGAGACCTCGCGAAAGCCGAGCTGCGCTGCGAGCCACGCGCGATCGATCCCGAAGGGATTGCCGGTGGCGGCGCCGCTGCCCAGCGGCAGCACGGAGGCGCGCCCCCGCGCGTCGGCAAGCCGCCCGGCGTCGCGCTCGAGCGGCCAGAAGTGCGCCATCAGCCAGTGGGCCAGCCGCACGGGCTGCGCCCGCTGAAGGTGCGTGTAGGCCGGAAGCAGGGTGTCGATCTCGGCCTCGGCCCTCGTGACGAGACCCCGCTGCAGGGCGCGTACGCCACTGAGGATCCCGTCCGCGCGCTCGATGACCGTCATCCGGAACGCGGTGACCACCTGGTCGTTGCGGCTCCTGCCGGTGTGCAGGCGCCGGCCCGCCTCGCCCGCGCGTCGGATCACCTCGGCCTCGATCGCCGCGTGGATGTCTTCGGCGCCGGCTGGGGCCCATCGCCCGGTCGCCAGGTCGCCCCGCATCTCATGAAGCGCCGCGATGAGGCGCGTCACCTCCTCCTCCTTCAGCACGCCCGCCCGGCCCAGCGCGCGGGCATACGCGGCGGAGGCCCGCAGATCCGCGTCGGCCAGCGGCAGATCCTGGATGAGGGAGAGGGAGAGCGCGACGAGCGCGGGGTGGGTCGGCTCCGAGAAGCCACCGCCCCAGAGACGTTCGGTCGTCATCGTCAGCTCCGATAGCTCGCGTTGATCGCGACGTAGTCGGCCGACAGGTCGCACCCCAGCGCCCGCGCGTCGGCCCGGCCCCGGCCGATCGTGAGATCGATCCGGATCCTGCGACCGCGCAGGTGGCGTGCCGCCGGGCCCTCGCCCGCGGGACGCGGGCCTCCAGCGCGCGCCACCAGATGGCCGCCGATCCGGAGCGCGAGCGCCGAAGCATCGAGGCGCACGCCCGAACGCCCCGCAGCGGCCAGGATGCGCCCCCAGTTCGGGTCGCCACCGTGTATGGCCGTCTTGACCAGCATCGAGGACGCGATCGCGCGGGCCACACGGCGCGCGTCCCCCTCCGAGCTCGCGCCGCGCACGTTCACCTGAATCAGCTTTCGCGCGCCCTCGGCGTCGGCCGCCACGGTCTCGGCGAGATCGAGGCAGACACGATCGAGGGCCTCGCCCACGGCCCGTTCCGCCCGGCTCCCGGGCGCGACCCGCCCGCCCGCGGCGCCGCCCGCCATGAGCAGCACGCAATCGTTGGTGCTGGTGTCGCCGTCCACCGTGATCGAGTTGAAGGAGCGCTCCGCCGCGCGCGCGAGCAGGCGCCGCGCCTGGGCGCGCCCCAGGGGGGCGTCGGTGGTCACCACGCACAGCATCGTGGCCATCTCCGGGTGGATCATCCCGGCCCCCTTGGCCATCCCTCCCACCCGAAAGGACCGGCCTCCGGCCCGCACCTCGAGCGCGCGCTGCTTGGGGCGCGTGTCAGTCGTCATGATCGCGCGCGCCGCCGCCGCGGCGGCGTCCCTGCCCGAACCGAGCCGCGTCGCGAGCCGCGGCATGGCCTCGACGAGCCGCCCCACCGGAAGCGGAACCCCGATGACCCCGGTGGAGGCCACGAGCACCTCGGAGGGGGAACGCAGGGCGAGGGCTCGGGCCGCCGCGCGAGCCGACCGCTCCACCGCAACCTCTCCGCGGCGCCCCGTGCAGGCGTTGGCGTTGCCGCTGTTGAGCAGTACGGCCCGGACGGGGCCTCCCCGGCGCACGATGGCGCTGGACCAGAGGACCGGAGCCGCCTTCATCTGGTTGGTCGTGAAGACGCCGGCCGACACGGCCGGCCGCTCGGACACGACCAGCGCGAGATCGTCGCGCTCCGCGCCGGGCTTGATCCCGGCGCTCGCCGCCCCGGCGAGAAAGCCACGGGGCGCCGTCACCCCGCCGCGCAGGCTCTTCAGACGAAGCGCCAACTCAGGCCTCGACCTCGGCGGCGAGCCGGATCGGCGCGCCCGCGGCCGGAGCGTGCCTCGCGGCCTCCGCCTCCAGGGGCAGGCCCATCAGACGGATGAGACCGTTGGCGTCGGACTGGTCGTACCCCGAGCCCGCGCCGAAGGTGCTGAGGCGCGCGTCGTAGAGCGAGCCCGCCGACCGCCTCGCCACGCACCGCGCGCTCCCCTTGAAGAGCACCACCCTCACCTCCCCCGTCACCGGCTCCATCAAACGCGTCACCAGCGCATCGAGGGCCTCGCGCACGGGGGTGAACCAGAGGCCGCGATAGACCAGGTCGGCGTAGGCCTCGCCCGCCCGCATCCGTTCCCGCAGGGACGCCGCGTCCAATGTGATCCCCTCCAGATCGCGCAGCGCCGCCATCAGCACCGTCCCACCCGGAGTCTCGTAGACGCCGCGCGACTTGAGCCCCACGACGCGGTTCTCCACCATGTCGAGGCGCCCCACGCCATGAGCGCCCGCGACCTCGTTGAGACGAGCGAGAAGCTCGTGCGGTGGAAGCGATGCGCCGTCGAGCGCCGTGGGAAGACCGGCCTCGAACCCCAGCGTCACCTCCCGCGGAGTGGAGGGTGCATCCCATGGATCGACGGTGATCCTGAACAGGTCGGCCGGAGGCGCGCACCAGGGATCCTCCAGGCATCCTCCTTCGTGGGACATGTGCCAGAGGTTCCGGTCGCGCGAGTAGAGGGAGTCGCGCGTCACCGGCACCGGGATCCCGTGTCGCTGCGCGTAGGCAAGCGCGTCCTCCCGGGACGCGATCTCCCACTCCCGCCATGGGGCAATCACCCTGAGGTCAGGCGCCAGCGCCCGGTAGGCCAGCTCGAAGCGGAGCTGGTCGTTTCCCTTGCCGGTGCAGCCGTGCGACAGCGCGTCCGCGGCCGTTCGCCGCGCGGCCTCCACCTGCCGCTGCGCGAGGAGGGGCCGCGCCAGCGCGGTGCCGAGGAGGTAGCGCCCTTCGTAGATTGCGCCCGCGCGAAGGGCGGGCCACAGGTAGTCGCGCGCGAACTGCGGCTTCAGGTCCTCGATGATCGCCTCGCACGCCCCCGTCGCCAGGGCCTTCATCTCGAGACCGTCGAGCTCCGAAGCCTGGCCGACGTCCCCCGTGCAGGTGACCACGTCGCAATCGTAGCGCTCCATGAGCCATGGCACGATGATCGATGTGTCGAGCCCCCCCGAATAGGCCAGCACCACCTTCTTCACGCCCTCGCTCATCATCTCCCTCCCGTCGCGGACACGGCCACCTTCAGGCTACCCCGGCTTCGGGCCCGTGAGGCCGTCATCCCGGTCATCTCCGAGGCGACCGAACGGATCACTCCGAGCGCCTCGGCGATCTCCCTCTCAGTGCAGTTGAGCGGCGGCAGCAGTCGCACTGCGTCGGCACCCGCTCGCGTCAAGAGCAGCCCCCGGTCCCGCGCCCGCGTCACGATCCGGTCGGGCTTGTGGATCCTCGGGTTGGCCACCACGAGCGCCTGCATCAGCCCGCGCCCGCGCGCGTGGCTGAAGACCGGAGACCCGGCCGCCAGATCGTCGAGCCCGGCCCGCAGGCGCGCCCCCAGTCCCGCGACCCGGTCGAGAAAAGCCGGCTTCGCGATGGCGTCGAAGACGCGAGTGGCCACCGCGCAGACGGCCGGGCCCCCGGAGAAGGTCGATCCGTGCAGGCCGGGCTTGAGCAAGTCGGCAACCTTCTCGTTGATCAGGACCGCGCCCAGGGGGAGTCCCGCCGCGAGCGGCTTGGCCAGCGTGACCATGTCGGGGACGACGCCGTAGATCCGGTAGGCGTAGAGCGAGCCGATCCGACCCAGACCGCACTGCACCTCATCGAAGATGAGCAGCGCCTCCTGCCTGTCGCACAGCTCGCGCAGCCCCTGCAGGAACTCCGGGTGGGCCGGCACCACGCCTCCTTCCCCCTGCACGGGCTCGACGATGACGGCGCAGACCTTGCCGTCGATCGCGCCGGCCGCCTGGTCCAGATCGTTGAACTCGACGAAGCGAACCCCCGGCACCAACGGGCCGAAGGGCTTGCGGTAGGACGGATGGTGCGTGACGGCCAGCGCGCCGCATGTGCGCCCGTGGAACCCTCCCTTGAAGGCGACCAGCCCCTTCTTGCCCGCGCCCCCCGCGTGAACGCCGTGCAGGCGGGCGAACTTGAGGGCGGCCTCGTTGGCCTCGGCGCCGCTGTTGGCGAACCAGATCTTCTCGGCAAACGAGGAACGCTTGAGCCGATCGGCCAGCTCCAGCGCGGGGAGGTTCCCGTAGAGGTTGGAGCAGTGCCCCAGCGTGGCGAACTGCCGGGCCAGCGCCGCCGCGAGATCTCGCCTGCCGTGCCCCAGCGCGGCCACGCCGAGCCCGGCGGTGAAATCGAGGTAGCGTCGCCCCCCGGTGTCCCAGACCCTCGTGCCTTTCCCGCGGGCCAGGATCAGCCGCGGATGGAAGAGCACTCCCGCCAGCACCGACGGCTCGTCAATCATGGATCTCCTCCTCCCCCGCGAACACGCGGGTCCCGCCGACCGACATGAGGCACCCTCCTGCGAAACCGCCGATGACGACCTCGCCCACGCCGCCACCGGCCGCCCGCGAGGCGGCCCTGAGCTTGGGCGCCATTCCCCCGGTGATCTGGCCGCTCTCGAGGTACTCCGCGAGACGGCCGGCCTCCATTCCGGCGAGAGGGGCTCCGTCCAGGATCACCCCCGCGACGTCGGACAGGAGCAGGAGGCGCTCGGCCCCCATCGCCATCGCCAGCGCGCAGGCGACCTCGTCGGCGTTCACGTTGACCGCCTCGCCCGAGGGCCCCAGCGAGATGGGCGCCACCACGGGCGTGTAGCCCGATGCCAGCAGATCCCGAAGGAGGGCGGGGTCGACGACCGCGGGCCGGCCCACGAGCCCCAGCTCCGGGATCCGTTCGCACCGCACCATCGCGCCGTCGCACCCCGACACGCCGACGGCCCTGCGGCCGGCCGCGATGAGATCCCGTACGAGCGCCTTGTTGACCGTTCCGCAGAGGGCCATCTCGACGTGCCCGAGATCCTCCGGGCCGGTGATGCGGCGTCCGTCGATGAACCGGGGCTCGATCCCGAGCCTCTTCTGAAGGCCGGTGACCTGCCGTCCGCCGCCGTGGACCACCACGAGGGGACGTTCCAATAGAGCGCAGCTTTCCGCCAGACGGCGGCGCGGGATCTCCTCCTCGCAGAGCGCGCCGCCGACCTTGATCACCCAGGCCCGGCGGGCGCTCACGCGCACGACCACCCGGCCAGCGGGAGCGCGGTCTCCTCCGGCCATCCCATCATGCGGTTGAAGTTCTGGACCGCCTGGCCGGCGGCCCCCTTGATCAGGTTGTCGATGGCGGCGAAGACCATGAGGACGCTCCCGCCGGCAGCCGTGCGCACCGCGAGGTCGCACCGGTTCGAGCCGCGCACGTGGCGCGTCTCCGGCAGCGCGCCCTCGTCCAGCACGCGCACGAACGGCGAGCCCGCGTAGCGCGCGGCGTAGAGTTCCCTCGCCCGGCCGGAATCGACCGGCCTTCCGAGCCTGAAGGCCATGCTGGCCAGTATCCCGCGCGACATCGGCGCCAGGTGCGGATTGAAGATCACGGGGCCGGGGGCCGACTCTCCGACCCGGCCCATGGCCTGGAGGATCTCCGCGAGGTGCGGGTGCTCCTCGCCGACCCTGTAGGGCGCGACCGAGCCGTCACACTCGGCGAAGTGGGTGGAGAGCGACGGCGAACGCCCGGCCCCCGAGACCCCCGAGATCGCGTTGACGATGATCGGCTCCGAGGATCCCCATCCAGCGTGGATCGCCGGCAGCAGGCCCAGCAGGACGGCGGTGGCGTAACAGCCGGGATTGGCCACCAGCGGCGCCGCGTCGATCTCGGGGCCGCACCACTCGGTCAGGCCGTAGACGGCCCGCTGGAGGAGCCCCGGATCGGGGTGGTCGACCCCGTGGCGTTCGAGGAACTCCCCGGCGCCGCGCAACCGGAAGTCGGCCGACAGGTCGATGACGCGCAGCCCCGCATCGAGCCAGGCCCGCGCGCGCGGGGCGAAGGCGCCGTGAGGCAGCGCGGTGAAGACGACCTGGACGCCGCGGTCGAGCCAGGCCTCCGGCCGGTCCGGATCGTCATCCAGGACGAGACCGGCGGCGGGCATGGAAGGAAACACGCGCGACATCGTGCGGCCCGCGTTGGAGCGGGAACCGGCCGCCGCCAGGCGCGCGCCCGGGTGGCCGCTCAGAAGGCGCACGAGCTCGGCGCCGGCGTAGCCGGTGGCACCCAGCACACCGACGCCTGCCGGGGCCGGCCCGCCGGTCACGCATACCTCCTGCCGGTCAGCTCCGCCACGCGCCTGATGAAGGCCCCCGCCCGCCGCGCCGTCCTGGTCACGATGAGGATCGTGTCGTCTCCCGCGATGGTGCCCTCGACCTCCGCCCATCGCATCAGGTCGATGGCGCGCGCCACCCCGGTCGCGTTTCCCGGGGGCGTGTGCAGGAGCACCAGGTTTTTCACCGCCTTGACCCCCTGCACGAAGGCTTCGATCTCCATCCGCTGCCGGTGCCTGTCCAGCAGCTCGGTGGGGGCCGAGGGCAGCACGTACACGTAGGCGCCCTCCCGGGCGGGCACCTTGCCGATCCCCAGGCTCTTGAGGTCGCGCGAGAGCGTCGCCTGCGTGACCCTCACTCCCTGTCCGCGGATGAGGCGGCCCAGCTCGGCCTGACTGCCGATCCGCTCCCTCGCGATCAGATCGGTGATGAGCTGGCGGCGCGTGATGGCGCCGGCGTCTGTCCGGCCCGCGGTGGCCCGCGCCTGTGAATGCTTATTCATCGGCGCGAATATAAATACAAATAGGAGGGGCTGTCAACCGAAAATTGCGGGGCGCGGGTGGGCCGGCTGGAGCCGATCCTCGGGCGGTCTCGAGGCGATCGGCCCAGGCTCCGGTTGACCGGCGGTCCTAAGCGCCGTATAGTTGAGGCTCACGGCCCATCAGGAGAGCCGCACATGGCGACGATGATCACCGAGGAGTGCATCAACTGCGGGGCCTGCGAACCGGAGTGTCCGAACCAGGCGATCACCCAGGGGGACGACATCTACGTGATCGACCCGTCGCTCTGCACCGAGTGCGTCGGGTTCCACGACGTCGAGCAGTGCGCCGCGGTCTGCCCGGTCGACTGCTGCGTGCCCGATCCCAACAACGAGGAGCCCGAGGCGGCCCTCGTGGACCGCGCCAGGCAGATCCACCCGGACAAGGAGATCGGGGAGGAGTTCCCCTCCCGGTTCCGGACCTGATCAGCCGGTCTTCATCTCCTGCTCGATTTCCTGGATGATGGACTGCGCGTGCCGCACGTGCGGGATCGTGATCGACCCACCCACGATCATCGCCACGTCGAGGGCCTCGACGAACTCCGGCAGAGTCACCCCCCGCTCCGCGCACTGCAGGACGTGATAGGTGATGCAGTCGTTGCACCGCAGCACGGTCGAGGCGACCAGACCCAGCAGCTCCTTGACCTTGGAGCCGAGCACCCCCTCGTCATAGGCCTGTCCGTCGAGGGCGAAGAATCGCTTTGTCTGCAGCGTGCCGGTCTGCAGGATCCTATCGTTCATCTTCTGGCGTTGCGCCCGGAAGGCGTCGATCCTCTCTCCCATCCGCAAGACCTCATCTGACGTCAATGACCGCGCTTCCATCGCCGGGGCTTCCCGAGTCCCGGCTGCCGGCGATCCATGGGTATCGTCACAGTTGACAACACGCTTCCCGCGCGGGTCAAGGAAGGCCGATGTGCTACCCTTCGGCTCCCTGCCCCTGCCCGGACCACAGGAGCCTCGGTGTCGGACGCCGCACGTTTCCGGGATTTTCTCGCAAGTCATGTCACCCGCGTCAGACCTCTCATGAGGGAGGTCAACCTCGCCTGGTGGGAGGCGAGTACGACGGGGGACACATCGACTTACGAGCGTCTCTCTCAGGTCCAGCTCACGCTGGAGACGATCTACACGAGCCGGGAGGACTTCGCCTTGCTCGAGCGGTTGCGCCGCGCCGAGGAGATCGCCGATCCCTTCGAGCGTCGCCAGCTCGACAGGCTCTACCTGGCCTACCTCGGCCGGCAGATCGATCCCGCCCTGCTGCGGCGGACCGTCGAGAAAAGCAACGCCGTGGAGAGGACCTTCAACGGCTTCCGGGGGACGATCGAGGGGCGCAGGGTATCGGACAACGAGATCAGCGAGATCCTGGGCCGGTCGCTCGACTCACGGGAGCGGCGCCTGGCGTGGGAGGCCTCCAAGCAGATCGGACAGGCCGTCGGCCCGGAGATCCTCGAGGTGGTCCGGCTGCGAAACGAGGCGGCGCGCGCCCTGGGATTCCGCGACTTCTTCCAGCTCTCCCTCGCGCTCAACGAGCAGGATGAACGCGACCTGTTCGTCCTGTTCGATCGCCTCGACGCGCTCACCCGCGGGCCCTTCCTGCTCGCCAAGTCGCGCCTCGAGGCCCGGCTGGCCTCCCGCTTCGGCACCGGTACCGATTCGCTCATGCCGTGGCACTACGAGGACCCATTCTTCCAGATGGCCCCCGACGTGACGGGGCTCGACCTGGACGCGCTCTACGCGAAGCAGGACCTGCCGGGGCTCATGCGCGACTTCTACGCGGGGATCGGGCTCGACTGCTCGGACATCATCGCGCGCAGCGACCTGTACGAGAAGCAGGGCAAGAGCCAGCATGCCTTCGCGCTCGACGTGGATCGCGAGGGGGACATCCGCACCCTCATGAACATCCGGCCCGACGCGCGCTGGGCCGACACGTCCCTCCACGAGATGGCGCACGGCGTCTACGACAAGTTCCTCGACCCGGACCTGCCCTGGATCCTGCGGGAGGCCAACCACACCTTCACGACCGAGGGGATCGCCATGATGTTCGGACGCCTCTCGATGAACGCCTCGTGGATGGTCGCGATGGGAGTTCTGCCGGCCGGGCAGGAGGCGCGCCACGCGCCGGTCCTGCGCGAGAAGGTCGCCCTCCAGGAGCTGATCTTCAGCCGCTGGACGCAGGTGATGCTGCGCTTCGAGAAGGAGCTCTACGCGGACCCGGAGCAGGACCTCGGGGCGGTCTGGTGGGGGCTCGCGCGCGAGTATCAGGGGCTCACGGTGCCCGCGGGCCGGCCCGCGCTCGATTGGGCGGCCAAGGTCCACCTCACGACCAACCCCGTCTACTACCACAACTACATGCTGGGCAACCTCTTCGCCTCGCAGGTTCACGGCGCCATCGCCCGGGAGCTCTTCGGCGGGCGCGATGTCCACGAGGTCGCCTACGTCGGCGAGCCGCGGGTCGGGCGGTTCCTCAGGGAGCGCGTCTTCGGCCCCGGCGCGTCGGAAGCGTGGCCCGGTTTCGTCGCGAAGGCCACGGGCGGGCCGCTGGGGCCCGAGGCGTTCGCCCGGCAGTTCGTGGATTCCGCGCGGTAGATGGCCTGACGGTCAGGCCGGCAGGTAGTAAATCCGCACGCCGTTCCCCTCGAACTCCAGGTGTGGCGCCCCCGAGGGGAAGAACCTCCTCATCACCTCGTCGGCGGTCGTCTGTCTCGCGCGGCGGAGCTCCGGTTCGCTCACGAGCAGGTGGGTGAACCCTTCGGCCCGCAGCCGCGCCAGCAGCGCGCGCTCCGAACCGGACTCGGCCGCGTAGCGATCGAGGAGCGGGGCATCGAACGGCGAGGAGGCGACACACTCGCGAGGGCAGTAAAAAGTCCTCCCCTCTCCCACGAAGAGGATCCTGGCCTTCGGCGGGGCGTTGATCTCCAGCCAGGCCATCGCGGGGTAGTAGGTGACGCGCCGCCCCAGGTAGTCCCCTGCCGGCTCGGCCCCCGTCACGGCGCGCAGCGATCCGATGGTCTCGATGAGAAGCATGAAGAGCAGCATGTTGTAGGCGAGCGACCAGGCGAGCGCCGGGACCGCCACGAGCCTTGGCAGCCGGCGCGCGGCGATCGCCGCCAGAATCGCGGCCAGCGGCAGCAGCGGGAAGAGATACCGGACCACCTGACTCGAGACGGCCCACGCGACGCACCCGATGGCGGTCATCAAGGCCACCGGAGCGGTGGCGGCCGGGAGCCCTCGCATGAGAAGGAGCGTGGGGATCAGCATCAGCAGGACGGGCCCCAGGTATCCCCCCTGCCCCATCCGCGTCATGGTCGCGCGCCAGGGGGCCAGCAGGTAATGCGCCGCCAGCGCGGGCGCCCCCCCTTCGCGCGGAAGGCGACGCGCCATCTCCCCGGCGACGTCCGGCGGGGATCCCTCGCCGCCTGCCCCCGCCGAGAAGTAGGGAGCCAGCGGGTTGCCCGCGATGATGGCGTTGCGGGCGAGCCAGGGCGCGACGAGCGCAAGCGCGATGCCGGCGAAAAGCGCCGCCTCCAGCGCCGCGCGTCGCCTGTGGCCGGGGCCTGATCCGGAACCCGCCGGCCGCAGCGCGATGGCCGCAGCCGCCGGAGCGCAGACAAGGACCGCCGCCGTGTATTTGGTGCCGAGCGCGAGACCCGCGAAGATTCCCGCCGCGATCAGCCAGCGCCGTTCCCCTCCCCGCCACAGGTTGAGGATCGCCGCGAAGCAGAGGGTCGCGAAGAGGGTCACGCACAGGTCGGCGATCGCCCAGGTGGCCGTCAGCATGATCCCCGGCGTCAGGCAGAAGATCGCGCACGCGAGGATAGCCGTGGTCCTATCGAGATGACGCGAGGCCGACGCGTAGAGCGCGCAGGCGGCCATGGCCCCGCAGAGCCAGTGGAGCGACTGGGCGAGGCTCCCGCCGCGCAGCAGGAGCCCGATCGCGTAGAGCATCCCCATGTTGGCGGGGTAGTGCGCGTAATAGTTGCCGGGGATCGGGAGCATCCCATGATGCTGGACATAGCGATCGGGGACCGCGAGGTGATAGAGGAGCGCGTCGTAGAACTCGGGAGGGGCGAGGCTGGCCGCCAGCGTCACGACGCCGGCCAGAAGGGGCAATGACATCAGCGCCAGATCGGAGCGCGACCAGGGCCTCGGGTAGACCGCGGCCATCCCCTCTCGACGCCGGCCGCGCCCCAGCAGGAGCACGCAGAACGCCAGCGCCACGACCACGACCGGGCGGTAGAGGATCTGCGCCGCCGACAGGGCAAAGAGCGCCAGCGCGAGCCCGCCGAGGCCGGCCCCGATCTCGAAGAAGGGGGCCTCGATCGCGGAATCATCCCGCAGACGCAGCGGCGAAAGGAGCAGGGACCCGAGCCCCCACGCGGCCGCGGCGATCGACGCCAGCAGGACCAGGTCGAGCGCCAGCGAGGCGAGCCCCCCGGGAGGAAACGGATCGGGCCCGAAGTGGAAGGCGATTCCCACGGCCATGAGCCAGCCGGCGCTGAGCAGCGGGAGGAAGCGCGTTCGCGGCATCGGCGTTATTATACGCATCATGCCGGTCACCTTCGAAAGAAGCGCGCCCCGCTGGGTTTCGATGCTCGTGCTGGTCGGTCTCGCCGGCATCGCGGCGGCGCTGCTCGCCTACAGGACCTCGGAGCGCCGCGCGGCGCTCGTGCAGCCGGTGGGGCCGGTCGCGGACGCGAAGATCCACGTCCCGCTCTTCGTCGATCCGAACCTCGTGCATCCGACTCCCCGCTTCAGGTTCACCTTCGATCCACCCGGGGCGCTGGCCGGACTGCGGGCGAAGGAGGGGCTCGACGGGATCGTCGCCGGCGCCGCCACCGACCTCGAACGGGCGGCCGCGCTGATGCACTGGACGCGGCGGCAGTGGGAGCCGGGGATCCCGAACCCCTATCCGCCCCTGGACGCGCGGATCATCCTGCGCGATATCCGGCGCGGTTTCACCGGGGGCTTCTGCGCCCAGTACAACTACGTGCTGGCCCAGGCTCTTCAATCCCTGGGGATCCCGGCCCGCTACGTCAGCCTCGTGGAGCACGAAGTGATCGAGGCGCGGCTGCCGGACATGGGCCGATGGATCTGCCTCGACCCGCTCTACGACGCCTATTACATGGACGATAAGGGGCGGCCATTGTCGGTCCTCGAGATCCACCGCCGGGCCCTGGCGGGAGAGGCCGTTTCCCCGTCCGTGGGACACAAGGTCTCAGACATCAAGTCCCAGCTTCAGGCCTTCCGCACCTTCGCGGTCTGGCTCAAGAACGACCACATCAGCGCGCCGGTCAATTTCAGCGACCTTGAGCAGTACAAGGTGTACTTCCTCGACAGCCCGGCGGCCGCCGTCCAGGCCCCCGCCGGGGTCCTGACGACGACCCGCGCCGAGGACCTCTATCCCGGGTAGCGCCCCTCCTTAATTATTCACTCGGGCGGCCATACGGTTGACAAACCGGCCCCCCCACATATGTTTTCCGCCGATGCCGAAAGCGCACCGTGACAGCAAGGGGTATTACGAGATCCTGGGGGTCAGGCCGACCGCCTCCGACGATGAGATCCGCCTGGCCTACGCACTGCTGAAAGGATCGGAGGACTCACGCACGGAGCACGGGGTCGAAAACGACGCGATCACCCGGGCCTACGAGTTCCTCAAGAATCCCGGCCGGCGGCAGGCCTACGACAGGGCAGAGACCGAGTCCAAGTTCTCGTTCAGCGTGGGCTTCAAGTTGAATGACCCGCGTCTGCTGGCTGTCTGCCTCGCCCTGCTGCTGGCCATCCTCGGGCTCGTGTGGGTCCCGCTCTACGCCAGCCGCTTCAGATCGTTCTCGGCCGGAGACCGCCTGATTGACGAGAGGGGCTCCGAGTTCGGCGTCGTGGTCCAGAGCGACGAGAGGCATCTCTTCCACGGCGGCGTCGCCGCCCCGGCCTACCTTGTGGAGACCTCACCCGGCGGCGAGCTGCGCTGGTACCCCGCCGCCGATCTGCAGGGGACCTGCCGCAGGGCGAAGTAGAACGTGTACGGCGCGCTGGCGGTCGCGGTCGCTCTCTTCCTGCTCCTGGTCCTCCTGGACCGCCGTCACCGCGCACGCCTGCGCCAGATGGCCGGCGCGAAAGAGCGCCGCTCGCGCTGACCCGCCTTCCCCCCGAGTCCCCTACGGCAGGAATCTCTCCGGGTGCCCGAGCTTCTGAGGCAGGTATTCGTCGATTACGTAGTTGAGGCCGTGCTTGGCGAGCGCCTGCTGCTCGGCGCGCACCCCCATCTTGAGCAGATGCTCCATCGCGGCGACCCACTTGCGGTGGTGCTGGAAGAACGGGTCGTTCTTGATGGCGTCACGCGCCCGCTTGATGTCCACGTCCTTGAGCGGATGGGTCGGCAGCTTGTAGTCCACGATGTCCTGCGGGGTGATCCCCAGAAAGCTCGCCTGCGGAACGCAGAAGTACTCGTTGAGGTGCGCGGCGTTTCCCGAGCCCACCTTAAGCGTGCGGTAGATGTTGGAGATGCCGTACGGGTCTCCATCCACGAAGACGTAGACGGGGATCCTCTTGAAATCGGCAAGACGCCGGATGAAACGGCGGCAGGCCCGCGTGGGCACGCCGCCCATCGAGACCAGGACGCAGTTGGCCCCTTTCCAGTAGTTGTGCTTGACCAGCCGCTGGAACATGCCGGCCGTCTCGATCGCCAGGATGAACTTCGCGTCGGTCTCGAACTTCAGGTGCTCCACCGAGATGGGGATCGAGTAGGCCCCCGAGCCGAACTTCGTGCAGTCGATGCGGAGCGTCTTGCCTGAGTCGGTGTCCCGGTCGAGGATGAAGAGCCTGCCAGCCACCTCGCCGCCCTTCTCCTCGGGGATGAAGCCGAGCTGCTCCCGGTTGACCTCGAAGAGCGCCTCCACGTCATCCATCACGGTGTCGGACTCGGTCTGCTCCAGGAAGCGACACTCCTCCCAGTTCTTGCTGACGTAGTAGGCCTCCCTCTTGGTGGCGATGTCGTCCTGCTCGACCAGCTCCTTGGACAGCGCCATCATCCGCAGCGTCTGCGCGAAGGTCTTGACGGTGGAGACGGTGAGGGTGCGCTCCTTCTTGCGCCCGCGCATCTCGAGGTAGCCGCGCTTCGGGTCGTACTTGACGTTCGACAGCGAACGAAGGGGGAACTTCAGGCTCGGCTTCTGCGCCTTGAGGATCTTCTTGTGCACGTCGATGGCCTGCCCCTTGATCTTGTCGACCGTTCGGCGAGCTGCCTTGTCCATGGCGGCCATGTGTCGTCGTCTCCCTCGTTGGTCCTACAAGGTCCGGCTGCGCTCGAGAGTGTCCTTGAGCGTCTCGACCACCCGGGCTTCGTCCTTGGCCGAGAAGCCGAGGATCTCCCTCAGCGCGATGCCGATGTGCGGGATGTACTTCTCGATGTAGGAACGCTTCTTCTCGGCGTCCTCCTCGCGGCGGCGATGGCGCAGGAAGGCGCCGAGGCGCCGCCCGCACTCCTGCAGCGCGAGGCGGGTCTCCTTGACGATCTCCGGGTAGGAGGCGATCGCCTCCTTGCTCTCCGAGGTGAAGGGCACCCACGCCGACGCCATGTGCACGAAGAGGACCATCGGCGCGGTGGGGAGCGATCCCTTGGGCTGGGCCAGCCCGTAGTGCTTCCAGTCGTTGAGGATCACCGAACGCGTGATGGCGCAGGCCGACTGCTGGTACTGCAGCGGCACGCGGTTGGCGAAGCGCCACAGGTCGGTCAGCTCGTCGGCCGGCAGCGGCCCGCCGTAGGCAAGGCCCGCCTCGATCTGGAACGGGTTGCCGCGGTAGACGGCCGGGCTGCGCGTGACCGCCGTGTAGAAGTCGCAGCCTGGGATCATCTTCGTGAGGCCGTCGCGGATCAGCTCGTCGCCGATCGGAGAGAGGCAGTTGGTGGGCGGGCTCATGATCCTGACGGTCGGCACCGCCTTGAAGAGACGTTCGATCTGATCATGGCTGAGCTGGCGGGGCCTGGCCTCGGGGGCTATGCCGGCGGCGCGCGCGATCTCGTCCGCCACCTTGCCCGATACCCGCGAGAAGTCGGCCTGCAGCGCGCCGCGCAGGTTCCGGCTGCGCGTCTCCTTCATCATCTTGATCAGGATCCCCAGCTCGACGCCGTACGGGTGGGGCTTGATCGGCACCGGCTCGCGCGGTAGCTCCTCGGTCAGGCGCGGATGGTGGAAGGTCTCCCCCTTCGGGTCGGTGTAGAGGATCTCCGCGTGGGGGTTGGCCAGCGCCGTCTGGGCGATGTAGTCGTCCACCGACCGGCGCCCCTTCTTGTAGGTCGCCTGCAGCTCCATCTCGACGCTGGTGCCGTGATCGTGCGGCCAGTCGGCCGTTCCCTCGCTGATGGTGGTGGGCATGTTCTTGGCCGTGTCGATCTGGATCTCGTACTGGTGCGCGGGCTTGCCCTTGCCGGTTCGGCTCACGATGCGGACCGGCTTGCCCGTGGTGAGCTGGCTGTACATGCCCGCCGCCGAGATGCCAATCCCCTGCTGGCCGCGACTCTGCTTGAGGATGTGGAACTTCGAGCCGTACAGGAGCTTGCCGAAGATCCTGGGGATCTGAGCCTTGACGATGCCGGGGCCGTTGTCGGTGACGGAGACCCGGAAACGGTCCTCGGAGATCTCACGGATGACGACCTCGAGACGCGGGAGGATGCCGGCCTCCTCGCAGGCGTCCAGCGAGTTGTCCACCGCTTCCTTGATGGCGGTCAGGAGCGCCTTGGCCGGATTGTCGAAGCCGAGCAGGTGGCGGTTCTTGGTGAAGAACTCCGAGACCGAGATCTCCCGCTGGCGGGCCGCGAGGGACTCGGCGGTCTCGCGGCGGCGGGTGGAGGCGGCAGGCGCTGGCGGCGCGGCCGCGGGGGAGGTTGCCTGCGCCGGCCCGGCCGCGGATGGGGCCTTCGCGCGTGGGCGGGCCGGAGCCGGCCTGGTCGCCGCCTCGTCCCGCTCCTCTTTCTCCTCGAAGAGCCTGAGCTGGGCCTTCTGGCCGCGGCCCTTCACCGCGACCGTGCGGGCCGGGGCCTTCTCCTTCTGCCTTTTTCGGGTGGCAGGCTTTCCCACGGTCGTCGCCCTCAACGGATGGAGATGTGCGGGGGAAATCCCACGAGGCGCGGGCATTCTAGCATCCCGGAAGGGTGGCGGCGGGGAGGCCCATCATCTATGTTGCGCGCCGAGCGTTACTCCCCCGCGTTGTCTCCGGTCCGTCCCGCCACCGACCACACGAGGTGTCCCATGCCCGAGCCGCGTCTGCTCGATCGCGTGCGCGAGGCGATCCGCACCCGCCACTACAGCCGGCGAACGGAGGCCGCGTACCTGCTCTGGATCAAGAGGCTGATCTTCTCTCACGGCACGCGGCACCCTCGCGAGCTCGGCGAGGAGGAGATCACGGCCTTTCTGACCGGACTCGCCGTGAGGCGGCACGTCAGCGCCTCGACCCAGAACCAGGCTCTGAGCGCGATCCTCTTCCTCTACAAGGACGTGCTCAAGTTGGACCTGGCCTGGCTCGACGGTGTGGTGCGCGCCAGGCGGACCCGCCGCGTGCCAGTCGTCCTGACCCGCGAGGAGGTGCGGGCGGTGCTCGGCCACCTGGGTGGCACGACGGGCCTGATGGCCAGCCTGCTGTACGGGGCCGGGCTCCGGCTGATGGAGTGCGCGTGCCTGCGCGTCAAGGACGTCGATGCCGGCGCCAACCAGATCGTCGTGTGCGCGGGCAAGGGGGACAAGGACCGCCGCACCATGCTCCCCGCGCGCCTGAAGGAGCCATTGAGGGTCCATCTCGAAGGAGTGCGCCGGCAGCACCAGAGGGACCTCGGTAACGGCGCAGGGTGGGTCGAGTTGCCGGGTCGACTCGGCGCCAAGTACCCCAACGCCGGCCGGGATTGGGGCTGGCAGTGGGTCTTCCCGGCGACTCGTCACTACGTGGACTCCTCCACGGGGCAACGCCGGAGGCACCATCTGCACGAGTCGGTCCTGCAGCGCGCCGTCAAGATCGCCGTCCTCAAGGCGGGGATCGCGAAGCCCGCCACCTGTCATTCGCTGCGCCACTCGTTTGCGACGCACCTGCTGGAGGACGGTCACGACATCCGGACGGTTCAGGAGCTCCTCGGACACCGGGACGTCAGCACCACCATGATCTACACGCACGTGCTGAATCGTGGAGGCATGGGCGTCCTCAGCCCCGTGGACAAGCTCTGAGAGGCCCCGCCCGCGCTACACGGCGGCCTCCTCGCAAGATATCAACGCCGCGCGCCCGGGGACCTATGGTATAAAGTGAGCGTACAAGGGCACTTGGCGGCCAGGCAGCTTTCCTCCCTCCGGCCCACATGGAACTCTGCCCGTCCCGCCATCAAGATCATTAGAGATTTAGTTCGGCTTCCTTGGAAACGTGACATCATGCGATTTCGAAACCTGAGTTCTCTCCCCATTCCCCGACGATTATGGCGCAGCCTCGCCGCTGCCCTCGATCTGGAAGTCCCACTACCTGGTGCCTTAGCTGACGACCTGGGGCTCTACCCGGCCAAGACTCTACGCGTCACGGTTCGCCCCACTCGGCCAGTACGGCGTGGTGTCGTCACGATCACCGGCTCTTATACCTACGGTCATATCTCGCTGCACCCCTGCCCAAAATGCACACTGGCCACAATGACCCAGACCTACCTCCACGAACTCTTTCACGCATGGCTTCATCAGTACCGGCCACAAACCTACGATCGTTTTGAGTCGTGCACCGCAGCCGAACGATTCGCCGATGCCACGTTCCGAGCGCTTGGCGGCCACATCAAGCCGGCCCGCCTCTGCGGCAGCTACTCCATTCAGCTCTCGAGAGCACCTGTTCGAGACCAAGCGTTCC
>DASXTC010000076.1:0-1585 GCA_036505635.1 Candidatus Polarisedimenticolia bacterium
ATGGGTCCCGTCCTCTCCTCGAGACGCGAATGCCCGGCCTCACGCTGTGGCGGCGGGGCAAGGTGCGGGACGTGTACGACCTGGGCGACCGGCTGCTGATCGTGGCCACCGACCGGATCAGCGCGTTCGACGTGGTGCTCCCCAGCGGCATCCCGGCGAAAGGAATCGTCCTCACCCAGCTCTCGCTCTTCTGGTTCGAGCTCCTCGGTCACGTGGTGCCCCACCACGTGGTGAGCGCGGACGTCTCCGAATACCCTGCGGATCTGCGACGCCATCGCGACCAGCTCGAGGGCCGGTCGATGATCGTGCACAAGACCGTCCCGCTTCCGGTCGAGTGCGTGGTCCGCGGCTACCTGGTGGGCTCCGGGTGGAAGGACTATCGGGCAACGGGTTCCGTCTGCGGGATCCCCCTGCCGCCGGGCCTGCAGGAGTCGCAGCGGCTCGACCCGTCCCTCTTCACGCCCTCCACGAAGGCGGAAGCGGGCCACGACGAGAACATCTCCTTCGCGCAGGTGGAGGCGGCGCTGGGTCCGCAGAGAGCGGCCGAGGTGCGGGACGTGAGCCTGGAGATCTATCGCCGGGCGCGCGCCCACGCCGAGGAGCGCGGGATCATCCTGGCCGACACGAAGTTCGAGTTCGGAGTGCGAGACGGGCGCCTCGTCTGGATCGACGAGGCGCTGACGCCCGACTCCTCCCGCTTCTGGCCCCGGGACGGTTACGCGCCGGGGCGCGGCCAGCCAAGCTTCGACAAGCAGTACGTGCGCGACTACCTCGAAACCCTGGCTTGGGACAAGAGCCCGCCGGGGCCGGCCCTGCCGGCCGAGGTCGTCCAGCGGACGCGCGACAAGTATCTGGAGGCCTATGCCCGGCTCACGGGGCGCGACCTCCCGGTGTCCTTCGGGCGGGCGAGCGCGCGGTGACCGCGGTCACGGCGCCCGCCGGGCGTGACGCGCAGACTGCGCCGTCTTCCTGCACCTGAGCGATCTCGCCGCCGGCCGCCTCCGGGGCTGCGCGGCACGAGGGGAGCGTCAGCCGTGAAGCAGCAACTGGAGTCATTGGTCACCGAGATGGTCGATAGGGGCATCCTCTTCGACGAGGCCCGCCGCGAGTTCGAGAAGCGATTCATCGCGCGGGTGCTCCAGCGCCACCGTGGAAACCTCTCCCGCGCCGCCAAGGACCTGCGCATCCACCGCAACACCCTCGGCAAGAAAATCGAGGAGTACAAGTTGGTAGTTCGGGGGGGTGCGTAAAACGGAAGCCACCCCCCCGCGCGCATACGCGCGCCCCCCAAGCCGCTCCGCCTTGACAGCCTCGAGCCGCCCGCCTATATTTGGCACTCGCCAGGGGAGAGTGCTAAGCTTGCGAAATAGGGGCGGCACCCCCCGGGTTACCGCGATCCTATTGGAAAGGAGACATTTAGCATGAAGGTTCGTCCACTGCACGACCGCCTGATCATCGAGCGGGTCGAAGAGAAAGAGACGGTCAAGGGTGGGATCATCATCCCCGACACGGCCAAGGAGAAGCCCCAGGAGGGCAAGGTCCTCGCCGTGGGCAACGGCAAGATCCTCGAAAACGGGAGCAAGGT
>DASXTC010000077.1:0-2011 GCA_036505635.1 Candidatus Polarisedimenticolia bacterium
GAGCGTAGTCCGCACAAACGGTGTCGGGCGCGGCCCAGGCCGGGGCGGCGCCGTCGGGGGGCGCCGCTTGGCGCCGCTTGACATAAGGAAGAGGGCTTTTTCGCGCGTCGGGGCACCGAGCATGAGACAGGGCAGCACGCGTTCCCGCGATGCGCGAAAAAGTCGCCTTGAACGAAGCCGCCCGCCGACTATGGGGATTGGTGGGGGGCGCTCAGTCTCGGAAGTGGGGCGATGAAGACGGCACCGGGCGAAGATGGCCGGAGATTGCACCTCGGAGGGGTTAGAAGGGCGCTGCCGGATCGGCTTGGTGAAGCCGTTCCGGCCCTGGAAAGACGACGGGCACAGAGTTGGGGTGTGGCCAGCAGGTCGGGGGTGGCGAGCATGGGCAGGAGACGAAGGGGTTGGATGGCTCATGGGCTTCTGACCCGGAGTGGGAGGTTGCCCGGCTCCGCTCGCGGCGGTACCGCTTCGACGATGCGGAATCCCCCCGCCCCGCAGCACGGACAGCGGGTGACGTCCTTGCCCGTCAAGCGGAGCAACGTGGCCTCCCATGTTTCGGGCTCGACCGGTGGTGGCGTGCGAGCAACGGGCGCCGACAGACCCAGCACCTCGCGTACCTTGGGCAGGAGCCGCTTGCGCGCGGCGTTGGCCAGCCAGCCATAGTGGCGGATGCGCACGAAGCGGTCGGGCAGGACGTGGAGCAAAAAGCGACGCAGAAAGGCCTCAGCCTCCATGGTGGCGACCCGGGGGGCGTTGTGGTGAGCGCGGTCTTTCCATCGGAAGGTGACCTGACCCTCGTGGAGGGAGACGAGCTGTGCTATCAGCCATCGCTGGGGCGTCGGGGCGATCGAAGGGGGGCGTGGCGCCCGGCGGGCCCACGTTCGAACGTCCGAGTACGGGTCTTATGTCACAGGCGCCCGCACCCCTGAGGACGCCGATGCGGCCAGCCCCCACGCCACACACCGTTAGTGTTGACTACCCTCCCTTCGGCAAGGTCGAAGCGATCAATGGCAACATCCGGGCGATGCTGCGGCGAGGCCGGGGCTACCGCGATCACGAATATCTCCTGCCCAAGGTCCAGAAGGCCACCGCGACGCGCCGTCTCCGTCGGACCGGATGAATACAGGGCCCGCTACACATTCTGGTGAAGAGCGATGATTCCTATGCTCAGCGGGAAGACGGCCGTCGCCGGGGAAACCGGCTGCGGTACGCCGCGCGGCCTGGCCCGGAACCCTGGACCAAGGTCCAGTAGACACGCATTAACCCTGGACCAAAGTCCAGTAGACACGCATCGGGAGAGGTGCTAACGTCTCGGCACTCTCCGAGTGCCGCAGCCGCGGAGGACGCGGCCCAGCCCTGGGAGGGAAGGAGGGAGCGGTCCCGTCGGGCGGAGACGGGAGTGAGGGCACCAGAGAGGGATCACCGACGCACGACATCTCAGACCTCTAACGGGAATCTGACAAGGAGGCCGCTAATGGGTAGGTCGTGTAATAGCGTGATCGGTAGGACCGGCCGCTGTACAAGGTGTCGGCTGACACGCGCGCTGCCGACCCCGCTGAGGTATCTCGGTCTCGCGCTCGTCCTCTTGGGCCTGACCGCGGCGCTGCCGACCGCGGTGGAGGCGGTGAACACCTGCAACACGTTCGCCTCGATCGACTACACGACAGGCCCGAACTTCGGGCTTCAAGGTGACACCTACCGGGTGAAGCTGTCGCTGTTCACGGGCTCGGTCACCGGCGGCACCAAGGTGACCGTGGACCGGGTGCGGTTCAATCTCGACTGCACGAACGGGACGGCCGGGCAGCTCGCCTGCACCGACCTCGGCGCGATCATCTCGTATACCGGCGACGCCACGATCACGACCGACTGCCCCACGGGGTGGACCACCGCCAACGCGGCCAACAGCACCTCGCCGAACCAGGTCGTCTTGACGGCGGGCACCCCGTTCGACATCCCCGCCAACACCGGGAGCCCTTCCGTCCCCTTCTGTGAGCTCGAGTTCGATGTGAAG
>DASXTC010000078.1:0-4292 GCA_036505635.1 Candidatus Polarisedimenticolia bacterium
CGGAGACGAGGATCGTCGGCAGGCCCACGCCGACGGGGATGTGCTGGCCGGCCTTGCTGCAGACGCCGACGCCTTCGTCGAGCTTCAGGTCGTGGCCGATGCGGGTGACCTTGGTGAGGATGTCCGGTCCGTTTCCGATCAAGGTGGCCCCCACGACCGGGGGCCCGATGCGCCCGCTCTCGATGAGGTAGGCCTCCGTCGCGGAGAAGACGAACTTCCCGCTCGTGATGTCCACCTGCCCCCCGCCGAAGTGCTTGGCGTAGAGACCCCGCGGGACGGAGCGGATGATGTCCGCCGGGTCGTCCTGGCCCGCGAGCATGAAGGTGTTGGTCATGCGCGGGATGGGGATCGAGGCGTAGCCCTGCCGGCGGCCGTTGCCGGTCGCGGCCATGCCCATGAGCCCGCTGTTCAGCCGGTCCTGCAGATAACCGCGCAGGATCCCGTCCTCGATGAGCACCGTGCGCGAGGGTACGTTTCCCTCGTCGTCGACGTTGAGGCTGCCGCGGCGATCCGGGATCGACCCGTCGTCCACGACCGATACGCCGGACGCGGCGACGCGCTGCCCCATCCGCCCGGAGAAGGCCGAAGTGCCCTTGCGGTTGAAGTCGCCCTCGAGCCCGTGCCCCACCGCCTCGTGGAGGAGGATCCCCGGCCAGCCCGGAGCGAGGACGACCGGCATCGGACCCGCCGGGGCGGCCTTCGCGCCCAGAAGCGTGATCGCCATGCGCGCGGCCTCGCGGGCGAAGTGCTCGGGCGGGTGGTCTTCGAAGAACTCCGGGCCCTGCCGTCCGCCGCCCCCGGCGCTGCCCTCGCGGCACACGCCGTTCTCCGACGCGATGACCGAGACGCGGATGGAGAAGAGCGGCTGCGTATCCTCGACGAGGACGCCGGCGGAGTTGGCGATCCGCACCTTCTTGGTCTCGTCGGCCAGCGTCACGACGACCTTCTCGACCCGCGGGTCGCAGGCGTGGGCGGCACGCTCGGCCCGTTGCACGAGCGCGATGCGCTCGGTCAGGTCGAGGCCTCCGATGGCCGCGGGCGCATACCGGCGCTCGACCGGGGCCGGGGACACGGGCTGGGGCTCGACGCGGCGGTGGTCGGACGCGATGTGGGCCGCGGTTTGGGCCGCGCGGACCATCGCCGGCCATGACAAATCGTCGGTGTACGCGTATCCGGTGCGCTCGCCCGTCACGACCCGAACGCCGAGGCCGCACGTGAGGCCGGCGGAGGCGGTGCGGATGATCCCCTCCTCGAGCAGGATCGAAGAGGTCCGGTGGTGCTCGAAGTAGAGGTCGGCGAAGGTCCCGCCCCGCGCCAGGGCCAGGGAGAGCAAGCGCTCCATCTCCGGCACCTCGACGTCGGCGGGCGTGCGCGAGCGCTCGTCGGCCATCATGAGGCCACTATAGCAGCCCGGCGCTTGAGGATAGAGACAGCGTCCTTTAACATTGTCGACTCAGCCCCGCAAAAAGCTGAAACCCGGAGGGCCCTTCGATCGTATTCAACCGATTAGGGATCGCTCGGCGGGAGGTGTGATGACGAGGCGGCGCAAGCGGGTGATCGCGGCGGTGGTGGCGGTGGGGGTCCTGGGCGGCGTGGTGGCCTACAACGTCTACGCCCGCAACAACAGCCAGGTCGCGGTCCAGACCCAGAAGGCGGGCCGGCGGGAGCTGGTTTCGGTCGTTTCCGCCTCCGGCGAGATCAAGCCCAAGCGGTACGTGAACATCAGCGCCAACGTCTCGGGACGCATCGAGCAGCTCCTGATCAAGGAAGGGGACACGGTGCGCAAGGGCCAGGTCCTGGCCCGCATCGACTCCACCCGTATCGCGGCCGGCGAGCGCCAGTCGGCGGCCGCCCTCGAGGGCGCCAAGGCGGACCTCGCCCGGGCCCAGGCGGACCTGGAGGTGTCGCGTCTCGGCTTCGAGCGGCAGAAGAAGATGCATGCCGACCGGCTCGTGTCCGACCAGGCCTTCGAGCAGGCGGACGCGGAGCTGAAGATGAAGACGGCCGCGGTCGAGGCGCAGAGGAAGCGGATCACCCAGGGGGAGGCGTTGCTGGCCTCCAACCGCGACGACCTCGAGAAGACCTCCGTCGTCGCCCCCATGGACGGGGTCGTGACGAGCCTCCCGAAAGAGGAAGGGGAGACCGTCATCGGCGCCCAGAGCTTCTCGCCCACCGTGATCATGACCGTGGCCGACCTCTCGGTCATGGAGGTCGAGATCATGGTGGACGAGACCGACATCCGCAACGTGCGCGTAGGCCAGCCGGCCGAGGTGCGAGTGGATGCGCTGGAGGGGATCAAGATCAAGGGCGACGTGACCGAGATCGGCTCTTCGGCGATCCCGCGCGGTCTGACCACCCAGCAGGCCAGTAGCACCAACACCGCCAACCAGGCCAAGGACTTCAAGGTCGAGGTCACGCTGAAGGATCCGCCGCCGACGCTGCGGCCGGGGCTGAACGCCACCGCCGACATCACGACCGCCCGCAAGGACGGTGTGCTCGCGATCCCGATCCAGGCGGTGGTCGTCCGGGAGATCAGCAAGCAGGGCAAGGTCATGGATCCCGCGGCCGTGCAGGCCTCGGAGAGCGACCCCGGGGCGCCGCCCGAGAAAGGCCAGGAGAAGGAGGGCGTCTTCGTCGTCGTGGCCGGCAAGGCGACCTTCCGTCCCGTCAAGACCGGGATCATCGGGGAGACGGAGATCGAGATCGGCGACGGCCTCAAGGAGGGGGAAGAGGTCGTCACCGGGTCCTACAAGACGCTGCGCACCCTGAAGGACCAGGCCAAGGTCAAGCTCGAGGTCAAGAAGCCGCGCTGATGAGCACCGCTCCCGCTCCTCCATCCGCGGCCGTCCAGACCGACGGCGCCCTCATCCGGGCCGAGGACCTCTGGCGCACCTACGTCATGGGCGCGGAGGAGATCCACGCCCTGCGCGGCGTGAGCTTCACGATCGCGCCCAACGAGTACGTGGCCGTCATGGGGCCGTCGGGCTCCGGCAAGTCGACGCTCATGAACCTGATCGGGTGCCTCGACACGCCGAGCCGGGGCCGGTACGTGCTGCGGGGCAAGGTCGTCTCGGAGATGAACGACGACGAGCTGGCCGCGATCCGCAACCGTGAGATCGGCTTCGTCTTCCAGACCTTCAACCTCCTTCCCCGCGCCACCGCCCTCCACAACGTGGAGCTGCCCCTCGTGTACGCGGGCATCCCCAAGGAGCAGCGGCTGGCGCAGGCGCGGCGCGCCCTGGAAATGGTGGACCTGGCCGACCGTATGACCCACAAGCCCAACGAGCTCTCCGGCGGCCAGCGCCAGCGGGTGGCCGTCGCCCGTGCCCTCGTCATGGGACCGGCCATCCTTCTCGCCGACGAGCCTACCGGCAACCTCGACACCGTGACCGGCGAAGAGATCATGCGCCTGTTCGAGCGGCTGCATGCCGAGGGCAACACGATCATCCTCGTGACGCACGAGAAGGACATCGCCGACCACGCCCATCGCACGATCCACATCCGGGACGGCAAGATCGAGTCGGACGAAAGACGGGGATGAAGCCGCAGAGAGCGCAGAGAAGGCAGAGGACGCAGAGAGGCTGATGCCCTTTTCGGAGGCGGCCCGGATCGCGTTTGCGGCCCTGCGGGCCAACAAGCTGAGGTCGTTCCTCACCGTGCTCGGCATCCTCATCGGGGTCTCCTCGGTGGTGGCGGTGGTCGCCATCACCGAGGGGCTCGACCGCTACATGGCCAACCAGGTGCTGTCCCTGGGGAGCCGGAGCTTCAGCATCCAGAAGATGCCCGACATCATCACCAGCCGCGCCATGTGGCTGGAGATGCAGAAGCGCAAAGACATCCTGCTCGCCGACATGGACGCGGTGAGGGCGGGCTGCGATGCCTGCGGCGAGATCGGGGCCCGGGTACAGACCACGCGCACGGTGAAGTTCGGCCGCAACAAGCAGCCCGACGTCGAGGTCATGGGCGTCACCGAGAACATCAGCCGCATCGGCTCGGTGCGCGACCTGATCGCGGGCCGCCAGCTCATCGCGGACGACGTCGACAGCGCGCGCCCGGTGGGGGTGATCGGGGCCGACATCATGGACGCCTTCTTCGGCCAGACCGAACCGATCGGCAAGACGATCCTCATCGACAACCACGAGGTGAAGGTAGTGGGGGTCGCGGAGCGCAAGGGCAAGATCTTCGGCAACAGCCAGGACAACTTCGTCTGGCTTCCCATCACGACCTACCGCAAGTTCTACGGCACGCGCCGCTCCATCGTCATCCAGGCCGAAGCGCGCAACATGGGCCAG
>DASXTC010000079.1:0-45013 GCA_036505635.1 Candidatus Polarisedimenticolia bacterium
AGGCAGCCGCAAGAACCCTCTCATCATCGCCGCTCTCGATCAGGCGAGGGGACGCGGGGTGCCTCGCTGGCTCTTGCTCGAAGCCGAGGGTTTCCGCGGGACGGTGACCGCACTGCCGTCGCGCGAGGACATCACGCTGCCGATTCAGGAGCAGCTCATCGTCGAACTCTACTCCAAGTAGGCCGGGGAGACGCCGACCCCGCCTTTCAGGAACGCCGGCAGCTCAGTAAGGAGTACCCAGATGCTGTGGAAAGGCTTTCAGCGGCCCAAGAGGCTGGAATGCAATCTCGAGTCACTGAGCCCCACGTACGGCATGTTCTACGCGCAGCCGTTCGAACGGGGATTCGGCACCACAATCGGCAACGCTCTTCGCCGCGTGTTGCTTTCCTCGATCGAGGGGGCCGCGATCACGGCGGTCAAGATCGAGGGTGTCCTTCACGAATTCTCGTCGCTCCCCGGAGTGGTCGAGGACACGACCGACATCATCCTCAACCTCAAGGGGATTCCTCTCAAGCTCAACGTGGACCATCCCGAGACGATCTACCTGCGGTGCGAAGGCCAGCGCGAGGTCCGCGCGGGCGACATCGAGACCTCCCCGAACGTGGAGATACTCGACCCGGACATGCACATCGCCACGCTGAGCGAGGAGGGCAAGCTTCACGTGGAGATGCGGGTGAGGCAGGGACGCGGCTACGTTTCCGCAGACCGGAACTTCGACACGGACCTGGAGATCGGGTATATCCCGATCGATTCCGTGCATTCGCCCGTGCGCAAGGTCAACTACACCGTCGACGACGCGCGTCTCGGCCAGACGACCGACTATGACAAGCTGACGATCGAGCTCTGGACCAACGGCAGCGTGCTGCCCCAGGACGCGGTCGCGCTCGCCAGCAAGCTGATCAAGGACCACCTGAGCATCTTCATCAACTTCGAGGAGGCGCCGATCTCCTCCGTGGACGAGATGGACCGCGAGGAGGAGCGTCTCAACGAGAACCTCTCGCGCAGCGTCGACGAGCTGGAGCTCTCGGTCCGATCCTACAACTGCCTCAAGAACGCCAACATCAGGACGATCGGAGAGCTGGTGCAGAAGACCGAAGCGGAGATGCTCAAGACCAAGAACTTCGGGCGCAAGTCGCTCAACGAGATCAAGGAAATCCTCTCGGGCATGGGGCTTTCGCTCGGCATGAAGATCGAGGACAAGCGGCGGTTGCAATCGGCCCAGTCGCCACAGCCGTAAGGAGAGTGAGGACCGATGTATCACAACAGGGCCTACCGCAAGCTCGGGCGGAAGCACTCGCACAGGATGGCTACGCTGAGGGCGCTCTCCACGGCGCTGTTCGAGCGGGAGCGGATCCGTACCACGCTCATGAAGGCCAAGGAGCTTCGACCGTTCGCCGAGAAGCTGATCACCCGCTCCAAGCGGGACGACCTGCACTCACGCCGCATCGTGATGCGCGACATCCAGGACAAGGACGTCGCCCGGAAGCTGTTCGACACCCTCTCGGCGCGCTACATGGAGCGCCCGGGCGGGTACATGAGGATCTTCAAGCTCGGCCGGCGCAAGGGGGATGGCGCGGAGATGGCCCTCGTCGAGCTGCTCGGCTCCGAGCCCGACTTCAAGCAGAAGGAAGAGGACAAGAAGGCGACCCCGGCGGCGAGCAAGAAGCCCGGCCTCGCCGCGCGCCTGCTGGGGCGCGGCCGTGGTCGCGGCAAGGCCGCGGCCGAGCCGGCGGCGGAAGGAGAGGCTCCGATGAAGGCGTCCGCCGAGGGGACCCCGGAGGAGGCGGGCAAGCCGGCATCCCCGGCCCGCGTGAAGAAGCAAGCCAAGCCGCGGGCCAGGAAGCCCAAGGGAGTCAAGAAGAAGGGTTGAGGTGACCGTCTCGTACCCGATCCTCGAACCGTTCAGGGGAAGCCCTCCGGCTTCCCCTTTCGTTTTCCCCCGCAAGGCCGGCCGCCGGGCGCGACGGAGAGCATGAGTGCCCCGAAGAGATGACCTCCACAGGATCCTGATCATTGGTTCGGGCCCCATCGTGATCGGGCAGGGGTGCGAGTTCGACTACTCGGGCACCCAGGCATGCAAGGCGCTGCGCGAGGAAGGGTACGAGGTGGTGCTCATCAACTCGAACCCGGCCACCATCATGACCGACCCCGACCTGGCCGATCGCACGTATATCGAGCCGCTCACGCCCGAGATCGTCGCGCGGGTGATCGAGCGAGAGAGGCCCGACGCCCTGCTGCCGACTGTGGGCGGCCAGACAGCGCTGAACGTCGCCGTCAGGTTGGGCGAAGAGGGGGTGCTGGACGCCTTCGGTGTGCAGCTCATCGGCGCGCGGATCCCCTCCATCCAGATCTGCGAGGACCGGCTGCTGTTCAAGCAGACCGTCCAGCGGATCGGCCTCGACGTGCCGCGCTCGGGCCTGGCCGATTCGCAGGCGGCCGCCGAGGAGGTGGCCGGGACGGTGGGATTCCCCGCCATCATCAGGCCCTCCTTCACCCTCGGGGGCACGGGCGGCGGGATCGCCTACAACATCGAGGAGTTTCGAGAGATCGTCCAGCGCGGGCTCGACCTGTCCCCCGTGCATCAGATCCTTGTCGAGGAGTCGGTCCTGGGATGGAAGGAGTACGAGCTGGAGGTGATGCGCGACCTGAAGGACAACGTCGTCATCATCTGCTCGATCGAGAACTTCGACCCGATGGGGATACACACAGGCGACTCGATCACGGTGGCCCCGGCCCAGACCCTCACCGACAAGGAATACCAGCGGATGCGGGACGCGGCCAAGGTGATCATGCGCGCGGTGGGGGTGGAGACTGGCGGATCCAACATCCAGTTCGCGATCGAGCCGAGGTCGGGCCGGATGGTCGTGATCGAGATGAACCCGCGCGTGTCGCGCTCGTCGGCCCTGGCCTCCAAGGCCACGGGCTTCCCCATCGCGAAGATCGCGGCCAAGCTCGCCGTGGGTTACACACTGGACGAGATCCCCAACGATATCACCAGGGAGACCCCGTCCTCGTTCGAGCCCACCATCGACTACGTCGTGGTCAAGATCCCGCGATGGGCTTTCGAGAAGTTCCCCCGCGCCGACCCGACGCTCGGCGTCCAGATGAAGTCGGTGGGGGAGGCGATGGCGATCGGCAGGACCTTCAAGGAGGCCCTCCAGAAGGGGATTCGGTCGCTCGAGATCGGCCGTCACGGGCTGGGAGCGGACGGCGCCGACCGCATCGACCCTGAGCGCCTGCGAGAGAGGCTCACGATCCCCACCGCCGACCGGATCTTCTACATCCACTACGCGCTGCAGGCCGGCATGTCGATCGACGCGATCACCGAGATGACCTCGATCGACCGCTGGTTCATCAAGAACATCGAGCAGCTCGTCGGTCTGGAAGGGCAGGTCCGCGCGTTCGACCTGGCCTCCATCCCGCGCGAGCTGATGCGGAGGGCCAAGCGCTGGGGCTTCTCCGACCGGCAGCTCGCTCACCTGCTGCGCGCCGACGACGCGGCCGTGCGGTCCGTGCGCAAGGGGATGGAGATCACGCCGGTCTACAAAAGGGTCGACACCTGCGGCGCCGAGTTCGAGGCGCACACGCCCTATCTCTACTCCACCTACGAGGACGAGTGCGAGGCGGCCCCCACGACCGAGCGCAAGGTGATGATCCTCGGCGGGGGGCCCAATCGAATCGGCCAGGGGATCGAGTTCGACTACTGCTGCTGCCACGCCTCCTTCGCCCTGCGCGAGGAAGGGTTCGAGAGCATCATGGTCAACTGCAACCCCGAGACGGTCTCGACCGATTACGACACCTCGTCGCGCCTCTATTTCGAGCCCCTCACCTTCGAGGACGTGATGAACATCATCGAGGTGGAGAAGCCCGAGGGGGTGATCGTGCAGTTCGGTGGCCAGACGCCGCTCAACCTCGCGCTGAGGCTCCTGGCCGCTGGGGTGCCGATCCTGGGGACCTCTCCCGACTCGATCGACCTGGCGGAGGATCGCAGGCGCTTCGGTGCCCTGCTTCGCGAGCTCGGGATCACCGCGCCCGAGTGGGGCACGGCGGTCACGTCGGACGAGGCCCTCGCGGCAGCCTCCCGGATCGGATACCCGGTGCTGGTGCGCCCCTCCTACGTGCTCGGCGGGCGGGCGATGGTCATCGCGTACGAGGAGCAGACACTCCTCGACTACATGCGCCGCGCGGTGGCCGCCTCCCCCGACCACCCCATCCTGATCGACCGGTTCCTGGAGGACGCCTTCGAGTTCGACGTGGACGCGATCGGAGACGGGACACGGATCGTCATCGGCGGGATCATGCAGCACATCGAGGAAGCGGGCATCCACTCGGGGGACTCCGCCTGCGTGCTGCCCGCCTACAAGATCTCCCCGGAGAACCTGGACCGGATCCGCGAGACCACCGTGAGATTGGGCATGGCGCTCAAGGTCCGGGGGCTCATGAACGTGCAGTACGCGATCAAGGACGACGTGATCTACGTGCTGGAGGTGAACCCCAGGGCCTCGCGCACCGTCCCCTTCGTCTCCAAATCGATCGGGGTGCCCCTGGCGCGGATCGCCACCCGCGTGATGATGGGACGGACTCTGGAGGAGCTGGGGTTCACGCAGGAGATCGCTCTGAAGGAATGGTTCGTGAAGGAGGCGGTGCTTCCCTTCATCAAATTCCCGGGCGAGGACCCCGTGCTGGGACCCGAGATGCGTTCCACGGGGGAGGTGATGGGGATCGCCGCGTCGTTCGGCCACGCCTTCGCGAAGGCCCAGAGCGGAAGCGGATGCCCGCTGCCGGTCTCGGGGACCGCGTTCATCAGCGTCAACGACTTCGACAAGGAGAACACGGTGGGGATCGCGCGCGATCTCCAGAACCTCGGGTTCCGCCTGATCGCCACGCGCGGCACCGCGGCGCACCTCCGCGGCAGAGGCGTGCCGGTGGAGACGGTGTTCAAGGTCAACGAGGGACGCCCCAACATCGTCGATCACATCAAGAACGGACAGGTGGCGATGATCATCAACACGCCGCTGGGACGGGGCTCCTACTCCGACGATCCGCCGATCCGCAAGTCGGCCACCCAGCACGGTGTCCCATGCATCACGACGCTGTCGGCCGCGGCCGCCGCGGTGGCCGGGATCCGGGCGCTGAAGGAAGAGGCCCTCACCGTCAAGTCGCTTCAGGAGTACCACCCGGCGAAGTAGCCAGGGCGGGGCGCCGGAAGGCCTCGCCCGCCCCACCCGCATATCCCTGCGCTATCACGGAGGGCGCCCGTCTTCGTTGCGCGGGAGTTGTAGTAGAGTCACCCCACGCTGGTGGAGGGAGCGCGGATGACGACGAAGGTTCGCGTGGACACGCCGCTTCAGGTACTGGACGTCCGGTATTCCTACGGCAGGACGCGCGCCGTGGACGGGATCAGGTTCGAGGTCGGCAGGGGGGAGATCTTCGGCCTGCTCGGACCGAACGGGGCGGGCAAGACGACCACCATCTCGATGATCAGCGGCCTGTTGCCTCCAGAGTCGGGGCAGGTCCTGGTCTTCGGCCATGATATCGCTGATTCGCGCGGCGGCGCGCGCACGCGCATGGGCATGGTCCCCCAGGACATCGCGCTCTACGAGGAGCTCTCGGCCGCGGAAAACCTGAGGTTCTGGGGACAGGTCTACGGTCTGTCCGGTCCGAATCTGAAGCGCGCGGTGGAGTCGGTCCTCGATCAGGTGGGCCTCGCCGAGAGGGCCGGCGAGCGCGTGGGCCGTTTCTCAGGGGGGCTCAAGCGCCGCCTCAACCTCGCCGTGGGGCTCGTCCACGGCCCCGACCTGCTCCTGCTCGACGAGCCGACCGTCGGGATCGATCCGCAGGCTCGACTGCGGATTCTCGACGTGGTCAAGGCGCAGGCCGCCGCGGGACGCGCAGTGCTCTACACCTCTCATTACCTCGAGGAGGCCGAGCAGATCTGCGACCGGCTGGCGATCGTGGACCACGGACGTCTGCTGGCGATCGGCACCGTGAGCGAGCTGAGACGCCTGGTGGGTGAGGGGCCGATCATAAATATCCGCGGTGAGGTGACGTCGGAGCGTCTCACGGCCATGGCCGGACGGCTGGAAGGCGTGGCTCTCCTCTCGTGCGCCGACGGCGCGGCCTCGTTCTCGGCCACGGACGCGACCGCCTGCTCCAGCCTGGTGCGCGAGCTGTTCCAGACCGGGGCGCACGTGGAGGACCTCCGCGTGGCCGAGCCCAACCTCCAGTCGGTCTTCCTGAAGCTGACGGGAAGGGAGCTGCGCGACTGATGCGGAGAATACTCGTCCTCGTCCTCAAGGACCTGAGGCGCCGGCTCGCCGACCCGGCCGGTTTCTTCCTGAATCTCTCGATCCCTCTGGCGATGGCGGGGATGATGGCGCTGGCCTTCGGAAACAGCGGGGGGGGCGAGCAGAACGCCCCCCAGCTCCGCCTCGTGCTGGTCGATCTGGATGAGAGCCCGATCTCGGGCATGCTCGCCGGGGCCTCGCAGAACCCCCGGGCGGCCGGGCGCATGGCCGTGCGCCGCGCCGCGACCCGCGAGGAAGGGCTCGATGTCCTGCGCGACGAGGAGTTCGCGGCGATGCTCGTGATCCCCAGGGGATTCGGCCAGGCCCTCCTGGGCTCGGAGCGTACGGAGCTCGAGCTCGTCAAGAATCCATCCGAGAACATCATGCCGGTGGTGGCGCAGCAGGGGGCTGAGGTCCTGGCGCTCTACCTGTCGGCCGGGGCGCGCGTGCTGGGCGACGAAGGGCCGCGCCTTCAGAAGCTGCTGGTGGATGGGGCGGGATGGAACGACGCGGCCGGCCTCGGGTCGATGATCGCGACACTCTACGACCGGGTCGACGCCGCCGGCAATCTCCTCTTTCCTCCCATTATCGAGGTGACGGAGCAGGCCGAGACGAAGCAGGACGCCGGGGGCGGGTTCAACTGGATGTCCTGGATGTTCCCCGGCATGGTGGTGATGGGGCTGCTCTTCACCAGCCTCACTCAGATGAGGGACCTGCTGCGCGAGAGGGACGCGGGAACGCTTCGCCGCCAGCTCGCCTCGCCTCTCGGCGCCGGGCAGGTCATTCTCGCAAAGGTCCTGAGCGTGGCGGCGGTCGTGGCCATCGCGCTCGTCCTGCTCCTGACCGTCGGGAGCCTGGCCTTCGGCCTCGCCTGGGGAGCGCCGGCTCCGCTGATCGCGACCTCGGCGCTGCTCGTGCTGGCCATCACCGGGTTTTCGGCGATGGTCTTCGCGCTGGTCCGGACGGAACGCCAGGGGGACGCCTTCGGCGGCGTCCTGACGATGCTGATGTCCATGGTGGGGGGCGCTTTCATCCCGCCGCAGATCCTGCCCGAGTGGCTCCGTGGGGTCTCCTGCTTCACAGTCAATCATTGGGGGCACGAGGCGCTCAGGGCGCTGGCGACAGGCGGCGGCTGGGCTCAGGTGGGCGCCTACCTGCCGGCCCTCGCGATCATGGGGGTCGTCTTCACCGGTCTGGGAATGACCTTGCTGGGACGCCGGCATCTGAGGGGGACCCTGTGAGACCGCTGACGCTCGCGCGGGGGGACCTTCGTCTGACGATGCGAGACCGGAGCTCGATCTTCTGGATCTTCATCGCCCCGTTCATCTGGGTCTACTTCTTCGGGTTTCTCGCGGGAGGCGGCGATCCCTCGGCGACGCGCATCGGCCTGACGGTGATCCAGCAGGAGAGCACGGAGCCTGCCGAACGGTTCATCGAGCACCTTCGCGCGCAGAACTTCGACATCAGGGTCGTCAAGTCGGGCGAGCCCATGCCGTCGGGGGATTCGGTGCCCCCTCGGTCCGTGACGATCCCCGCCGGCTTCGCCGATGCCATCGCAAATCGGCTGAAGGTGCAGCTCGACCTGCACGAAGAGGAGAGGGCCAGCCCGGAGGGGACACTCGCCGTGCGCGTGGCGCTACACAAGGCGATCGTCAGATTGCTGGCGGGCGAGGCGCTGGGGGGCTTCGACCCGGCCGATGATCGAGTGGGCCTGATCTCGTCGTGGGCGGGGGGCAGGAAGATCCCCACGGGATACTATCAGACGATCCCCGGCAATCTCGTCATGTTCGTGCTGCTCTCCACCATGACCTACGGGTCGGCGCTGCTGGCGATAGAGCGCAGGAACGGGATCCTCAGGCGTCTGGCCGCCTCGCCGCTGACTCGTACGGAGATACTGGCGGGCAAGCTCATGGGGAGGGGCGCGGTGGCCTCGGTGCAGGTGGGGGTCTTTCTTCTGATCGGTCTGACCCTGTTTCGGATCGACTGGGGCCGCTCGCCCGGAGGGCTCGCCGCGCTTCTCCTCACATACATCCTGTGCTCCGCGGCGATCGGACTTCTGAGCGGGACGTTGTTCGAATCACCACAGGCCTCCGCGGGAATCGGCGTCACACTCTCCCTCATCATGGCGGGGCTGGGTGGCTGCTGGTGGCCCTCGGAGGTGATGCCGGCATGGCTCCGGACGGCCTCCTACGTCTTTCCGGCGGCCTGGGCGGTCAACGGGCTCCATCAGCTGGTCTCGTGGGGCGGCTCCTTGAAGGACATCCTGCCCCACTGCGCCGTCCTGGCCCTCATGGGGCTCGCCGCCGGCGCGGTCGCCGTAAGGCGGCTGAGGCTGGATTAACAGGGTGATGACAAACTCCGACAGGTCGCGCGGCCAGGGCTTGCGAGCCGCAGCCGCGAAGCGAGGAGGAAGCTGGCCCGAGTGGCCGCTGACGACGAGCGCCAAAGGATGGGGCCGCAACCCCTGGCCGCCCAAAGGGTTGCGGCGGCGCGCCGTCATCCGCATCGTCGCCCCTCTTCACCGACCACAACGGTCGCCTTCGTCGGGGCTCCTCGCGTCCGATGACGCGGCGCACGCAACGCGGCCTATTGGAGTTTGTCATTACCCTGTTAACCGCTCTCGAACGGTTGACAGGCTCGATCGTCCGGGGAGAGAATCGCCCCTGACGCTGATGGATGGAGCGAACCGTTGACGAGCGGGCGGGATGCCAGGTTCGAGGCCCTTCTCGATCACCTGCGCCGCACGCGCGAGATCGACCTGTCGGGCTACAAGCGTTCCAGTCTCATGCGACGGGTGAGCAAGCGCCTGCGGATGGCCGGCGTCGAGGACACACTGGAATACGTGGACTACCTCGAAGCCCATCCGGAGGAGTATCCTCTCCTGCTGGACACGATCCTGGTCAACGTCACCTCGTTTTTCCGCGACCAACCCACGTGGGAGTATCTCGGCAGGGAGATCGTTCCCCGCATCCTGGAGCCGAAAGGGCGGGGCGACGCGTTGCGCGTCTGGAGCGCGGGCTGCGCGTCGGGCGAGGAGGTCTACACGCTGGCGATGATCCTGGCCGAGGCGCTGGGTGTCGACGCGTTCATCGATCGGGTCAGAATCTACGCGTCCGACGTGGACGAGGATGCTCTCGCCCAGGCCCGCGCCGCAAGCTACCGCGAGGTGGTCCTCGATTCGGTCCCCGAGGCGATGCGCCGGAAGTACTTCATCCGCCGGGATCGCCGGTTCGTTTTCCGGGAGGACCTGCGCCCCTCCATCATCTTCGGCCGACACGACCTGGTGCAGGACGCGCCCATCCCGAGGCTCGATCTCCTCACCTGCCGGAACACGCTCATGTATCTCGACACGGCGACCCAGGGCTCGATCCTGACGCGGTTCCACCGGGCGCTCACTGACGCCGGATACCTGCTCCTGGGCGAGGCGGAGATCCTGCTGACACACAGGCTTCTCTTCATCCCCGCGGATCTCGCGTACCGGGTCTTCAGCAAGACCCCCGGGACCGGTGTCAAGGAGCGCCCGCCGGCCCTCACGGCGGAATCGGAGCCCACGGTGGAAAGGGCGGAGGGGGGCCGGCGTACATCATGAGGATGGGCTCCGCGTCTCCTGGCCGTCGAACGACTTCATGGCGCTCGACGGCGGTCCGGTCCGGCCTCATTCTGCTCTTTACCGGATTCTGCGCCCTGCCCGCGCGCTCCGCCTCCTTCGAGGAGACGCTCGCCGCGTACGAGGATCTCCGGATCGCGCACGAAGCTTTCGAGGTGCAAGGGCTCCTCATCCAGCAGGGACATCTCAGGGTGAACCTCGCGTCGGGAAGCGCGGCGACGGTGACGGCGGCTGGCAAGCCCATAGGGGTTTACTTCAAGGGAATCGGGCGCTTCACATACGCGTCCGAGGATTCGATCGAGATTCCGGTGATGTCGTTCAATCTGAAGAAGGCGACAAGTCTGAGCGGCGAGCGGACCGGGCCAGCGCTCAGGGTGGAGGATGCCTTCGAGGAAGCGCTCATCCTCGTGGCGGGGCGCGATGCCCCGAAGCCCGGGGGCTCGCGCGCCGCATCGCTGGCCGAGCGGTTCGCCGCGCACCGGGAGAGATTCCGGCGCGACGCGAGCGCGCCCGCTTCCCATCTGTTCGTCCTGAGGGAGATCGACGCTCCCGACCTGCCGGTGGTCCGTGTCGAGATGGCCGGAGGCAAGGAGGACCTCGTCTATCTGTTCGATCCGGTTCAGACCCGGACCGAGTGGCTCTGGAGCCTGATCAAGAGCGAGAGCGCCGACACCGACCTGCGCAGGTATCGCTTCCCGGTGATCCTCTCCGGGCAGCCGATCGACCGGGATCGGCGCGACCCGCTGCCGTCCCGGCTCGATCTCACCGAGGTCGACTACACGCTCACGGCGTCTCAGGGCAGTGACGTCTCCATCACGGTGGCCGAGACGCTGGTGCCCGCCGTGCCGCAGAGGGTCCTGCGCTTCGACATGGCCAGCGTGATCCTGACGCGGGAGGGGACCGGTTCGCGCTCCGTCGAGTCGCGGTACCACCATGTCCGCAGCGTCACCGACGCGGCCGGATCCCCGGTCCCGTTTCATCACGACATCGGCGAGCTGATCGTGGGGCTCCCCTCGGCCGCCGCCGCCGGGCAGCCCGTCCGCCTCAGGTTCGAGATCGACGGTGATTTTCTGATCCACCCGGGCCACGACAACTACTGGACGCTCGGCACGTATCCCTGGTTTCCCCAGACCGAGATGGGCGGGCAGCGTTACACGGTCCACTCCGTCGTGAAGGCGAAGAAACCCTGGACGCCGCTGGCTTCCGGCGCCGTGGTGTCGCGCAGGGAGGAAGGGGAGTACAAGGTCGTGGAAAGCCGGATCGACCAGCCCGTGCAGTTCACAGTGGCGCTCGCGGGCAATTACTCCCTGCAGGAAGAGACCAGGAATGGCCTTACGATCCGGGTCGCATCCTACGCGGGAATGCGGACGATCGCGGCCAAGGAGCTGATCAATCTGTCCTTCGGCATCATCGAGTACTACCAGAGCTTCCTGGGCCCGTTTCCCTTCGCCGAGTATCAGATCATCCAGATCAACGATTTCGGTTGGGGCCAGGCGCCGCCGGCGACCATGTTCATCACCAACGAGGCGTTTGATTCGCGTACCGACACCATCGCGTGGCTCTACACCCAGGGAATCAACGAAAGGGTGGCGCACGAGATCGCGCACCAGTACTGGGGACACGTGGTCAAGATGCCGAACGACGAGGAGCAGTGGCTGAGCGAGGCGTTCTCAGAGTACTGCGCGGCGCTCTTCCTGAAACACCGCGTCGGCAAGGTCGAGTACAATGCCGCCCTGGCCGACTGGAAGATCAACGGCCGTTCGGTGCGCGACGTCTCCACGATCCCCCTGGCGAACCGGCTGGCCAACCGCCTCTACCCGGAGGACGCCTACCGGAAGAGGTCCTACCTCATCTATCAGAAGGGGGCCTGGCTCCTGTCGCGCCTGCACGCGGAGCTGGGCGACCAGACCTTCCTGACCTTCCTCAAGTCGTACCAGAAGTCGTACAGGTGGAAGTTCGGTTCCACGAAGCACGTGGCCGGCCTGCTCGAGTTCATCACGAAGAAGAGCTACATGCCCTTTCTCCAGGAGTACTACTGGGGAACGGGGATGCCGGACTGAGGAAGGCCGGAATCAGGAGGGGCGGGCGCCGCTCCGGATCGCGCCGATGATGTCACGCGTGGCATGGTTCTTCGGATCCCCCACGATCGCGATCCTCCCCCCATAAGCTCTCACGGTGGCCGCCTCGGGCACCGACTCCGGTGTATAGTCGGTCCCCTTGCAGTGGACCTCGGGCTTGAGCATGGACAGCAGCGCGTCGCAGGTCATCTCCTCGAAGATAACCACGTAATCGACGCACTCCAGCGACGCGAGGATCTCGGCCCGGTCCGCCGCCGGCATCACGGGGCGCCCTTCCCCCTTGAGCGCCCGCGCCGAGGCGTCCGAGTTGACTCCCACGACGAGAAGGTCGGCCTCGCGCGCGGCGGCTTCGAGGTACCGGACGTGGCCCACGTGCAGGAGGTCGAAGATCCCGTTGGCGAAGGCCACGGTGCGCCCGGCATTCCGTCCGGTCTCCAGGATGGGAGGCAATTCGGCGGCCGTCCTGATCTTGCGGCTCATGACAGCCCCGGCATCGCCCCCGCCGGCATCCGGTCGATCGCCTCGAGCAGCTCCGAAGAGGTGATCGTGGCGGTCCCGCGCTTCATGACGACGAGGCCGGCCGCGATGTCGGCCAGGATGGCCGCCAGGCGGAAGGTGGCCCCGGCCGCCAGGGCCAGAGTGAACGCCGCGATCACCGTGTCGCCTGCGCCCGTGACGTCGGCCACCTGATCCGATCCGAAGACCGGAAGATCGAACGGCCTGACGACGTCCTCCAGCAACGTCATCCCGTGGCTGCCGCGCGTGACGAGGACCGCCCGGCACACGAGCAGCTCCAGCAGCCGCCGGCCCGCCTCCTCGACCCGGGCGGCGCCGGCGGTCAGGCTCACTCCGAGGATCTCCTCGGCCTCCTCGAGGTTGGGCGTCACCGCTGTCACGCCGGTGAACCCCCGGAGCCTGTGCCGAGAGTCGCAGGTCAGCGGGATCTTGAGCCGCCCGGCCTCCTGCACGAGCGGGACCGCGGCCTCGGGGGTCACGAGGTCATAGCCGTAGTCGGACAGGAGCACCCCCTTGATCCCCGACGCCAGCATGGCGCGCGCCCTCTCGGCGGCTGCCACGGCGCTGCCGGCCGGCGCCGTCCTCAGGGCGCCTCGATCGATCCGCACGATCTGCTGGGGCCTGGAGTGAGGAAGCCCGGCCAGCACGCGGGTCTTGGTGGGCGTGACGTAGTCCCGATGCGCGACGATCCCCGAGGTGTCGATGCCGGCCTGCTCCAGCAACCCCGTCAGCCGTCGTCCCGCCTCGTCGTCTCCCACGATCCCGATCGGCACCGGCCTTCCACCGAGGGACCGGACGTTGTTGGCGGCGTTCGCGCCGCCGCCCGGCATCGCGTCGAGCCGGCGGTGCTCGATGATCAGGACCGGCGCCTCACGCGAGACGCGCGCGATCTCTCCCAGGAGGAACTCGTCGAGCACGAGGTCCCCCAGCACGACGACCCGGGTGTCCGCGAACCGCTCGACCACCGACCTGAGACGCTCCTTCATGGCACCCTCTTCTCCCGCTCCAGGATCCATCCGACCGCCTCGAGGAGGTCCCCCGCCACGTAGGCCGGCGTCAGGCCGCGAGGCACCATCCGGTATTTGAGGTCCCCCTTGCCGTACCCCGTGAGCACCAGAACGCCGGTGGCTCCCGCGTTGCGCGCCGCCTCGATGTCGAGCACCGTGTCTCCGATCATATAGGAAGCTCCCAGGTCGACGTCATGCTCGCGGGCCGCGCGCAGCAGGAGGCCCGGCTTCGGCTTGCGGCAATCGCACTCCTGGCGCCAAGGCGGGCTCCCCTCGCGCGGATGGTGGGGACAGTAGTAGATGCCGTCGAGGCGGGCGCCGGCGTCCGACAGCCAGCGCTTCAAGGTCGCGTGGACCTCGTGGATCAACGGCTCCTCGAAGAGGCCGCGGGCCACCCCGGCCTGGTTTGTGACGACGAAGGCGAGGAACCCGGAGTCGTTGATCCGGCGAATCGCCTCGGCCGATCGAGGCAGCATCCGGTACCGGTCGATGTGATTGATGTACCCCACCTCGTCGCTCACCGTTCCGTCACGGTCCATGAAGATCGCGCGCCGGCTCATGCGCCCTCCTTCTCGGCCATGATCGCCTCGGGAGCGGCAGCCTTGCCGGGGCGCGGGCGCCGCTTCCATCTGCGGTGCATCCAGAGCCAGCATTCCGGCCTCGCCCGCACCTGCTCCTCGATGATCGTCGTGCAGGCTTGCGTGACCGCGACCACCGCCTCGTCACGAGGCCGGTCCGCCGCGATCTGCCCGACCGGCACCTCGGGAAGATACGTGATCCGGTACCGGCCGCCGGGGAGAGGCACGCCGAAGACCGGCACCACGGGCGCCCCCGTCCTGAGGGCGAGGCGCGCCAGCGCGGGGGTCGTGGCGGCGGGGCGCCCCATGAAGTCGACGAAGACCGATTCGGTCCCGCGCGTGTCCTGGTCGATCACGATCGCGACGCACCAGCCGTGCCGCAGCGCCCTGAGGATCTCGCGCACGGCGTTGCGCTTGTGGATCACCTGGTTGCCCGAGGCGGTCCTCCCACGCCACAGGAGCTTCTCCAGCAGGGGGTTGTCGAGCGGCCGGGTCACCATCGCCATCGGATACCCGAGCCACCCCTGCATCAGCGCCACCATTTCCCAGTTGCCGAAGTGGCCCGAGAAGACGAAGACCCCTTTGCCCTTGAGAAACGCCTTGCGGATGTTTTCGACCCCTTCGTACTCGACGAGACGATCCAGATCGCGCGGCGACCTCCGGGACATCAGGAAGCAATCGGCCGCCACCATCCCGAAGTGGGAGAAGATCCGCCCCGCGAGCCGGCCCCGTTCGCTCGCGGTCATGGTCTCGCCGAAGGCGGCGGCGAGGTTCTCGAGGGCCACCCGGCGATGAGCGCGGTCCAGCCGTCCCGCCAACCGTCCCGCCGCACGCCCCGTCGCGAGCGCGGCGCGGCGAGGCAGCGCCCTCATGACGAACGCGAGGGTCGCGATCGGGATGTACTCGAACCAGGCGCGGGCCCTCGTCATGAGGCGGCGCTCTCCACCAGGGAGGCGAACGAGTCATGCTCGTCGATCGTCGTCGCAACGCGCAGCGCGTGCAGACGCGGCAGCCGGCCCGCCGCGGCCGGGCCGTCCAGACGCGCCGCGTCCTTCTGCGTGGTGAGGATGAGGTCGGCCCCGAGGCGCGAGGCGGCCGCGGCGATGGCATCGAGGTCCGCCGCGCCGAAGCGGTGGTGATCGGGAAAGGGGAACGCCGCCGCCACCTCGGCGCCGGCCCGTGCGGCGTCCTCGAAGAACCGGTCAGGGCGGGCGATCCCCGCGAAGCAGACGACTCGCGCTCCCGCCAGGCGAGACACCGGCAGTGCTTCGCCCGACGCGAGGTCGATCAGGGCGGCGGGTTCGGTCCTGGCCTCGAAGATCGGGGCCGCCGGGCAATGACGCTCGGCCGCTCTCGCGATGGCGTCGCGCGACGAGGAACCGGCGCGGTCGGCCCGGGTGATCACGATCGCCCCGGCCCTCGCCATCGCCGACACCGGCTCGCGCAGCGGGCCGGCGGGAAGGAGCCGGCCGTTACCGAAGGGCTCGGCTCCGTCCAGCAGGAGCAGGTCGAGGTCCCGGGCCAGCGCCCTGTGCTGAAAGGCGTCATCCAGGACCACGCATCGTGATCGATAGCGCGCGACGGCCAGCTCGCCGCCATTGCGCCGCCGGCGCGAGACGATCACCGGAACCCCCGTCAGGGCGGTCGCCAGCATGACCGGCTCGTCTCCGGCCACGCCGGCGTCCACCAGCGGGCCCCGTCCGTCCGACACGACCGTGGCGCGGCCCGAGTGGCTGCCGCCGTAGCCTCGGCTCACCACGGCCGGGGCATGTCCACGCTGCGCGAGGATGCGGGCGATCAGCTCGACCATGGGTGACTTCCCCGAACCGCCGGCCGTCAGGTTTCCCACGCTGATGACCGGCACGTCAAGCCGCGCGACCGCCAGCCACCCGCCGTCGTAGAGCCTGCCGCGCGCGGCCACGGCGGCCGCGTACACCGGCGAGAGAAAGGCCAGCATTCCCGGCTCCATCCCTATGCTACCCGAGGAAGGGGCGGATGTGATCGATCGTTCGGCGCGTGGCGCCACGGTGGGCCTCGATCAGTGCGCGGCCGGCGGAGCCGGCGCGGTTTCTCAGGCCGGAATCGGCCAGCAAGAGTCGCAGCGCGGCCGCCAGCTCCCGGGCGCCGCGCACCCTGAAGCCGGCCCCCACTGCGCTCATCGCCTCGGCGACGGGGGCGAAGTTCTCGGTGTGCGGTCCGAACAGGACCGGCACTCCTCGCGCCGCCGGCTCGATCAGGTTCTGTCCGCCGCGCCGCACGAGACTGCCGCCGACGAACGCGGCATCCGCCAGTCCGTAAACGCGCGCCAGCTCGCCGATGCTGTCCAGCAGGATGACGCGCCTCGGCCCGGCCGAGGGAAGCTCGCTGCGTCGGACGAACGGAATCCCGCGGCCGGCCAGCAGCCGCGCCACCTCCTCGAAGCGTTCGCGGTGCCGCGGGGCGAGGATCAAGGTCGTCCCCTTCACGCCGATCATCTCGAAGGCATCGAGCACCTGGACCTCCTCCCCGGCCGACGTGCTGCCCGCCACCACCAGGGGGCCCTCGCCCGGCGTCAGCCCGAACAGGGCACGCAGCTCGTCGGCGCCTTCGTCAAGACAGGGGGCGGCATCGAACTTCATGTTGCCCGTGACCACCACGCGGTCCGCCGGCACGCCGACCGATCGGAGGCGCGCGGCGTCCTCCTCCGACTGCATGCAGGCGAGGCGCACCGCGGACAAAGGCTCGCGCATCAGGCGGCCCAGCCGGCGGTACCACGCGCGGGATCGTTCCGAGATCCTCCCGTTGACGATCAGGACGGGGACGCCCCGCCGGCCGCACTCGGCCAGCAGCGCCGGCCATATCTCCGTCTCGACCGAGATGTACGCGGCCGGGCGGACGGTGTCGAGCGCGCGCCGGACAAAGGGGGGCCAGTCGATCGGAAAGTGGAAGACCCCCTGGAGCCCGTCGATCGTCAGGCTTGCGGCGGCCTGCCTTCCCGCGGGGGTCGTGCTGGACAGGACGAACGGGGGCGGTGGCGAAGCACCCTCCGGCTCGCCCGAGACGGCCATCGCGGTGAGCAGCGTGCGGGCCAGGAAGACCTCGCCGACAGAGACGGCCTGGACCCAGACGGGACGGCGCCCCAGCCTCCCCAGACGCTCCGACAAGTCCACCGGGAGCCTGCCGCGCCTCTCGGCCAGGTGCGCCCGGTACTCCGGATGTCCTATCGAGCGGATGAGGTACGCCGGCGCGGCGGCGATGACGCCGACCGGGACCATGACCTCGTAGAGCAGGTTGCGGGCTCCCAGATCACACCTCCGGAAAACTCATAAGATCAAGAAACACCGTACTTTAGCGGCAGAGTATACGCGTGGGATCCCAGCGTGTCAACGACGCGCGCCGCGTTGCTCCACCCCACCGTCGAACCCATATTACGCGCCGACCCTGCTCCGCACCCGCGACACGACGAGGTCCGCGACCCATCATGATGAACTCCTCAGAGGACCAGTTCGCGGCCGCCCTCGCCCACCAGCTCAATACCCCCATCGCCACCATGGAGGCCGCCTCGACAAACCTGAGGAGGAACCTCCGCGGGCTCCTCGAGGAGCTGGCCGCGATGGCGGGGATTGAGAGGAATGCCGGGGCCACCGCGCTCTTCGTGTCCCGGGTCGTCAACGAGCCCGCGCCCTCGCCGCAGACCGGGCTTCTCCCCCAGGACCGCCTCAACGCCATCGGGCAGCGTCTCGCCGCGGAGGGGGTGGAGGGAGATCTCCCATCGGCCGCATCGAGCCTCCTGCGCGGAGGCTGGGACACCTACCTCGACGAGATCGTCCCGCTGCTCAGGAGAGACCAGGTCCGCACGCTCGACCTCCTGGAGACGGCGGCGCGTCTGCGGGCCAACGTCGCCGCGGTGGAGGTCTCCGTGCAGAAGGTGAGGGGGCTCTCGGGGGCGCTCCGCCTGCTGGCCCAGAGCGCCGACGGCGAGCCCTTCGAGGTCCGATCCGACCTGGAGAACGCGGCCGTCCTCGTCAGGGAGACTCTTCCGGGGGGCGTCCGCATCGACATGCGCCTGGAGCCGATCCCGCCCGTTCGCGGCCGGGCCGAGCTGATGAGCGAGGTCTGGATGAACCTGATCGTCAACGCGGCGCAGGCGGTCGGCAGGCAGGGCACGATCACCGTCGAGACCGCCACCGGGCCGCGCAGCAAGGAGCAGGGCTCCGGCTCCGCCATCGTGAGGGTCCTCGATGACGGCCCCGGCATCGCCGGCGAGGTGCTGCCGCGCATCTTCGAGCCCCACTTCACGACGCGGGGAGCGGACGGTGGCAGCGGGCTGGGGCTTCCACTGGCGCGTTCCATCGTCGAGAGGATGGGCGGGCGGATCGATGTGGAGTCGAGACCGGGGCGGACCTGCTTCACCGTGGTCCTTCCATCCGCGGCGGCGACCGCGACGGGCGGGGCCTGAGTCATGGCGGAACGCGGGTACATCCTCTGCGTCGACGACGACCTCGCCCTGCTGGAGACCCTCTGGCAACAGATGACCGACCTGCACGGGGCAACCCACGAGGTCGTCATGGCCAAGAGCGCCGAGGAGGGTCTGAGCATGATCTACGACCTGCACCATCAGGGCAAAGCCGTCGAGATGGTCATCTCGGACCTGATGATGCCGGGCATGACCGGCGACCGGTTCCTCGAGATCATCAACTCCCGGTTCCCGCAGATCATCAAGATCCTTCTGACCGGGCACACTGGCCTGGACTCGGCCCTGTATGCCATCAACTACGCGAGCCTCGACAAGTACATTTCCAAGCCGTGGCGCATCGAGGACCTGCAGTTGACGGTCTCGTCGCTGCTCAAGCAGTTCCAGCTCAAGCAGGACAACCTGCGCCTGGTGCGCGATCTGCAGCTGAGAAATCTGGAGCTCAACTCGACGCTGCGCGATCTGAAGCGCGCGCAGGAGCAGCTCGAGTCGAGCTACGTGGAGACGCTCGAGTCGCTCGCCAACGCGCTGGAAGCCAAGGACGCGTACACGGCCGGCCACTCCGAACGGGTGGCGCGCTGGGCGGTGATGATCGCGCGCAAGCTGGGTCTGTCCGAACCGGACGTCGAGGAGCTTCGGGCCATGGCGATCCTGCACGACATCGGGAAGATCGGGATGCCCGAATGGATCCTCCACAAGCCGGGCTCGCTCAGCCGGGAGGAGATGGAGCTGGTCAAGACCCACCCCGTCACGGGGGCCCAGATACTGCAGCCGATCAAGTCGTTCCAGCATTACGTCCCGATCGTGCGCCATCACCACGAATGGTTCAACGGCCACGGGTACCCGGATAAGATCGGCGGAAGCGACCTGCCTCTCACCGTATGGATCGCCGCCACCGCCGATGCCTTCGACGCGATGACCTCCAACCGCCCCTACCGCCGGATGCAGACGATGGAGTTCGCGTTCGGACAGCTCACCGGGGGGGTCGACAGCCAGTTCAATCCCGATTGCGTGAAGGCCTTCATGGATCTGCTCAAGGAGCCGGGCGCCACCTGCGAGCAGCTCCTGCAGGCAGCCGCCGCGGGCAACGCCGGCTCCTGCGCAATCCTCTCTCCCGGCCCGTCTGACGAGTAGACGCCGCTCACGCCTCGAGGACCTCCCCGAAAACGGCACCTGCGCCGAAACCCGCCTGTGGCGTCCGCGCTCCTGTTCGGATACCCTTCCGGAACAGCCGGGTCAGATTGATCTGAGATCATTCCCGCGGTGGTACACGAAACGCTTCGCCTTCCCTGAAGGTCGTCGTCGCGTCTCCGGCGTCCAGGACGTGGCCTGGGCCTGTTGCCTGTCCTGGCCCGGAATCATGCGGATGATCGAGCGACCCGAGGATGCGTTAATCTGGTTCGGGAGCAGAGCCGGACAGACTGGAAGGGGGGGAATCGGGATGCCGAAGCGCGCTCTGATCACGGGAATCACCGGTCAGGATGGAGCCTACCTCGCGGAGCTCCTCCTTGGAAAAGGCTACGAGGTCTATGGGACCTTCCGCAGAATCTCGACGCCGAATTTCTGGCGTCTGCAGGCCCTCGGTCTCACGGACAAGGTAAACCTGATCCCCGCCGACCTCGCTGACACCGCCTCCATGATCGAGGCCATCACCATCGCGGAACCCCAGGAGATCTACCATCTCGCCGCGCAGACCCACGTGGCCGCCTCCTTTGAGCAACCCATCGCGACCGCCGTCGTCACGGGGATCGGCGTGACGCGCGTGCTGGAGGCGATTCGCAACATTGACGCCAGGATCCGCTTCTATCAGGCCTCCTCGAGCGAGCTGTTCGGCAACGGCGAGCAGGAACCCCTCACGGAGGCTTCCATATTCCAGCCCGCCAGCCCATACGCGGCGTCCAAACTCTATGGATTCTGGATCACCAGGATCTACCGTGAAGCCTACGGATTGTTCGCCTCCAACGGCATCCTCTTCAACCATGAGTCCCCTCTGCGCGGCCTGGAATTCGTCACCCGCAAGGTCTCCAACGGAGTTGCGAAGATCGCCCTTGGCCTCGCGAAGGAGCTGCACCTCGGCAACCTGGATGCCCGGCGGGACTGGGGCTATGCCCCGGAATACGTCGAAGCGATGTGGCTCATGATGCAGCAGAAGACGCCGGACGACTTCGTCATTGCCACCAACGAAAGCCATTCGGTACGCGAACTGGTGGATGTCGCCTTCAAGGTCGTCAATCTCGATTGGGAGAGCTACGTCAAAGTCGACAAGCGGTTCCTGCGCCCGATCGACGTCCTGTACCTGCAGGGCGACAATACCAAGTCAATACGGGAGCTCGGGTGGAGGTCCAAGGTCAGGTTCGAGGAGCTTGTCCGTATCATGGTGACGGAGGACCTGTCCCGATGGAAGCGCCACCTCGATGGCGAGCGCTTCGCCTGGGATGCGCCGAATCACCTCGAGGACGTGACCGTGCTGACCCGGGCCCTGAGGGTTTGAGACATGATACCTCTGGCTGAACCCTGCATTGGCGAGCAGGAAATACGGAACGTGAACGAGGCGCTCAAATCGGGCTGGATCAGCTCGAAAGGGAAGTTCATCGCTGATTTCGAGCATCAGTTCGCCGGCTACTGCGGGATGAAGTACGGCGTCGCGACGGCCAACGGGACGGTCTCGCTGCATCTCGCGCTGGTGGCGATGGGGATCGGCCCCGGGCACGAGGTCATCGTCCCGTCCCTGACGTTCGTCGCCACGGCAAACGCGGTCACCTACACAGGCGCCCGGGTGGTCTTCGTGGACTCGAGACCGGACGACTGGAATCTGGACCCGGCCCGGATCGAGCGTCTGATCACCCCCAGGACCAAGGCCATCGTCCCGGTTCACCTTTACGGCCATCCCTGCGACATGGACGCGCTCATCGCGATCGCCAGGAAACACGGGCTCCTGATCCTCGAGGACGCGGCCCAGTCTCATGGCGGCGAGCACGGCGGCAGAAAAACCGGGTCGTTCGGCGACATCAGCAGCTTCTCCTTTTACGGTAACAAGACGATCACCACGGGAGAAGGCGGGATCTGTCTGACCAATGACGAAGCTCTCTACTCCAGGATGCGCATCCTTCGAGATCACGGGGCGGATCCCCGGAGACGCTACTGGCACGATGTCATCGGCTACAACTACCGCATGACCAACCTCCAGGCGGCCGTCGGTGTGGCACAGATCGAGAAGCTGGACCGATTCATCGCTCAGAAGAGAGAGATCGCCGAGTTCTACGCCAGGGAATTTCAGGACCTGGTCGATGACGGCCTCATGATCCTCCATCCGAGCCTGCCCGGGGCCAGATGCACCTTCTGGCTCTACGGCATCCTCGTCCTGCCGCGCCCCGGCCATCCCGGCCGCGATGACCTGATCCGGGGGCTGACCGAACGCGAGATCGACAGCCGCCCGTTCTTTCATCCGATTCACACACTGCCCCCCTATCGAGGCTACGCGCAGGAAGGGGACTTCCCCGTCGCCAATCGACTCTCGACCACGGGCATCAGCCTGCCCTCGAGCCTCCACCTGTCGGAGAAACAGCTCGGGACCGTGGCAGGAGCGGTCCGGGAGATCCTCCGAACGGGGAAATGACCGACTCATCCCGACGTGTCTTTACCTGGCGGCCTCCCGCCTGGCCTGGTCGAGATTGCGGCGGAAGTCGGGCTCGTCCGGAGCCAGCCGCGTCGCCGCCTCGAACTGCTCGATCGCGGCCCGCATCCGCCCGCGTTTCGCGTACTCGATGCCGAGGACGTTGCGGTAGTGGGCATCGGCGGGCTTCAGCCTCACGGCTTCCTCCATGTGCGCCATCGCCTCGGCCATCTGCCCGGTGGCCGCGAGGATAGCCCCGAGGTTGTAGTGCGCCTCGGCGTAGGCCGGGTCGATCGCGAGGGCCCTCCGGTAGGCCTCGACGGCCTCCCGAGGCCGGCCCTGCCTCTGAAGCGCGGTGCCCAGATCGTTGCAGGCCACGGTCGAGTTGGGATCGAGCACCAGGGCCACGTTGAGCTGCTCGATGGCTTCGTCGAGGCGGCCCTTCAACAGCAGCGCGTCTCCCAGCGACGAGCGATAGCTCGGGTCGCGAGGCTCCGAGGCGACCAGGACGCGGTAGTGGTCGATCGCCTCGTCGAGGCGGCCTGCCTCGTGCAGGGCCTGGGCGAGGAAATAGCGTGGCGGCGCCGCATCGGGAGACTTCCGCGTCGCGTCGGAGTAGAGAGCAATCGGATCGCGCCAGGTCGAGTTCCTCCTCACGGTGGCGGTCGCGCACAGCGACAGGATCGGGATCAGCGCCAGCCAGACGACCCATTCCCGATGCCGGCACATCCGGTAGAGGCACCAGACCGCCGCGATGATCAACCCGGCCGAAGGCAGGTAGAGGTACCGTTCCGCGAAGGGCTTGCCGGCGAGCAGCCTGATGTCGAGCACTGGCAGGAGGGGCAGCGCGCCCAGGGCCAGGGCGAAGAACGCGCCTCGGTCCTTCACGAACGCCAGGCCGAGAAGAGTGCAGAAACCGGCCACGACGGCGATGGCCGCGTGGGAGCGCGCGTCAAGCGGAGAGAGCACCGGAGGGAACGCGTGCCACGAATTGAGCTCGAGGGGGAGCAGCGTCATTCCGAGGTACCGGCTGAATAGAGCGAGGGCGTTCAGGATCAGCCCGACCGCTCCCAGCCCGTGAGCGTCCCCCACCTCCGTCACGACCCCTGAAAGGGCCCGGTAGCGCAGCCAGAGGTAGAGGGCCCCCGCCAGCATGTAGGGCGCGTAGATCCCGAGATGCTCCCTCGGTGCCCTCCGCCCGGTCCCGCGCGCGATGTCCCACGCTCCGAGCGCGAGCGGCAGCGTCAGGGCCGTCTCCTTGCAGAGCAGCGCCAGGAAGAACGAGGCGGTGCAGAGCAGGTTCGGCCGATCGAGGGGCCGCGCGGCGCGCGCGTGGCCGTAAACTGCGGCGAGATAGAAGAAGCAGACCGACAGGTCCGGCACCGAGGCGACCCAGGCGACGGCCTCCGTGTGGACCGGGTGGGCGGCGAACAGGAGCGCGGCGGCGAAGGGGGCCGCCGGCGCCGCGCCGGACGTCGCAAGCCCGGTGCGCGAGGCCGGTCCCGAGTCCTCCCGCGCGGAGGCGAGCCGCGAGCCCAGCCCGAAGACCATCACGGTGCAGGCTGCGTGAAGCAGGAGGTTGACTAAGTGGAAGCCCCACGGCATCAGGCCGGTGAGATGGAAGGTGATCATGTAGATCACGTGCATCATCGGCCGGTAGTAGATCGAGCGGCCGCCGGGTTCCACGAAGCTCCAGACGTCCCGCGAGAAGATCTCCGGCAGGTGCCGGACATCCTGAATCCAGGGATTCCGCAGGACCTGAAACTGATCGTCGCCGACAAAGCCGTTCATCAGCGTGTTGGCGTAGAGCGCCGCGGAAACCAGGACCAGGAAGAGCGCCGGAGCCGCTCGGGTTCGGAATCGACCCGTAGAGACCGGCATTCTCACCTCCGTTCACTCGGCACGGCCGCCCATCGCGGAGCGCTTCCGGGCCGCCTCCAGCACCCGCATCGCGGCCGCGTCGCCGGGATGGTCGGCCAGCACACGACGGGCGATGGCCTCGGCGCGCGCCGCGTCCCCCTGCTCGAGCCAGGCCGCCGCCAGGTTGACGGCGGGGGTCGCGGCCGCGGCGTTCTGCTCCACGGCCCGCTCCAGCACCTCGATTGCCTCTGAAGCGTTTCCCGAGGCCACCAGGAGGCGCCCCAGGTTGTTCAAGGCCCTGGAGTCCCGGGGCGCGATCCGGACTTCATCCCGATAGGCCTCAATGGCCTCGGCGACCCGGCCACGCGCCTCCAGCAACACGCCCAGGTTGAAGTACGGGCCCGGGCGCCCGGGTGCCGCACCGATGGCACTCCGGTACTCCGCCTCCGCCTCGTCCAGCTTCCCCTGTGCCTCGTAGAGGGGGCCGAGGTTGTTGTGGGCCTGTTGATTGCCGGGCTCGAGCCGGATCGCGGCGCGATATTCCTCGATAGCCTCGGAAGGTCGGCCGCTTTGCGCCAGCAATGCCGCGAGGTTGTAGTGCGTCTCGGCCCGATCCGGGGAGATCTCGAGGGAGCGGCGGTACTCCAGCTCCGCCTCCTGGAGTCGCCCCTCCCCCTGGTAGGCGGTGGCCAGCCCGAATCGCGCCAGCGCGCTCCGAGGGGACGACCTCACCGTCGCCTCGAAGAGGGAGACCGGATCGCGCCAGTCCCGCGTGCGCATGAAGGAACGCACCGCCATCAAGGACACGGGGAGGAGCGTCATGAGACAGGCCGCTGCCGTGACCCTTCGCCGGCTCGCGACGAAAGCGGAGCTGGCGGCCCACTCCATCGCCGCGCCGGCCGCCAGGCAGAACCCCGTCGAAGGAAGGTAGAGGAGCCTCTCCGCCATCACCACCCCGGTGCCGAACAGGAGGTTGCTGGTCGGCAGGAGGGCGACGAAGGTGACGACGATGCCGAGGGCCACGCCCGGAGCCCGTCGCCGGAGCAGCCAGACGAAGACCAGGGAGAGCGCGATGCCCGCGGCCCCGGCGAGAAAGCCGGCGTCGAGCGCAGTGGAAACGATCGGCATCTGATTGAAGGAATAGTCGGCCGAAAGGCTGGACGGATAGAGCAGAAGCCACAGGTACCTGCCGATCACCGCCACGGCGGTGAGGATCCGATCGTGCGAGGAGACCCCCGCGAACGGGCCCGTGCCGGACGCGAGCGGGAATCCCAGCACCAGGATGCGCAGGGCCACGAAGGCAGCCGCGAGGAGCAGGTAGGGCGTGACGGCGCGCAGCGCCGCGCGCGCGCCGGGCCTCTGCCCTCGAGAGCAGAGATCCTCAATCAGCATGAGACCGGGAAGGACGATCGCGTTTTCCTTCGAGAGCAGACCGCACGCGAAGAGGAGGAGCGAGAGCCAGCGGCGGCCACGCAGGAGCCAGGCGGCGGCGACGAAGAGGGCGGAAAGGAGCTCCGCCCGGCCCACCACGCTGACGACGGCTTCGACGTGGACGGGATGGACGGCGAACACCAACGCCGCGCAGGCCGCCGCGAGGGCCGACCCGCTCAACCGGAGAAAGAGGTGCCACGCGACCGCCGTCACCGCCGCGTGCAGGAGCAGGTTGACGAGATGGAAGCTCGCGGGGGAGGGGCCGGCCAGCCGGTAGTTGATCCAGTAGGACGCGATGGCCAGCGGGCGGTAGAGGTCGCCGCGAGGATTCACCGGGGTCCAGTAGTGTGACGTGAAGACTCGGACCAGTCCGCCATCCCCCGTGACCAGGGGGTTCTCGGCGATGATGTAGGTGTCGTCGAAGGTGAACTGATTCCCCACGCCGTTCAGATGGACCGCGCAGGCCAGCGCGGCCGGGACCAGCCAGGCCAGAATCCGCGGGGTCCACTTGGCTCGGTCGTGCACCTGATAGCTCCGGGGCCTTTCTGGTGGGAGGCCTGCGCCACCGGGGACAGATTGTAGCGGGAGGCGCGGCAAGAGGGGAGATCGGCCCGGTTTGAAGCCTCCACCGCAGAACATATACTTGACCCGCTCAGCCGACGCGGGCGGTCATATGTCCGCGCCGGGACACGGGGGGTTCGCGCCGGGGCGGGGAAGGATGTCCTCATTGCGCCTGATCTACATGGATCACAACGCCACAACGCCTCTCGACCCGCGGGCGTTGGAGGCGATGATGCCCTATCTGACGGGCCATTTCGGCAATGCCTCGAGCCTCTCCCATGCCTTCGGCGTGGAGGCCTCCCGCGCGGTCGACCGTGGCCGGGAGCAGGTGGCGCAGCTGCTGGGGGCGTCGGCCGATGAGATCGTCTTCACCAGCGGGGCCACGGAGTCGGACAACAGCGCGATCAAGGGGGTGGCCTGGGCCGCGACCAGCTCGGGGCGGCGTGGACGCCACATCGTGACGACCTCCATCGAGCACCGCGCGGTGCTGGAGACATGCGCGTTTCTGGAGACGCAGGGATTCCGCGTCACCTATCTCCCGGTGGACGGGCACGCACGCGTCGACCCTGACGACGTCCGGCGCGCCATCACGGACGAGACGATCCTGGTGAGCGTCATGCACGCCAACAGCGAGGTCGGTACGGTGCAGCCGGTCGAGGAGATCGGAGCCATCGCCCGCGAGCGCGGCATACCGTTTCACGTGGACGCGACGCAGACGGTTGGAAAGCTCGCGGTAAACGTCGACGCGCTCAAGGCGGATCTCGTGGCCTTCTCCGGGCACAAGATCTATGGTCCAAAGGGGATCGGGGGGCTCTACGTCCGGCGACGGCGCCGCCTGGTGCCGCTGCTGTCGGGAGGGGGCCAGGAGAAGGGGCGCCGCTCCGGGACCTACAACACCCCCGGCATCGTTGGGATCGGCAGGGCGTGCGAGCTGGTCGGAGAGGATCTCCATGAGGAGGCCGAGCGGATCTCGGGTCTGTCGCGCCGATTCCTCGAGAGCGTTCGCGCGAGGATCCACGGGGTCATCCTCAACGGACATCCCACGCTGCGACTCCCGAACAACCTGAACCTGTCGTTCGAGCACGTGGAGGCCGAGGGGCTGATCGCGGCGCTCAAGTCGGTGGCCGTCTCGAGCGGTTCGGCCTGCGCCAATGAGACCCGCGAGCCGTCCTACGTCATGAAGGCGCTCGGGGCCTCCGACGAGCGGGCCGTGGCCGCGGTGCGTTTCGGGTTCGGCCGGATCACGACGCAGGTGGAGATCGACGAAGTGGTCGATCGGCTCGAAGACGCGGTGCGCCGGCAGAGGGCCATGTCGCATGTCGCCTGAAGAGACCTCCCGGACCGCCGCGCCGAACGCCCCCGCCGGCCCGCCGCGGGAGGCGCTGCGCCCCGGCCGGGTGCGGCTCCTCTGGACCCTGCTCGCCGTGCTGCTCCTCACGGCTCTCGTGCCCCTCTTTCTGACCGCCTACAAGCTCATCGACATCACCAAGGAGAGCCTCGAGGCGGCCACCCGGGAGTACCAGCTCGAGGTCGCCTCGGCGATCGTGCAGGACCTCAACGCGGTGACCGCCGGGGCCAACAATCAGATCGCCGCCACGGCCCACTACATCCAGGCCCGAATCGAGAGAAGCGCCGGCAGGGAGCCGATGGGGGACAACGCGATCCTGGCGCCCTACGTGACCGGAGATCTCGCCGTGCTGCGCTACACGTCGCGTGAGGGCTCGATGCTCGAGGTGGGGGATCGCCCCCGGGCCCGCGACGAGTCGGTCGCCTCCTCGATGTTCGAGGCCTTCGCCACCGCCATGGGGGGCGAGCCGTTCGTGGGCCGGCCCGTCGCATCGGTTCATCCGGGAGGAGCGAAAAGACCCTGCGTCGTGGTGGCCGTCCCCGTGCGGGCGCGCGGCGAGGTCAGAGGAGTTCTGGCCGGGGTCGTCGACCTGTCCGCGTCGTGGGCGCGCAGCGTCTCGTCACTGGGCTCCAACTACATCGTCTTCGCCCTCGACGACGAGGGGAAGCTCTTTGCCTCGGCCGAGATGCCGGACGCCCTGACGCGGTCCGATGCCTACCGGCGGCTTGAGATCGTCACGAGGTTCCGCCGGGAGGGGCCGGGGGTGACCGAGATCATCCCCTTCGAGGCGCCGGAGGGCCTCCAGGTCAAGGAGCTCCTCGGGGCACGCGCGGCCACCGAACGCGGCTGGGGGATCTTCGTCATCGTGGACCGCAACCTGGCCTACGCCTCCGTGACGGAGATGCGCCGCAGCGTCTACCAGTGGGCGCTCTTCGCCGTGGGCCTGGCTGCGCTCAGCGCCATCGCCTTCGCCGGCGCCATCACCCGGCCGCTCAAGGAGCTGGTGAGCAGCGCGCGCCGCCTCGCGGCGGGGGACTTCAGCGCGCGCGCCGACGTGCGGAGCCGCAACGAGATTGGCGAGCTGGCGGACACGTTCAACTTCATGACGGAGGAGATCCGCAACTACATCGAGAAGATCAAGCAGGCGTCCGAGGAGAACAGCCAGCTCTTCCTCGGAACCATCAAGGCGCTGGCGGCGGCCATCGACGAGAAGGACCCCTACACCAGGGGTCACTCGGAGCGCGTGCACCGCTACTCGGTGGCTATCGCGAAGCATCTGGGGCTGTCCAAGCAGGAGCTTCGCAACATCACCGTGGGCGCGCTGCTGCACGACGTCGGCAAGATCGGGATCGAGGACGCGATCCTGCGCAAGCCGGCTGCCCTCTCGGACAAGGAGTTCGAGATCATGAAGCGCCACCCGCTCAAAGGGGCCCATATCCTCGGCGAGATGCCGCAGATGAAGGACATCCTGCCGGCCATGAGGAGCCATCACGAGCGCTGGTCGGGGGGCGGATACCCGGACAACCTGAAGGGAGAGCAGATCCCGATGCTCGCCAGGATCGTGCAGGTGGCCGACACCTTCGACGCGATGACGACCAACCGCCCCTACCAGAGGGCCATGCGGATGGACGCCGCGGTCGCCCGCATCCAGGAGCTGAGCGAGATCGTCTTCGATCCGCGCGTGGTGGCGGCATTCAAGGAGGCCTGGCTCGGCGGCGAGCTGAAAGGGGATCCCGAGGCGTCGGAGAGAGCCGAGACGTTGGTCAAAGAAGCGGCGGGTTGACCTCGCGCGGCGCCAGAAACCCCAACACTCCCAGCACCACCATGTTGAGCGCCCGTTCCGCGGCGCCGAAGCCGAACGCGGCAAGAAAGAGGAGCGCGTCGGCCGCCACCACATCGATGGCCCGGAACGCGGCCCCGATCAGGGCGTATCCTACGCCGCCCATGAGGCAGGAGCAGAGGAGCCGATAGAGGGTGAAGAGCACCACGCGGGCGGGGTGTCCCGGCCCGAGGCGGCGGGCCCAGCCCGGCGCCGCGGCCGTGGTGATGAGCCCCCCCATCCCCCCCAGCAGATAGGCGCCGAAAGGCTGATCGAGCAGCCGGGTGTCCCAGCCAGGGCGGGCGGCCAGCACGACAAGAGCCATGACAGCGCTCGCAGCCGCGGCGGAGGCCATGCAGATCATGGCGGCGTCGGCGGTCTGGCGCCGCCTGGTGCCCACGCGACGCCTGGAGCTGGACCGCTTCATGAACCTCCTTCCATCGCCGGGAATGGTCTTATAGCATTCTTTCCTAGACACCGTCAATCAGCAAAACGGAAGAGAGGGTCCTGCTTGCAATTCACTTTACTTTCTCCTAACCTGTGCGCGTTGACTCCCGGGGAGAAACGGGGCAGGCGCTGCCCGGCCCCTCTCCCCGAGCCTGGCTTCCCTGCCACGCCCTGTCACGGGAGGTTCTTGAGATGGTGCTGACGAAGCGACAGAAGGAGATACTGGACTTCATCACGCGCTTCCTGGATGAGAAGGGGTATTCCCCGAGTCTCATGGAGATAGGGGCCAACTTCGGCCTCTCCTCGGTCGCCACGGTTCACAAGCACGTGGATAACCTGCGCAAGAAGGGGCTCGTCAAGAAGGTCTGGAACGCGAACCGTTCCCTGGAGCTCACTCCGTCCGCGGTGGCGGTCAAGGCGATCCGGCTTCCCCTGGCCGGCCGGGTCGTGGCGGGCCGGCCCATCGAGGCGGTGGAGGAGCACGAGGTGATCGCCGTGCCGGCCGACATGGTCGGTCGAGGTGAATCGTTCGTCCTTCAGGTGCGCGGCGACTCGATGATCGACGAGCAGGTGCGCGACGGCGACTACGTGATCCTGGAGAAGCGCTCCCGGATTCACAACGGGGAGATCGTCGTTGCGCTCATCGACGGTCAGGAGGCGACCCTCAAGAAGTTCTACAAGGAGGGGGATGTCGTTCGGCTGGAGGCCGCGAACCCCTCGATGAAGCCACTCTCCTTCGCCGCCGGCAAGGTCAAGGTGCAGGGAGTCGTCGTGGGGCTCCTGAGGCGATACCACTGAAACGTCCGCCGGGGGCGGATTCGGGCCGATCGCGACGCGTTTTTCTTGTGGACTGCGTCTCCGGTTTCGGTATATTCCAGACGCAACCCAAGCCTGATTTGTCTCCAGGGGTCAATGGGGGGGAGGAGCCGCCCGGGTCCCGGTCCTCGAGCCGACCGGCGACCAATGGGCGGTCATGGAGGGGGAGCGCCGGCTACTTGGCCGGGCTCCCCCCCAGGCTTTCAAGGCCGGGCCTGCACCGGCTCGCTTCGCCGCGCGGTCCTGACCTTCTCCACAATCGCCGCGACCTCCTCGATTCCGTCCACCAGCCTCGGTCCGGGATGCTGGATCGCATCCGAGATGACGAAGACGTGGCCCGCCGGCACCGCGGGGACCCTCTGCCATCTCGCCGCCCGCGCGAGCCCCTCGGACCAGGCGCGGTTCGGCTCGGGCGTCAGGAGCAGCTCGGGTTCGAGGCGGAGGACCTGCTCCATGTCGAATTGGGCCCACCCCGACCCGGCTCGACCGGTGACGAGGATGGCGCCAGCCGCCGCGAGCGCCTCGCCGATGAAGGTCCCGGGGCCCGGCGCGATGAGCGGGTCGGGCTCGATGACGAAGAGGGTGCGCAGCGGCTCGCGCCCTGCACCGGCCCCCCGCACCCGCTCGATCCGGTCCCGCAGGTGTGAGACCAGACGCCGGGCCTCGTCGCCTGCCTGCAGAAGATCCCCGACACGCGCGAGCGTGGAGAGCACGCTCTCCAGGGTGGGAGTGCTGATCGTGTAGACCGGGACTCCCAGCCGTTCGATCCGCTCCGCGTCCGCGAGGTAATTGCCGGTCGTGGTCGCGATCGCCAGATCGGGTTTGAGGCTCACGATCCGTTCCAGGTCAGGGTTGATGAGGCCCCCGATCCGGACCCGCGTGGCGGCCTCGGCGGGGTAGCTGCAGAAATCGGTCACTCCCACGACGCGATCGCCGGCGCCCAACGCGAAGAGGATCTCGGTCACGGAAGGAGCGAGCGAGACGATCCGGCCCGGACGCGCGGGCACGCGCACCTGCCGGCCCGCGCCATCGATTACCTCGAGGGATCCCCCCTCGGCCGGCGGCGCCCCATCCCGCGTTCCGGCGGTCTCCGCCGGAAGCCACGCCACGAGCGCCAAGAGACCCACGACTACCGCAACCCGCATGGAGTCATCTTGGACCGCCTTGCCGGCCTCTTCAAGCGAACCCATATTGGGCCACCGGCGCGGCATCCCTTGTGAGCCGCCCTTTCAGGGAGGCGGATGATCCAGTCCGGCATGCCCCGTCTCGACCCGCGCGTGCGCCTGCGCCTCCGGCTCGATGTCACGCCCCGCTGGAACGGCGCACGGCGCGTCCAGATGGAGACGATTGACCTGAGCGGCGCCGGGGCGGCCCTGCTGAGCCCCGTCTACCTGCCGCTCAAGACACAGGTCCTGGTATCCCTGAGGCTCCCCCGCCTTGCCGGGGAAGGGGCCGTTGATCTCGAGGTCGAGGCGGTGGTGGTGAATGTCGAGGAGATCGGGCACGAGCGCGAGTGGTGGCGTGCGGGCGTCTACTTTCTGAACCTGAGCCAGCCCGACCAGCATGCGCTCAGAAGGTTCGTTTACCGCGCCCTGGAGGCGCCGGGCGATCGCCTGGCCTCTCCGGGCGCTCAGGGCTGAGGGAACGTGTCATGAAGAATCGATCAAATGGGCTGCTGAAGCATCTTCTCGTGATCGCGGCACTGGCCTGGGCGGTTCTGTCGGCCGCGGGCACCGTGCTGGCCTACACCGTCGTCACCCGCGACGGCCATCGCATCGCGGTGCAGTCGAAGCCCGAGATCCGCGGGCTGCAGGCATTCATGAGGCTCGCGCCGCACGGTCAGCTGGCGGTGATGCAGGAGGACCTGATCGACTGGGCGGGGACCGAGTCGGCCAATCCGATTCCTTCCCGCATCGCCGTCCCATCGTCCACGATCATGACCGTGGTTCCGGCCGGGCCCGCGCGGACCATCGAGTTCAACCTGAAAGGGAACTCCGCCTCCAAGGGGACGGGAGGCGAATCGACGGAGCGGCCCGCAGCGCCCGGCGAGGGATCGGCCGAGCAGAAAAAGGTCAACGCCCAGGAGGCGATCATCAAGCTGCAGAAGGAGTACGCGCAGGTCGCTTCGGCGCGCGACCAGGAGGCAGCCAGCAAGAAGAGCTGGGAGGAGGAGCTGGCCCAGCTCCGGGCGAAGGAGGTCGGCTACGCGAGCGAAACCAACTCGACGCAACAGCGGATCCGTGAGCTCCAGCAGATGATCGATGCAGCCAATTCCCGGATCGGCCAGCTCGACACGCGTCTGGGTGACATCCGTTCGGAGGCCGTGCAACTGGGCGGCACCATCGACTGAGCGGTAAGATGACGGCGTGCAGCCCGGCGCCGTTCTGACGCGTCCCTTCGACTACCCGGCTTCGGGCCAGGTCCGGACCGGCACTCTCTACCAGTCCGGCCTTCCGGAGGTGTCGGGCGGGGTCGCGCGCTCCATCGTGGTCGTGGTGCACGGCCTGTTCGCGCACAGGGGGCTGCGCGAGATCGACCTCTTCTGCCGCCGTCTGGCCGGCACGTTCGACCTGCTCGCCGTGGACATGCGGGGACATGGGAAGGGGCAGGGGGTCTTCACCTGGGGGGTGGGGGAGCACAGGGACCTGGCCGACCTGATCGCATTCCTTCGGGGGCTCTACCCGGCGGTGGGCGTGGCCGGCTTCTCGTTCGGCGGGTGCGTGGCGATCTTCTCCGCCGCGCTGGCCCGCGACCGCGTCGACGGCGCCCGCCCCGACGCCCTCTGCACGATCGGCACGCCGGCCCATCTGAACCTGCTCCGGCTGGGATTCAATCCCGTGCTGTTACTCGCGCACCTCGGGATGCTCCTGCGTCGTCGGCGCGTCCGCTTCGTGCCGGGCCGCCCGCGGCTGGGCTGGCGGCGAGCCGTCGATCTGGTTGCGGCGGTCTCTCCCGTGCCTCTGCTGATCCTCCACGGGACCCGGGACTGGCTGGTGAATTCCGACCACGCGAGACAGCTCTACGAAGCCGCCGGGCCCCCGCGCAAGCTCCTCATGATCGAAGGGGGCGCGCACGCGGAGTACATGATCGCGCAGGACCCGGAGCTGCTGGCGCCCCTCGTGGCCGGCTTCTTCGCGGCCAGCCTCCAGGGCGGCTCGGCCCCGGCGGCGGAAGTGTCGCTCAGGCGCGATAGATCGTGACGACCGCCGTCCGGTCGTCGCCGCCCATGTTGGCCGCGAGCCCTGCGGCCGGCCGCGGCGCGACCTGGTAGTCGCCCGCGAGCCCCTTCATCTGGCGCCAGATCTCCACCGCCTGCTTGACGCCGGTGGCTCCCACGGGATGCCCGAACGCCATCAGGCCGCCGCCGGTGTTGACGGGCAGACGCCCGGTCAGCGACACCGTGCCGTCTTTGACGAGATCGATCCCCTTGCCGGGCCCCGCGAAGCCGAGGGCCTCGTACATCTGGATTTCCGCGATGCTGAAACAGTCATGCACTTCGGCGATCCCGACGTCTCCCGGGCCGACCCCCGCGTCCCGGTAGGCTTCCCGCGCGGCCGCGGCGGTGGTGGTCAGGGACGTGAAGTCGCGCTCGCCGTCGAGGGGCGCCGTCGCGTGACCGTAGGCCGCCAGCTCGATCGACTGGGCGCGCGCGATCCCGCACATCGACAGGCCGCGCTCCGACATCAGGATCGCGGCGGAGGCGCCGTCGCTCACCTGCGAACAGTCGCTCACCTTCAGCCAGTCCTTGTACTGGGGGTTCTCCAGGAATCGGGGGTTGCTGTCGGAGGCCGTCCTGGCGTGCTCAAGCGTCATCTTGAATGAGCGCATGTGGGCGTGGGGGTTCCTGACGGCATTGCCGTAGGCCTTGAGCACCACCAGCGCGATCTCGTCCGGAGTCACGCCGTACCTCTCGCAGTAGGCCCGCATGCGGCGGGCGAACATGCACGGGAAGGTGAAGGGGTCGAGGCCCCTCTCGGTGGGGTAGTGGGCCGCGCGCGCCAGCGCGTCGGCACCGTCCCTCGCCGACAGAGTCGTCTGCACCTCCACGCCGGTCACGAGCACCACGTCGTACCCCGCCGAGATGGAGTCCACGCCGGCCACGAGGGCCAGACCGCCCGAAGCGCAGGCCCCTTCCACGCGGGTGAAGGGTTTGAGCGCGAAGGCCGGGTGCGCCGCCGCGAGCATCGCCCCCAGGTGTCCCTGCTGAGCGAAGATCTCCCCGGTGAAGTTGCCGACGAACCCCTTCTGCACCGCGTCGGGCGAAACCCCCGCCTTCGCCAGCGCGCCGAGAGCCGCGCGGTGAAGGTGCTGCTCGATGGTCGGGTTGCTCTTCCTGCCGAAGTCGGGGTGCCCCTTCCAGATGAAGTCCGGGTGGAACTTGCCGATGAAGGGCGTGTGGTCGCCACCGACGAGGTAGGTCGCGCGGGCCGGTCTCATGGGGTTCTCCTCATTGCGGATAGTGACATGCTAATGCCTGATCGCCCCCCTATCAAGCCGCGCGCTTCAGGCCTTCGGCCCTTTCTTGAACAGGTAGGCCGAGGGAATCGTCCGGTCCTCCTTCCCCTCGTTCACGGTGTAGGTCGGACCGCTCCAGATCGCCGCCGCCGCGTGGCGCCCCATCTTGTCCAGGACATAGAAGTTCACGTTGAAATCGGGTTTCCCCTGGGCGTCGAGGAGCCGAGGGAGCTTCGTGTGGTCCACGATCCACTCGAGCACCTTCAAGGCCGCCTGCTCGGGGGTCATCCCGCGCCTCAGGTTCTCGATCACGGAGTGGCTTCCGTTCGACAGGATCACCGCCTCGCCGCGCCCCGTCGAGCCGCAGGCGCCGGCCTCGTTGTCGACGTAGAGCCCGCATCCGATGAGAGCGGAATCTCCCACGCGCCCCGGCAGCTTCATGAAGAGGCCCGAGGTGGAGGTGACGCCGGAGATGTTCCCCTTCATGTCGATGGCGCTGCAATGGATCGTTCCGTAGACACGCAGATACTCCTTCACATCGTCGGACCACTCGGACTCGGGGGGCGGGATCCAGTCGTCCTTGTCGGAGAGGGTCTGCTTCCAGTGGAGCCAGATCCTACGGGCCTTCTCGGTCAGGAGATTCTCCTCGGGAAACCCCTGCGCCCTGGCGAACTCCAGGGCCCCGTCCCCCACGAGGAGCACGTGGTCGGTCTGCTCCATGACGAGACGCGCCACGCGCGACGGGTACTTGATGTTGCGCAGCGCCGCTACGGCACCCGCCATCCCCGTGGGTCCGTGCATGACGGAGGAGTCGAGCTCCACCACGCCGCGCTCGTTCGGGAGCCCTCCGTATCCCACCGTGATGTCGTTGGGATCCTCCTCCACGAGGTTGACCCCCGCGATCACGGCGTCGAGCGCGTCTCGTCCCTGCCTGAGGATCTCCATCGCCTTGCCGGTGGTGTTCGACTTGTCCTTGCTCACCATCACGACCGGCCTGATCCCTCCAGCCGTGGCCGTGGCCGGCTGCCGGGCCTCCTCGGCCGCCGCCAGCGGGACCCCCAGGGCCGAGAGGGCCACCGCGCCCGCCCCCAGCCCCGCGTCCTTCATGAACCTGCGTCGCTTCATGGTTCGGCTCCTCCATCAGGAGAGCCTAGTTTACCCGTGCACGGGGGCATCGGGCAGCATTATCATCAGGCGCAGGGTGCTGATCTCGGTCCGTGGGGCCCGGATCGGGACCCGCAGGCGCGTGGGACGAGGGCTCCCCCGCCGACGGGGGAGGGGACCGTCTTGGACAGCGCGCGATCCTTCACGCGGCTCTGCTTCATCGGGTTCGCCGTCCACCTCGCCTACGCGTTGTCCCGATTCCCCGTCGTCCCCCTCTACGCGCAGAGCCTGGGTCTGAGCAAGCACATGATCGGTCTGGTGGTGGCGGCCTCCACTCTGACCGGCGTCATCCTCAAGCTCCCGATGGGCCGGATGAGCGACATGCTCGGCCGCCGCCCCCTTCTCATTCTCTCGGCCTGCGCCTTCGCGTTCCCGCCTTTTTTCTACCCATTGGCCACGGCCGGGATCTCTCTCCTCGCGCTGCGTCTGCTGCACGGCACCGCCACGGCGACCTTCGGGCCCGTCTCCTCGGCCATCGTCTCTGACATCGCGGAGACCGGCCGGAGGGGAGAGCGTCTCTCGACCTTCTCCTCCGCGACGCTGGTGGGCAAAAGCCTCGGTCCACTGCTGGGGGGGTACCTGATTCTGGGAAGCGATTTCCACTGGCCATTCCTCGCCAGCGGAGCCGCCGGGCTGGCGGCCCTCGCTCTGGCGGCGACCTGGAAGCACGAGACGAGCCCCGCCGGCGGGCACGGAGGCGCGGAGGGGTTGAGCGGGTTCGTCCGCGGGATCAAGGAGATCGTCGGGCACTTCGGCATCATGGCCACGAGCCTCGTCGAGGCGCTCCAGTTCCTGGCCACGGGCGCGATCGATGCCTTTCTCCCGATCTACGCCTCGGAGGTCCTCGGGCTGTCGGGAAGCCTGATCGGATGGCTCTTCGCGGCGCAGATCGTCACGACGCTGGTGTCAAAGCCGCTCATGGGGAAGATCTCGGATCGGATCGGCCGCCGCCCCCAGATCGTCGCCGGGCTCCTGGTGGCCGCCGCGGCGCTCGGGCTGGTGGGGACCGCCCGCTCCTTCCCGATCCTTATGCTGGTTTCGGCGCTCTACGGCCTGGGTGTGGCCGTGACCACGTCCTCCACCGCCGCGCTCGTGACGGACCTCGCCCGGCGCGAGCGCTACGGCGCGGCTCACGGAGTCTTCGGGACCATCATGGACATGGGACATGCCGCCGGACCGATCGCGGCCGGGATCCTCGCGGAGGCGTTGGGCGTGGCGCCGGCCCTGGCGATCATCGCGGCCCTGCTCGGGATTTCCGCGCTTGGCTTCGCGGCGCTGCCGCGGTTCGAGTCGTCCGGCGGGTGAGGATCAGGGACGCTTGCGCTGCGTGCGCCGCTCGAGGATCTTGTACTTCCGCTCGACCCAGTCGCGGATCCTCTGCTCGGCCTCGTCCTGAGTCGCGCCGGTGAAGGTCTGGTCGGGGTTGGCGAGATCGAAGATCATCTCGTCCACCTCGTCGGGGTCGGGCGCCATGTATGCGGGGAAGAAGCCGGAGATCCAACCGTCCCCCTCCTCCTTGCTGGCGATGAAGTAGGTCGTCGAACCGATCCCAGCCTTCTCCACGACGTATTCGACAAACTGCGGCATCGTCACGCTCCTCACGGTTGGCCGGCCTCGCAGGCGGAGGCGGAACCCGAGTATATCACGCGTCTTGCGCGCCCGAAGGGCATCGACTAACATCCGCACGCGCCTGTCCGGCAGCCATCGGACGCGCCCACGGCTCAGGAAAGCAGCAGGCATACCAATGTTCGCCCCGCACAATACAATCGCCCCTCGTGCGCTCCGGCTCCTTCTCGTCACCGCGGGGACCGTCGTGGCGGCCGTCCTTGCGCGCTACGTCTGGACGCAGGGCACGCGCGCGCCGGCGGCGCCCCCTCCCGCGACCTCCTCGAGCGCCGCCCGCGAGACCGGCGTCGAGACGCCGCGGCCTGCCACGACGCAGCCCCCGGCACCGCGGGACTATCACCTGGACCGCGACCTGACCGCCTCCGCCGAGGCGTTCAAGGCCTACGCCGAGGGGGTCGATCTGTCCCGGCGTCTTCCGGTTCAGGCCGCGGCCCGCTTCCGTCGCGCCGTGATGCTCGATCCGGGCTTCGCTCCGGCCCACTACAGGCTGGCGATGGCCGGGCTCCTCCTCTCGCGGCGCGATGAGGCGGCCGCAGAGATCAAGGCCGCCATGGACAACCAGGAGCGCCTGCCCGAGCCGTACCGGTCGGTCGCTCCCGTGTTGCAGCACTTCGCGGCCGGTGCGTTCGATCTCGTCGTGGCCGCGCTGCCCGACGCGCTCGCCCGGCAGCCATTCGACCCCGATCTGCACTACCTGGCCGGGGTCACCTGCGCATCGTCCTGCGATCACTTCGACCCCAACGGAGCCGTCGAGCATTTCGAACAGGTCCTCTCGGCCGACCCGGGACACGCCCCGGCCCGGGCCGCGCTGATGGCGGCCTACGCGATGAAGGGGATGAACGACTGGTGGCTCTCTCGCGCGATGGAATACCAGTCGGTGAACCCCCAGCTCTCGGAGGCGGTCGCGGAGGTCGGAAAGGTCCGCACCGCGCGGGGTGAGTACGGCGACGCGATCGAGGTGGCCGACGAGATCCTGAGACGCGGTGAGGATGTCTATGCGCTCGGGCTGGCCCCGGCCTTCATCCTCGCCGGGCACAATAAACAGGTAGCGGACATGTGGGATCCCGAGATGGAGAGGCGCAACTCGCCGGCCGCCAACATGCTGACCCACCTTCACGCGGGGATCAACGACGTCTGGCTAGGCCGGTTCGACAAGGCCGTGCAGCATTTCGAGAGGGGGGCGGAGTTCCTGCCGGGTCCGTGGGAGCGAAGCGGCAGGGCCCTCTTCCTCCTGCTTCTCGGCAGGACGCACGCACTGACCGGGCGGGCGCGGGAGGCGGACGCGGCATTCGAGGCGGCCCAGCAGGTCGCCGGTCAACGTCCCGTCCTCGAGTACTGCCTCGGAGTCAACAAGCTCAGGTCGGCTCCGGCGGCGGAGGCTGAGCGGGTCGCGCGGCGGCTCGGGCAGGAGGTGCGCGTTTCCCAGCCCGGGTGGAACGAACCCTGGCGGCGACTGCTCCTGGGGGAGATCGCGCTTGCGGCGAAAGAGCCGACCCGGGCCATCGACGAGTTTCGCCAGGCATGGCAGCTCGAAAAGCCCCTGGCCACCGACTGCATCGTGCAGTACACCGACGCGTACTTCCTCGACGCGCTGGGCCGTGCCTACCTCGCCGCGGGAAAGGCCCAGGACGCGCTGGCCGCCTTCGATCAGATCCGCGCCCTGGGGGTCAAGGGGCTCAACCAGCCCGAGATCGTCGTGCTCGCGCTCTACCGATCCGGCCGGGCCCTCCAGCTCCTGAACCGCGGCGGTGAGGCGCGTGCGCGGTACCGGCAGTTCCTGAACCTCTGGGGCGAAGGGGAGGGCGCGCCCCAGGAGGTCGCCGACGCGAGGGCGCGGATTTCCGCCATCCTGCCCTGATGGGGCCTCCCTTCCGGCCCGGCAGGGGGGAGGTCGAGGTTGTGGTATACTCGCCCGCGTTCAGACCGGATTACGACATCCCATCAACGGTTTACTCGCAAGCGGGGGCGGATCCAGTGGCTCGCGAAGCAGCAGTCGTCTATAGGGGCGCTAGGACCTGGGCGGAGCGGTATCCGACCATTCAGCAGGAGATGACCGCCGAGCTGCGGGAGCTGATGGCCTCGGCGGAGCCAAAGATCCGGAACATCCATCAGCAGACGCACGGCATACGGCTCAAGTACCGGGACGACGTCGTCGCCACTCTGCCAGACGAGGCCTCGGACGTCTACTACGTGGACGGTGAGGCCTACAATGAGAACTGTCACTTCAGCGTTGGCCTCCGGCATCACGCGCTGGAGATCGGCCTCGTCATCCCCAATCACGCCAAAGGACGCCAGTGGGAGCGCTTCAACACCCTGGCGAGGGACAAGGACCGGTTCCTGGAGATGATGCGCGCCCTTCGGCAGGAGGTGCCGGAGCTCTGGATCCACATGAGGCACCGCCACGACATGGGGGGGCAGAAGGTCGTCGATGACGGCGAAGGCCTCTTCAAGGTCGACACCGTCTTCGGATTCGACGTCCACGAGACGGAGAACCGGTACTTCAAGGCGGCCTCCTCCTGGTACGTGCTCATGAAAGAGCTGATGAGCGAGCGTCTGAACCACCGCTTCAACCTGGAGCTGAGGTTCTTCGCACCGTACTACACCGAGGTCGAGGACCCGCGCCGGCAGTACCGGGAGAAGATCAAGCCCTATCCAGCGACCCCCGATCAGCCCAAGTTCTCCGAGGAGCTCACCCGGGTCGTCAACGCCTTCACCCCCTTCTTCAGCTACCTGCTCGGCTGAGACGGAGCCGGGTTGGCCGGCGCCTGGGGAGCCCGGGATGCCGCCGCGTCGTTTCGCCCCTTGACCAGCCCCGGATCTGCCCGTATATGAACAAGTACCCCCGTCACTCTCGTCACGGACTCGAGGGGGGAGGGGAATCCCTGCATTCGGAATAATCGGCATCCTTTTCGGGAATCGATGATGAGACCCCCTACCAGGAACCCCCTCACGCGCATGACGCCGGCCCTTCTGATGGCAGCGTGCCTCGGCATGGCGTCTCCGGCTCTCGCCATCGAAGCGCTTTCGATCAACCCCGCATGGGTGCCCAAGAACACCGCCCCCGCTTCCGCGGTGAGCACCATTCGTGGGATCGGCTTCCTGCCGGGCGCCACGGTGGCCTTCGACGGCGTCTCCGCCGCCACGACCTTCGTGGACAGCCGGACTCTGACCGTCCAGGCCCCGACATCGACGGTGGGGAAGATCGCTCGTGTGGTCGTGACCAACCCGGGCGGCGCCAACGACGATCTGTACCCCTTCATCTACACCGACAAGAACATCTACGTCTCGTCGACCGGAAATGACTCCAACAACGGCACCTCGACCGCCACGCCCAAGAGGACGGTTCGCGCGGGGATAGACCTTGCGACCTCCGCGCCGACGTTCCTGATACGGGTCACCGAGGGGCGCTTCGGAGACAACTCCCTGCCGCTGCCCAACGGCGCGGTGCTGGCCGGCGGCTACAACCTGGCCTTCACTCAGCGCGATCCCGATCAGTTCGTCTCGGTGGTGGACTCCAGCCAGTTCGGCTTCAACCTGCGCAGCTTCGGTCTCGACGCCAAGGTGGTGGTCGACGGTCTGACCTTCATGAATGGCCTGCGCGAGGGCCTCGGTGGCGCGGGCCTCGAGTTCGTGGGGGACCAGGTCGCCGTGAGCAACAGCGTGATCGTGGGCAACAAGGCTTCGGGCATGGGCGGGGGCATCTACATCGAGTTCTCCACGTCGTACAGCGGGCGTACCTCCATCAGCAAGAACGTCATCCTGGGCAACCGGAGCTATGGCGGCTCGGGTGGTGGAATCACGGTCTACCCGCTCTACACTCTGGGCAGTCCCCTCGAGGTGGCGATCACCGACAACTACATCGCCGGCAACCGGTCGATGATGTCGCGTGGGGGCGGCATCTCCGTCTCCACGAACGCCTTCTACGGATACAACACCCTCAACCTGAAGGTCGTCGGCAACACGATCGTCGGCAACAGCGCGAAGGCGGGCGCCGGCATCGATCTCAACCTCTCGAACTACAGCGACGTCCTGAACCTGCTGGTCGACAACAGCGTGGTGACCTTCAACCGGGCGGCCGGCGACGGAGGGGGAGTGACCGCCGCCGGACTGGGGATGCTCGCAGGGTCGCTGAACGGGACCACGATCGCCTCCAACACCGCGGCGCCGGGAGCGGGGGCCGGTCTGACGATCGGGCCGGCCGTCACCGTCGATCCGTCGTTCGTCGCGAAGGACCTCATCGTCTGGGGAAACGTTGCGGACGACAGCTCCGGGCCGATGTCGCTGACCTACTCCGACGTGGGCAGCGGAGGCGTCTCCGGTCTGGGAAACATCTCGGTCGATCCTCGCTTCATGAAAGGCCTTCGCGGCCGCTTCTACCTTTCTCAGAACGACCCGAACAGCCCGATCAGCCCGGCCCTGGACGCGGGAAGCGATACATCCTCGGCCACCGGCAACGACACGCTCACGACCGCCGTGGATGGCTCCCTCGACCTGGGCATCCTGGACATGGGGGCTCACTTCGCCCCGGCCCCGCCAAACTCGCCCGATCCGATCGTGCTCAACCGGCTCGACCCGGAAGTTGGGGACGTCTCCGGGACCGACTGGGTCCTGCTGAGGGGCAAGGGGTTCGATCCAGGGGTCCGCGTCAACTTCGGGTTGGCCGAGGCCACCAACACGGTCTACATCGACTCCTCGAGGATCCTGGCCCAGCCGGGGGTGCACACTCCGGGTTACGTCACCGTAACGGTCACCAACCCCGACGCGACCTCCGACGCGATCGTCGGCGCGTACGGGTACATGGATACCATGCCACCGGTGTGGGACACGACGGTCGGCGCCCAGACCGCCCGCAATCCGCTCGACTGCGTGCGTAGCGTCATCGTGGACTGGAACCAGGCGACCGACGCACTGTCGCCTCCCGTCAAGTATGAGGTCTACCGGTTCGACTGCGACCCGACGCCGGGTGCTCCGCAGCCCTGCCTGAACTACTTCGACTTCATCCCGTCGAGCACGAACCGCGTGGCGATCACCGGAGAGCTTTCCTTTCTCGATACGGCCATCCCGTCAAGCGGATCCACCGACCCGCAGTACCTCTACATCGTGAGGGCGATCGACTCGCACTCCCCGATCAACAGGGAGCTCAACTACGCCAAACGCCATGTGATCGCCTCCAAGAACACCTCCGACACGACGCCCCCTTCGCCGGTAGGCGACACGGTCGAGATGCCGGGGGGGAACCTGATCGACTGGGGTTTCGCGAGCGGAGCGCTGACCTACAAGCTCTACCGGGAGACGATCCCCTCGCGTTACGCCACGCCGGCGACCCTGACGGCGCTCATCCAGCTGACCGTCGCCAACAACGATCTCGACGCCGACGGGTTCGTGGACACGCAGTACACCGACGCGGCGATCCCGTTGCCGAGCCAGATCTTCTACTACAAGGTGACGGCGCTCGACCCGTGTAACATCGAGACGAAGAACGCCGACCTACTCCCCTGAGCCTTCGACGTACCTCGCTCCCGGCACCCCAAGGATCTCACGGGCGATCGCCTCGCTGTCGGCCGCGCTCGGCTTCACGTAGTACCAGTGATAGCCGTCCGCGGGGCGCGAGCTCTTCTGGATGACGGCCACGAGACGGTAGCCGCGCTCCTGAGCGTACCGGTGCATCAGCTTCGTCATCGCCTCCCACCGGTCGGCCCCCGCAGGCGTCCACCGCTCGCTGTACCGCGGCGTGTCGACGTGGAACATGATGAGATCGGGGACCCGCGAATCGATGTAGGACTCGGTGAGCCCCGCGTGGGCCACCGTCTCGTCGTTGAGGCCGAGCGGATCGAGCGTGACCCAGTCCGACAGGTAGGGCAGATACCCGGCCTCTGACGTCATCATGACGTGGGAAGCCGGTTCGAACCTGGCCAGGCGCCGGCCGATCTCGAAGCGGTCGTCGTAGACTCCGCGATGATCGCTCGCGTGGATCATGCGCGCCGAGCTCGCAAGGAGGAGGCCCGCCAGGCCCGCGGCCACCGCGCGACCCGCCAGGCTCCCGGGCTCCGCCGCGCCGGTGGCGCGCCTCAGGGGAGCGGCGACCAGGGCGTCGAAAGCCGGCGCGGCCAGCGCGAGCAGGATCGCGTACGACGGAAAGAGGAACCTGAACCCCACGTCCTGGATCATCGCGAACCGGAGGTAGCAGGCCATATAGAGGAGAGGCACGAGCGCGAGCAGGAGGTACCGGCGCCGGCGGGGCGCGGGGAGGGTCAGGAGCCACACGCCGATGAGCGCGAGAGGCAGCAGGCAGAAGTGAAACACGAACGTCGCGATGCGGACTGCCGACTCCGGGTTCACGGCCCCATGGAACACCTTCACGTAGAAAGTGTTCGGAAACGGGTATCCGAAGTAACAGGTGCGCCAGACGTAGTAGACGGCTCCCGGGGCCGCCAGCAGCAACGCCTGGTCGCGCAGGAACCTCGGCCATGCCAGAGGAAGCCCGCTCGACATCAGGGCCATGTAGAGCAGGGCAGCGAAGAGGACCCCTTCGGGTCGCGTCAGGGCCAGGGCCAGCAGGCAGAGGGCCAGGAGGCGCCCGGACCGGTCCGCTCCTGAGGGCTCGTCGACGATCCGGCACGCGAGCAGGAAGCTCCAGAGCATCAGAAGCGTGTAGAGAGGAGTGGAGAACCCCGTGCCGGCGTGAAGGACGGTCGTGGAGGCCGCGTAGCAGCACGAGACAAGCAGCGCCGTCCCCCTGCCCGTGCGAAAGAACCGGCGCGAGGCCTCGTACAACGTCACGGCTCCGAGGCACGAGAAGACCAGCCCGAGCGCCTGCAGCGTGCCCAACACCGGCGCCCCGAGCCTGATGATCAGCGCCGCCATGAGCATCCAGGCGAACTCGGTCGCCCCCTCGACGGGATCCTCGCCCACGTTCCAGACGATCCCGTGCCCGGTGGCGAGGTGGGTCGCGTAGCGCAGCAGGATGCAGGCGTCCTCCGCCGGCACCGGCCTCAGGTAGGCGAAGAGCGAAAGCAGGATGGCGATCGGCAGCAGCGCGAGGAGGAGCTCGGAGGATGGGTGCCGCCGCGGCTGCGCCATGCCTGTCATGGGATCTCTCGGCTCGGGGCCCGCCGTTGCGTCAATGGCGTCCGAGGCGCGCGGAGCTTACCATATGAGGCCGTGCGGGCCGGCAGGCATGATCTCCCCCCGCGGCAGGAGACCGAACGCGATGAGCCTGGAGCTTTCACGGCGGCTCGAGGTCAGCCGGCAGCATCCGTATCCGCTCATCGCCGCGCTCGGCCTGGCGCTCGCCATCGGGACGATAATCCTGCGAATTCCCGTCCCGGCCTTCTTCATGGGGATTCT
>DASXTC010000080.1:0-1584 GCA_036505635.1 Candidatus Polarisedimenticolia bacterium
TCCGCATGCTCACCGGTCGACCTCGCCGAAGACGGGATCGACGGAGCCCATGATGGCCACGACGTCGGCGATCTTGCAGCCGGGAATGATGTGAGGAAGAATGGCCAGGTTCGAGAAGGACGCGCCCCGCCACTTCATCCGGTACGGTTTCGGTCCGCCGTCGCTCACCAGGTGGCAGCCGATCTCGCCCCTGGCCCCCTCGATGCGCGTGTAGGCCTCGCCCTTGGCGATGCGCACCTGCCCGACGGACTTCACGCCGGGCCGTGAGGAGATCGGTCCCTCGGGCAGCCCGTCCAGGGCCTGACGGACGATCTTGATCGATTCGCGGAACTCGACCATGCGCACGCGGTAGCGCGCGTAGCAGTCGCCTGCCGTCTCCACCGGTACCTTGAAGTCGAAGTCCTCGTACGAGGAGTAGGGCTCCGCCCGGCGCACGTCGTACTCGATCCCGGAGCCGCGGATGAGCGGGCCCGACACGCCGACCCCCTGGGCCAGTTCAGGAGAGATGATGCCCACGCCCTGCGTGCGCACGAGGAAGAAGGCGTTGTCGTCGAGCATGGCCTCGTACTCGTCGATGCGCCTGGCAATGAGGTCGATGGTCTCCCGGCACTTCTGCGTCCAGCCCGCGGGGAGGTCGTAGCGGACACCGCCGACCTGGTGGAAGCCGTAGAGCAGGCGCGCGCCCGTGAGTATCTCGAAGAGGTCGAGGACCATTTCCCGCTCGCGGATGGCATACAGGAAGACGGTAGCGCCGCCACCGAGAGCGCCGCCCATGTCCAGGCACCAGGTGCCGAGCCAGAGACAGTGGGAGGCGATGCGCTGCAGCTCCGCGGCGATGACCCGCAGGTACTGCGCGCGCTTCGGTACCTCGACCTTCCCCACCTTCTCCACCGCGGCGACGTAAGCGAGCTCCGCCGTCATGGCGGCCACGTAATCCGTCTTGGACGCGATGCTCGGGTACTGCACGTAGGTCAGGGTCTCGGCCAGTTTCTCGTGGCAGCGGTGGAGGTAGCCGATCACGGCGTCGACGGCGACCACCGTCTCGCCTTCGAGGGTGAGGATGGCGCGGAAGACGCCGTGGGCGGACGGGTGCTGCGGCCCCATGTTCATCACGAGGCGCTCGTTGCCCCCGTAGCCGATCTCGACGACCTTCCGGGCTTCGGGATCGGACATCATTTCATGGGCGAGGTCGCCGTCGGGGTCAGCACCACCGCGTCCTGTTGCTGCAAGAGCGGCAGCGCCTTGGCGAGGAACGCCTGCCACTCCGGATCCTGCATGGCCTTGGTCCGGACGGCGGCACGCTCGTTCAGATCGCGGTAGACCCAGAGGTGCACCCCCTCGTTGAGCTGCGAGACCTCGGTCTGCCAGTAGGCGACATTGCGCGAGTACTTCTCCCGCGCGGGCAGGATGCCTCGGGTCAGGCCGAACCACTCCCCGAGCTTCCCGGGATAGGCGCGGTACCAGCGCAGCTCGTAGATGTTGCCGCTATCGGCCGGCGGCTTGAACGGGGTCACCAGGGAGAGGATCTTGTTCTGCTGGGCGACCAGGAGCGGGCGGATCTTCGACACGTACTCCCTGCCCCAC
>DASXTC010000081.1:0-87599 GCA_036505635.1 Candidatus Polarisedimenticolia bacterium
AAACGACGAAAGCCGCAAAAATATCGATAAGGTCAATGCCGAGACGTCGAAAGAAGCCAGCGTAATCTTGACGGGAATAGTAAACACCTTCTTCTGCAGACGCCACGGCATCTCCTCGTCAGATCGAGCTGACCCCCTAACTAAATCTCTAATGAACTACGTGGTGGGGCTGAGGCAGTTCCGTGTGGCACCGGGACTGCGAGGGCGCGCGAGCTGACAACCCCTTCTCCCACCTTCCTTTATACCACAGTTCCGGGACGGCGGGCCCGGGATATCTTGCGAGGGAGCTGCCATGTAGCACGCCGGAGGCTGCAGGAGGCCCGGCTTGGGTCCAACTCGCAGACGAGAACCCCCCGTTACAGGTTGCTTCGCTCCCGATCGCCCTGCGCATCAGAAGCTCGGAGGCTCGAATCGCACAAGTCACATACGGCACGCAGGGTCCCCCCGCCCTGCTTCCCCAGCTACCGTCCGTACGCCCCCACGGCTCCCTCGGCGCCGTCGCTGCCGATCCCCACGACGAGGTAGTACTGAGACCCGGCGCCTGGCGTGAAGTTGGCGGAGGTCATCGTGGTGGAGGCCACCAGGCCGAAGCTCGGGTCGAGCGGGAAGCTCCCCGGTGGCGCCGAGGGCACCGCACTGGCGGACGCGTAGACGTGATAGACGACCGGTCCACTCGTAAGGCACGGATCGGTGGGCGCCGTCCAGCTCAGCGTGATGGTGCCGCCGGTCCCGGGCGATACGAGCAGGTTGGAAGCCTCGGCGATCAGGTTGCAGGTGAAGGTTGCTGTCCAGGTGGCGGGGGATGCCGGCGTGGTGATCGTGTGGAGCCGCGAGCCGCCGTCCGACCACGAGGAGAAGGTATAGGTGTGCCCGTCCCCCGGTGTCTGTGGTGAGAGGGCCCCGATGTCCCGCTCGAGCCCAACGACGCTGGGCTCGGCCTGCGGCGCCGTGACGGGGGCCCCCTCGAGCGTGAGGCCGAGGTCGGGCCGCGGGCTCGTCGCAAGCGTGAAGCTGGAGAGGTTCGGGTAGATTCCGACGCTTCGCGTGTCGGGCAGGGCGCCCGCCGACCCCAGAGGCGAGCCCGAGTCGGTGGCCGTCATCCGGACCTCGTACCAGACGTCGGTGGCCGTCTCTCCCGAGTCGGCCGTCGCGAAGGTTCCCCCCGTCACTCCCTGGATGGGGCCGACCCATGGATGCGTGTGCGTGTTGTGGTGGAAGAGCACCGACCAGGAGAACGAGCCGGCTGAGAGAGGGCCGTCCTCGGGATCGGACGCCGTGCCGCTGAAGCTGATCACGTCCCCCGCGTCATACGAGCTGCCACCGGCGGGCGAGAGGATCGCCGCGGACGGGGCGCGGTTGCCGACGACCACACGCATCGAGGTGGTCGCCGTCGCCGAGCCGTCGTTCACCACAACCGTCGGATGGAACACCCCTATGCCGGTGTATGTGTGCGAGGGGGTGGGGCTGGTCGAGGGGGTCGACTCGTCGCCGAAGTAGAGCAGATAGGTCAGGGTCCCGCCATCGGGATCGAACGAACCGGTGAGGTCGAACTGGACCGTCAGCGGCGCCAGCCCGTTATCCGGGATCGCCGCGATCTGGGCGACCGGCTGCTGATTGACCCCTCCCACGTACGCGACCCGATAAATCGCGCCGAGGCCGATGGAGGCGTAGTAGAGCGCTCCGTCCGGCCCCGTTCTTATGTGCACCGGGCTGTCGGCGCTGTTGACGAACAGCTCGGTGGTGACCGGCAGGTTGTTCGAGTCCAGCGTCATCCGGTAGATCTTCTCCAGGACATAGTCGCCGAAGAAGTAGTTCCCTTCGTATTGCGACGGGAAGTTGCCGGCCACCATGTGATCGCCCCCGGTGATCGAGGCCCCGCCGCCGTTGTGGTTGTAGAAGTAGATGGGGTAGGTCATCCCCGCCACTCCGGCCGGTGCCGGTCCTTCCACCAGCGGGTATCCATAGTTGGCCCCAGCCACCCCCAGGTCCAGCTCCTCCCAGGTGGAGTCCCCGACATCCCCGATGAAGAGGTTGCCGGTGCCCGGCTGGATGGAGAAGCGCCATGGGTTGCGAAGACCGTAGGCCCAGACCTCCGGGCGCGAGTTGGGATCTCCCACGAAGGGGTTCGTCGGCGGGATCGATCCGTCGGGCGCGATGCGCAGGATCTTCCCCAGCAGGATGTTGCGCTCCTGCGCCATCAGGGGCTGAGCGTTGTCCCCCATGGAGATGTAGAGCAACCCGTCGAGCCCGAAGCGCAGATTGCCCGAGTTGTGGAACACCTTCGACAAGGTCGGCCCTTCCAGGAGGATCGTCTCGTCCACGAGCGTGTCGCCGGCGACCCGGAAGCGAGACACGCGATTGTGAATGGCCGCTCCGTCCACCGTGTAGTAGAGGTAGAGGAACCCATTGACGGTGAAGTCGGGGTCGAGAGCGATGCCCAGCAGACCGCGCTCATCCACCGTGTTGACGGGGATCGTGGCCGCGAGGACCGGCGGCGGCGCGCCCGGGTGAAGCACGCGCACGAGACCGTCCTTGCTGATGATCCAGAGGTCGCCGCCGGGCGCCCAGTCGAAGCCGGTGACCAGGTTGATACCGCTGATGACCGTCGTCTCCTGGAATCCGGCGGGAGGGATCCCCGCGATGACGGGGCCGAGCGAGCAGAGAGAGGCAAGCGAAAGCCCCAGGCAGAAAGAGAGCTTCACGAAAAACTCCGCGGACGATGAGCGGGGCATGAAGATTGACTCGGACAAGATAGCCTGAATGAAACGCGCGTGCCAGCCTGAACGCGGCGCGCCGGATCAGGCAACCCATTGTTATGCCTCGACTTTCATGCCGGCCCCCACGTAGAGGGGCTGACCATATTCGGACAGGATCTGCCCCAGGCGTCACGGTTCGTTACGCAGGCCCTGCGGGAGGGAAGTTCTTTCTGCCCCGCGGAGCGCTGAGTGCCACGCTCTGACGGGAGCATCGGTCCTCGGTGATCGCGCCAACTCTCTTGCGCATCAACCAGTTGGTTACGTTTCGCGCGAAATCGGGATCGACCTGATGTGGCTGGCACCCTGGTTGCACTGTCAACGGGACAAGAGTCAGAGCCCCGCACCACTTCCGCACAATTTCCGCAGCAAACCACCGCACGACGCGGGCCGGCGCGTGAGCCGGCCCAGCCCCTCTACATCTTCAGCTATTCACCTTCCGCGCGGCCACGGCGGCCACCATCCGTCCCTCGAATTCACCGTCGCGCTCCCGCTCGACCCTGAGCGGGGCCGCGAGGCGTGCGAGCTCCGAGTGTTGGAGGAGGAAGGCTGGGTTGCTCGGATGGCCCCGAGCCGCCTGATCGACGGTGAAGGTCTCGTAGAGGAGCAACCCGCCGGGCCGGAGGGCCGCCACGATCGCCGGAAAGAGTGGACGATGGAGGTAGTGGATCACGAGGATGAGGTCGTACTCCTCGACGCCGAGGCCGGCGCCGCCGGCCTCCAGATCGACCGCCTCGGCCGAGACGTCCAGCCCTAGCCTGACCGCGTCGTCGCGCAGGGCGGCAATCTTCGCCTCGTCCCTGTCCAGCGCCCTCACCGAGAGTCCCGCGGCGGCGGCCAGGAGCAACGCGTGACGCCCGCGCCCGCAGGCCACGTCCAGTGCTCGGCCGCCCCGGGGCAGGAGATCCGCGTTTTCCACCAGCCAGGAGGAAGGGCCCATCGGGCCGAACGGATCCCCCGGCTCGAACTCCCTGGGGCCGCGCCAGCACGACATCCCTCCCGACATGTTCAGGACGCCGGCGAATCCCGCCAGCGAGAGGAACCGGGCGGCGTGCTCGCTGCGGATCCCGTGCTCGCAGTAGACGAGAAGCGGCCTGCCATCGCGGGGCAAGGTCGCGGGCGCCACGGCGATCAGATCGACCGGCAGCAGGATCGAGCCAGGGATGTGGCCAAGGCCCTTGTGCTCCCCCGGGGATCTCACGTCGAGGAGGGTCACCTCTGCCCGCTCCACGAGCCCGAGCGCCTCGGCCTGCGAGACCGTCCGGTGCCTTTCTCCTCCCGTTGCGTTCATGAGGCTCGAACCCTATCTCCGCCGGCCCTGCCCGTCAACGAAGCTTGACGGTGGGCGGGGGGGCCGATAGGCTCCCCCGTCGATGGAGACGGTCGATCTGGTCGTGGTGGGGGCCGGCGCCGCCGGCCTGATGGCCGGCATCCAGGCGGGGCGAGCGCACCGGGGCGCCCGTATCGTGGTGCTCGACTCGGCCAGGAAGATCGGCGCGAAGATCCTCGTTTCCGGAGGGGGGCGCTGCAACGTGACCCACGACCAGGTGGACGAGACCTCCTTCTGGGGATCCTCCCGCCCCGCGATCCGCAAGGTCCTGCGCCGCTTCGACGTGCCCCACACCATCGAGTTCTTCCGGGAGCTGGGGGTGCCGCTCAAGACCGAGGAGACGGGCAAGCTCTTTCCCGTCACCGACCGGGCCCGGACGGTGCTGGATGCGCTCCTCGCGGCCGCTCGCGCGGCCGGAGTCGATCTGCGTCATCCCTGCCGCGCGGAGTCGCTCCGGCGCGAGGACGGAGCGTTCGTCATCGCGGGCCCCCCCACCGGCGCGGGCGTCTGGGGCCCTCTCCGCGCGGCGCGCGTCATCCTCGCCACCGGAGGCATGAGCCTGCCCAAGAGCGGCTCGGACGGCCGAGGCTACGAGCTGGCGCGCGGCCTCGGCCACTCGGTCACCCCGCGTATCTTCCCCGGGCTGGTCCCCCTGACCCTGGAGCGCGGCTCGTTTCCGCTTTCGCTCAGCGGGCTGAGCGCGCTCGCGACCCTCGAGGTCCGCTCCGCGACGGGCCGCTCGATCATTTCGTTCACCGGCGCGGTCCTCTGCACACACTTCGGCCTGTCGGGGCCCGCCGTCCTGGACATCAGCCGTCATTACCTTCAGGCTCGCCACGCGGATCCCGGGGCGGCGCTCGTCGCCAACTGGCTTCCAGGAGAGAGCGCCGAATCGATCGACGCGATGCTGCGGGGCCTCGGCGCCCGCGGACCGGGACGCGCCCTGCGCGAGAGGATGCCCGAACGTCTCGCGCGCGCCCTCTGCCTCGCAGCCGGCGTGGATCCCTCGGAGCCGGGGCACGGCCTGACGAGGGAGAAACGCCGGGCGCTGGCCGAGCGGATCGGGGGAATGGTCCTGCCGGTGACCGGCACGCGCGGATTCGACGTGGCGGAGGTGACGGCGGGGGGGGTACCGCTCGACGAGCTGCGCCTCGACACGATGGCCTCGCGGGTCTGCCCGGGTCTGAGCCTCTGCGGGGAGATCTGCGATGTGGACGGACGGATTGGCGGGTACAACTTCCAGTGGGCGTGGGCGAGCGGGCATGTCGCGGGCCTCTCGGCGATCGCCTGACGCGGGGGCGGACGCGTCCTTCATGCGTCTCGCGCTGCGCGAGGCGCGCGGCGCCGGGCGCGCCGGCGAAGTGCCGGTCGGGGCGGTCGTGGTGGCCGCCGATGGGTCGGGCCAACTGCTCGGCCGGGGGCGCAACCTGTGCATCGCGCGTCACGACCCCACGGCCCACGCGGAGGTCGTGGCCCTCAGACGGGCCGCGCGCCGCCTGGGCAACTACCGGCTCACTGGCGTCACGCTCTACGTCACGCTGGAGCCGTGCCTTCTGTGCCTGGGAGCCATCGCGCACGCGCGCGTGGGGCGCGTGGTCTTCGGGGCGTCCGACCCGAAGCGCGGCGCGATGTCGGCGGCCCGGACCCGGAGGGTCGCCGGCCTGCTTCACCACAGGTTCCAGGTCACGGGGGGCGTCCTTGCCGACGAGTGCGGCTCCCTGCTGACCGATTTCTTCAGAGGGCGCCGCTGACCTTGGAGCGGGCCGGTGGCCGGTTGCCCCTCCCGGACTCCCCTGCTAGACTTGCGCCTCCCGAAAGCGGTCCAGCACGCGGAGAGGTACCGAAGTGGTCGCAACGGGCCCGCCTCGAAAGCGGGTTAGGGCCTAAAGCCCTACGTGGGTTCGAATCCCACCCTCTCCGCCAGCCCTGCCTGGCCCGGCAGGACTCGGAGCTCCCGTTGATGATGAGATCATTCAGCGCCCCGGGCCAGCCCATTCCCAGGCCCCGCACCGGCAACCCCCACGAGGATCGTTTCTACGATCTGGCCGGGCGGTACCTCGAGCAGATGATGGGCTTCAACCCGTACGTGGCGACCTACCTCGGCTATCACCGCTACGACCATCTCATGGACGACATCAGCGCCGAGGGGCTGGCGGCACGCCTCTCGTTCTACGAGGAGGCCCGCCGCAGCTTCGCGCGCGTGGACCGGCGGCCGCTCGGCGTCGGGGCCTCGATCGATCTCGACCTGATCACCACCGACATCGAATCGGCCCTCTTCATGCTCGAGGAGCTCAAGCCCCACGAGCGCGAGCCCCAGTTCTACAACGAGCTCATCGGGTACGGACTCCTCTATCTGACGATCCTCGAGCCGGGCTCGCCGCTGTGGCCCGAGAGGCTCGAGGCGCTCCTGTCCCGGATGCGGGCGCTGCCGGCCTTCCTGCGCGACGCGCGGAGCAACCTGAGCGAGCCCTCACTCGTGGCGACCCGGTTCATCATCGAGCAGAATCCGGGCAACATCTCCTTCATCGAGAAGGTGCTGCCGACCCTCTTCGAGCCCCATCCGGCCCTCAAGGAGGAATTCGGCCGCGCGCAGGGGGCGGCGGTCGCAGCGCTGCGGGAGTACCAGCGCTTCCTCGAAGAGGAGCTGACGGCCCGCTCCACCGGGAGCTGGCGGCTCGGCAGGGACCTCTGGACCCGCAAGCTGAGCCTCACGCTGCAGAGCGATCTGACGCCGGAGGAGATCGACCGGAGGGCCCGGGAGCGGCTGCGCGAGGAGCGGGAGAGGATGCTCGAGCTCGCCCTGCCGATGCACGCGCGCCTCTTCCCCGCGCACCATCACGCCGAGGCCGGCGACGATCTCATCAACGCCGTGGTCAAAGAGGTCATCTCGGAGATCTCCCGCAGCCAGAGCAGCGCCGAGCGTCTGCTCGACGACGTGCGCGGGATGGTCTCGAGCATCAAGGAGTTCGTGCGGGGCAAGGACGTGATCACCCTGCCCCCCGAGTCGGACAACTTCGTGCTGGAGCCCACGCCGGCCTTCCTCGACGGCATGGCCGTCGCCTTCTTCAACCCGGCGCCGGCGTTCGAGCCCCAGCTCAAGAAGTCGTACTGGATCTCGTCGATCCCGAAGGACAAGGCCGAGTCGTACCTGCGCGAGTACAACATCTACGGCCTGCGCAACCTCACGATCCACGAGGCGGTGCCGGGCCACTACGTCCAGTTCTACTACGCGCTCAACTCCCCCATCGCCTCCATCTACAAGAAAGTCTTCGCCAGCGGGACCTTCGCGGAAGGGTGGGCGGTGCTGTGCGAGGAGCAGATGTACGACCTGGGGTACGGCGAGGGGGACGAGGACGGCGGCGCGGCGGGACGGCTCGTGCACAGGAAGATGAGCCTGAGGGCGCCCATCAACGCGCTGCTGGACGCCCGCCTCCACACGGGCGCCGGCACCGAGGAGGAGGACGATCGCTGGGCGCTCGACCTGATGCAGCGCATGGGTTTCCAGGAGGAGGCCGAGGCGGCCGGCAAGCTCAGGCGGGCGAAGGTCACCTCGACGCAGCTTTCGACCTACTTCGTGGGGTTCATCGAGCTGGCCGATCTGATGGAGGAGTACCGCGCGCAGAAGGGCCCCTCCTTCAACCCGAAGGAGTTCAACGAGAGGCTGCTCTCGTACGGCACGATCCCGCCACGGGCCGTGCGTCGTCTGATGCTCGGGGGCTGACCGGGGGGGGTTCAGCTCACCCGGGAGGATTCCACCATCATCTTGAGGAAGTCGGCGTTGGACTTCGTGCCGCCCATCTTGTCGAGCAGCAGCTCCATCGCCTCGACGGGTGAGAGCTGGTGGAGGACCTTGCGGAGCACCCAGATGCGCATGAGGTCCTCCCGCGAGAGGAGAAGCTCTTCCTTGCGGGTCCCGGAGCGCGTGATCTCGATGGCCGGATAGACGCGCCGGTCGACCAGCGCGCGGTCCAGGTGCAGCTCCATGTTGCCGGTGCCCTTGAACTCCTCGAAGATGACGTCGTCCATGCGGCTGCCGGTGTCGATGAGGGCCGTGGCGACGATCGTCAGGCTCCCCCCCTGCTCGATCTTGCGCGCCGCGCCGAAGAAGCGCTTTGGTTTCTGCAGGGCGTTGGCGTCGAGGCCCCCTGAAAGGACCTTGCCGGAGGGAGGGGCCACCGTGTTGTGGGCGCGGGCCAGACGGGTAATGCTGTCGAGGAGGATCACGACGTCCTTGCCGCACTCCACCAGCCTCTTGGCCTTCTCGAGGACCATGTCGGCGACGTGGACGTGCTGCGTGCCGGGCTCGTCGAACGTGGAGGCGATCACCTCGCCGTCCACGGTGCGGGCCATGTCGGTGACTTCCTCGGGCCTCTCGTCGATCAGCAGCACGATCAGGACCACCTCGGGGTGGTTGGCCGTGATCGAATTGGCGACCGACTGCAGCAGCATCGTCTTGCCCGTGCGCGGCGGCGCGACGATCAGCGCTCGCTGGCCCTTGCCCAGGGGCACCATGAGGTCGAGCACGCGGCCGCAGAAGTTCTCGGGGGTCGTCTCGAGGCGCAGCCTCTCGTTGGGGTAGATCGGCGTGAGGTTGTCGAAGAAGACCCGCTCGCGCGACTTCTCAGGTGGCTCGAAGTTGACCGCCTCCACCTTCAGCAGGGCGAAGTAGCGCTCCCCCTCGTTGGGAGGCCGGATCTGTCCCGAGATCGTGTCGCCTGTGCGCAGGTCGAACTTCTGGATCTGCGAGGGGGAGACGTAGACGTCGTCGGCCCCCGGCAGGTAGCTGTTCTCGGGCGCTCTCAGGAACCCGAACCCGTCGGGCAGGACCTCCAGCACCCCTTCCAGGAAGATGTAGCCGCTGCGCTCCGTCTGGTGCTTGAGGATCTGGAAGATCAGGTCGTGCTTGCGGGTGCCCGAAGCCCCGGAGATCTCGAGCCCCTTGGCGATCGTCACGAGGTCGGAGGCGGAGGTCTCCTTGAGGGCCTGGAGTGTGTAGTGGGTCCGGGTCGCGGGGCCCTCCGGGCGCGGTGCCCCCGGGGCGGCGTCGGCCGGCGAAGCTCCGCCCGCCGGCAGCTCCGCCATCGCGGTTCTGCCCGGCCCTCTGCCCTGGCCGTTCTCACGGCGCGGGGCTGGCCCTCTTCCTCGTCTGTCGTTCATTATCTTTGAAGGGCGGCGCGTGCAGACTAGCTCAGGAACTCCCGCAGCTTCTTGGACTTGAGCGGATGCTGGAGCTTCTTGAGCGCCTTCGACTCGATCTGCCGGATGCGCTCACGGGTGAGCTGCATGACGCGGCCGACCTCCTCGAGGGTGTAGTTGTGCTTCTCCCCGATGCCGAACCGCATCCGGATGACCCGCTCCTCCTTGTCGGAGAGGGTCTTGAGCGCCTCCTGAATCTTCTCGGTGAGATCCCGGTTGACCGCCTGCTCGAAGGGCGACTCCACCTTGTCGTCCGACACGAAGCGCAGCAGGCCCCCGCCCTCGTCGTCCTCGGTGTTCCTCTCGAAGAAGATGGGGTCCTTCACCAGCTCCAGGATCTCCTTGATCTTGGCCACCGGCATGTGCATCTTGCGGGCGATCTCCTTGGACGACGGCTCGCGGCCCATCGCCTTGGTCAGCTCCCTCACGGCGTCCGACACCTTCTTGTACTTCTCGTTCATGTGGACCGGGATCCGGATGATCCGGGACTTGTCGGCGATCGCGCGATCCATAGCCTGCTTGATCCACCAGAAGGCGTACGTCGAGAACTTGTAGCCGCGACGGTACTCGAACTTCTCCACCGCCTTCATCAGCCCGAGGTTCCCCTCCTGGATCAGGTCCATGAGGGAGAGCCCCTGGTTCACGTACCTCTTCGCGATGAAGACCACCAGGCGCAGGTTGGCCCGGATCATGTCCTCGCGGGCGCGGTCGAGCAGGTCACGCGACTCGATGGCGGCGAGGGAGCGGTCTTTCAGCTCCTCGGGCTTCATCCCCGCCTCGCGGGCCACGCGCCGGATGTCCTTGCGCAGATCCTGCACGCGCGCCCTGATCTTCTCGACCCTCGCCCGGGCCGCCGCCTTGCCGGCCTTCGTGAGCTTGCGGGGCGCGCGACGGGCGACGGTGGAGGCCCCCTCGACGCGGAGCCCCGCGCGCAGCTTCAGCGAGCGGATCTCCTCCTCCAGCTCGCGGACGTGACGGGCGTCGGTCACCAGGCGCGCCACGAAATGATCGAGCGGCTGGCGCGGGATCTCTCCCCGGGTGAAGGAGCTGTTGACGTCGGCGGAGACGGTCTTCTTCCACAGGAGGGCGCTCTTGCGGATCACCGCGTCGAGCCCTTTCTTGCCCACCTCCATCCGCTTGGCGAGCTCGACCTCCTTCTCCTTGGTCAGCAGCGAGGAAGCGCTCATGTCGCGGAAGTAGATCGAGAGGAGTCCCGCCTGTCGATCGTCGTCGGCCTTCTCGGGCTCTTTCTCGGGCGCGACTTCCTGGGCGTCAGCCGCGGCGTCCGCGGCCGCCTCGACCTGCTCGTCGTGCCCCTCGAGGACATCGGCCACCTCGTGGGCCTCGACGGGCTCGGGGGTCTCCACCGGGTCGAGCGTGTCGGAGGCCTCGCGGTCGATGAAAGCCCCCTCGAACGGAGGAGCGTCGTCAAAGGTGAGCTCGCCCCTCAGCGCAGGGTTGTCGATCCCGGCGACGGCGGTGGATCGGTGCGGCACCTCGGCGCTCCAGCGCCCGCGGTCCCAGCCGTCCTCGTTCATCTCGAGATCCTGCTTGTCCATGACGTTGGCCTTGCGCCTCCGGTTCACGAGAACCGTGTTACCCCTTTTCATCCGTTCCTCCGCAGAACCTCGTGCGCTGAGCCGTTCCCTGCTGCCCGCATGGCCGACAACGCGTTGACGGAATAGGGCTCGGGGTTGTTTCGGTCCGTGGAACTCGGTGATCCAGCCTGGGTCGTGCAGACTCCAGCGACTTTTGTCGCCCGCGATCGCCGGGTGGGGCGGGTCAGAGGTCCATGCCGCGCTCGACCTTCATAACGGTCGAGCCACCCTCAAGTTTCACTCCTGAATGAGGGTGCAGACGCGGTCGCCTACCTGTTTACCCGGATGTACCTCCGCCCCGGTCGAGGCCTGTGTGTCTTCGTCGCAGCAGATGCCCACAATTGTGACTGAATCCGACTGGGGAGATCGAGTCTGCGCGAACTTGCCACCCGCCGGGTGAGGGTTGTGGAGAATGCCTCCCAGGCTCAGGTAAGGCGTGCCTGTAGTTGAGTGGACTTTACGCCCGGATCTCCCCCTTGTCAAGCCCCAGGATGAAAGTTTTTCCTCTGGCAGTGGGCTGAAAAGCCCTGTCCTGCAATCACTTGAGGGGTGTTTACTCAGGGCTCCAAAAAGCGTGGCCTGGAATCCCGTTCCCTCCCAAAAAAGAGGTGCGGCCGCCGAGGGTCAATTAACCCGGTCCAGATCTCGCCCATGCGACGATTCTCCCGCCCAGCTCCGAAAGGGCCTGGGCATCGAGCTGTCCGCCCCCCTCCGCAAGGTCGGAGCCCGTGAAAACGCGCATAATGGCCGGACGCCTCGCAGGCAGAGACCCGTCCCACCTTCCCGCCACGAGGGCCGCTGGCAGGCCCAGTCCCGCAGCCGCCTCGATGACCCGTGCCGCGACCTTCCCTTGAAGGCTCTGGGCGTCGAAGGATCCCTCCCCAGTCACCACGAGGTCCGCCTCGGCAAGCCTGTCGGCGAAGGAAAGCCTTTCCAGGAGGAAGGGAGCGCCCGGGCGCAAGAGCGCGCCGAGAAAGGTCCGGCAGGCCAGCCCCAGCCCTCCGGCGGCGCCGCCCCCCGGAAGCATCGCAAGCGTGGACGGGTCCTGCCCACCCCAGTGGGCGCAGGCCGATACGACGTGCTCGAGCCCTGCCTCCAGGACGAGAAGGTCCGCGGGGCTCGCTCCCTTCTGCGGCCCGTAGACTATCGCCGCCCCGGAGGGTCCCAGGACGGGGTTGTCCACGTCATGCAGGACCGTGAAGCTCGCCTCGGCGAGCCCCGGGTGGGCCATGGAGCCGTCGATCCGGACGATGGCGGGCAGGTCGGAGCCCACCCCCCGGATCTCCTCGCCGCCTCGCTCCAGGAATCTGAAGCCGAGCGCCCGGGCCATGCCGGTCCCCCCATCCACTGTGGCGCTCCCTCCCAGGCCGATGAGGAACCTGCGCAGGCCGGCATCGAGACATGCCGCAACCGCCTCACCGAGGCCACGGGAGGAGGCCCGCATCGGGTCGCGAGATCCAGGGGGCACGAGGCCTAGGCCGCAGAACCGCGCTGATTCGAGCAGCGCGGTGCCGTCGGGCGCGACACCGTAGAGCGCCTCGACCGGCTCGCCGAGCGGGCCATGGACTTCAAGGATGTGGGAGGTCCCGCCGCACGCCGCGAGGAGCGCCTCGAGGGTTCCCTCGCCGCCGTCCGCCAGAGGGTGCTCGAGCACGACGATGTCGGGCGAGGTGCGTTTCATCCCGCGGGCCAGGTGGGCGCAGACCTGAGACGCGGTGAATGTGCCGCGGAACTTGTCGGGGGCGAGGAGCACCCTCATCCGGATCCCCGAGTTCAGATCCCCGACAGGTCGGCTCCCTTGGGGATGACGACGATGCCGCCCGGCGAGACGGTGAAGCGCCGGGCGTCCGTATCCGGGTCGTGGCCGATGACGGTCCGCGACGGGACTTTCACTCCCTTGTCGATGATGGCGCGCCGTATCTGGCAGTGCCGGCCGATCTCGACCCCGTCGAGGAGGATCGAGTCCTCCACCTTCGAGTACGAATTGACGCGGACGCCCGGCGAGAGGATGGAGCGCTCCACGCGCCCGCCGCTGATGATGACGCCGTTGCTCACGAGCGAGTCGAGCGCGATGCCGATACGCTCGGGATCCCCTCCCGCGACCCGGTCTCCGGCGAACACCATCTTGGCCGGCGGGTCGAAGGCCGGGTAGGTGCGCATCGGCCACTCCTTGTCGTACAGGTTGAAGAGGGGCTCCACCTGCACCAGGTCCATGCTCGCCTCGTAGTAGGAGTCGAGCGTCCCGATGTCGCGCCAGTAGCTCTTGGCCTTCTTGTTCTTGTCCACGAAGCGGAAGGCCTGGACGCGGTGGGTGGGGACCATCGCCGGGATGATGTTGCGCCCGAAGTCGTGCTGCGTCTGCCTGCGGGCGTCCTCGACCACGTTGCGCACGAGGGCCCCTGTCTCGAAGATGTAGACCCCCATGTTCACCAGGCAGATGTCGGACCTTTCGGGGACCGGCTGCGGCTGCTCCGGCTTCTCCTGAAACCCGGTGATCCGTCCATCCGGATCGACCTGCAGCACGCCGAGCTGGCCGGCCGCCTTCGAGACCTCCGTCTCCACCACCGCCACCGTGAGGTCGGCCTTCCGGCTCAGGTGGAACTCGAACATCTCGGCGTAGTCCATCTTGTAGATGTGGTCCCCGGAGAGGACCACGGTGTGGGCGGGGCGCTCATCCTCGAGAAAGAAGAGGTTCTGGTAGATGGCGTCGGCCGTCCCCTGGTACCAGCGCTCACCGACCCGCTGCTGTGGCGGCAGGGTGTCGAGGAACTCCCCGAGGTCGGGATTGAAGATGTGCCACGCGTGGCGCAGGTGCCGGTCCAGCGAGTGGGACTTGTACTGCGTCAGGACGAGGATGCGCCTCAGATCCGAGTTGAGGCAGTTCGACAGGGTGAAGTCGATGATGCGATAGATCCCTCCGAACGGGACGGCGGGCTTGGACCGATCCCTGGTGAGCGGGTAGAGGCGCTCGCCCTGCCCGCCGGCCAGGATGATGGTCAACGCGTCCGCGTGCTTCATCGCGCGTTGCTCTCCCCCGCGGCGGGCGCCTCAGGCGTATTGCCTCCTGGCGGGCGCCCGCTCGGCGGCCTTCTGGGCGGCCTTCTCGTAGAGCTGGACGTACAGCCCGGCCGACCGGTCCCACGAGTAGTCCCCCTTCATCCCCGCCTGCGCGAGACGGGCCCACTTCCTGCTCTCGGTGTAGACCCCCAGCGCCCGATCGATCGCCGCCAGCATCGCCGCCGCGTCGTACTCGCCGAAGACGAACCCGTTGGGCTTGCGCTCGCCGGCCGCCTCCTCGAAGACGGTGTCGGCCAGACCGCCGGTGGCGCGCACGATCGGCACCGTGCCGTAGGCGAGGCTGTACATCTGATTCAGCCCGCACGGCTCGTACCGCGACGGCATGAGGAACATGTCGCTGCCCGCCTCGATCAGGTGCGCGAGCGCCTCGTCGAACCCGATCCGCACTCCCACACGGTCCGGGTAGCGGGTCTGGGCCTCGCGGAACATCTTCACGTAGCGCTCCTCGCCGGCCCCCAGCACGACGATCCTGAGATCCCGGCTCATGAGCTCCGGCATCGCCTTCTCGATCAGATCGAACCCCTTCTGCTCGGTGAGGCGCGAGATGATCCCGATGAGAGGCACGCGTTTGCGGCCGGCCGGCAGCCCCATCTCCTTCAGCAGGGTCGTCTTGCAGCGCGCCTTGCCGGACAAGCCGGCGGCGCTGTAGTGGTCCTTCAGGTGCACGTCCTTCGCAGGGTTCCAGTACGTGTCGTCGATCCCGTTGAGCACGCCGTGCAGGTCCGCGCGCCGCGCCTGGAGCACGCCCTCCAGCCCGCTCCCTTGCTCCGGTGTGCAGATCTCCTGCGCGTAGGTCGGGCTGACGGTCGTGATGAGATCCGCGAACGACAGCCCGATCTTCATGAAGTTGACCTTCCCCCAGAACTCGAACGGGCTCACCGGGTAGAAGAGCGCGCGGTCGAAGCCCGCCACCTCCAGCGTCTCGGGGGGGAAGAGCCCCTGATATCCGAGGTTGTGGACGGTGAACAGGGTCCCCGTGCCCGGGAAGTGTGAAGCCTCCTTCATCCGCAGGTAGGCGGGGATAAGCGCGGTCTGGTGATCGTGGCAGTGGATGACGTCGGGCGCGAAGCCGATCTCCCTGAGCAGCCCCAGCGCCGCGCGCTGGAAGGTGATGAAGCGTTCGGCGTTGTCCGGATACCCCTTGCCGTCCTTCGGATCGTTGTATATGCCGGGCCGGCCGAAGTGGCGCGGGCTCTCGATCAGGTGGACCGGCACGCGGGTGGCCCCCTTCTCCCCCGAGACGACCTCCGTGACGGGCGAGCCGCCGGGTCCATCAACCAGCTTGTGGCGCGCCGCGTCGATCGACGCGTACCGCGGCAGCACGACTCTCACCTGGTGTCCGAGCCGGGCCAGCGCGTGCGGCAGCGCCCCCACGACGTCGGCAAGCCCACCCACCTTGGCGAGCGGGGCCATTTCGGACGCAATCATCGCGATCTTCAAAGCTCGACCTCCTTGAGAAACCGGGCCGCCTCCTCGGGGGCGGTCGGATTGATGTAGAAGCCCGTGCCCCACTCGAACCCCGCGACCTTCGTGAGCCTCGGCAGGATCTCGATGTGCCAGTGGAAATCGAACGCGAGGCTCTCCCAGTAGTGGGCCCGCTTGTGCGTCGTCTCGGTGTTGGGGGCGGTGTGGAACATGAAGTTGTACGGCGGGTCCTTCAGCGCGCGCTTGAGACGCGACAGGACCTCCTTGAGCGCGCGAGCGAGCCCGTCGACCTCCGGTGGCTCGATGTCGACCAGACGGTGCCGGTGGCGACGCGGCGCCAGTGTGACCTCGAAGGGGAAGCGCGAGGCGTAGGGCGCGAACGCGATGTACTGATCGTCGATGTAGATCACGCGCCGTCCTTCGTCGATCTCCTGGTCGATGACGTCGCAGAAGAGGCAGCGCTCCTTGAGCTGGTGGTGCGACCTGGAGGACTCCAGCTCGACGGCCACGGTGCGCGGAGTCACCGGCGTGGCGATGATCTGAGTGTGGGAGTGGGCCAGCGACGCGCCCGCGCTGGACCCGTGGTTCTTGAATATCAGGATGTACTTGAAGCGTTTGTCTCGCAGCAGGTCCTCGTGCCGCGAACGGTAGAACTCCACCACCGAGGTAACCCTCTCGACGGGCATGTCGGCAAGGGCGAGGTCGTGCTCGGGGCCCTCCACGATCACCTCGTGGGCGCCGATGCCGCGCATGCGGTCGTAGATCCCCATCGCCCTGCGGTCGAGGGCCCCCTCGATCATGAGCGCGGGAAACTTGTTTGGTATGACGCGCACCTGCCAGCCCGGCGTGTTGGGCTGGCTGCCGTTCTCCCGGAGCGCCGTGATCTCCGGCGGGGTCTTGTCCTCGTGGCCGGGACAGAACGGGCAGAAGGCGCCGTCCGCGAACCCGGCGCCCTCCGGGATGAAATCCGTGGGTCGCTTGCTTCGATCGGTGGCGATGATGACCCACCGCCTCTGGATGGGATCGTGACGCAGCTCCGACATGAGTGAAGTTGTCTCCGCGTGTGTGGTGTCCGATGAACCTGGTGATTATCTCACGGGGGCCGGGTCGCGTGTCGGCGGGCCGCCAATCGCCATCTCGATGCGGGTCTCGCCCGGCACCGCGCCGCCGCCGCCCCATACGAACAGAAGGGCGGAACCCTGGTAGATCGCTTCGTACCCCTCCTCGGACCGGCTCACGGTCCTGATAGGATAGTGCCAGACGGCGGCCGCGGGGTTGAGCTTGAAAGTCAGGGTGAATCCCGCGTGCCCCTCCTCGACCCTCACGGCGGTCGCCACGCCGGCCTCGGCCTCCCGCGAGAGCGACAGCGCGCGGCCGGCGTCGGGGCCGTCAAGCACCACGATCCGTCCCGCCTCCTCGATGAGCGCGAGGTTGAATTCAACCGCGAACTGAACGCCCGGAAGGGACACCGCGGCCCCCGCGGGGGCGCCGCCCAGCTTGTGGAGGACCTCGAGGTCGCGGCCCGAGCGTCCGGCGCGGATCGTCTTGATGAGGGAGAGCGGTCGGCCGGCCACCTTCCCTTCGCGGCTCAGCACCACGCCGGCGAACTCGGCGGTGGAGGTCTGCGGCAGGAGCGTCGGCGCGTACCGGCCGTCGAAGAAGTCCCCCCGATCCACGCACACGGCCTTGTGGAGATCTTCAGGCCGCGCGCCCGCGTCCAGGAACCTGTCGACGGCCGAGGCGCGCGGGCGATCGTCGGCCACCACGAGCGCTTTCATCTCCTCGGTGGCGCGGCCCCTGACCTCGTGGATGCTCGCGTGATCCGAGTCCGACGCTCCGTCGGCCTTCGCCTCGAGCACCTCCCTGTGGTATGACTCCATGCGGCGCGTGAGGGTCAGACCGAGCGGAAAATCCTTTTCCTTGAAGTCGATCACCGAAAGCGCCCCCCCGCGCTCGGGCTCCACCAGCAGTCCGAGCCTGGGAGTCTGGATCTCGACCTCGAGGCGGCCATCGGCGTCGGCGTCCACGAACCGCGACACGAGGCGCTCGCGCCTGGGATCGGCGAGGCGCTGCGCCCGGCAGAGGTGCTCCCCGACGGCGCGCCGAATGTGGGGGAGATAGAGCCCGCCGAAGATCCCGTGCCAGTAGGAGCAGTTGCACATGGCCCGCCACAGCTCGCGCCGGGCCGGCGAGGGGAACCCCGATCGGTCGGCGCCGGTCTGCGCTGTGTCCTCGTCCAGCATCGCCGAGAGCATCTGGGCGCGGCGGACCAGCAGGAGGCTCTCGGAGTATTTCGCCTGAAAGTTCCTGAAGAAACCTCCCCGGAGAAAGGGACGCCGGCGCGCCCACGCCCCGTCGTTCCGGGCGGCGTGGATCTCGTCGTCGAACTCGCGGCCGCGTCCCGCCGGAAGCGCCCAGGCCCCCATCTCGAAGTAGGAGCCGGGAGGCAGGTAGACCCGCCCGCGCGGCTCGATGTCCCGGCGCACCTCGGCGAAGGTCGAGGTCTTGAGCCATGAGGCGTTCTCCTCAAGCGCCCGCAGGAACGACTCGAGCCAGCCCCCCTCCCCCTTCCGCCCGTAGACCCACTCACGCGTGCCGGGCCAGAGGCCGAACTTCTCGCCGTCGTCCACGATGACCGCGACCGGCACGTGGCGCGGCGAGGCCGGAGCGGTGGCCAGGGCCTTGAGGTGAGCTATCGTCTCGCCTGCGTCCCGAAACGGGATCAGGTACCGGAGTCTCTCGCTGATGGGGAAGAGGTGGATCGGGTCGCCCTGGTCCTCGGTGACGTAGTACCCGCCCACCGGGTCGCCGTCCATGGAAGACAGGAAGTGGTAGTCATCCAGCAGCGCGTAGTCGATGCCCGCTTCACGCAGGATCCCCGGCAGCGTCGGCTCCCAGATCCTCTCGGGCAGCCACATGCCCCGCACATCCGCGCCGAAGCGATCCCTGACGTAGCGCGTCTGGAGGCGGAGCTGCCCGAGGCGATCGGTGGGCGGGATGAGCGACAGGATCGGCTCGTAGAACCCTCCGCCCAGGATCTCCACCTGGCCCGATCGGGCCAGCCGCGCGACCCGGTCCAGGTGCGCCGGCGCGTGCGCCTCCATCCACTCGCACAGACAGCCGCTGTAATGAAGCACGGCCTTGATCGATGGATGGCGGGCCAGCGCGTCGAGGAACGGGTCGTAGGCGTGATCCAGCGCGCGCGCGAAGACGTCGTCGAAGTTCCCCATCGGCTGATGGGAGTGCACGCCGAACACGAGCCGCACGGTTCCGCTCAATGTCAGACGCTCCAGTCGGGCGGTTCGCCCGGCGAAAAGACGATCGCGCCGTCGCGGGGCAGGCACTGGACCGTACTGCCGGCCGAGGCCAGCGAGACTGAGAACTGGACGCGGGCGGGATCGGTCAGGGGCACCTCGACCTCGAGGATCTTGCCCGCGGCGTGGCGCACCGCCGCCCCCCCTTCGAGCTGAACCACCCGGTCCCCTTCGAGGCGGAACCGCGCCGTCTGCCGCACCGGGACGGTGAGGTCCACCCCCAGCGTGGCCCCGGGCAGGGAGGCCATGAGGCCCCGGATGTCGCCGCGCTCCGGATCGATCCGGACGAAGAGGGACCGCCCGTCGGAGCCGAAGAGCACGCGGCGGATCATCCCCACCGCCTGGTGCATGGCGCCCTGTCCGGCGGCGGCGTCGCACTGGCCGGCGGTGAGCCACTCGAAGTAGTCGGTCACGGCGCCGTCGAGCGTCGGGTGGATCGGGCCGGTCGGCTCGTTCCAGGTCCGGGTCCGCCCGCGCTTGATCGGCCGGTCAAGCTCCTCGGGGGCCCGCGAGCCGATCATCTGGTGGACGCCGCGCAGCAGATCGCGGAACGAAGCGTCGAAGATCTCGTCCTGCTCCGAGGAGTGGTCGTCTCCGAACCACCAGAACCAGTCGCTTCCCTCGGCCGCGGCGAGGACCGGGAAGACCGGCGATGACTCCAGGTCGGGTCCGAAGCGGCGCTCGGCTTCGTTGCGCGCCTGGGCCAGCAGACTCCAGGCCCTGTTCTTCTCGGGATGCCCGATCCAGGTCGCGAAGCTGGCGCCGATCCAGGAGCCGGCCCGCAGGTGCGAAAGCTGGCCCACCGGCCCCCCGGATTCGAGCGCCTGGGAGAAGGTGACCGTCTCGATGTCGGGGGATCCGGTGAGCGCGCCGTAGAGCTCCCGCAGGAACGCCGTCCCATTGTCCGGGTAGAACTCCCACGCGTTCTCACCGTCGAGGATGACGCTGACCACGCCGTCCGGAGCCTGGGGCGCGATGCCGCGCAGATGTCCGAGGAAGGCGGCCGCCGCCTCGGCTGCATTCCACGATGCGTAGGTGAACCCGATGAGATCGGAGAGTCCCGTGTCGCGGAAGAAGACAGCGGGGGAGGCCTCCCCCGCCGGTTCGACGCGCCAGGGTCCGTGGATCGCCCCCGGCTCGGCGGCGCCGCCGAGCGATGCATTGAGCACTCCCTCGTCCGAGGCGGTCCAGCGCACACCGGACTCTCCCATGATCCGCAGGGCCGCTTCGCTGAGGCCTCCCTCCGAAGGCCACATGCCGGCGGGACGGCGGCCGAAGCGCTCCTCCATTCTGTCGAGGGCCCGTCTCACGTGCCAGAGCGCGTCGGTGGGACGGCGCAGCGGCGTCTCGGGCAACGGCAGGTCGTGGATCGCCTCCCGGGCGGAGTCCTGGTCGCACAGCAGAGGGAGGATCGGATGATAGTAGGGGGAGGTGGAGAGCTCCGCGATCCCTTCGTCGCGCAGGCGCCGGTGGATCGGGATGACCCCGGCGAGGAAAGCGTCGAGGATTCCGAGCAGCGACATCTTGTCTTCCTCGCTGAAGCCGTCTCCCCTGGAGATCAGCTCCCGGACCTCGGGTCGCGTGCGCAGGGTGCGCCCGCACCAGGCCAGATGGAACCAGACCTGCAGGTCGCGAAGGTCGCCCGGTCTGAACCGGGCAAGCGCCTCGCGCCAGGAGCCGTCGGCGGCCCGGTCCCCCCGCTTGTGGAAGAGCGCGGCGTAGCGCGGATAGGGGGCGATGAGCGTGCGGTACGGCACGCTGAAGAACAGATCCAGGAGGGCCAGCCGGTCCTCCTCGTTGAGATCCTCCGCGGGGCGGCGCGCGAGATCGATGGCCGGATCGATGGCGGTGCCCGCCGCGTAATCGTCGATCTGGTCCAGCAGTGACGGGACGAGGTTGAACGTCAGGCGAAGGCGCGGAAATTCTCCCGCGAGGGCGGCCATGTCGTAATAGTCCTTCAAGCCGTGAAGGCGCACCCACGGCAGACAGTAGCGGCCGTTTCTCGGGCTTCTGTACAGAGGCTGATGCTGGTGCCAGAGGATGGCCACTCTGAGAGGACGCACGGGGGGAGTATACGAATGTGGGAGTGGGGCGACAACCGCGACAATCCGGTCCGCGCCGGCCCCGCGCGGCCTTCCCGCTTGCGCGGGACATGTCGGAGCCGCTACCATTGCGAGAGTCGATACCGGGCAGTGTCGGATGGCATGAAGGCCAGAGGGGAATCATGACCATAGAACGCGCCGAAGAGATCTACTCCTCGTATTCAGGCGTCTACGACCTCTTCTTCGACACGATCCTCCATCCCGGGCGGCGCCGCGCTATCGCCGCTCTGGCGATCGAGCCGGGCGAGAACATCCTCGAGGTGGGGGTGGGCACCGGTCTGTCGCTCCCGCTCTATCCCGACTGGTGCCGGATCACGGGGATCGACATCTCGCTGCCGATGCTGCGACGCGCGGCCGAGAAGGTCGTGGCGCTGGGCCGGGGCAACATCGAGCTCAAGCGGATGTCCGCCGACCACCTCAAGTGGCCCGAGGCCACATTCGACAAGGTGCTCCTTTCGTACGTGATCTCGTGCGTGGAGAGGCCCGAGCAGGTGGTCGCGGAGGTGCACCGCGTCTGCAGGCCGGGGGGCCGCGTCCTCTTCCTGAACCACTTCCACAGCCGCAACCGGATCTTCTCGTGGGGAGAGACGAGGCTGACGCCCCTGAGCAAGCGTCTCGGCTTCGTGCTCGACATGCCCATGTCGATCGTGGCCGGAAGCGGGCTCTTCGAGGTCGAGAGGATCGAACGCACCAACCTTCTCGGCCTCTGGTCACTGGTGACCTGCATCCGCAAGGATTGACCTCCGTTCCCCGATTCCAGCGCTCGCGTTGACCCCTCCGTGAGGGTGGGATACTCTCGCGGGCGCGACCCAAATCCAGCGCGCGGAGAGATGTCCGAGTGGCTTAAGGAGCACGCTTGGAAAGCGTGTGTGGGGGAAACTCCACCGTGGGTTCGAATCCCACTCTCTCCGCCAGCCGTGCTGCCACAAGAGCGCTCTGGCGGCTCCCAACCGCCCTCGTGTGGATCTCGTTGTGAATGCGGCGCTCTGCGCCTCGCCGGCGGTGTCGCACGGGGGACCAGTCCCTCGGATCTGCGGCCCCCGAGGAGCACGCCGCTCCGGTGGCCGTGCGCGTGACAGTAATTCCCATACTTCCTAATTGATGCGCGCGAACAATGGTGGTATAAGGGTCTCGCGCCATAATCCATTTCACGAGGTTGCGGGATTTCTCCCGGTTGCGATCACGTGATCGCAGCCTTGCCTGCGGTGTTGAGTCGAGTTTCATTCAGGGGGGACCTTGATGATCGAAAGGCGACGAAGAGGTGCACGTTTGTCCGGCCTGGTCGTGATTGCGACGCTTCTGGCGGTTGCCGCCTCCGGTAGCATCATCGCGAAGACCGGCAGCAAGAAGGCCACACGTGGGCAGCAACAGTCCATCACACGCGCGGTGGGCAGCCAGCAGGTCTCCGTTGACCCAGCGACCGGACGGTTGCAACAGCCGACCCGCCTGGAATCGCAGAAGCTCGCCTCTGAGCTTTCCGCGATGCTCGAGCGGTCGATCGAGAACCTGAATGTCACCAACCTGCCCGACGGAACCACGATGGTGGATCTGGATGGGGGCTTCCAGCACGTGGCGATGGGGTCGTTGGACACGGACGGGGAGGTGGTGTTGACCTGCGTCGATGATCCGGCGAGCGCCGAGGCCCTGCTGCAGAAAGGCGTCGTCTCCCGCGCGACCGCGCGTGATCAGAAGAAGGAATCGGGTAAGAGGGTCGCTCCGAAACGTGCGCCGGTCACGGCAGAGGAGAGGTAGGCCATGCGAAACATCATGCTCGGGAGCTCGCTCTCACTACTGTTGTCGACCGCGCTTGGCCTCCTCCTCGTCTCGCCCTCTCCGGCCCTGGCAGGAGCCACCATCTCCATCGTGAACGCCGACGGGGCGGGTGAAGGATTCAACGACCCGACCCCCGTGGCCCCCGTTGGCGGCAACCCCGGCACGACCCGGGGCGCGCAGCGGCTGATCGCCTTCCAGTTCGCCGCCGACATCTGGGGCGCGACCCTCGACAGCAATGTCCTGATCACCATCCGGTCGAACTTCGATCCCCTCTCATGCAACGCCACCCAGGCCGTGCTCGGAAGCGCGGGGACCCTGTTCATCTTCGCCAATTTCCCGGCGACGCCGCCCTTCGCCGGCCCCGCGTTCGCGAACACCTGGCATTCCTCCGCCCTGGCCGACAAACGGGCCGGATTCGAGCTGAACCCCGGACAGCCTGACATCTCGGCGCGCTTCAACGTGAATCTCGGCAACGTCGGGTGCCTGACGGGGATCGGCTGGTATCTCGGCCTCGACAACAATCACGGATCGCAGATCGATCTCGTGACCGTGTTGCTGCACGAGTTCGGTCACGGCCTCGGGTTCCAGCAGTTCGGCAACCTGGGCAGCGGCGCACTGATCGGCGGGTTGCCCGACACCTACAACAGAAACCTGCTCGACCTGTCCAACGGCCTGCTGTGGAATCAGATGACAAACGCCCAGCGGGCGGCTTCCGCCATCAATCCGCGCCGGGTCGTCTGGTTCGGAGACCAGGTCACCGATGAGGTTCCAGGCTGCCTGGCTCCCGGCACCCCGCTGCTCAGGGTGAACTCTCCAGCCGCAATCTCGGGCGACTATGCCGTGGGGACTGCTTCGTTCGGCCCGCCGGTCGCCAGCCCGGGAATAACGGGGGGCGTCGTTCAGGCGCTCGACCCGGCCGACGCCGCGGGACCGACCACCTTCGACGCCTGCTCGCCGATCACCAATGCGGCGGCCGTCGCCGGCAAGGTCGCTCTCGTGGACCGCGGGGTCTGCGGTTTCATCGTGAAGGTCAAGAACGCCCAGGATGCGGGCGCCGTTGCGGTGTTGGTGGCGGATAACGTGGCGGGTGGCCCTCCCGCCGGTCTGGGTGGCGCGGACCCGACGATCATCATCCCGTCCGTGCGAATCACCCTGGCGGATGGCAACACGATCAAGGCTCAGCTCGCGAGCGGCGTGAACGTCTCCCTGCTTCTGGATCTTCTGGTCCGGTCGGGGGCCGACCTCAACGATCGCGCGCTGTTGTACAGTCCCAATCCGGTCGTCGGCGGTTCGTCGATCTCTCACTGGGACACGATCGCCTTTCCGAACCAGCTGATGGAGCCCAACATCAACCTCGACCTCACGCACAACGTCTCGGGCGTCGATCTGACCCTGGCGCTGATGCGGGACGTCGGTTGGTACCCCGACGCGGACGTGGACGGCCTGTCGGACAGCACCGATAACTGTCCCGGCGTTGCGAACCCGGGCCAGGAGGACCACGAAGGAGACGGTCTGGGCGATATCTGCGACCTGGATGACGACAACGACGGCGTCGCGGACGTGTCGGACAGCTGCCCGCTGGACGTTCCCGAGCTCAACCTGGACGCGGACGGCAACGGCTGCACGGACACCTACGCGGGGCTCAGGGCCATCGTCGGTAGTTTGAACCTGAGCTCGAGCATCGTCAACGGCATGATGGCGAAGCTGAACCTCTCGGAAAGCGCCGCGGCCGGTCAGAATCAGCTCCTGTGGATGAAGTTGCTGCGTGCCTTCATCCTGCAGGTCGAAGGCCAGCGCGGTAACGCCATCGACAACGCGACTGCAGATGTGCTGGTCAATTATGCGGAGAACCTGATCGCACTGGGAATGAACTAGCCTTTGAACCGGGCGCGACCCCCAGGGCTCCTCGAGAGGGCTGGGGGTCGCGTTTCCATCCCTTGCCGGCGCGGTCCCCTTGATGCCCGCATCCTAATCTTGGGAAAGAATCGCGAATCACTTAGTGAGGGCTACAATGCCACAGTTTCACGGCCCGATTGGCGGCGCCAAGTTCGGGATCATGAACAACGATCAGATCAAGGCGATGCTGCTCGCGAAATACCCATACAAGTCCAACAAGCAGTTCGAGAGCTCCCTGAGCACCTGCATCAACCACGTGCAGTCGGACGCCGGGACCGCCACGGGCGACAATCTCTACGACGGTCTGCCCATTTACCACACCTCGATGGGGGCGGGAGAGAACAGCGGCTGCACCCTCTTCTACGGCAAGCGGCCGGGCAACGTCGCCAAGGTGGTCGGGATGGGGTATCACGTCGGGGCACAGACCTACAAGGTCGTCTGGGTCGAGGGCAAGTGGACCATCGTCGGCAGCTCCCTCACTCTGGATAAGTAAGGGTTCAGGCCCGGCCCCGGTCCCGCTGGCTCCCCTCCTTGCCGGTCCTCCTCGCGTGAAAGCCCGATCCGGCCGGAGTGCGCATCACGCGCGGCCTTTCCCCATCATAGCGAGCCTCGAATGTTCCGCTGGACCTGACAATAGCTCATCAGCTAGAATAAGCGCGATCTCGACTCCAGCCGTGGTGCTGTATGTTGCACAAGGACCCTCCGCAGACTCCAGCGTCCCCCCGAGCCGCTTCCCCGTGGGAAAAGCAACAGAGGTTCCTCGCCGGGCCCCTTGTGACCCTCGCCGTCCTCCTGATGGCTCACTACTTTTCCCTCGTCCCGCCGCGAGTCCCCAACCCGAGCGCCATCTACATCCTGGCGGTGATCTTCGCTGCGTTCGTGGGAGGCGTGGTGCCGGGCCTCGTCAGCGCCGGCATGACGCTGGCATGGGCGGCGCTGATCTATCAGGAGCCGGGGTCGTTCCTCCACTTCTCGGAGGAGAACCAGAGCCGGATGCTCCTGCTGGCGCTCACGACCCCCTCCGCGGCCCTCCTCGTCGGGGTCTTGAGGACACGTCTGGAGCGGGAGGTGCAGGGGCGGACGGCCGCGCGGGCGATGGACCACGCGCAGGACCTGCTTCAAAGCCTCGACGCGATCGTCTGGGAAGCGGACGCCCTGACATGGCGAATCAACTTCGTGAGCCGCCGGGCGGAAGCGATACTCGGATACCCGGTCCAAGCCTGGCTGGACGATCCCGATTTCTGGGTAAAGCACATCCATCCCGAGGATCGGGAACGGTGCGAAGCCTTCTGCCGGGAGGCGACGGCCCGTCGTGCGGACCACGAGCTCGAATACCGCTTTCGTGCCGCCGACGGTCGGATCGTCTGGCTGAGGGACGTCGTGCGGGTGATCACGGACGCGGAAGGCCATCCCAGGCGACTTTGCGGCGTGATGGTCGACGTGACGCGCAGCAGGCAGGCCCAGGATGTGGCGCGCCGGATCGAGTCGGAGCTGCACGCCGTCTTCGACGCCGCGCTGGACGCGATCTTCATCCTGGATGACAATCGCACCTTCATCGACGTGAATCCCGCCGGCTGCGCGATGCTGGGCCTCACGCGCGACGGGATCCTGGGCCGGCCGATGAGCGACTTCGTCGCGACCGCCGGCGCCAGTGACGATCTGTGGCGCCATTTCCTGAAGCGAGGGTCGATGATCGGCCAGATGACCCTGCGCCTCGAGGACGGCACCAGGAAGGAGGTCGAGTACGCGGCACGAGCCAACTTCTCTCCGGGATGTCATGTCTCGATTCTGAGGGACCTTACCCCGCGCAAGAAACTCGAGGAGCAGCTCCTCCAGTCGCAGAAGCTGGAGGCAATTGGCCGTGTCGCGGGGCACGTCGCCCACGACTTCAAGAACCTGCTGACGGTGATCCGGGGATACTGCGAGGTGCTCCAGGACCGTCTCGGGCCCGACCACTCCGCCCGCGAGGAGATCGGGGAGGTGCTCAGGGCCGCCGGCCGCGCCTCCGACCTGATCCATCGCCTGCTCGTCTTCAGCCGGAGGCAGGCGATCGAGCCTAAACCAGTCGATCTCAACGCCGAGCTTGCGTCCATGGAGCGGGTCCTCCGCCAGGTCCTGGGTGAAAGAAACCGGCTGGTCGCCCTTCCCGGGTCGGCCCTTCCGAGCGTCCACGCGGATCCGGAGGGGCTGCACCAGCTCGTCATGAACCTGGTCACGAACGCCCGCGACGCGATGCCGGATGGCGGCACGCTCACCATCGAGACCGCCTCCATCGAGGACCCGCCGGCCAGCCCGGGCACCTGGGTGAGCCTCGTAGTCCGCGACACCGGCCACGGCATGGATCCCCGTACACGCGCGCATATCTTCGAGCCGTTTTTCACGACGAAGGGAGCCGCCGGCGGCACGGGGCTGGGTCTTTCGTCGGCCTACGGCTTCGTCACGCAGATCGGCGGCAAGATCCAGGTCGACAGCGAGCCGGGGCGCGGCTCCACCTTCAGCGTCCTGCTTCGTCCGGCCGGGAGGGCCGCAGAGATGGCGGGGCGTGCCATGCCTGAGCCGGCGCGCGCTGCCACCTTCACGATCCTCGTCGTCGATGACGAGCCGGTGATCCTCGATCTGGCGACCAGGAGCCTGGAGCCCCACGGCTACCACGTTCTGCGGGCGTCCCACCCCGATGAGGCCCTGCGCCTCGGTACGCAGCATGACGGACCCATCCATCTGCTGCTCACCGACATCGTGCTGCCGCGCATGAACGGCCGGGAGCTCGCCGCGGCCCTCGCGCGCCAGCGCTCCGAGACCAAGATCATGTTCATGTCCGGGGTCGAGAGGGAAGCGGTGCTGCCAGCCGACCTGCCCGTCCGGGGACTCCGGTTTCTCCCCAAGCCCTTCACGCCCGACGACCTCGTGCAGAGCGTGCGAGAGATCCTCGAGGCCGCCTGAGAATCCACATTCCGCCTCACGCTCCCCGTTCCGGTGCTATAGTCACCGCGCCTGGGAATAGGAGAGCTCCTTGCCACCGACCTTTTCGCGTCTCTTCGCCGCGATCCGCGACCACCTCGGCCTCAACATCTCCGGGATCGATACTCGGCTGGCGCGGAGGATGTTCATCAAGGACGCCTCGGTGCGACGCTGCGACGGGGCCTGCTGCCGCGGCGGCACGACCGTGTCGATCGAGGAGCGTGACAGGATCCTGGCGCACGCCGGCCTGGTGGGCGAGGCGATGACATCGCGCGTCCGGCGCGCCCCCGCCCGCTGGTTCGACCGGAGAACGGTGCGTGACGACGATTTCACCGCGGGCCGGAGCACCGACACGCGCGTCGTGGACGGCGCCTGCGTCTTCTACCGCCGGGACGGCCTTTGCGCGCTCCAGGTGGCGGGCGAGGCCAGCCTGGGCTCGCCTTACGCGCTCAAGCCCGCCCTCTGCCTGCTCTGGCCGCTGGTCGTCCAGGACCGGGAGCTGCAGGTCGGCTATGCCCGGTTCACGAAACGCCGCGAGTGCTGCGCGCCCGTCAGGAAGGGGGACAGGACGGTCCTCGAGGTCATCGTGCCGGACGAAACCCTCATCAGGACGATGGCCCTGCCGGAGAACTCGCGCGGCGGTGGACGGCCGGCCCTCTCAGCTACCGGAACCGGCACCTCGAAGCTGGCTCGCCACCCCGAGAATTGACCTCAGCTTCGCTGAGAAGATCGGCAGGAAGTTCACCTCCCCCGTGGTGTAGACCGAGTCGATCTTCCCGTCGGGCCTGATGAAGAAGAGCGTCGGCGTCGATACCACCTTGTACAGCTCGGTGACCCGTCGTCCTTCGTCCTCGAGCACGGGGAAGGTCATCCCGTGGGCCCGGATCGTGTCCTCGGCGTTGCGGACCTCGTCGGCGTTCTTCAGAGCGGTGACCGACACGATGTCGAGCCACTTGCCGTAGGTCCTGTAGCCGGCCACGATTCCTGGCATCGCCGTCTTGCAGTGCTTGCAGTTGGGATGCCAGAACATGACCACGGTGATCTTCTTTTCCTTCGAGTTGCGGTCGATCACCTCCGAGAGCTTGAGTCGCTCGGTGCTCTTGAGCTTCCGGAGCATGAAGTCGGGATAGGTTCCGCCCGTCAGCTCGTTGGCCGGGTAGTAGCGGGGGAGCTTGCCGATGGTGGGGATCTGCCGGCCCAGCGCGGCGTCGCGGATCGCCTGGCGCACCGTCAGGCCCGGCGCCACCTGCTGGCCGAGGCTCCGGGCGTCAGGGATCCGCAGAACGCCGGCGGCATCGATGACGCTGATGCTCGGCGCGCTGGTCACTCCCAGGGCGTCCCCCAGGGTGAAGCCTTCCTCGATGATCAGCGGAAGGGTCACCCCCAGCAACGACTGCCGGCCGGACGCGGCCGCCACGCTCACCTTGCCGCCGATCTTCACGACCCCGAAGAAGTCGACCTTGCCCTTCAAGTCCCCCTCGGCCAGCTCCTGCAGGCTCAGCAGCCCCTCCTCGCCCAGCGGCTCGCCCGCCGCGAAATAGCAGATGACCACCGGCCGCCGCCCCAGCGATGCCGCCAGAGTGATCTCATGTGGGGTCTTGTCGTCGGGCATGAGCGCCATGACCTTCATGGGCGTGAAGCGGCTCCCCGGCTCGACGCGAGTGCTCGGCCCGGACCCCCTCGCGACGCGCCCCACGCCGGCCAGCGCCAGGGCCGCGCAGATGACCGCCGAGATCAGAACTCGCAGACGTCGCATGATTGGCTGTATCCCTTCACCTTGAAATCGGACCGCTCGTGGCAGAGATGGCAGAACTCCTGCCTCGCCGTCTTCTCGTGCCTGGCGTGCCCCATGCGGTGGAACTCGTGGCACGACGAGCATCTCAGGTCCTGGCGTCCCTGCGTCACGGCACTTCGGATCAGCACCTTCTGGTGGATGTCGATCGGGTTGCCGGCCGCCTCCACGTTCGGGTCGAGCTGCGTCCAGTCAAAATGGTAGTCGGAGAAGAGGTCGCCGCCGGCCTGGTAATTGTACGGAAAGCTCAGACCTGTCCTGCCCGAGCGCCCTCCCTGCAGATGGCATGAGGCGCAGATGGCGGCCTCCTCGGAGGCCCGCAGCGGCGGAAACGCGATCATCTCCCCGCGTGTCTCGTACGCGCCGTGCCGTCCGGCCGGTCCGTGGCACGACTCGCATCCAACCCCCATCTCGCGTGACGTGAAATCGTCGGAGGAGAAACCCGTGGTGTGGCAGGCGGCGCACGATCTCTCCCAGACGAGGCTCTTCCAGTCGGTCTGGTGCAGGTTGATCCACTCGGCCGGCCCGACGTCATAGCGACACGGCAGCAGGAGGTGGCGCCCCGGCTCCGTCTCGGAAGGGACCAAGAAGCGGCGCGCGTGGCGCTCGCCGAGGACGAATCGGGCTTCGTGATCGCCGCAAATCAGTGAACGGGCCAACAGGTCGCGCTCCGGCGCGGTGGGCTCGTGGACGGTGCGGGCGTGGAGGGATTCCTTCCATTCGGCGTACTGGGTCGGGTGGCACTCCATGCAGCGCTCGGACCCTGCGAAGCCGGGCAGGCCCCCCGGCCGGACGGGTTGCGACCCGGGACCGACCGGCGCGACACCTCCCATCCGCGAGATGACTGACTTGAATGCGATGTAGCTTTGCGAACCCACGATGTAGCGTCCGAGGTACTTGCCGTCGGGCTGGCTGCGCCCGACGAAGAAGGTGGGACGCGAGGAGAGTCCCAGACCATAGGCGAACTTCAGATCGGCCACGATCCTGGGCCGGAACGCGTCGCCGTCGAGACACCTCGTGAAGGCGGCCGCGTCGAGCCCCAGCTCCGCGGCATATCGCGCGAGCTGCTGATCCCCCAGGGCTCCCACCTTTTCCCACAGGAGGTCGTGCATCTGCCAGTACTTGCCCTGCCTGCCCGCGCAGTGTGGCGACTCCGCCACGTTCGTGGAGCTGGCCTCCTCCACGAGCGGGAAATCCACGAAGACGACCTTGGCCCTGCCCGGCTCGATGAACTCGCGGGTCAGGTTGGGCATGATGGTGAGGTTGAACTTCTCGCACGCGTGACACTTGAAGTCGGAGAACTCGACGATCAGGACCGGAGCGGCGGCCGACCCGCGCACCTGGTACCGCGAGAGGTCGATCTGGAGGGAGACCTCCCCCTCGGGGGCCTGACCCCCGGCGGCGATAAGCGCGACAAGGACGAGGAGCACGGGCGCCATACGGGTGACGCATCACCGGAAGAAGAAGTGCGGGGATTATAGGGAGGGCACCGGACAGCCGCAACGCGACCCGAGCCATTGCTCGGACACACTCCTTGGTTGACCCGCGCCGTCGGACGGGGGTATCCTCGCCACGTTCCGGCTTTGGTCGTGCTAGGCGGGGAGCTAGCGGTGCCCTGTCACCTGCAATCCGCTACAGCAGGGCTGAATTCCCTTCCTGAGGGGAAGGCGGCGGCTGGATGGTGCGGCGGACCAACGGGCCCGAGCCCCGTGCACTGTGAATCCGTGAACCCCGTCAGGCCCGGAAGGGAGCAGCGGTAAGCGGACACTCGCAGGTGCCACGGGTCACCTTGAGCCCGGCCGTGCGCGCCGCCCGTGCCGTGCGCGCTTCGATGAGGGGTGCACGACCACTCCCCCCTGAGCATTGAGGATCCTTAGATGGCCGAGGCGGCGCCCTATCAGGTTCTCGCGCGCAAGTACCGCCCCAGGAGCTTCGACGAGGTCGTGGGGCAGTCCAGCGTGGTCTCGACGCTGAAGAACGCGATCGGGCAGGGGCGTCTGCACCACGCCTACCTTTTCTCGGGCACGCGCGGGGTGGGCAAGACCACCCTGGCTCGACTCTTCGCGCGCGCGCTCAATTGCGCCACCGGGCCCACGGTCGACCCGTGCGGTTCGTGCGACCCGTGCCGCGAGATCGCGGCCGGCAACGCGATGGACGTCATCGAGATTGACGGCGCGTCGAACCGCAAGGTCGAGGACGTCGATCCTCTGCGCGAGGCGGCCCGCTACGCCCCGGCCCGCGATCGGCACAAGATCTTCATCGTGGACGAGGTCCACATGCTGTCCGAGACGGCCTTCAACGCGCTGTTGAAGATCCTCGAGGAGCCCCCGCCGCGCGTCCTCTTCCTGTTCGCAACCACCGAACCCGAACAGGTCCCGGACACGATCATGTCCAGATGCCTCCACCTGGCGTGCCGCCGCGTGGGGCGGCAGGAGATCGCCGATGCGCTTGGCAGGACCGCCGGCCTGGAGAAGGTCGAGGGCTCAGCGGAGGCGTTCGATCTCATCGCGGGGCTCGCGGCAGGCTCGGTTCGCGATGGTCTGAGCCTGCTGGATCAGGTGATCGCGTTCTCCGGCGGGCAGGTGACCCCCGCCGGCGTGCGGGAGGCCCTGGGCCTGATCGACCGGGGCATCGTCATGGAGTTCATCGAAGCGATCGGCAGGCACGATGCCGCCGGGACGCTGGCGATCGTCGAGCGGCTCTCGGAGGCGGGCGCCGACCTCACCCACTTCGCGCGCGAAGCGCTGGCCCGCGTGCGCGACGTGATGGTCTGCAAGGCGGCCGGGGCGCGCGCGGCGGCCGCTCTCTCGATGAGCCCGGAGGAGGGAGGCGACGCCGGCAGGCTCGCGGAGCTCTTCTCGCAGGACGCCTTGCTGCGTCTGATCCATGCGATGCTCGATCTGGCCGATCGGATCCGCCGCGACGAGCAGCCCAGGTTTCTGCTGGAGGCCGCTGCGCTGAGGATGATCCGTCTGGCCGACCTGGCTCCGATCGAGGATCTTCTGCGGCGCATCGAGGGGATCGCCCCGGTAGCGGCCACCGCGCCGAGGCTTCCGAAGCCCACCGCGGCGCCACCGGCCTCGTCGGGTCCGTCCGGGCCTCGGAACGGGGGACTTGGGGGGCCGGCAGGCGGTGGTCCTCCTTCATCCAGCCGCGCCGAGTCGCCGCAGCCAGCGGCGTCGCGCGAGGCCACCCGGCTGCTCCAGCGTCTTTCCGACAGGAAGGTGTCGCTGGCCGCCTTCCTGAACCAGGCACGGGGCCTGAGGCTGGAGGGGGACGCGTTCATCGTCACGATCCAGCCGAAGCAGGGGTTCATCCGGGCGGCGCTGGAGTCGCCCGAGAACCTCGAGGTGATCCGCGAGGAGGCATCGGCGCTGCTCGGGCGCCCCGCGGTGGTCCGCGTGGAAGAGGAGGCCCTCGCCGCCGACGACCTCTCGGCGGTGGAGGGGGGCCAGGCTGGCGACGACGCTTCGCGACGGCGCGAGCGGCTCATCGACGAGGCGCTCAAGGAGCCTGCGGTGCGGGCCGTGATGGACATGTTCAAGGGTCAGATCGTCGACATCCGGGAGGGACACTAGCGCATGGTCAACATCAACAAGCTCATGAAGCAGGCGCAGGAGATGCAGGAGAAGATCGCCCGCGAGATGGCCGAGCTCCAGATCGAGGCTTCCTCCGGTGGGGGCGCCGTCACCGTCACCCTCAACGGCAAGAAGGAGCTGGTCGATCTCTCCATCAAGAAGGAGGCGGTCGACCCCGAGGACGTCGAGATGCTGGAGGATCTGATCAAGGCCGCCTTCGGCGAGGCGGGGCGACGCGTCGACGAGGAGCTGGGCAAGCAGCTCGGCGGCCTCATTCCCCCCGGGATGCCCTCCCCATTCTGAGGGGCCGCCGATGAAGGGTCTTCCCGAGCCCCTCTCACGTCTCATGGACGCGCTCCAGACGCTGCCCGGCATCGGGGGCAAGAGCGCCCAGAGGCTCGCCTACCACATCCTGAAGGCGCCGCGCGGGCAGGTGGAGACGCTCGCCGCGGCCCTTCTCGACGTCAAGGAGAAGATCTCCTTCTGCTCGACCTGCTGCAACATCGCCGACCGGGACCCCTGCTCGATCTGCGAGGACCAGGGGCGCGACGGCTCCCAGATCTGCGTGGTCGAGGAGCCCGCAAACGTCATGGCCATCGAAAGGACCGGCCGCTTCAAGGGCCGGTACCACGTGCTGCACGGCGCGCTCTCTCCGATGCACGGTGTGGGCCCCGAGCAGCTCAAGGTGGCCGAGTTGATGCGCCGCCTCGAAAAGGTCACCGAGGTTATCGTCGCCACCAACCCGACCGTGGACGGCGAGGCCACGGCGGTCTACCTCTCGCGCCTGATCCGGCCGATGGGGATCACCGTCAGCCGCATCGGGGTGGGGCTGCCGGTCGGCTCGGAGATCGACTACGCCGACGAGGTGACGATCGCACGGGCGCTGGAGGGTCGGAGGAACGTATAGGGCGGATCCTGCGCCCGTGGCAAGCCTTTTCCCCTCTCCGGCCGCCCGACCGCCCCGCTGTCCCCGTTTTCCCCGCTTTCCCGGAGCCCGGTTGCCGCCGCCGGGGTCCCCACATATATTTGCCCACTCGTTAGGCTTGGGACTACAAAGGAGGGCCTTGCCGCATGCCCCTGATGGGTACCGTCATGTACGAGGAGCAGCTCGGGCAGATCACCGTAATCCTCGCGCGGCTCAGGGCCGACGCGAACGCAAGGGCCGCCTTCCTCATCGATCGAAACGGGCAGCAGCTCGCCGCCTCGGGCGACGACCTCGATGCGATGGATCCCACCGCGCTGGCCTCGCTCACGGCGGGCAACGTCGCGTCCACCGACGCCATCGCTCGCCTGATCGGGGAGAGGGAGTTCACGGCCCTGGTGCACGAGGGGGACAAGGACAGCCTCCATATCTCTCTCGTCAACGCGCGGATCATCCTGGTGGTCCTGTTCGACGAACGGTCCTCACTGGGGCTGGTGAGACTTCGCGTTCGGACCGCGGCGTCCGATCTGGTGGGGGTCCTCGACGCGATCGAGCGGAGGCAGGCCGAGGAGGTGGCCCGCGGGGAGACCGGCTCCTCCCCATTCTCCGAGATCACGGACGACGATATCGACAGCCTGTTCGCCTGACGCTCATGACCTTCATCAACTACGCCTCGCGTGAGATCAACTGCAAGATTGTCTATTACGGCCCCGGTCTGTGCGGCAAGACCACCAACCTGCAGTGGATCTACGGAAAGACGAGCCCCTCGACCAAGGGCAAGCTGATCTCGCTGGCCACCGAGACCGAGAGGACCCTCTTTTTCGATTTCCTGCCGCTGGAGCTGGGCACGATCCGCGGCTTCAAGACGCGATTCCACCTCTATACGGTCCCGGGGCAGGTCTTCTACGACGCCTCGCGCAAGCTGATCCTCAAGGGGGTGGACGGCGTCATCTTCGTGGCCGACTCCCAGGACAGCCGGATGGACGCCAATGTCGAGTCGCTCAAGAACCTCGCCTCCAACCTCAAGCTGCAGGGCTATGACCTCACGACAGTCCCCTACGTCCTTCAGCTCAACAAGCGGGACCTGCCAGGGGCGGTCCCCGTGGACGTGATGGTCAAGGCGCTGCGCGTCAAGAACGAGGACTACCTGGAAGCCATCGCTCCGAAGGGGACCGGTGTCTTCGAAACCCTCAAGGCGCTCGCCCGCCAGGTCCTGCACTCACTCAAGAAGGCGAGCTGAGATCCCCGCCGATCCCCGAATTCTCCATTGACCCTCCCGATGCCGGGTGCTAGCATTACCGGTTCTCAAGGAGCACCGGGACCGTTCGGGGCGGATCCGCCTGCCCGGCGGGCCATTTCGGGACTGGAGACGAAGTCAGATGAACTACGCCATCATCGACATCGGTGGGACTCAGTGCAGAGTCAGCCCGGGAGACACCATTCGGGTGAACAGGCTCGACCCGGAGCGCGCCGGCGAGGGATCGTCGCTGCAGATCGACCGCGTGCTGCTGGTCAGGGCGGAGGGCACCCTGAAAGTCGGCTCGCCCATCGTCGAAGGGGCGCGGGTCGTGGCGACGGTGCTCGGGGAGCTCAAGGGAAAGAAGGTCCTCATCTTCAAGAAGAAGAGGACCAAGCAGTACCGGCGCACACGGGGCCACCGGCAGCGGTACACCTCCCTGCGCATCGACGAGATCCAGGCCGGCAACTGAGGGGGATGGTTCATGGCTCACAAGAAAGCGGGCGGCAGCTCCAGAAACGGGCGCGACAGCAATTCGCAGCGTCTCGGCGTCAAACGGTTCGGCGGGCAGCTCGTCACGGGCGGCTCGATCCTCGTGCGCCAGCGCGGAACCCCGATCAAGCCGGGGCTCAACGTGGGCCGGGGAAAGGACGACACGCTGTTCGCCAAGGTGACTGGTGTTGTTCGCTTCGAGGACAAAGGCAGCATGGGGCGCTTCGTGAGCATCCTTCCTCAGGCCGGCTGAGCCGGGAGGATCCCCTTCCCTCCGAAAGCGCTCCGGCGGCGCGGCAGCGGAAAGTTTCCACCATGTTCGTGGATCACGCGAGGATCTTCGTGTCGGCCGGCGGCGGCGGCAACGGCTGCCTTTCGTTCCGCAGGGAGAAGTACGTTCCACGCGGGGGGCCCGACGGCGGCGACGGCGGCCACGGCGGCTCGGTCGTCCTGCACGCCGACGACAACCTCTCCACTCTCGTACCCTTCCGCTTCAAGAGGCTTTTTTCGGCCCGCAGGGGCCAGCATGGCATGGGCTCCAACTGCCACGGTCGAAACGGAGGCGACCTCGAGGTGAGCGTCCCTCCCGGCACCTTCATCTTCGACGAGGAAGGGACCCGTCTGCTGGCCGATCTGAAGGCTGCAGGGGATCGGTTCGTCGCCGCGCGTGGCGGGCGGGGCGGGCGCGGCAACGCCCGGTTCGCCACCTCCACGGACCAGGCGCCCAGGCGAATCGAGCCCGGGGAGGCCGGCGAGCAACGGTGGCTCACCCTGGAGCTGAAGCTGCTGGCCGACGTCGGGCTGGTGGGCTACCCCAACGCCGGCAAGTCGACGCTGATTTCGAGGATCTCGGACGCGCATCCCAAGATCGCGGCCTATCCCTTCACGACGCTGACCCCCCATCTGGGCCACGTCGTGGTGGACGAGGGATTCTCGTTCGTCGTGGCAGACATCCCGGGGCTGATCGAGGGGGCGGCACGGGGAGCCGGCCTGGGCGCCCGGTTCCTGAAACACGTGGAGCGCACGAGGCTCCTTCTGCACCTGGTGGACCTGTCGCCGATGGCGGACGTGGAGCCCGTCCACGGTCTTACGGTCATCGAGCGGGAGCTCGAATCGGTGCCGGGCGACCTGTCGCTCAAACCCCGCATCGTGGTGGCCACCAAGATCGACACCGTGAGCCGTCAGGAGAGGGGCGATATGGGGGAGGTCGCGGGGAGGCTCGAGGCGCTGCGCCGTCACTGCGAGAGGCGCGAGCTTCCCTTCATCGCCATCTCCGCGGTCTCCGGCGAAGGTCTCAAGGATCTGATACAGATGGTTGGACGCAGGCTCCGGGAGATGCCGGATGGCGCGCCGGGCGCAGGCGTCGCCGGCTTGGAGAAGAGTTGCGGCTCGGCCTGATGGGGGGGACCTTCGATCCGGTGCACAACGGGCACCTGCAGGTCGCGCGGGCCGCGGCCCCGTACGGGCTCGATCGGGTCGCCCTCGTGCCCGCCCGCCGGCCGCCGCACAAGGACCGCGACGACATGGCGGATCCCTACCACCGCTTCGCGATGGCCGCGCTGGCTGCGGCCGGCGACGATCGGATCTGCGTCTCCTCCCACGAAGTGGCGCGGGATGGACCGAGTTACACCATCGACACCGTGCGGCACTTCGCGGGCCGCGGACACGACGTGACCCTCATTCTGGGGAGCGACTCGCTGGCGGAGCTCGAGACCTGGCGGGAGTGCCGCGCGCTGCTGGATCTCGCGCGACTGCTGGTCTACCCGAGACGCCCCTACCTGGGCGATCCGTTGGAGAGCCGGCTGCCCGGATGGATTCGCGACAGGCGAAGCGCGGGCGCGATCCTCTGGCTCGACGGGGAGCCGGTGGAGACCTCCTCGACCCAGGTGCGGGCGCTGCTTCGCGCCGGCGGGTCCGCGCAGGCCCTGGTGCCGCAGCCCGTGGAACGCTACATCCTCAAGCACCGGCTCTACACCGGTGGGCTGGAGGGAGCCACTGAGTAAAGAGACCTTGACGGTTGTGGTGGAGGCCGCGCTCGACAAGAAAGCGGAGGACGTGACCGTCCTCGATCTCACCGAGTTTGGCTCGATCACCGACTATTTCATCGTCTGTCACGGACGCAGCGCGCGGCAGGTGCAGGCGATCGCCGATCAGGTCGGAGCGAAGCTCAAGGCGGCGGGCGTAAGGCCGGGCCACATCGAGGGTTACAAGGCGGGAGAGTGGATCCTGATGGACTACGTCGATTTCGTCGTCCACATCTTCACCGGGGAGAAGCGCGACTACTATGACCTGGAGCGGCTCTGGTCGGATGCTCCCCGGCTGGGTGACTTCGCCAGGCCCCGGTGAGGGGCCGAAACCGAGAAAACCCGTTTTGACAAAAGGACTTTGACTGACTAGATTACTCCCTCCGTTTCCCGGGGGTCAGCGTTGGAGCTTTCCATCGTCTATCGGTCGGTGGCGATGTCGAAGGTACGGACCCTCATGGAGCGGGTGGCCGCCACCGATGCCACCGTCCTGATCTCCGGGGAGAGCGGCACGGGCAAGAGCCTGCTGGCGGAGAGGATTCACCGGCTGGGAAGCCGCCGGGCGGGGCCTTTCGTGACCGTCCCTTGCGCGAACCTCCCGGCCGAGCTGTTCGAAAGCGAGCTGTTCGGCCACGAGCCGGGCGCTCACACCGACGCGGCCGAGAGGCGCGCCGGCAAGTTCGAGGCCGCCGAAGGGGGCACGATCTTCCTGGACGGCGTGGGCGCTCTGAGCGTGCCCCTGCAGGCGAAGCTCCTGAGGGTGCTGCAGGAGCGCGCCTTCGAGCGGCTGGGTGGCACGCGGACCGTCGAGGTGGACGTGAGGTTCATCGCCTCGGCCGACGAGTCGATCGAGACGGAGGTCCGGGCGGGCAGGTTTCGTGAGGACCTGTTCTACCGGCTGAACGTGGTACACCTGAAGGTCCCGCCGTTGCGGGAGCGCGTGGAGGACATCGGGCCCCTCGCGTCGCACTTCCTGAGGGTTTCGTCGGGGCGCCATGACGGGCGCCCCCGGCGTTTCACCGTGGAGGCGAGACGCAGGCTGCGGACCTACCGGTGGCCCGGCAATGTCCGCGAGCTGGCCAACGTGATCGAGAGCGCGGTAATCGTCTCGCCGGGCGCCGACATCGGCCCCGGAGATCTGAGGCTGCCGCGCGGGTCGCCGGCCGAGGAGGCGATCCGCGAGGCGTTCGAGAAGAGATGGAGCCTCCAGGCGCTGGAGGCGGCCTACATACGGGAGGTTCTGAAGGCGGCGCGCGGCAACAAGTCGCGTGCGGCCGCCATACTGGGGATCAACAGGAAGACCCTGCTGCAGAAGCTGAAAAGGTCGGGCAGTTGAAGCTCAGCCTTCTGTGGGTCGGCAAGACGAAGGACAGGAACATCGACGCCGCGATCCGGCGTTACATGGACCGCATCGGGCGCTATATCCCCGTCGATGTCCTGGAGGCGAAGGAGGAGACTGCCGCCGGCCGACACGCGGTGGCGGAGGTCATACAGAAGGAGGGACGGCGCTTGCGTGAGAAGATCCCCGCAGGCAATGAAGTCGTCCTTCTGGATGCGAGGGGACGCGAGCTTTCCTCCGAGGAGTTCGCGCGTTTCCTCGAAAGGAAGATCAATTCCTCGTCGTCATCGCTCAAGGGCCTGACCTTCCTGGTGGGCGGGCACCTTGGAGTCGACGGCGGGACACGGGAAGTCGCCGATCACACCATCTCGCTGTCGCGCATGACGCTGACGCACGAGATGGCCAGGCTGGTGGCCGTGGAGCAGATCTACCGCGGGTTGAGCATCATCCACGGCGCGCAGTATCACCGGCGGTGATGGGCCGGCCGGCGGCCGCCTCAGTCCGCCAAGGAGCGAGTGATGGACAAGGGCAGGATGGACAAAAAGACCCTGGAACAATACAGAAAGAAGCTGCTCGAGAAGCGCAAAGAGCTCACGCAGGCCTACACGAAGAACCGCAGCTACGGGCGCGAATCGGACGAGGGGGGCACCCAGGACCTCGCCGACAAGGCATCCAGCTCGTACACCAAGGAGTTCCTCTACTCGCTCAGCAACACCGAGCGGCGGATCATCGAGAACGTGGAGGAAGCCATCGAGCGGATGAACGAGGGCGCCTACGGCACCTGCATGGAATGCGGCGAGAAGATCTCGAAGAAGCGGCTCGAGGCGGTCCCCTGGGCGATGTACTGCGTACCCTGCCAGGAGCGGATCGAGCAGGGGGTCAAGGAAGAAGTAACCGACTGACCGGAACCCGAGGTCAGGTGGTGTGGATCCGTTGAGTCCGGCGGGAGGCCGCATGTTTCCGGCTGGGGCCTGCCGCCGGCGAGCGCTGCCCGGCAGGCCATGCAGATCCGGACATTTCTCACGATCCTTGGTGCTCTCGCGCTGGTCGCGTTCCTCGCGATCTTCGGAAAGCTCAACCAGCTCCTCCTCGATCAGCCATTCCTGATCACCCCGACCCGTTCGGTCCCTCTCTGGACCGTCATGGTGGGTGCTTACCTCGTGGGCGTCCTCACTTTTCTCACCGTCTTCCTGCTGCGCGGGTCGGCGGATCTCGTGGAGCGATGGAGGCTCCTGCGCGGGCGACGGGCCGGCCGCGCCGTCGACGAGATCTACAACCGCGGCATGGAGGCGATCCTCGAAGGACGAGACGAGAAGGCGCTCGAGCACTTCCAGTCGATCCTCTCGCTCGACGCCGAACACTTCCAGGCGCTGGTTCGGGGCGGCGCGGTCCTGAGGAGCCTCAAGCGGTTCGCCGAGGCGGTCGACCTGCACAAGCGCGCGCACCGGCTCCGGGACGCGGAGCTGGAACCCCTCTACGAGCTCGTGAAGGACTACGAAGCGATGGACCAGGTCGGCAAGGCAAAGGTGGTCCTCAACCGCATCATCCAGCTTCGTCCCCGCCGGGCCCTGTCGGCTTACAGGAAGCTGCGCAAGTACGCGATCGCCGAAGCAGACTGGGCCCGGGCCTGGGAGCTTCAGGGTCTCATCGAGGACCAGATGGAGAAGACCCCCTACAAGCTGGAGGCCGAGCGTCGGTACAGCATCGGCATCCGCTATGAGATGGCCTGCGCGGCCGCCCGCGAGCGCCACGACAAGGACGCCCTCAACGCACTCCGGAAGCTCGCCAAGTCGGATCCCGGATTCGTCCCGGCGCACCTCAAGCTGGGCGAGGTCCTCAAGACCCAGGGCCACGCGGAGCAGGCGGTGCACGTCTGGGAGGGCGGTTTCGCGCAGACCGGCGCGCCGGTCTTCCTGAGCCGGATCGAGGAGCGGTTTCTGGCCGACGAGGATCCCGAGGGCGCGATCCGGGCGGCGCAGGAGGCGGTCGCACGCTCCCGGAAGGATTTCCTGCCGCGTTTCTTCCTGGCCAGGCTCTACCTGAGGCTCGAGATGATCGACGAGGCGTACCGCGAGTTCAATTCTCTCTCCGCGAGGGCCTCCTCCTCGCCGACGCTGCACGCGTGCCTTGGCGCGGTTCTGGAGCGGCGCGGCGCGCATCGTGAGGCGGCGGCCGAGTACCGGCAGATCATCACGGATCTCGAATACCTGAAGCTCCAGTACAGGTGCCAGGTCTGCGACGAGCGCTACGCCGAGTGGTCCGACCGGTGCCGCACGTGCGGCGAGTGGAACCAGGTCGCGCTGGACTTCGGCGAGGATCCCACTCTCGAGGATCTGGGGCTGTCCCCCGGCCCGGTCTACAGCCAGACAGCGTGAGGTTTCCCCGGGAGACCGTGATGCTTCCGATGGTCCTGATCTCGATGGACGGCTGGGGCTACAGCGCCCGGCTCGAGGGAAACGCCGTGGCCAATTGCGGCGCGACCCATATCGAGTCGCTCGCCGCACGATATCCGAGCACACTTCTGTCCGCGTCGGGGCTGGCCGTGGGGCTGCCCGAGGGACAGATGGGTAACTCCGAGGTGGGCCACACCTGCATGGGAGCCGGCCGGATCGTCCTGCAGGATCTGCTGAGGATCTCCAGGGCGATCGAGACGGGCGACATGGCCCGCAACCAGGTCCTGCGTGAGACGATGGTGGCGCTCGCGCGCGGCGGTGGCGCGCTCCACCTGCTCGGCCTTGTAAGCGACGGCGGAGTGCACAGCCACATCGATCACGCCAGGGGGCTGGTGAGGATGGCGCGCGATCTGGGTGTGGCCCGGATCTTCGTGCACGCGTTTCTCGACGGGCGCGACACACCGCCGCGCAGCGCCCACCGGTACATCGCCTCGCTCGAGGAGCTCTTCAGAACGGAGGGGGCCGGCGCCTTCGCGACGGTGATCGGGCGCTACTGGGCGATGGACCGGGACAACCGGTGGGACCGGACCGAGATCGCATACCGCTGCATGACCGAGAGCCCCGAGGCCGACCCGGGCCGCTGGTTCGCGGCGCCTGACGCCGGCGCGGCGCTGGCGGCGGCCTACGAGCGCGGCGAGGACGACGAGTTCGTCAAGCCGACGGTCATCACCGGGGCACGCCCCGCCCCCTCGGGCCCGCCCGGCCTGGTGCGCGACGGCGATGGGGTCGTCTTCTTCAACTTCCGGGCGGACCGCGCCCGGCAGATGACGAGGGCGTTTACCGAGGACTCGTTTGGACGCTTCGAGCGACAGTGGCGCCCGAGGCTCTCGGCGTACGTCTGCATGACGCGTTACGACCGGACCTTCGACCTCCCCGTGGCCTTTCCGCCCGCCCCGCTCGAGCAGGTGCTGGGGCAGGTCATCTCCGAGGCGGGGCTCAGACAGCTCAGGATTGCCGAGACGGAGAAGTACGCGCACGTGACCTTCTTCTTCAACGGCGGCGAGGAGAGGACCTTCGCCGGGGAAGAACGGATCCTGGTCCCCTCCCCCAATGTGGCCACCTACGACCTGGCGCCGGAGATGAGCGCGGGCCCCGTCACCGACGCGCTGATCGAAAGGCTGCGCGGCGGCGCGAGAGATCTGGTCGTGATCCTCAACTTCGCCAACGCCGACATGGTGGGGCACACCGGCCTGTACGAGCCGACCCTGAGGGCCTGCCGGTTCGTGGACGAGTGCGTCGGACGGATCGCGCGCGAGGTGCTGCCGATGGGGGGCTCTCTCCTCGTGACGGCCGATCACGGCAACGCCGAGCAGATGATCGACTCGCGCACCGGGGGCCCTCTGACGGCCCACACCCTGAACCCGGTGCCCTTGATCGTGGCCGCCGAAGACCTTCCGCCTGACGCCGTGAGCGCGCCGCCCCGCCCGGGCGGGACCCTGGCGGACATCGCGCCCACCATGCTCGCGCTGCTGGGGCTGCCTCAGCCTGCCGAGATGACCGGCGCCAGCCTGCTGCCGTGACCGGCCCGAGCCGTTTGATCGCGCGGGGGCCGGCCGCTATGATGCTCCGATCCATCGCCATCGCCGCAGCGCGCACTGCCTCGAGGCTGGCGCGTCCTTTCGTGGAGACGGCCCTCGCGGCCGCATGTCCGGTTTGCGCCGGCCCGCTCGGCGAGCACAGAGGAGGCGTCTGTCTGAGCTGCTGGAGCGAGGTGATCGAGACGCCGGTCGCGAGGCAGGAGCGGCCGATCCGGCACCTGAGGACCCTGACCGCCCTGGGCCCCTACGAAGGGCGTCTGAGGGGGATCATCAGGTGCCTCAAGTTCTCGGATCTCCCCGGGCTCGGTTCCGAGCTGGGCGAGCGGCTGGCGCCGCGGCTGGAGGACCTCTCCGACCGCATCGATTTGATCGTGCCCGTGCCGCTCCATCGGTGGCGGCGATGGCGGCGCGGGTACAACCAGGCGGCGTTGATCGCGGTCGCAGCCGGACGACGACTTGGCATGCAGGTGGCGCCGCGAGCCCTGGTCAGACGCCGGGCCACGAGGTCCCAGACCGGACGCGCGCGCCGGGACCGGGTGGACAACGTGCGCGGCGCCTTCGAGGCAGGGCGCATCCGCCCCGCGGGCGGCAGGGTCCTGCTGATCGATGATGTCGTGACCACCGGTGCCACTCTCTCGGAATGCGCCAGGACCTTGAAGGCGGCGGGGGCTCGAACCGTCCACGCCTGCGCGGCCGCGCGGACCCTTTCACGAAGTGACTCATAAAGGAAGGCAGATGATGAGACTCGACGGGCGCCCCTTCGCAGGTGCGTCGATCCTGGCCGCGATTGCGGTTCTGACGATGCTCCCCGCCGCGGCGGCGGAGCAGGAGGCCGGGGCCTCCCCGATCCAGGCCACCCTCGAATACATCCGTCCCTTCAACTACGGCGGCGATCCGCTGCTCATCCGCCTCGGCATCTTCAATACCGGAGCCCGCCCCTACGACAACTCGGCGGGTATCAACCTGTTCGGCGGGCTCAAGGTCACCAGCGCCTCCGGAACCAGGCTCACCATGAAGGGCAAGGCGGAGATCGACCCGAAGGTCCAGCCCGCGGTTCTGGCCCCGGGCGGGTTCTTCGGCATGATCCAGGACATCACGCCTCTGCTACCGGACATCGCGAAGGCCGGCACCTACACGATCTCCTGGGAAGGCTCGGGGCTCTCGGCGCCGCCCGTCACGGTGAAGGTACTGCCGAAGTTCGAGCCTTCCGAGGCGTACGTCGCCGTGATCGAGACCGACTACGGGTACCTCGAGTTCGACCTGAAGTCGAAAGAGGCGCCCCGGCACGTGCAGAACTTCTATGACCTCGCGCTCTTCGGGTTCTACGACAACACGCCCCTGTTCCAGGTGATCAAAGGCGTCGAGGTGCGCGGCGGAGATCCTTCGGGCACCGGCTTCGGCGGGGTCGGCTACAACCTGTCCCCCGAGATCGCCACGGAGCTCAAGCATCGCCGCGGGACACTCTCGTCGGTGAAACTTGGGGAGCAGAAGCAGGACAGCGGATCGCAGTTCGTCATCACGCTGTCGCCACACGAGCCCTACGACGGAGCCTTGTCGATCTTCGGAGAGCTGCGCAAGGGGGACGACGTCCTTTCGGCGATTGAGAACATCCCCACCAGCGGACAACGCGATCAGCCCCCGCACTTCAGGCCTCTCAAGCCGATTGTGGTCAGGAGCGTCACCGTGAGGAAGGCCGCGGAGCCCTCCTGAGGCAAGGGACGCTGAGGGCCGCACGGCCGGCCCCCCTGCCGCTGCACGACCGGGGCGGGATTCACGCAGCCGCGATCGTGCTGGCGGCCCTTCTCGTGAGCGCCGGCACCCTGGGCAACGGGCTCGTTTTCGACGATCACCTCCTCATGGGCGGCAACGCCCCGGTCATCCGGGGCGAGCAGCCTCTGTCGAGCGCCTTCACGTACCGCTACTGGGGCGTGGCCGACGAAGCTTCGCCCAACGAGCTGTACCGGCCGGTCGCCATCGCGAGCCTCGCGCTCAACGCGCGAGTGCTGGGGGATGGCCCGGTTTCGCTGCATGCCGTCAACATCCTCCTGCACTCGCTCAACGCGCTGATGGTCTACCTCCTGATCCGCAAGCTGTTCGATCGGCCGATCCTCGCGCTGATCGCGGCGTTGATCTTCGCGGTGCATCCCATCGCCACCGAAGCGGTGGCGGCCGTGGCGGGGAGGGCCGACCTGCTCGCGACCTTCTTCCTCCTGGCGGCGTCGCTCCTGGGGCTCGTCGCCTGCCGCCGGCGCGGGAAATGGATCCTGGCCGGGGGGCTGGGGCTGGCCCTGGTCACGTTCATGGGCGCGCTCTCCAAGGAGAGCGTCTTCGCCGCGCCGCTGGTCACGGCCGCGGTGCTGGGATCCGACGCTCGCCGGCACCATGGAAACCGCGACGCCTACCGGCACTATCTGATCACGGCGGGGACCCTGGCATGCATCCAGGTCTTCGTCCTGTTGATGGTCATGGTGCTGAGGTTCGGCATCCTCGGGTACGTCTACAGGTCGGAACCGCCCTCCAGCCCCTCGACGGCCTACCTCGCCTTCGTCAACAACCCGATCCAGTTCGCCGAGCCGCTTGGCCGCGTGCTCACCGCGCTGCGCGTGGCCGTGATGGGGGCCGGGCTGCTGATCTTCCCTCTGCGCCTCTCGGCCGACTACTCCTACAACGCGCTGCCCGTGACGTCGGGCGTGCCCGGGGCCGCAGACATCGCCGCGGTGGTCTTTCTCGCGCTCTATCTCGGAGTGCTGTTCTTCTCGGCGCGGCGCTTTCCCGTGGCGATGTTCGCGCTCTCGTGGTCCGCGCTCACCTACCTGATCGTCTCGAACCTGCTCTTTCCGATCGGGACCATCTTCGGCGAGAGGCTGCTCTACCTGCCGTCGATCGGCTTCGCCCTCCTGCTCGCGGCCGGCCTGACGCGCCTGGGAGGGCGCGCCCCGCTGTGGCGCGGGACGGCGGCCGCGCTGACCGCCCTGCTCCTGATTCTGTACGGCGCGCGCTTCACCGCGCGCTGCCGCGACTGGGTCGACGACGAGCATCTCTTCCAGGCCGCGGTCGCCGTCAATCCGGGAAGTGCGAAGGCCCACAGCAACTACGCCGCCACCCTGCAGTTCGCGGGCCGGTACGACGCGGCGATCGAGCACTATGGAGTGGCGCTGCGGATCGCTCCCGGCCTGACGGGCAGCGGGATCAGCCTCGCGAGGATCCTCACCCTGCAGGGACGGCCCGACGAGGCGGTGCGCCAGTACCAGAAGGTGATCGAGCGGGATGACGGAATCTCCGTGGCGTGGAGCGGGCTGGGCCTCGCGCACGAGGCGGCCGGCAATGATTCGGCGGCGGAGAGCGCCTTTCGGAAGGCGCTCTCGCTGTCGCTCGGTCGCAACCAGGAGGCGATCCTGGGGCTCGCCCGCGTCATGCAGCGCACGTCGCGGGAGGAGCAATCCGTCGATCTGCTCGAACGGATGGCCAAGGCGAATCCGGGCGCTCCGGAAGTGCGCGAGGAGTTGGCGCAGGCGCACTATCGGCTCGGAGTCCTCAGGCTCGGCCAGGAGCGCCCCGAGGAGTTTCTCTCGGAGATGGGACGCGCCGTCGAGCTGGACCCGCGGCACGGCCCGGCCCACTACAACCTCGCGGTGGCCGCCCTGGAGCGAGGAGACACCGCGCAGGCGCGTGACCACGCCCGCGCGGCGCTCCTTGCAGGATACGAGCTACCCCCCGGCTTCCTCGAGGCGTGCGGGATCCAGGCGACCCCTCCACCATGAGAGGGTCGGCCGCGTCCGGCACCACGGACGGTGCCGGCCTTGTCAAGCTCCGCCGCCATGAGGTAGGGTCCTGCGATGACGCGGCCCGAGGCCCTCTCTCCGGCCCTTCATATTCAAGCCTTCATGCGAGGGAACCTCATGCCTGAGCTTTCGGGAAAATCGGCGCTGGTCACGGGAGGAGGCAGCGGGATCGGCAGGGCGATCGCGCTCGCCTTCGCGCGGGAGGGGGCCCGAGTGGTCATCGCCGGACGGCGTCCCGGTCCATTGCGCGAAACCGCCTCGTCGGCCCCCGGCGGATCCATCCACTGCGTCACGGCGGACGTCACGCTCGAGGAGGACCGGGTCCGCCTCGTCGAGACGACGGTTGCGACCCTCGGGTCGCTCGATCTGCTGGTCAACAGCGCCGGGATTCTCGAAGGAGGCACCTTCGAGTCCACGGACCTCGAGGCGTGGGACCGCACCATGGACATCAACGTGAGATCGGTCCTCGCTCTCACGCGCCTGGCGGCGCCGCATCTGATCGCGCGGCGTGGAAACATCGTCAACCTGTCGAGCGTGGCCGGGCTGCGCCCCTACGCGGGAGTGCTCGCCTACTGCGTGAGCAAGGCCGCCGTCGACCAGCTCACGCGATGCCTCTCCCTGGAGCTGGCGCCCAGGGGGGTCCGGGTCAACGCCCTCAATCCGGGGGTGGTGGTGACGAACCTGCACCTCAGCGGTGGGATGAGCGAGACCGACTACGCCGCTTTTCTGGAGCGCGGCAAGAGCACGCACCCGCTCGGGCGTGTGGGAGCCGCGGAGGAAGTGGCGTCGCTGGCTCTCTTTCTCGCGTCGGATCGGGCCGGCTGGATCACCGGCGGCACCTTCAGCGTGGACGGCGGGAGGGCTCTGGCTTCGGCGCGGTGATCTCTTTCGTGGCTTCGCCGGCCTTCCGCTGGACCGCCACGCCCGCGGCCAGAAGGGATTTCGCCGCCAGGGTGAAGCGCTCGCGTATCGGCTCGGGCGCCGCGACCTTGAGGTACTCCCCCCCTGCCACCGCGTAGGGCGCGAGACGCGAGCCCTGCATCAGTGAGCCACCGTCGGGCGCCGAGAGCGCCAGAAGCGGGACCGTGGCGGCGCACAGCACCAGGATTCCCACCAGGAGCCCCAGGGCCGCCCCCGCCATGCGGTTGAGCCACCCGAGCTTGACCGCCCCCAGCGCCCGCGTCACCAGCCACGCCAGCACGCCCACCGCGATCACGACGCCCAGAAAGATCAGGATGAACGCGGCGATGCGATGCCCCCCGAAACCGGCCCCGCCGCCCGACGACGGCACGATCCTCCTGAGAGGCACGGCGACCGTCTCGCACCAGCGCAAGCCCAGGATCCATCCGAGGATCACCGCGGCGAACCCGAAGACGAGCCGGACCATTCCGCGCAGCAGGCCGAAGAGCGCGAAGCCGGCGAGCAGGATCACCACGATGACATCGAAGGCCGCGAACCCCGAGCCGCTCATCGCGCGGCGTCCTTCTTCAGGGCCCCGCGCACCGCCCGCTTCGCGTCCGCCGTCACCGGCGCGCCGTGGGCGGGACACAGGACCTTGAAGTCCAGCTCGAGCAACCCCTTCGCGCTCACGCGCGTTCGCGCGGGCTCGTCCTGATGCACGTCCGGTACGAACCTCAGACCGCTCCGCTCCAGATGCACCAGGACATCGGCGCAGAAGAGGACGCCGCCGGCGGCGGGGCCGTGAAGCGCGAAATGGGACTCGGTGGGTCCAGGCGTGTGAATCGCGCGCAGTCCGCCGGGCAGCCTGTCGCCCACGTCGTAGAAGCCGTCGGGCTCCGCCTCCAGACGCTGCGAGGCTCGGGGCGCGAGCAGCCTCGCGCCGAACAGCCCGCGGTAGCGCCATCCCGAGCGCTGGTGGCACGAACCGGTCAGGCAGATCGCCACCACCCTGCCGAGCCTGGAGAGGGACTCGAGGGCCTTCGGAGCGAGAGGGAGCGGGTCGATCAGGACGACCGACGCCCCGCCGGCCACCGCGTAGGCGTCGCTGCGGGCGCCGATCCTCTCATCGAGGACATGCCACCCGTAGACTCCCGGGGCGATCTCGCGCAGGCTCTTCGCCTCGGTCCTGGGCTCCGAAATGGCGGCACCTCCCTCTCGATGAGCGATGGCCCGCGGCTACTCCTGCATCAGGAGCATCGTCGTCGGGTCGAGCATGAGGCTCGTGTCCGAGACGTTCGGGCTCTCGTGATCCTTGAGCAGGCGGACGCGGACCCCGCGCCCGTCGTGGGCCAGCGAGACGATCACGCTGATCGTCTCCTCGAACCGGGCCGCCGGCTCCGGGATCCCGCGCTCGTTGCGCCTCGCGTCGCGGTGGGTGATCGCCGTCATCCACATCTCCGCGTTGAGCTCCTTCGCGATGCGGCGCAGCTCGAACACGTCGCCCACGGCCCCCGCCTCGAAGTCGAACCCGTCGATCATCACGGCCTCGGGCTCGAAGTGAGCGAAGTTCCTGAGGAAGACGATCGCCTCCGTCAGCTTCGCCACGGAGAACGAGTGATTGACGTAGGTGTGGATGTTGCGGTTGCGCTCCATCTCGAGCCTCTCGCGCCCCGCATCCTTGAGGCCCGACGAGCGGGCCAGGTCCATGAAGATCTCGTCGTAGTACTCGCGGACCTTCTCGACCGACTGGTCGAGCGCCACGTGCAGGACCTTCCGCCCTCGCATCAGGTCATCGAGGGCGACGCCCACCAGGAAGGCCGTCTTGCCCACCCCGTGCCGCCCGGCCGCGACGCCGATGTTGCCCCGGCCCAGGCCGCCGTGAATCGATCGCTCGAAGACCCTCAGCGGACTGCGTTCGTTGAGATCCTTGCTGTACATGGTCGGCGCTACTCCTCTTCGTCCAAACCCGTCCCGTACTTCTTGACAAGCTCCTGCGCGACCTCGGCGGGAACCGGCGCGTAGCGGGCGAATTCCATCGTGTACTCCGCCTTGCCCTGACTCGAGGAGCGCAGGTCGGTGGAGTAGCCGAACATCTCGGCGAGCGGCACCTCCGCGTCCACGCGCACGAAGCCCTCGGCCTCCGTGGTCCCCACGATCATGCCGCGACGCTGCATGATGGTGCGCACGAACGCACCCTGAAACTCAGTGGGGCCCTCGATCGAGACCTTCATGATCGGCTCCAGGATCTGGGGCTTCGCCTGGTGATAGACGGCCCGGAAGGCGCCCCGCGCCGCGGCCTGGAAGGCGTTGTCGGAGGAATCCACGGAATGCGCCGCGCCGTCCTCCAGCACCACCTTGAGACCCGTCACCGGAAAGCCGATCATGCGACCCTTCTTAATCTGCGAGCGGAATCCCTTCTCCACCGACGTGATGAACTCCACGGGGATCGACCCGCCGTAGATCTCGTTGACGAACTCGAAATCGCCCTCGGCCAGAGGCTCGATGTACCCGGCCACCCGCCCATATTGCCCCGAGCCGCCCGTCTGCTTCTTGTGGACGTAGTCGAACGGCGCGCGCCGGCTGATCGCCTCGCGGTAGGCGACCTGGGGGGCTCCGGTCTCCACCTCCGCGCCGTACTCCCGCTTCATCCGCTCGACGTAGACGTCCAGATGCAGCTCGCCCATTCCCGAGATGATCGTCTCGCTGGACTCCTCGTCCACGTGGGCGTGGAAGGTGGGGTCCTCCTTAGTGAATCGCTGCAGCGCCTTGGCGAGGTTGCCCTGCGCCTTCTTGTCCTTCGGCTTGATCGTCAGGTGGATGACCGGGTCGGGCACGTGCATCGAGGTCATCGTCACCTGGATCTTGTCCGACGTGAAGGTGTCGCCCGAGGCGCACTCGATCCCGAAGAGGGCCACGATGTCGCCCGCCGAGGCGCCCGTGATGTCCTCCATCTCGTCAGCGTGCATCCGCACGAGGCGGCCGACCTTCGATTCGCGCCCGGTGCGGGCATTGACGATCGTGTCCCCCTTCTTGACGCTCCCCTGGTAGATCCTGATGTAGGTGAGCTGCCCGAACCGTCCTTCCTCGAGCTTGAATGCGAGCGAGACCATCGGCGCGTCGGGATCCGAGGTGAGGACGATCTTCTGCTCGTCCCGCTCCAGGTCCAGCGCTTCGTTGACCACCTCGGCGGGAGAAGGCAGGTAGTGCGTCACGGCGTCCAGGAGCGGCTGGACGGCCTTGTTCTTGTAGGCCGACCCGATGAAGACGGGGGTCAGCTCCAGCAAGATGGTCCCCCTGCGCACCGCGTCCCTGATCAGATCCACCGTGACCCTTTCCTCCAGGATCGCCTCCGTCAGCTCGTCGGAGAAGAGCGACACCGCGTCGAGCATCTCGTGGCGTTTCGCCTCGGCCTCCGCGAGCAGCGGCGCGGGGATCTCCGTCGTTCTCCGCAGCTCACCGCTCTCTCCGTCGAAATAGAGGGCCTTCATGGTGACCAGGTCCACGACTCCCTCGAAGGCCGCCTCCAGGCCGATCGGGATCTGCATCAGGACGGCGTTGTGCTTGAGCTTCTCGCGCAGCTGCAGGGTGACGCGGTAGGGGCTGGCGCCGGACCGATCCGCCTTGTTGATGAAGGCGAGCCGGGGCACGCGGTACCGGCGCATCTGCCGGTCCACGGTCATGGACTGGGACTGCACGCCCGCGACGGCGCACAGGACCAGGACCGCGCCGTCGAGCACCCTCAGTGCCCGCTCCACCTCGATGGTGAAGTCCACGTGACCAGGGGTATCGATGATGTTGATGTGGTGGTCGGCCCACGCGCAGTGGGTGGCCGCCGACTGGATGGTGATGCCCCGCTCGCGCTCGAGCTCCATCGAGTCCATCTTGGCCCCGACGCCGTCCTTGCCCTTGACGTCGTGGATGACACGGATCCTCTTCGTATAGAAAAGGATGCGCTCGGTGAGCGTCGTCTTGCCCGAGTCGATGTGGGCGCTGATGCCTATGTTGCGGACCTTCTGCAGATCGGTGATCACGACGACCCTTTCCCTGGAACCGAGCCGGTCACCTTAACAGAACCGGTGGGGTTTGACCAGCGCCCGGTATGCGAGGCGCTCGAGGAGGGCGGCGAGGAGGAGACGGGGAGCGGACGGAGATCGGCCCTCCACCTGCTCGGATTCCGTGGTGAGGACTAGGAGTGTGTCCGAGTAATGGCTCGGATCGCGTTGCGAGCGCCGCCGGGTCGGATCCGAGGAAGCGCGACGAAGTCGATGCGAGACATCGTCGAGGAGCGCTGACGAAGGAGACGGCCCCGCGCCGCCGCAACCCTTCGGGCGCACGGGGGTTGCGGCCGCATCCATCGTCGCTCGTCGTCGACGACCACTCGGGTCGACTTCCTCCTCGCTCCTCGGCTGTGGCTCGCAAGCCCCGTGCGCGCGGCCCAAGCCATTACTCGGACACACTCCTGGACTACTGGCCGTCCTTAGCGCCCGCTGGGCTCTCCGCCGCCGGCTTGGCGAAGATCGTCGCGTCAACGGCCGGGTTGACCGCGATCTCCTCCGACACCGATGACTGCATCGGCTCGCCGTTCATCGTCACCTGTGACTTGAACGGCAGGGTGAGCCCCGACACCGCCCGGAAGTCCGAGAAGGTCGCGACGAACTCGCCCGGCCCCGCCTGACTCTGGCCGCGATAAATCTGGCGAAGGATGCGCCCCGTGGAGGGATCGACGAGGATCTTCACCTCTTCCCCGCCCCCCGAGATCACGAGCGCCTCCACCTTCGTTCCCTCGACCTCCTCCTGTCCGGCGTGCTGGACCTTGAAGTCGGGGTCGTTCCGGTGCTGCGCCATGACGATCGGCAGGCGCCGGATCGCCTTGCCCATGTCGGTCCGCTGAGAATCGGGCATAGGCTGGGGGCCCATCGGCGTGTTCATGAAGCCCTCCGCGCCCGACACCACCCGGACCATCATCCCCATGGGCGTGTCGAGCTCCTGGCGGATCCGGTCGGGCAGCGCCAGCGTGGAGACCACCTTGATGGTCATCTCCCCCTGTGCCGTCTTGACCGTGTTGGCCGAGACCGTGCGGATCGCCTTGACCGAGTCGATCGCGGCGGCCCCGCCGAGCCCTTCGATCACCCTCGCGAAGAGGCTCTTCCCCCGGACGAGGCTCTCCGCCGAGGCCGCGGGCGCGGCGGCTCCCTTCGGCTCGGGAATCGTGATGTCGAGCCTGGAGACCTTGCCGAACGATTCGAGAGGCCGGTCCTGCCCCTTCGAGGGGCCCACCACCAGGATCGAAAGCTGATCCTTGTGGATGTACTTCTTCGCCACGCGCGCCACCTCCGCGGTGGTCACCTTCTCGATGTTGGCCCGGTATCGCGCGAGAAAATCCGCCGGGTAGTTGAAGTACTCGTAGGTGACCTGCTGACCGAGGATCCTCCCGCGCGAGTCGAAGCGGAAGATGAACGAGTTGAGGATCGACTCCTTGGCGCGGCGGACCTCGTCCTCGGTGGGCGGCTTGTTGACGATGTCGCCGATCTCGGAGAGCAGGGCGTCGATGCCGGCGGCGGTGGTCTCCGTCTTGGTCGTCATCCAGGTGTTGAAGGTGCCGGGGTAATCGTAGTTGGAAGCGACGGCGCCCCGGACCGAGTACGCGAGTCCCTTGCGTGAGCGGACGTTGCTGAAGAGCCTCGCCGCGAACGACCCGCCGAACGCCTCGTTGAGGACCTCCACCGCGAAGTAGTCGGGGTTGTCCCGGCGGATGCCCAGGTGGCCCATGATGATGTCCGACTGGGTCATGTCCTCCTTCTGGATGTAGTAGACGCCCGGCTTGTTGGTCGCCTGGTAGGCGGCCTCGGGGTCTTTCGTCGCGGGGCCCTTCGGCCAGTCGCCGAACGTCGCGCGGATCCTCGCGGCCATGTCCTTGGCCGAGAAGTCGCCCACCACGCCGATGATGATCCGGTTGGGCTGGAAATAGGTCTTGTGGAAGGCGAGCAGATCCTCGCGCGAGATCTTCTCGACGCTGGCGTACTCGGGCACTCTCGCGTAGGGGCTGTCCGAGCCATAGACCAGTTTCTCGAACTCGCGGTTCATGATCTGCTGGGGGTTGTCGTTGCGCCGGGAGATCCCCGTTGAGACCTGGTTCTTCGCGAGCTTGATCTTGTCCTCGGCGAAGACCGGGCCGCGGATGACGTCGGCGAAGACCTTCAGCACCTCGGGGAAGTCCTGGACCAGGCACGAGAGACTGGCCTCGGTGAACTCGTCCCCCACGCCCGTCTCGACCGTCGCCGCGCGCGCCTCCAGGAAATCGTCGATCTGATCGCCTGTCATCGTCTTCGTCCCGCCGGTGCGCAGCGTCTGCCCGAAGATGGCGCCGAGCCCGACCTTGTCGGACGGCTCGAGTCGGGCGCCGCCCCGCACGCGCGCGAACAGCTCGATGACCGGAAGCTCGTGGTCCTCGAGCAGCATCAGCACCATCCCGTTGGGCAGGACGGTCCGCTCCGGCTGGGGCACCTCGAAGGGACGCAGCTCGGGGTACTTGAGCTCCTTGTAGCTCTTCACCTGGTCGAACGCTGGGGCCGCCGCGAGGCAGAACGCCACGAGGGCTGCCGCGATGATCGGAAGGGGTCGGTTCATTCTCATGGTCTGCATCTCCTACCGGCCCGAGGCGCTGCCGGACGCGGGCTTCGCCGGGGTCGTCTCGAGCATCCCGACGGTGCGGTTGGTGTCCACGAAAGTCCTGGCGGCCACGCGCCGGATGTCGGCCTTGGTGACCTTCTCGATCTTCCCCACCGACTCGAAGAGGTCCTTCCAGCTTCCGTGCAGGGTCTGGTACTCGGCCAGGTTGTTGGCGAGCCCTTGGTTGCTGTCCATGCTGCGTATCAGATCGGCCTTGGCCCGCGTCTTCACCATGGCCAGCTCGTCGTCCGTGATGTCCTGCCCCTTGAGCCGCTCCAGCTCCGCGCGGATGGCGTCCCGGACCTCCTCGTTGCCGTGGCCGCGGGCCGGGATTCCGAAGACGATGAACAGGTTCGGGTACTTGTCCCCGGGGAGCCCCGTGGTCGAACGGACAACCACCGCGATCTGCTTGTCCCGCACGAGCGAGCGGTACAGGCGCGACGTGCGCCCCGTCGTCAGCACCTCGCTGATCACCTCGTAGACCGGCTCCTCCGGATCGGTCCCGGCCGGCTTGTGATACCCCTCGATGTAGATGGGCTGGGCCGGATCGGGGATCCGCACGATCCGCTCGGCGTTCTGGACGGGCTCGACGGTGCGCAGAGTGGGAGGCGGGTCCCCCTTGGGGATCCGTCCGAAGTACTTCTCCAGGATTGGAATCAGCTCCGCCGCCTTTACGTCTCCCACGACCGCCGTGACGAGATTGGAGGGGACGTAGTAGGTCTTGTAGAACCTCTCGGCGTCCTCGCGCGAGAACGAGTCCAGGTCGCTCATGTAGCCGACCACCGGCTGGTGGTACGGGTGCGCGGTGAAGGCCGTGCTGAGGAACTGCTCCAGGAGGCGCCCGAAGGGCTGGCTCTCGGTGCGCAGGCGCCGCTCCTCCTTCACGACGTCACGCTCCTTGTAGAACTCGCGGAAGACCGGTTGCATGAATCGCTCCGACTCGAGGTAGGCCCACAGCTCGGTCTTGTTGGAGGGGAGCGAGTAGAAATAGTCGGTCGCGTCGGCCCCCGTGCCGGCGTTGAGACCCACGCCGCCGGAGGTGTCGATGATCTCGTCGAATTCGTTCTTGACGATGTACTTGTCGGCCTCCTCCTGGGCGTCCTTCCAGGCCTTCTCGAGGTCCTTGATCTTCGCCGCGTCGGCGCCGGGCTTGCGGCGCTCGGCGTCGAACGAGGCGTAGGCGCGGTCAACCTTGTCGAGGGCCACCTTCTCGGCCTGATAATCGTTCGTGCCGATGTTGGGAGTCCCCTTGAAGGCCATGTGCTCGAACATGTGCGCCAGACCCGTGATGCCGGGGACCTCCTGGGCGGAGCCGACGTTCACGAGGGTGCTGAAAGAGAAGACGGGGGCCACGGGCCTCTCGTAGATGACGAAGGTCCAGCCGTTGGCCAGCTTGTGGACCGTCACCTTCTTTTCGATCTGCGGCAGATCCTGCGCCCGGGCCGGCAGGATGGCCAGCGCCGTCACGAAGGCGGCCAGGAAAATGGGATGCTGCTTCATGCTCACCTCGGAGGAAAAGGGGGACGTTGCGACCCGGTATTGTACGACATCCAGGGGGGGATTTTGCCAGCTCAGGAGTCGCCGCGCTCGTCCTTGCCGAAGTGTTCGTGGAGACGGCCGATACAGCGCGTCAGGGCCGCCTCCGGGGTGCGCGCGGTCACCGCCTCGTCGAGGTGAAACTTCATGATCAGCGCCCGCGTGCCGTCCTTACGCCGCACGAAGGGAAATGCCTGGTAGCATTGCTCGCCGACGAGGTCGCAGAATATCTCGATTTCCCTGCCGGAGACGCTCACCGTGCGGCGGGCCGGCGGCGGCTCGGGGGGGACCACGGGCCCGGGTGTATCGAGGAAGCGCAGCGCGGTGCCGGTGGCCAGCTCCTCCGCTTCGCGCGTCGTCGCACCGTAGCCCCTGAAGACCCTCAGGTCGCGCCCGCCGCGATTCGGGTCGAACAGGAAGACGAGGCAGCAGTACCGGCCCTCGCCGTGCGGCGTGGTGTGCGAGACCACCTCATGGCCTCGCAGGCGGACCTTGACCGCCGTGGTGCCCTGACCCGGAACCGACATGACCGTCAAAATATGAGGACGCCCGGGCGGGGCGGCAAACGGAACCGGACCCGGCTGATAGATCGATCAGTGAGCGAGCCTCTGCGGGAGCCCTCCGTGGCGCGAGACGGCCGCCGCCTCCGCGCCGGGGAGATCCGATTCCACCATCGCCCCGCAGAGCCGGTCGATGGCGCGCCGCACCTTCCACACGTCGCCTCCCGAGGCGTTGACCAGTATGGAAAAGGCGAGCACCTTGCCCTGGCTCGTGAAGGCATAGCCCGACAGGGATGAGACCCCGTTGAGGTAGCCGGTCTTGGCGCGGATGCGCCGCTGGGCGGGGCCCCCCACCATGCGGCGATCGAGCGTCCCGTCCACGCCGCCGATCGGCAGCGAGGACATGAACTCGGGGTAGGACTCGAAATCGCGGTACATCGCGAGAAGGACCGCGGCGAGCGAGGCGGCGGTGAGCCGATCCTCGTGCGACAAACCCGATCCGTCGTGGATGCTGAGCGACGCGGTGTCGACCCCGAGCCCGCGGAGGAAGGAGATCAGGGCGGCGGCCCCTTTGTCGGTCGCCCCCGGGGCGCCGGCCGTCTCGGCCCCCAGCGTCTTGAGGAAGCTCTCGGCCATGTAGTTGTTGCTCAGCTTGTTCATGGTGCGCACGAGCTCGGAGAGGGGGCGCGACTCGTGCTCGTAGATCTTCACGGCTCCCGCCGGTACCGCGCCGCGCCGGTCGGTCCCCGCGATGGTGATCCCTTCCTTGGCCGCCGCCTCGCGGAAGGCGGCCAGTGCGTAAAGGGTCGGCTGCTCCACCGCGCGGTACGAGACGCTCGGGGCGGAGCGCGCGGAGATGTTGCCCTCCACCACGATGATGTTCCGCGTGCCATCGAACTGGCGCCCCACGCGCAGGTTGGAGCTGGCCCCGCGGGTGACCGCGCGGTTGACGACCTTGAAGAACGAGGAGAAGGGGGTCAGAAAGACCTCGGGCGCGGACCCTTCGCTGGTGGGGCGCACGACGATCGTCACGGCGCTGAAGTCGGCCGAGAGGGCCGACACGGGAGCGTTGTAGAAGGCGTCCTCGCTGGCCGTCGGCCAGCCATCGGGCCGGTCCAGGGAGTCAAACCAGGTGTCGTCGCCGACGAGGTCCCCCTCGATGCGCGTGACGCCCCTCGCCCGGATCTCGCGCGCCATCAGCCACCACTGCTCTCCCGAAAGGCCCGGCGAGCCGGACCCCTTGATGGTCAGGTCGCCGCGGACCGTCCCGTCGGTCGCCGGCCGGCTGGAGGCGTAGAAGGTCGTGGTGAACAGGTACTCGGGGCGCAGCAGCGACAGGGCCGCCGCCGACGTGATCACCTTCATGTTGGAGGCAGGCTTGAGCGGCATCTCCGGGTTGTGGCTGAAGACCACGCGCCCCGTGTCGGCCTCGATCACGCGCATGCCCAGCCCCGCGCGGGCCAGCTCCGGGCCGGCGAGGATCGCGCCCAGCGCGTCGGGCAGCGTTCTGCGAGCGCCCTGGGCCGCGGTCTGCTGGGGGGCCGCGAGAAAGAGGGCTGCGAGCGCCGAAAGGGCGGCGAGCACGGGCCGGCGAGTCAGGGGATGCATCTCGAAGACCTCCGGTACTAAGCTCTGTTGCGCCCGGATGATAACACGCCGGCAGGGCAGTGACGGCGAGGAGCGCGACCATCGGTTTTTCGAAACGCGTCCGGAACCCGGGGCGTCTTAGCTTCGTAGAACCGTGCGCGGGGGCCGACGGCCGCCCATCACATCAAGGACATACCGGGGAGGGGCAGATGCGGGTCGCAAAGGGTGGCAAGTGGGTATGGATTCTCCCGGTCGCCGGCCTGCTCGTCGCGGCCATCGCGGCCTCCGTCTTCATCTTTAGAGGCTCCGGGCCGGCGCCCGGAAGCCCGTCGCAGGCCGACTCGGCCGCCGGCGGATCGGTCGAGCTGGCCAGCACCGGGTCGGGCGGCGACGGCAAGGAGAACGGTGAGAAGAAAACCCCCATCCCCGTGAGCGTGGCCGGCATCGGAACCGGAAAGGTCTCCTCCTACATCTCCTCCACCGCAAACCTGGTCTCCGAGAACGAGGTGAAGGTGCTCGCCGAGACCGAGGGGCGCGTGGCGGAGCTGCTGGTCGAGGAGGGGGCCCGCGTCGCCAGAGGTCAGGTGCTCGCGGCCCTGGCGCGTGAGGACGAGGAGATCACCTTCAACAAGGCGCAGCTCAAGTCGTCCAACGCGAAGCTCGCGCACGAGCGGGCGGTCAAGGCGCTGGCCGAGGATCTCCTCAGCCGTGAGAGCTACGACAAGGTCACCATGGACAACGATCTCGCCCAGCAGGAGCTGGCCGAGGCGAAGTGGCGTCTCGACAAGACGGTGATCCGCGCGCCCTTCGACGGGCACGTCACGGCGCGCGAGATCAGGGTCGGCCAGCACATCAGACCGGGCGATCATGTCTTCACGGTGGCCGATTTCGATCCACTCATCGCGCGCATCTACCTTCCCGAGAAAGAGATCCTCGGCCTGAGCGAGGGACGGGACGTGCGGATCACGCTGAAGGCCGACGAGTCGATGAAGTTCGGCGGGCGGATACGGCAGATCAGCCCGGTCGTGGACACCGGCACGGGGACCGTGAAGGTGACGGTCGAGGCCACGGCGCCGCCGTCGGCGGTCCGGCCGGGAGCCTTCGTGACAATCGACGTCGTGCGCGAGACGCACCCGCGCGCCCTGCTCGTGCCGCGCGAGGCGGTCATCCGCGAGCTTCAGGACTCCTACGTCTTCGTGGCGAACGGAGAGGTCGCGCAGAAACGCTCCGTGTCGCTGGGTCTGGAGGAGGGCGGCGTGATCGAGGCGCTGGCCGGCCTTTCGGCCGGCGACAAGGTCATCGTGGCCGGCCAGGGGGGCCTGAAGGACAGCTCGCCCATCAAGATCATTCCGTCCAGCGAGGCGTCCGACCTGCGCGCGCAGTCGGCCGGCCCCACCCGCGGCTAGCCATGAGCCTGATCGAGTTCTCGCTGAAGCGGCGCGTCACGGTGTCGATGTGCGCCGTTGCGTTGGTCATCTTCGGCGTGGTCGCCTTCACACGGCTTCCCATCAACCTGCTCCCCGACATCTCATATCCCAGCCTCACGGTGGAGACCCGCTACCCGGGCGCGGCGCCCGGCGAGATCGAGTCACTGGTCAGCCGTCCCGTGGAGGAGGCGGTCGGCGTGGTGGCGGGAGTGCGCCGGGTCACCTCCGTGTCGCGCCCCGGGCTCTCGCAGGTCACCCTCGAGTTCACGTGGGGCCGCAACATGGACTTCGCTTCCATCGACGTGCGGGAGAAGCTCGACCTGGTGGTCCTGCCCAGGGAGGCCGACAAGCCGGTGGTGCTGCGTTTCGACCCGGCCAACGACCCGGTCGTACGCCTCTACCTGACCGGGGGCGAGAACCTCTACCAGATCCGCTACATGGCCGACGAGATCCTGAAGAAGGACCTGGAGTCCACCGAAGGTGTCGCCGCCATCAAGGTCAACGGCGGCTACGAGGAGGAGATCGAGGTCCGGGTCGACGAGGGCAAGCTGGCGCTGATGGGCCTCAGCATCCAGGAAGTGAACCAGAAGCTGCTGAGGGAGAACGTCAACCAGGCGGGGGGGAGCCTCTACGAGCAGGAGGCGCGCTACCTGGTGCGGGCGCGAAACGAGTTCAAGGACCTCGACGACATCATGAGGACGGTGCTGGTCTCCAGGGTCGGCCGCAACATCCTGATGTCGGACGTGGCCCAGGTCACCCGCAGTCACAAGCAGCGCGACGTGATCACGCGGTTCGGCGGAACGGAGGCGGTCGAGCTGGCGCTCTACAAGGCCGGGGACGCCAACACGGTGACGGTGGTGAAGGGCGTGCAACGACGTCTCGAGCGGGTGAGAAAAGAGCTGCCCGCCGGCGTCCAGGTAGTCTCGGGCGCCGACCAGGCGCGGTTCATCGAGGCATCGATCCGGGAGGTGATCAGCAACGCCGTGATCGGCGGGCTGCTGGCGGTCGTGGTCCTGTTGTTTTTCCTCAAGGACCTCCTCACCACGGCGATCATCAGCGTCTCGATCCCGATCTCGATCGTGGCCACCTTCTTTCTGATGTACCAGACGGGCACGACCCTCAACGTCATGTCGCTCGGGGGGCTCGCGCTGGGCGTCGGCATGCTGGTGGACGACGCCATCGTGGTGCTGGAGGCGATCCACAAGCGGCGCGAACGGGGCGAGACGGGTTTCATCGCCGCGGAGAGGGGCACTAAGGAAGTGGGACGCGCTGTGGTGGCCTCGACGCTCACCACCGTGGCGGTCTTCGTGCCGGTGGTCTTCGTGGAAGGGATCGCGGCGCAGCTCTTCAGGGACCAGGCGCTCACGGTCTCTTTCTCCCTGCTGGCCTCGCTGGTGATCTCCCTGACGCTCAACCCGATGATGTACGCCGTGGCCGGCGGCGCCCGGCCCACGGTCGCGGCTGCGGCCGCGCCCGCCGATACGCGCTGGCACAGGCGGGCGGCCCGCGCCGCCCTCCTCAGGGCGCCTGTCGCCATCCTGCGCGGGACGCGGTGGGCCCTGGTCCGGACCGGCTCAGCGCTGGCCTTCGTGCTGCGCCCCCTGACCGCGACCTTCGACGCGGGTCTGGGGGCCTTGACCGCCTCCTACCCGCCCGCCCTGCGCTGGGCCCTGCGTTCGCGCGCGCTCGTCATGACGCTCGCGCTCGCGGCCTTTCTCGGCTCGCTCCTGCTGGTGCGCGGCCTGGGGGTCGATCTGATCCCGGCACTGTCGGAGGGGGAGTTCAGCTTCCACGTCGAGCTGCCGGAAGGCACGCCGCTGGAGGCCACCGACGCGTTCGTCCAGGAGGCGCAGAAGGTCCTGGCCGCCGACCCGCGGGTCGACTACTACTCGAGCATCGTGGGGGGCGCCGGGCTCTCCCTCTCCAGGACGGGCACCGAAGGAGAGAACGCGGCCCGCATCCAGGTGCGCATGAAACCGGGCGCGGGCCGGAAGGACGAGGAGGCCGTCGCCGAAAGCCTTCGCGGCAAGCTCGAGGAGACCAGACGGGCGCTCTTCAAGTTCGAACGTCCCTCGTACTTCACGTTTCGCACGCCGATCGAGGTGGAGGTCTACGGGGACAACCTCGCGGACCTGCAGGCTTCCGTCGAATCGCTCAAGCAGTCCGTCGAACGGATCCCCGGCCTTGTCGACGTGAAGTCCTCGATGGAGATCGGAAACCCCGAGCTGCAGATCACCTTCAACCGGGATCAGCTCACCCGGCTCGGTCTCGACCTCTTCCAGGTGGCCGGCACGGTGCGTAACAAGGTGCAGGGCGAGGTGGCGACCCGGTTCCAGGAAGGGGACCGCGAGATCGACATCCGCGTGCGCTCCGTCGAGGTCGGCAGCGCGTCGCTCGGAGACGTCAACGACATGATCGTCGGCCAGCGCGGCGGCGTCCCGATCCGCCTGCGATCCGTGGCCGAGGTCAAGCTGGCGGAAGGCCCCAGCGAGATCCGGCGCATCGGGCAGAAACGCGCGGCGGTGATCTCGGGCAACCTCTCGGGCCGCGACATGGGCGCCGTTGCCGGGGACGTCCGGGAGGCCATCCGCCGGCAGATTCTCCCGGCCGGGATCATGGCCGACCTGAGCGGTCAGGAGGAGGAGATGCAGCGCTCCTTCCGCTCGCTCATGATGGCGATGGGGCTGGCGATCTTCCTCGTCTACCTCGTCATGGCTTGTGAATTCGAATCGCTCCTGCACCCGTTCGTCGTCATGTTCACCGTGCCGCTGGGCGCGATCGGCGCGATCCTGGCTCTTGTCATCAGCGGTCACTCGATCAACGTGGTGGGGCTGATCGGAGCGGTGATGCTGGCGGGGATCGTCGTCAAGAACGCCATCGTGCTGATCGACGCGGTGAACATGCTCCGGCAGGGAGGTATGTCCAAGGAGGAGGCGCTTATCCAGGCGGGCCTGAAGAGGATGCGGCCCATCCTGATGACGACGGCCACCACCGTCCTTGGCCTGGTGCCGATGGCCCTGGGTCTGGGCGAGGGAGCCGAGCTGCGGGCGCCACTGGCCATCACGGTCATCGGCGGCCTGACGGTGGCGACCTTCCTGACGCTCATCGTCATCCCGGTGGTCTATTCGTTGCTCGACCGCAAGGTCTATGCGCACGACGCCGGTTGGATCGCCGAGACGGCGCGGGCCGATGACCCTGCGGCCGCCGTTACCGGCTTCGCGCCGGACGCCCCGGAGGGTGCCCGGTGAGTCTGGCGACCACGTCCATCCGCCGACCGGTCGCGACCCTGATGGCCCTGCTTTGCGTCATGGTCATCGGCGGCATCGCGCTCGCGAGGCTCCCACTGGCGTTCCTGCCGACGGTGGACGCTCCCTTCATCGGCATCCAGATCCCCCATCCCAACTCCAACCCGACCCAGGTAGAGAAAGAGATCGTCAAGCCGGTCGAGGAGGTCCTCTCGACCCTGTCGGGCGTGAAGAAGCTGCGGTCCAACGCGACTGCCGACGGCGCCGAGTTCAACCTGGAGTTCTCGTGGGGGCAGAATCTGGACATCGTCCGGATGCAGGTCGGCGAGAAGATGGACCAGGTCAGGCCCTCCCTTCCCGCGGGCACCGGCGACATACAGATCCTCTCCTTCAACACCGGCGACATCCCCGTGGTGGAGGGACGCATCGCGGCCGAGGGGGTCGACCTGTCGCGCCACTACGACCTCATCGAAGCGCGCGTGATGAACCGGATACGGCGCGTCCCCGGCGTGGCCCGGGTGAGCATCAACGGCGTGGCACCGCGGGAGATCTACATCAGCCTCGTGCTGGACAGGGTCAGGGAACACTCCATCGACATCGGCGAGCTCATCCAGAAGCTGCGTGGAGCCACCTCCAACATGGTGCTGGGCCAGGTGGGACACGAGGGTTTGCGGTACACCGCGCGGGCCCAGGGTGCTTTCGGCTCGGTCGAGGCGATGCGGGACCTCGCGGTCGACGACCGGGGGTTGAAGCTATCGGACATCGCCGAGATCACGTACGAGGAACCGGCCATCGACTTCGGCCGCCACCTGGACGGCCAGTACGCCGTGGCCCTCGACGTCTTCAAGGAGTCGACCGCGAACACCGTGGATGTCGTGCGCGCCGTCATGAGGGTCGTCCACGAGGACATCGACAAGGACCCGCTGCTCAAGGGAGTGAAGCTTTTCGTCTGGCAGGACCAGGCCAAGGCCATCACCGACGGGATCGACGGTCTCAAGACCGCCGGGGCGATCGGCGCCCTCCTGTCGGTCGTGATCCTCTATGTCTTCCTGCGGCGCTTCGATTCCACCGTGATCGTCTCCTTCGCGATCCCGTTCTCGTTGATCGCCGCCTGCGGCGTCATGTACTTCCTCGGCAGGAATCTCAATGTCCTCTCGATGATGGGGTTGATGCTCGGGGTCGGGATGCTGGTGGACGACGCCATCGTCGTTCTGGAGGCGATCGACCGCAGGCACCGGCAGGAGAGAGACCCCAGGGAGGCGGCGCTGCAAGGCTCCAAGGCCGTCGCGATGGCCGTGACCACATCGACGCTCACCACCGTCATCGTCTTTCTTCCGCTCATCGTGGGCTCGGGCACGGAGCTGACGACCTGGCTGGGCGAGGTGGGGCTGACCATATCGCTCTCGCTGGGCTGCTCGCTGGTGTCCTCGCTCACGCTCATCCCGCTGATGGCGGCCCGGCTCCTCAGACGCCGTGAATCGCCTCGCATCCCGTGGATCGAGTGGCTCGAGGAGCGCTACGTCGGCGTGCTCGCATGGACGATGCGGCGCAAGGGATGGACGTTCGTGATCGTGGTGCTGGGTCTCGTGATCGGCTTCGTCCCCTTCATGCTCGGCATGGTCCCCACAGGCATGTTCTCCGGGACGGTGAACAATCGGCTCGCTCTGGAATACGAGTTCTCGGACTTCGTCTACAAGTCAGACGCCGAGAGGGCCGTCAACCGGATCGAAGGTTACCTCCGGTCCAACCAGGATCGGTTCGGCGTCAAGTCGCTCTATAGCTGGTACACCGAGAACCAGGCGCGCACGATCATCGTCCTGGCGCGGGAGGATATGAGCGACGATCAGGTCAAGGATCTCCGCAAACTGATCCGGGAGGGCCTGCCCGAGGTTCCGGGGGCGAGGATCCGATTCCGGGAGGAGGCGGAGGAGGGGGGCACGAGCACCTACTTCGCGGTGAAGTTCTTCGGCCAGGACAGCGGCATCCTCCAGCGCCTGTGCGAGGCAGCCGAACGGGTGATCGCGACCGTGGAAGGAGTGGAGGACATCTCGACCTCCCTGAATCACGGGCGGCGCGAGGTGCAGGTGGTGGTGGATCGGGACAAGGCCCTGCGCAACGGTCTGACGGCCCAGGATATCTCGCAGATTTTCGCGTTCACGCTGGGAGGTCTCCGCCTCCAGAGGTTCAACGCGGGGGACCGTGAAGTGGAGACCTGGCTGGAGCTCAGGCGCAGCGACCGCGAGAACCTCGAGGATCTGAGGAAGCTCCAGCTCGCGGTTGCGGGGGACCGCACCGTACTCCTGGGTGACATCGCTTCCTTCCAGGTCGTCACGCGCGCCCAGGAGATCACGAGGGAGAACCGCAAGGTGCGCGAGGCGGTCAACGCGACCTACGAGGGGAAGGACTGGCCCGGGACCCAGAAGAAGATCACCGCGCTGATGGATGGGTTCGAGCTGCCGCCGGGCTATTCGTGGTCGTGGGACGACAGGATCCTCGAGCAGGGGCAGGAGAACTCCCAGATGGGGATCAACTTCCTCCTGGCCCTGATGCTCGTCTACATCGTGATGGCATCGTTGTTCGAGTCGCTCGCGCAGCCGTTCGCCATTCTCTTCTCGATTCCCTTCTCGATGGTGGGCGTCTCGTGGATGCTCGCCGCCACCCGCACGCCGTTCAACCTGATGGCGCAGATCGGGCTGCTGATCCTGATTGGCGTGGTGGTGAGGAACGGCATCGTGCTCCTCGACCACCTCAACCAGCTCCGGAGCGAGGGCGTGCCGCACGATGAGGCGATCCTGCGCGCGGGGCGCGATCGGTTGAGGGCGATCGTCATGACCGCCCTGACGACGGTGGCCGGCCTCGCGCCGCTCGCCTTCGGCACCTCCTACGTCGGGGGCATCTACTACTTCCCGCTGGCGCGCACCGTGATGGGCGGGCTGATCTCCTCCACCGTGCTGACGCTGATCGTCCTTCCCTACATCAACATGGGGGTGGAAGGGGCCGCGGCGTGGTTCCGGAGGATCTGGAGCGCCTCGTCGCCCGTCCCGGTTATCGCGGCAGATCCTTCATGACCGCTCGCTTCTCGCGATAGAACGATCGGATCTCGACGAACTCGCGCTGCGTGAAACCCAGCTCCTTCGCGATCTGCGACACCGTGTTCTCCTCCGTGACCGAGATCGAATCGTCGGCTGCGGAGACGGCGAAGAGGCAGTGGAGCAGCTCGACCTTCTCCTCCCTCGTCGCGTTCCGGCCGAACTCGCGGGTCACGATGAAGTTGTCGGTCCCGCCGAACAGCGTGTTCTGGCACTTGGCGATCTCCACCACCAGCACCGCCTGCTCCTCGGGCAGGTTACCCCAGGAGACCACGAGCCGCTCCATCTCGCACGTCTCCTCCTTGCTGATCTTCATGTCGGCCTGGGCGGCGCGGCTCAGGATGAAGGCGAAGGCGGCGATCTTCCTCGCGCGCGCGGGCTCCAGCCGCTCCAGCGAGGCGACGATGCGGCGGATCGTGTCGGCTTCCGGGCCGGGAGGGGCCGTTCCGGCTTGCGCCGTGCGCGGCCCGAAAAGACCGAGGAAATCAATGATTGACACGTGAAGCCCCCCTCTGACGCGCCGGCCCACGGATCGACGTCGAGCTCTCTCTCGTCGAAGGCGGGGCTCTCCAGGCGGTCGTTGTGGTAGAGGCGCCCTCCCATCCTGATCGTAAGTCGATCCGGAGCCTCACCATAAAGGACCAGCGTGCCGGCCACGTGCTTGCCGACAGGTATAATTGTCCCTCTCAAGGACCTTGCGCGCAAGATCCCTGCGGGCCAATCTGTCGAGATCCTCGTACATGTCCAGAAAATGGCGCGCCATCACCGCCAGGCACCACCACTCGGGCCGGTCGGCCCCGTGCGTCGCCCGGAGCGCCGAGAGCGCCTGCTCGTAGCCGGCCCGCTGCTCGGCGTCGAAGGCGATACGGATCCGCGCGGTGGGCTCGACCTCGCCCGTCCTCTCCGCTTCAAGAAACGAACACGCGCGTGTGGTGTCGGCAAACGAGGCGGTCTCCGGGGGGAATCCGCCTGTCGAACCTCGTCACCGTGAGGGTCCTTCCGCGCTCGCACCAGGTCACCTCGGTCTCGGGCCTTACGACCCTCAGGATCACTCGCAGGTGCGATCTCGTGATCTCACCACGGCTCCACGCCCCTGCCAGGGCCGGGTCGTCGCGCAGCGCCCGTGCCCGCTTCATCTCGTGCCGGGACCATTTGGCGGTAAGGGGCACGTAGGCCCTCAGGTAGGTCGACCAGCGAGCGTGTCCCTCGCGCTCGTGGAGGCGAGCCTCCTTGACCTCGAGCAACGCCAGGCCCACCTGATCGCACACGATGCGGTCGGAGGCCGTGAGCCAACGCAATGCCTCGTCGCATGCGCGAGCCCCTGGGCCGAAGCGAATGAAAAGTCCGTGCACCACCGGGACGCTTCGCAGGTAATACGAAAGTCGCACATAATGTATGGAGACGAGGAACCAGCGTCAAGCAGAATCCTTCACGGATCCGATTTTCATGGCGAAAGTGAGGACCGAGGTCCACCACATTGTGAGTCAGGCGGCGCTCGAGGATGCGATCCCTTTTTTCGGGTAGCCGGTGAGCGAGGATCAGACCGCCTCGAAGAGCACCTTCTCCGGGCTGGTCCCGCTCAGGCGGGCGAAGTAGGTCTCGACGGCCATGTCGCGGAACATCTCGCGCAGCCTCGCGGCCGAGCGCCGCAGATCGGAGATCTGCCGGTCCCTCAGGTCCAGGCTGAAGGGCCCGATCTTCCGCGTGCGGTACCAGGCGCAATCCTGGTGTGCGATCGCCACGATGCGCCGCGTGCCGTGCGCCTCCACGAGGTTCTCGATGCGTCGACGGAAGAAGTTGAAGTCCTTCGGCACCAGGTCGTACAGCGTCATCGGCTCGATGCCGCCGGGCACCGCCAGAAAGTCGGTGCGCGCGCCCGCTCCCAGGTGCACGCGCGCGAACTCCTGGAAGTGGTGAAACCACCGTCCGTCCACGCAGGTGACGATCGCCGTCTCGGGGCGTTGGGAGTCCCAGGGCAGGCCGCTCTCGTAGACGACCCCTTCCGGTGGGCTCCTGCCGGGTTCGATCGCCATCTCAGCGCTTCGCGGACTTCCTCTCCGCCTCCTCGCTCGCGGCGTCGGCCTTTGCCTGCATGAGCCGGGCCACGTCGATGCCGAACTGGTCCTTCAGCATGGAAAGCATCGCCGTCATGCCGCCCCCCACCGTGCTCATGACCTTGCCGATCCCACCGGATCCGCCCGAGCCGTTGCCCATCTCGATGATGTTGATCTTGTCGATGCCGGCGAGCTGCGTGGCGAATGCCTGCGCCAGCTCCGGCATCTTCTCGACCACCATGTTGATGACGGCGGCCTCGTTGAAGTTCTTCCACGCCTCGGCCTTCTTCTGGAGCCCCTCGGCCTCCGCGAGCAGTTTCTTCTTGATGACCTCGGCCTCCGCCTCGCCCACCGCCAGCACCTTGGCCGCCTCGGCCCTGCCGATCTTCTCGATCTTCGACGCCTCGCCCGCCCCTTCGAACTCCAGCTCCTTCTGTGTGGCCTCGGCGCGGATGATGGTCCCCTGCTTCTCCCCCTCGGCGCGAAGGATCGCCGCCTGCCGCTCGGCCTCGGCCGGCTTCACGACGGTGGCCTGGAGCTCCTTCTCCTTACGGGCGGCTTCCTGCTCCTGGACGAGGACCTCCTGCTGCTTGCGCACCTGGTCGATGCGCGTCTCCTGCTCGGTGACCTTCTGCCGGGCGATGGCCGTGGCGAGGGGGCCCGCCTGCTCGGACTCGGCCTTCTTGGCCTTGACCATGGCGTCGAACTCGGCCTGCCGGGTCTCCTTGTCGCGCAGCGACTGCGCGATGGTGACGTCGGCTTCGTAGCGCTTGGTCTTTCCTTCCTGGTCGGCCATGGCCGACTTGATCATGGCGTCGCGCTGCGCCTGGGCCTCCCCGATGACGGCGTCTCTCTTGACTTCCGCGGTGCGCTTCTTTCCGAGCGCGTCGAGATACCCTTGTTCGTCGCTGATCTGCTGGATCGTGAGGATGTCGATGCTGACGCCCATCTTCCGCAGGTCGACGGCCGCCTCGTCGGTCATCTTCTGCGCGAACGCCGACCGGTCGGCGTTGATCTCCTCGACGGTCAGCGTGCCGAGGATCGCCCGCAGGTGCCCCTCCAGCGTCTGGAAGATGACCCCCTTGATGTCTTCCGCGCTCATGCCGAGGAACCGCTCGGCCGCGCTGCGCAGGGACATGTCGTCGCCGGCGATCTTCACGTTGGCGACCGCTTCGACGGTGACCGGCACCCCCTCCTTGGTGTAGGCGCGCTGAATCTTGAGCTGGATTGACATGATGTTGAGCGAGAGGTACTCCACCTGCTCCAGCACGGGGACCCGCAGCGCCGCGCCGCCCCGCACCACGCGGAAGCCGACCGTCGCCCTGTTTCCCTTCTCGTCAATGAGGGTGTGCTTGCGGCCGTAGAAGATCGCCACCATCGAAGGGGGGACCTTGATGTAGTTGCGCGCGAAGAGCGCCATCGCGGCGAAGATGCCCAGCGTCCCGAGCAGCACCGCAAGGGCGACGGTGACCGCGGAAAACTCGAATCCGAGCAGATTCATCTGGAACCTCCCGGCTCGGGCGGACCGGCCGGAGCCACGATGACCGTCTCGCCTCTGAGCCCTGAGATGACCACTTCCGCGCCCCGGGGCAGCGCCCGGCCGTCGTCGGACCTGGCGATCTGCTCGGTGCGTTCCCCGCCCACGCTGAGCGCGATCTGTCCGACGCCGCCCTGCGGGATGGCGACCGTGACCTCGGCCGACTTGCCGACCAGACCCGTCATGCGCACCTCACTGGAGGCCTGCTGCGAATAGAGGATCCGGGCGAACTGGTAGACGATGCCGGCGAGCACGATCCCCGACACCACGCCCACGCCCGAGGCGACCGGGTGCGAGAGCTTGTAATAGCGCGCGACGACGCCACCGACGCCGAACGCCGTGAGGAATGAGGCCATGACGCGGGCGCTGAGGACGCTCGGGCCGCCGCCGTGATCGGTGTCACCGTGCTCCACCGAGACGTCATGGGCCCCGACATCGTGGTCCGCTCCGAACAGCTCCCCGACGAAGAGCATGATGAGCAGAAACAGAAATCCGGAGGCGCCGATCGCCGCGTAGATGAGCATGATAGCGTGACGCTACACCCGGCCATCCCGGAATGTCAACGCTCCGCGTGCCGTGGGCTGGATTCGGGAGTCGACCGCTCGCCCGCGCGGGCGCCGCCCCTCCCTGCTATCATCTCCGCCGACCCATGCGGGTCGCGGGCCCACCGGGGGGTCCGTCTTTCTGCTAATCGGGAGGTGGACCATGAGGAGTCAGTTGCGACTTGCGAGCATTCTACTGGCCGGAAGCTGCGTGGCGGCCGGGGCCCCCTTCGCGCAGGAGCAGGCGGCGGGCGCGGCCCAGCCGATGTTCGTGAAACCGCAGGACGTGACGTGGGGGAGGATCCTCCCCGATCTGGGCGAAGCGTCTCCAGAGATCGCCATCCTCCGCGTCGACCCCAAGACTCAGGCGACGCAGCTCCTGATTCGCACGCCGAAGGGGATCCACGTGCGCAAACACTGGCACTCGGCCAACGAGACTCACACCATGATCGTCGGCACGGCGACCTTCGCTTGCGGGGACGAGCGGATGGAGGTCGGCCCGGGCGGTTTCAATTTCATGCCCGCGAAGATGGTCCATGAAGCCTGGCTGCCCGCGGGCTCGTTGACGTTCATCACGGTGGACGGAGCCTGGGACGTCAACTGGGTGGAAGGGCCCCCCACGACGGCGGACCTCTCGAAGTAGGAAGGGGAGCCTGACCTCCGCTCAGTTCCCCAGGACGCTGGATGAAGGTCGGATATCAGAGTTTCTCGAACCGATCCAACGGTACTTCGCTCAAGACCCGTACCCATTGCTGGTAATACTTGGCCGCGGCGCGATACCCACCGTGGGACTTGACGATCGCTGAACAGTCTACGACGAAGACCTCCCGGCACTTCTTCCGGATGATCTCCGGGTGTTGAGGCCCCTTGTACCCGAGAGCCTTGTCAAGAGCCCCGACGCGATAGCCGACCTTGAGCACTCCATCCTTTGTGGAGTGGTATACGAGGCACCGACGACAGGATTGAAGCGAGACATGGAACTCCTTTCCGGGCTCGAGCGATTCGTTGTCCACGGCGGGTGCTGACAGGAGGAGATTGTCCACCCACACTTCCGACGGAAACGCCATTGCCTGGAGCCCCACCCGCGCTCCGAGGCTGTGGGTCTGGACATCGATCGAATGCGCGCTGCCTTTCGCCAGGTTCAGAAGCTTGCGAAGGTGGCTCGCTGAACGGTTGGCGGACGGCACGGCCACGAAGAAGCCCAGCGCCGTCTCGAATCCCGGCCACAGGAACCCGATGACCTTTCCATACATGCCGGCGCCGAGCAGGCCATACTGACCGAGCCCTTGCTCGAGCCGGGCATACGCGGGTGCGACCTTGTTCAGCGGGTTGCGAAACCCATGGACCAGGATCAGGATGTGCTGTCCTCTGACCTCCTCCACGAGATCACGCGGATGGAGCCTGTCGTATTTGCCCAGCCGGGCCAGGTTCGGGTAATTTCGGATCGCGATCTCCGCGCTGAACTTGCGGTTGTGGTCAAAACGCTCTCGACAACTGACGAGGATCATGTGCCCTCCGTGAGGAGTAGAGAGTTGGACTATAACCGCACGCGGATCGAAGAAACCACCCTATTTGATGGCAGGAGACAGAGCACTGCAGCAGGGCGGGAGTTGCCCGCAGGGGAGTCGGGACCGTCAGCTCACATCGAAGGAGGGGGAAACGCGAACCTCTTGAGTGGGAGCCGCTTGATCTCGGATGAGCCTTCGGTGACTTCCACGAAGCTGTCGATCGGGACGTCCCGCAGGGTCTGGCGCAGCCCCGATTTTGGCCACCAGATGAGCAACTCGACGATCCGGGTCGCGTCGCCCAACCCGATCTCCTGCCGCAGCAGGGGCGATCCCCCGAAGCTGCTCACGCTCCCCACGGCCCGGTGGATCTCCCGCGTGCCTGTGGGAGTCTGAACGACCACCTTGATCCTCGCCCCGATCCCGGCCCGGTTGCTCTGCACGCCGACCAGCTTGAGAGAGAGCTGGTGCCCCCCGTGGCCGGGGTTCATGAAGAGGACGTTGCCGAACTTGTCCCCCGGAACGAAGCCTCCAAGCTGATGGTAGATGTCCTCGTCGCCGTCGTGGTCGAAGTCGGCGAAGGCGATCCCGTGCCCCTTCTGGAGGTGGCCGAACCCTCCGGAGGTCGTCACATCCTGGAAGCGTTTGCCGCCGTCGTTGCGCAGCATGATGTTGGGCACGAGGGATCGGTAGTCGGGGTCACCGGTTCCGAGGTAGATATCGAGATACCCGTCGTTGTCGATATCCCCGAAGTTCGCCCCCATCGGCCGGTACGGGTGGCCGAGCCCCATCGGCACCGCCACGTCGACGAAGGTGCCGTCCCCTTTGTTGTGGTAAAGGCAGGGCAGGTGCGCCTGGTGCGGAAGCCCGAGGTAGTCGGCGGCGATGTCGGCGATCAAGGCGTCGTAGGCGGACACCCAGAGGTCGAGCCATCCATCGTTGTCGTAATCGAAGAACCACGGGGCGAAGCTGCGCCCTTTCGGCTCCGTGAGGCCCAGCTCGGGAGCCACGTCCTTGAAGGACCCGTCCCCGTTGTTCCTGTAGAGTCTGTTCTCCCCTATGTTCGAAATGTAGATGTCGAGGTCGCCGTCGTTGTCATAGTCCCCGGCGGTGACCCCTTTCGCCATGCGGTCGTTGGTGACGCCGGCCGCCGCGGCGACGTCGGTAAAGCTCCCGTCGCCGTTGTTGCGGAAGAGCTGGGCCGGATAGGCCGGCCCGGGGTTGTCCTGGGTGCCCGAGGCCTCGTTGCCGATGTACAGGTCCGGATCCCCGTCGTTGTCGAAGTCCCCCCAGACCGCCGCCTGGGTAGGATAGGCGGGCTCCGCGAGGCCGGCCTTGCGGGTGACGTCTGTGAAGGTGCCGTCCCCGTTGTTGCGAAGCAGGGAGTTTCTGATCCTCCCGTCCTCGAAGAGCCACCCACCTCGGAGCACGAGCAGGTCGGGATCGCGGTCGTTGTCGTAGTCGGCGCCGATCATGTTGAGCCCGCCCATCTGCTGGTCGAGCCGCGCCGCGGAGGTGAGGTCCTCGAAGCGGCCCGTGCCCAGGTTCCTGAAGTACGTCAGGCCACCGCTCGGATCGGAGGTGGAGGTCACGATGTCGAGGAAACCGTCGTCGTCGAAATCCTCGGCGACGACGCCGCCCGCCAGGTCGAAGGTATTGATGCCCAGCTCGGGGGCGATGTCGACGAAGCGCTCGATGTTCAGCTTGGACTGGTTTGCCTCGAAATCGATCCGGAGCGAGGCGGGGACCCCCTGGGGATACTCTCCGAGCGTCATGTTCACGAGGTTCAGCAGCCAGCGCACTCCGAGATCCTCCGGCTTCAGCTTGAGGTATTCCTCGTAGCTGGCGCGCGCCTGTCTGGCCGGCTCCTTGATGGTGTGCACGCCCCCTCCCGTGATGGGGAGGATGCAGCTCCGGGACGTGTGCCGCGAGATGCAGTTCTGGACCTCCGCGTGCCGCATGTAGGCCAGCCCACGCATGAGCTGGCATTTCGCCAGCGACTCCTGCAACCTCGGGTTGCCCGGAGCGTTGCTCACGGCGCGCGTGATCAGGCTCAACGCCTCCTCCACCGCCGCCACGGCCGCCGCCGTGTTCCCCTCGCGGAGCTCCTCGAAGCTGAGCCGCATGACCAGGTCGAACCGCTCCCTGGGTTGGACGCCCGGCTCCGACAGCCGCTTCTGGACCCCCTTCATCGGGGCGAGGCCGAAGAAGGGGTTCGAGCTGCTTCGCAGCCGCTCGGCCACCGCGCGGAACTCCTCAGACTCTGGTTTCGAGCCGGGATTGGAAGCCGCGAGGGTCAGCAGAGCCACCGTGATCACGAACCGAACCTTGCTCATCACTCGCTCTCGTTCATGCCGGGAATGCCTCATGGCGCTCTCGGGTGGCGCTGTCTCGTCGGGGCCCTCGCAGGGGGCGGTTGGATCAGCAGCCAGGCTTCATCCTATTACATCGGCGCGGGGGACGCAGCGGCTCGAGTCAGGCTGAACCCGGCGGCGGAGCGGAGGACGCGAGCCGGGGATGGACCGGGAAACTCATCTCTCGATTCGCCGGTAAGGCACCCCCTAGTGCCCTGCCGGAGCAGAGGCCGTGACACGGTACAGGTAGATTGCGTGAGGAGTCCTCTCATGAAGCGCCTTGATCAGCTCAAGCCCGGGATGCGGTCGGGCTGATGTCAGAAGACGCGCAAGTTGGGGGCGATGGGTCAGGATCTCGTGAGTGTCCGCCACCAGAAACTCGGTCCGCCTGTTGCGGGCGTACATGAGGACCTCCTCCAGGTCGGCGTAGGGAAGCACCTCGAACCTTGTGCCTGCATAGTACGAGACAACAGGGGTAGCCGACATGACCGAGGATTCCTCGCCGGCCGTCTGACGGAACCAGAGCCCGAGTTCCCTGTGCTCGGCCCATAGACCGCTCGTGATCCTCACCGCCGGCGCCAGATGCACCACCGTCAGGCCGATCACGACGACGCCCACTGCGGCCCTCACGATCTTCCTGCGTCCGGTGGCGTGCCGGGCCCCGGCTGAGGAACAGGATGCCAGGAGCCACACTTCAACGCGGTGCCAGCCTTCAGCAATCCAGGGCAGGACAATGACCACAGCTGTGCAAAGGTATCTGGGAACCACCAGGGTCAGCAGGGAGGAGAGGCTGCCCAGGAAGAAGATCAGGGCGATGAGCGCTGAACGCCGGAAAGGCCCTGTCCAGGGCGTGCAGGTCAGCCCGATGCCACCCAGCACGAGCAGCAGCGGAGGCAGGACGTAGCCATTCTTGGCTGTCTCCAGGTACAGCTTCGCCAGGTTCCTCATGACCAGGCCCCCGGCGATCTCGGGTTCGAAGAGAGCGTCCCCGGCGTCTTCGCTGCCCAGCATCCCCGCGATGGGCACGCCGCTCGCCGCCGCGAACAGCTCGTGCGACCTGATCGCGGAAGCGTCATCGTTCAGTCCGAACTTCACGCGCTCGAAGAAAAACGTCGACCCGAATGGTTCCTTCCAGCCTTCCAGTTGTCCGGAATGGATCAACGCGTGATGCACCCATACGAGGGTGGCCTTTGGGGCCGGCATCCATTGCCCCGTCTTGCCGTGTATCCAGAGCAGGTACGGCAAAACCATGATCGCGAAGCCTGCCAACAGGCATCCTCCTGAGCGCGATATGGCGCCCCAGGAGTTGCCGCGAAACCGCAGTCCGACGACGAGGACGATGGCAGCCGCAACGAGGAAAGCGAGTCCCTCGGGTCGCGTCAGAAACGAGAAGCCGAACAGAATGCCGGCGCCCAGGGCTTTGAACGACTGGCTCCTGCGGTCATCCAGGTCCAGCGCTCGCCAAAGCGTCAGCACACCCATCAACACCAGTAACGTGAAAGTGGACTCGGTCAGCACGGCGCTCGCGGTGTGGGCCAACAGAGGATAGGAAGCGACCAGGAAGGCCGTGCGGCGCGCGACCTTTTCGCCGAAGAGTCGCCGCGCGAGGAAGGCTCCCGGAAGGACGAGCAGCGATCCCATCAGGATGGAAACGGCGCGTGAGATCCCCAGCTCGGGGCCCGGCAGCAGGAGAGCTGCCGCCAGCATCAATGGATGGAGGGGCGGCTGGATGATATCCGGAAAGCGCCTGTCCAGCCCCGTGTACCCGGCTCCCGAGAGGATCCCGCGTGCGATGGTGATGTAGCGGATCTCGTTGGGCTGGGCCGCTCCCGACAGCCAGGCGGCGATGGTTCGCACCACCAGGGCCAGGCAGAAAGAAGCGATTAAGGCGCGGCGCGTTCGGGTGCTCTCCGCCGTGGTCTCCACTGGAAGGTCCTGGGGTCTCTCCTGGCAGCCGGCGTCCAAGGTAACGATCAGGTGATCAGTCCACGACAGCAAATGATACCGGGAGGATGCCCAAGTTCAAGTGGCTGGGGTGCGCCACTCCAGGTGCAGGATGTAGGGCGGCGGCGCGGGGCTACCGTTGGCCTGCATCACCTGAATAACCGGGTCCCCCGCCGACCAGGGCAGAATCCACCCCGAGTCACCCTCGGCATGCCGTCCTCATGGCTACGGGCGTCATTCCGGGGCTCGCAGCAAGGGGGGAGGGCGGAGGTCGCACTCCGACGACATCTATGGGCAGGCGGTGATGTTCCTCGGCTGCCCGCCGGACCCGGGGCCCCACGTGCCGATGCCGCATGCGTTGCGCTCGCGAACCAGGAAGTAGTAGCCCGGTTTCCCCTTCACGTTGTTGCTGTGGGTGAACTGCGTGCCGGGGTGTTCGGAGATCTGGCAGGTGGCGCTCGCGAATCCGGAGGGCCGCAGGTCGTCCAGGAAGCCGCCTACCACGTCGTAGAACGCCCCTCTGCCCGTCGTGCTGGCCGACCAACTCACGATCGCCTGACCGGCGATCTGGCCCGGGACGACCTCCAGCCCAGCCACCTCGCCCGGAAGGGCGAAAGCGAACGGGTCGGCCGGCGCGCAGTCGGCCGCGTCGGCAGCCCCGTCTCCGTCGTCGTCCGGATCGCAGGCGTCGCCGAGACCGTCGCGATCCAGGTCCTCCTGCCCGCCGTTGACCACGCCGGCACAGTTGTCGCAGGCGTCCCCCGCACCGTCGTTGTCCTTGTCGACCTGGATCGAGTTGCCGGCCAGCAGACAATTGTCAGCGCCGTCGAGCGCGCCATCACCGTCCGAGTCGGTCACCAACGGGTCGCCTCCCTGGCGCACCTCCGCGCCGTCGGCCAGGCCGTCGCCGTCCGTGTCCGAGGAGAAAGGGTTGGTGCCGAGGAACCGCTCGTCGATGAAGTTGAGCCCGTCTCCGTCAGGGTCGCCGGCGGAGTCATGGGGATCCTTCGGATTCAGGCCGTTGGCCAGTTCGTATGCGTTGGGCAGGCCATCGCGGTCGGTGTCGGCTTCGACGATGACCGACACGGAGCGACTGACAAGGTGCTGTGCCGAGTCCACGGCGTTCGCGGTGATGATGTGCGTACCCGCACGCAGACCTTGCAGCACGCGGCTGGCGCCGGACCCGAGCGCGCCGTCAAGATTCGACACCCAGAAGACGCTTGCCCCGTCCAGCATCCCATCCTCCGGGTCGAAGGCGAATGCCCGCAACGCCAGCTCCTCGTCTTGCAGGATGCTTCTGCCCGGCCCGGGTGACAGGATCCGGACAAGCGGCGCGGAATCCTGGAGAACGAATGGCACGTTGTTCACATCCGCCGCCAGCTCGAATCCGTCGCTCGCCGTCACGCGGACGAGCCCCTGCTGGCCGCCCGGCGCCAGGCGCGTCCGCCACTGCCAGTCGGTACGCTGCGTCACGTTTCCCAGAGGGATGAACGTGGCGCCGCCGTCGGGGGAGTGGGAGAGGTCGAAGTAGAGAACCGTGCCGGGGTCGGAGTCCGAAGCGGTCCAGACGATGTCGATGTGCGAGCCGGCCGGAAACGAACCACCGGCCGGGGATACGACGGAGACGCGCGGTGGGAAGGCTCCCCTGTTGGCGGCCCAGAGTACCAGCGTTTCTCGCAGCAACTCGACGCGCGCCGCGCCCGGCGGCATGTCGATGACGGCCGAGAGGAGGGCCGAGTCGGACGGCATCGGCGGGTCGACATCGTTGTCATCGGGATGAACCGTGGGTGGGGAGAGGATCATCGCCAGGATTTGGTTCAGGAGAATCGCACCGGAACCATTCCTGACCCTGAGCACGAAGGGAGTGGAGCCCGCGGGCGTCAGCGGCGTGCCGGCAGGGACTGGGCCAGCCCAAAGCACCCCCACCTGGTTCGTGCTCAGGTTGACGCTTCCCAGGATCTTCCATGGGTTGGCCGCCGCCGGTGACGGAGCCGGGCCGGCGACCAGCGGAGCAACGACCAGGGCCTCCGGTTCCGTCAGGGCGGATGAGGTGTACCACCCCACTGCGTGCTCCTGCGCGAGATACGTGAACTCGGGGTTCCTCAGGAAGCAGTTCAGGTAGTTGTCCCTTCCCGCGCCGTCGCGCGTGGTCATGTAGGAGAACGGCGTGCTGGTCGCGGTGCGGTCGAGCAGGTTGTAGCCGGCGCCGTACGCCGTCGGGATGATCCCGTCGCAGGCTGCGGTCTCGTCGCCCACGAGCGGGCCGCAGCCGGGTAGCTCGGGGACCGTGATGCCGTTCAGCACGAGTTGATTCCGGGAGTGGAGGATGCCCAGCGTGTGGGTGTACTCCTGTCCCACGACTCTGACACAATTGGGCTGCGAGCCGCCGACGTTCCACGCCCAGTCCGATGCGGAGCCGCCGCACCTGGGGGGTGGCGGGATCGCCGGGCCCGAGCCCTCGTTCGTGTAGACGCCGGGAGTGCTAATCGGCGCCGTGAGGGAGCCCGTGAAGGTGACGTTGTAGTCGTCCCGGATCGCGAACGTCTCGCTCCGGAGGAAATCCTTCAAGCGGCCGTTGCGCTCGCCGGCGGTGTCGTTGGTGGGGCAGAACCGGGCCACCTCTGTGCCCGAGAAGAGTCCGTTGCCGTCCGTGTCCTCCGGGTAGCCGGTCTGTCGGCCGAGCCTGAAGCCCGGCATTGGATTGACGGTGGTGTCCCCGCAGCCGTCGCCGGCAACGCCCCTCAGGTCGACATCGTAGAGGACCCAGTCGTCCCGCCAGTCGGCGGCCGTGTCGGCGAGATCGACCGGGCTGAGAGAGACCCACTCCATACCGCGCGGAGAGGAGGCCGGTGCAAGGGCCGAGAAGAACCCCGCGCCGTCGCGGCCAGGATAAGTCCGCTCCATCATGTCGAGGCTGTTCGCCATCATCGTCTCGTCGTTCGGGTCCCACGGAATCTCCACCGGCGACACGAGGAACGAGAAGGGAGAGACCTTGTTGTAGACATAAGGACCCAGCACCGTGCTTCCTACGGGCAGGAGCCCTGTCATGTCCTGGACGAAGTAGTTGATCCGGAAGCGGCGCTCGATGGTGTCGGGCGCGCCTTCCAGCAGGTCGCCCGGCACGAAGAAATTCACACCGCAGATCAACGGCGAGCACGGCAGCAAGGCCGTGGTTGGGAAAGAATACGAGGAGGGCGGCACGGTCCCCACGGTGCTTCCGCCGGGATCGAGTACGTCAAGTGTGATGTAGTCGACCCAGGTCGGGATGAAGCCGGCCGAAAAGACGCCGAGGTAGGTGCGCACCATCGTCAGCTTCCCCTGGGCGAGCGTCGCCTGGACGAACGGCAGAGTGAGCGCCGGTGGGTCGATGATCCCGGTCTGGCTGATCTGCAGACCGTATGGATCGATGTTCTCCTCGAAGGGGAGGGCACGTGTGACGGTCACCGAGTCGGTTCCGATCAGACCGGCCGCGTTCGTCGCCACGGCCGTCAGCAGGTGGGCGCCGTCGGGAGGGTCGAGAGGGACGCCGGGGACCGTGAAGTTGAAGAGACCCGGCGTCGGGTCGGAGGTGACGGTTCCAAAGACTCCGTTCACGGCGATGGTAGGAGGAAGCCCTGAATCCTCGAAGATCGTGCCGGTGACGGGAGGGATCACGAAATTCCCGTTAAAGATCTGCCCCGGCAGCGGCTGAACGATGTCGACCACGGGAGCGGTGGTGTCGGTGATCGGTGGGATCGTGCTCTCGGTCAGCACCAGCTGGTCGATCGTCTCGGGTACGTAGCAGTCGCCATAATTCAGTATGACGCTGGTGATGTTCTGACCGGCGGGATCGGGCACGATCACGAAAATCGACGTGGTCACGGAGTCGGACAGAGGCGGGGGCAGGGTGCTCGTAACCACCACCCCGGTGCTGCCGGGGCCGGTGCGGCCGTAGGCCGTGAGCGTGACGCCTGGCCAGGGTGCCGTACAGTTGATGAATGGCGGGGGCCCGCCCCACCCGATCCTCATGCTCACCGTCTGCATCCCTGTGGTGAAGGAGATTTGAAGGGGATAGTTCCTGCTGCCGACGATGTCGCTCGATGACGGAAAGGAGTTCACGAGCGCGCGCGGCGGTGAGTAGGTCGCGGTGCCGAGATCGAAGATCGTCGGAGTCGCGTTGAGGCCCGAGGTGAAGCAGGCACCCACGCTCGAGAACTGATCGGTGACGAGGTCGCCCGCCATCGTGCTGAAACCGGAAGGATAGCTCTCGAAGTTGATGAGGTGAGTGACGCCGGCCGTCCCGATCACCGGCGGCGGACAGATCGCCAGCGAAGGCGACTCCAGCGCGCCGGCCATCAGGAGCACGATAGACATTCCCGTTGGAAGCATAAGGTGGGGTCTGCGTGTCCAAGATCGGATCATGAGCGAACCTCCCGCCGGGCGCGGAGCCCTGGCATCTCGGCTTCCCGGCCCGTGGGCCTGAGAAGGACGCCAACTCGGTGGAGTCCCCGATCCGGGAGTGGAGCGGGATTCCATCTTTCACTCCTTAAGGACGAACGGGGAGGTGCGATCCCGCCAGATCGTGTGAGACTTTCTTGCAGAAGAAGCGAGTGTCAGGAGCGGGAGCGCCGCTCCCGCAGGTGAAAGAGAAGGCTCGCAATCGCCACGATCGCAGCGCACAACACTATGGCCCCCGCAGTGAGGGGCGCGATCTGACGGCGCCCACCGGGCAGTGGAACGAGATCGCCATCGCCCAGCACGACGAGCCCCGCCCAGGCGGCGGCTGTCGCGCCGGAACCGATCCGCTCGCGCTGCGCCAGCGTCAGAGCGGCCTGGAGACTGAGTCCCTCTCCCAAGTGGTGTGAGAGGCCGTTGATCAATGTCGCGGCCTCGTCGTCGCGCAGAGGCCACAGACCGCCGATGACGGCGCGGGCGCCGGCCTGGAAGAATGCGCGAGCCAGCCCCATCACCCCTTCGCCTTCCATCAACGCGCCCGAGGCGCTCCGGCAGGCTGCCAGGATCACGACGCGGCCGGCCAGATCGAGATCGACGATCTCGCGCATTTGCAGGAGGCCGTCCTCGTCCGGTGAGCCTGGGGCCAGGAGGACGGCCGAACGCTCCGGACGCTCGTCGTCGATCACGGCATGGGCGGCGAAGTACAGGATCCTGAAATCTCGAAGGTCGCCCCTCTTGATCAGCAGCTCCGAGGCGTCCGTCCCGATCATCAGCCGGCTCCCGCCGCCCAGGTTTCTGACCAACGAGCGCGCCTCCACGCGGGCAAAGGGAAGTTGGCCGAGCCGAGGCCCCTCGGCCAGCATCACGGAACGGTGCATGCCGGCGGCGCCTGGGGAGAAACCCAGGACGGGGTCGGCCAGGGCGAGAGCCGGAATCCGGGCGCCCGAAGGCGTCATCGTCCTGAAGCGCAGCCACAGCGTGGCGGACGGGACCACCGACATCTCGTAACGCGTGGCCAGCGGCGGGGCCTCCGGATCGGTCCGCAGAGCACCGAAGGGGAGCCAGTGGAGCGCTCCATCAGGAATGATGATGAGGCGACCGATGCCGGCGGGCAGGTCATCGAGCGCCTTCTTCAACAGATCTCGATAGAGCGTGGCCGCCCCGCGCGCTTCCGAACCGTCACGCCTCTCCAGCAGGCCGAGGAACGCCTGAACCGCGGGCTCGATCTCGTCATAGCCAGGCAGGGGAAGAGCCCGTATTGAGCTTCGTGTGATGACGAACACCCAGGACCAGTGCGCTGGGTCGGAGGCCGTTTTCTCGGTCGTGTGTGGGAACGTGTGGAACGAGAGCATCACCTGGTCGTCCTCAAGGCCCGCCTGCAGCTCGTTGAGCGACGGGATGACCGGATCGCGCAGCGCCGCGAAGGAGGGATCCGACCGAGCGATATCCGCCCGCAGTGCCCCTTCCTGATCCTCGAGCCGGTCCAGCTCTTCCAGGGCTCGGCTCCTCTGCTCGTTCGCCAGGGAAGGATCCAGCAGGCGTCTCTGAACTCCGGCGATCCGTGTGAGCAGCTCTGCGCGTTGTCGGAACCACGGTCCCTCCACCCCGATCCCCTGGGTGGCACCGGCCGCATCCAGCCGGTCGAGCAGGGTCCGGGACCGGAAGCGCTCCTGGAGGCTGAACGCCAGGTTCATCTCCTCCGCTGACGACGTCCCATTCGCCGTGCCGAGGATGTAGGCCGGGATGCGGTAGTAGCTGAGTTCCCACTCGGAGAACGCGCGGGCGCGGACCATATCGTCGCGTTGGAGGTCGCGGATTCTCTCGATCGCGTCGATGACGCCGGGCGTTTCCGCGAGTGCCTCTTCCCGCGCTCCGCTTTCCCAGTGGATCAAGTTCTTCACAATCAGCGCCCGGGCGATGTGATGCAGGCTCCCGCTCTTCCGGGCCATCCCGGTAGCCTCGTCCACCAGGCGCAGGGAGGCGTCCCGCTGATGAGGGTCGGCCCTGAACCGTTCGAGGCCGAGTAGCCGCAGACCGAAGCAGGTGTTGTCGAAGTAGCCAAGTTCCCTGCTGATCGCCAGCGCCTTCTCTATTTGCTCGATCCTCGCGTTGGGGTCGAGCCACGCGGACTGCGCGAGCGAAAGGCGAACGCTGGCCTCCGTCAGGCGGTTGCCGCTTCGGAGGGCCGAGTCGAGGGCTTCGCGCTGGAGCCCACGCAGTTCGTCCCGCGTCATCTCACCGTTTGAGAGAAGCGGACTGCCATTGAGTATCAGGTTGAAGCGTGCTGTCGCCTCTCCGTACAGGTTGCCCGCCTTGTGCATCTGCTCCGCGTGGCGCCGGTGATATCGCATCGCGTCGCGATGACGCCCCGTGGCCCAACAGACGTTGCCGAGTCCATTGAGGAGGAGATCCTGCAACTCCATCGGGCCGTCGGGAAGGAGCTTCGACTCCCATCTCTTGAAAAGGCTCCAGGCGATCCCGTAGTCGCCTTCTTCGATGGCCAGCCCGCCTCGGTGCAATTGGGTCAGAGCGAGGGCGAACTCCTGCCCGGTGGACTGGGCCACTTGCTCGGCGCGCTCGAGTTCGGGGCGAGCCTCGACGTACCGCCCCTGCTGCCGGAGAAGGAACGCGAGTGATACTCGTGTCCTCACCTCGCCCGCGGGGTCGCGCTCTCGTTCAAATCCGTCTACCGCCGCCCTGTAAAGAGCCTCGGCACGCGCGCCTCCACGACGCCCTTCAACCCATGCGAGGTAGAGGCGCGGGCGGGGGTTGTCGGGGTCGATCGAGAGGAGCGCCTCGAGTCTGCGAACGGCGGGGTCCCATTGCCCGGTGCGGAGCGCAACCGCGCAATAGCACCAGTATGAAGCCAGAATCCTCGGTTCCCTGCGGACCCGGGCGTCGCAGTCGGCGAATGAAGGGAGTGGCGTGTCGGAGGGGTCGCTCGCAACAAAGAGTCCACCAGCCGCCAGCAGGCTCGAAAGCAGGATGGCCGGCAGTTTGCTCATCCGATGCCTCCGTCATTCGACTCTGATCAAGAATGTCGCGGAAGTGAGGCGCCTGCCGTCCGGGTAGATCGCGTCCACCTGCCATAGCACCACCGCTCCTGGCGCCAGCCTCGCCAGGGTGGGCTCGGGTGCGAGGTACTCCGCGTGTTCAAGACTCCGCGCCGTGTCGAGCAGCTTCAGGTCCTCATCCAGGACGCGGACGGTGTAGCGGGTCTCCTCCGAGCCTGCGGACGACCACCGAAGCAGGAACGCAGAGCGCGAGAGGACGGTTTGTTCGGGGATGAGCGACCTGATAGGTGTGTCTTCCGGCGCGCGGAATGCGGGCGTCACCGGCGGGCGGTGCCCGAGGAACTGAACTGAGAGCACGAGGACGAGGAGCGCGGCGGCAGCCGCCGCGGCCGGCACGACCCAGCCACGCCGCACCAGGCGATCCGCCTGGCGGGTCGCGGCCGGGTTCTCCGCCGCGCCGAAATCCCGCGCGAGACGCCAGGCGATCGCGCAGGCTGGGCAGGCCGCGACATGATCAAGCAGCACCCCGAACTCCGGGTGTCGGTCGTCGAGCCGGATCGTATCCCAGATTGTTTCTGGCGTCGGGCATGAATGTCCGGTCGAGGCTCCCCCGGTGGTCGATTGGAATTGTCGCTTCAGATCTTCAGCGTTCACGGTCTGAGCCCCTTGGAGGCGAGACATCTGCGCAGATCGGCGAGGCCGCGGTAAATAAGGTGCTCGGCCTTCCTCAGCCCTATGGCGAGGGCACGTCCGGTCTCGGGAGCTGAGTATCCCTGGAGGTAAAGGGTGACGGCGCGGCGCCGAGGCCGCGCCAGCGCTGCCAGACACTCCCGGATCCCTTTGTCGATCTCCCGCGCCACGCTGTGCTGTTCCGGGTCGGCATGCCGGGATGGGGCCAGATTCATCTCCGGTGCATCCTCAATAGCGACTTCCCGCCGCCGGTAGTGACGGCGGATCTCGTCCACGGCGGCGGAATAAGCTACCTTCTTGAGATAAGACGAAGGAAACCGCTCGATCCCGCCACTCTCCCTGCAAAGATCCACGACCCGCATCACGGCGACCTGGACGATGTCGTCGACACTGTCGAACAGCCAGCGCGGACAGACGCGTGTCACCGACTGATGGAGCTGGTGGCGCAGGGACGCCACGTCCACGTCGGCGAGTGGATCGGGCGGTTGATTGAGCAGGGGATCCTCGGCCATCGGCGTTTCGCCCGTCGATGGTCCTACTATCCCGCGAAGCGTACCGGGAAAGCAAGAAAGTGTAGGAAATTCTATCACCCCTCTGGCCACCGGCCATTAATAATGATAGACGCCACCGCCGGAAACCCCGTGTGTCCGCGCACCAACGCGCCGCGCTCAAGCCCCAGGGCAAGTACATGGGGACGATGCGGGGGTTGCCGGCGGGGAAGCGAGCCATGGTCAAGAAGGTCCGCGCAGCGAAGGGGTCAGGGAGGCAATCGCGGCGGCGAGGAGGATCGCTCAGTAGAGCGGCCAGTCGGGACCGTGACGACCCCAAGCGGGCAAGCCGGGGCCATATCGCAGCAAAGCTCTCTTCTGGTAGGCTACGCCCGTCATGCCTCTTGCCCCTGGCAGCCGCCTTGGCCCTTACGAGATCCTCTCGCCACTGGGCGCGGGCGGGATGGGCGAGGTGTACCGTGCACGCGACACGCGGCTCGACCGGACGGTGGCGATCAAGGTACTGCCCTCACATCTGGCCGCCGACCCTACGTTGCGCGAACGGTTCGAGCGCGAGGCGCGCGCCGTATCGAGCCTCAACCACCCGCACATCTGCGCGCTGTTCGACATCGGACAGCACGAAGGTGTCGACTTCCTCGTCATGGAGCACATCGAGGGCGAGACGCTGGCCTCCCGACTGTCCCGCGGACCGATGCCTCCCGATCAGGCCTTTCGCACGGCCATCGAGGTCGCCGACGCCTTGGACAAGGCCCACCGCCAGGGGGTCGTCCACCGCGACCTGAAGCCCGGCAACGTGATGTTGACAAAGTCGGGAGCCAAGCTTCTCGACTTCGGCCTCGCCAAACTGAGGCCGGCCGACCCCACGGGCGCGGTGCCAGGTTCCTCGGCGCTTCTCACACAGCACGCTGACCTCACCGCCGAGGGCTCCATCGTCGGCACGCTTCAATACATGTCCCCCGAGCAGCTCGAAGGGAAGGAGGCTGATGCCCGCACGGACATCTTCTCCTTTGGCGCCGTGCTGTACGAGATGGTCACGCGGAGGAGGGCTTTCGAGGGGAAGAGCCAGGCGAGCCTCATAGCAGCCATCCTCGAGCGGGAGCCGGCCTCGATCTCGTCGCTCCAGCCGATGTCGCCGCCCGCCCTTGAGCGGATCGTCGAGCAGTGTCTCAGGAAGGATCCCGACGAGCGATGGCAGAGCGCGCACGACGTCGGGCTCCAGCTCTCTTCGATGCGCGAGGCCGAACCGCGCCTCCAGGCGTCATCCCCTGCGCTGGCGCGGTGGACACCGTGGGCGCTGGTCGCGATCGTGGTCATCGTGGCGCTCGCCGCTTGGCTTCGGCCCGACGCCACGCCTCATCCCGCACCGGCGCCGATCCGGTTCCTGTTGTCCCCACCCACCGGCCGGCAGTTTTTCAACCCCGTCGAGATCAACTCGATGGCTCTCTCCCCGGACGGGTCGCAGATCGCCTTCGTCGCGTCGGACCCCACGGATGGGACGCGTGTCTGGCTTCGGCCGCTCTCGGCTGTCGAGGCCAGACCGCTTGAAGGGACCGAAGGCGCCGTGTCTGTCTTCTGGTCGCCCGACGGGCAGTCGATGGCATTCTTCGCGGGCGATAAGTTGAAGCGCCTCGACCTGCGTGGGGGCGCGCCCCTGACGCTTTGCAATGTCCAGGAGGTGATCGGCCATTCCGGCACCTGGGGAAGAGACGGCAACATCCTGTTCGCTTCGAGTCAGGGCGAAGCGATCTTCCGCGTCACGACGGCCGGCGGCACGCCGGCCGAGGAGATCAAGCCGGACAGCTCGCATGGAGAAACTCGCACCCATTGGCCCTGGTTTCTGCCTGACGGTCGTCGGTTTCTCTATATTTCGCGGCTTCGGGATGGCGGCGGCCGGCTCATGCTGGCGGACCCGGGAACCCCTCCACGTCAGATCATGCCGGTCATATCGGCCGTCCAGATCGTCGGGCCGGGATACCTCGTCTTTGCTCAAGATGGTGCGCTGCTCGGCCATCGGTTCGACCTGACCAACGGCCGTATAGTGGGCGAAGCTTTTTCGATCGCCGATCGAGTGCGGTACTTCCTTCCGACCGCGCGGGCAAGCTTCACGACGTCCCGCAACGGGGTTCTTGTCTACCAGCCCGGCAGCGACCTTGGAAGGGTCGTCTGGGTCGACCGATCCGGTCGGGAGCTTGGAACCGTTGCCTCCCAGGCCGAGTATCGGACAGTCCGTATCTCGTCAGACGGCAGGAAAGCCCTCATCGACCGGGCGCAGCCTCGAACCGGGACGTTCGACATCTGGTCGCTGGACCTCGCACGCGGGGTCGAGACGCGCCTGACGTCGGATCTCGGGAGCGCGACGGAGGCGGTATGGCTCCCCGGTGGGGAAGCGATTGTCTTCTCCGCGTCCGGTGGGGCACCACCCCGGCTCATCCGCAAGGATCTGATGACAGGCGCGCAGGAGGAGCTTCTTCCCGTCAGGAGAAGGCAGGTGGCACAGCATGTCTCCCCCGATGCCAAAACACTGGCCTTCATCGAGAGGTCCGGCAGCGGTAATTACGACATCTGGACACTCCCACTTTCCCGCGGGAGCATGCCATCGCTTCTGGTCGGCACAAGCTTTGACGAAGACGAGTTGCGGTTCTCGCCTGATGGCCGCTTCATCGCCTTCGTGTCTGACGAGTCGGGCCGCAAGGAGATTTATGTAGCTCCGTATCTCTCGCCAGGTGGCCGGACGCGGGTCTCGACGAGAGGAGCGCGGTGTCCACGTTGGGGCCGCGACGGGCGTGAGTTGTTCTATCTCTCCGATGACCGGTACCTCGTCGCCGTGCCTGTCCGCTCAGCGTCTTCGCTCGAACTGGGTGAACCCGTGCCGCTTTTCGCGTTGAATGAAGGGAAGGCCTGGACCGACTTCGACGTTCCGGCTGATGGGAGGCGCTTCCTCGCGATCATCCCCGAGGTCCTCGCCGACAAGCAACCGCTCACGGTCGTGCTGAACTGGACCACGGAGATCGCGCGATAGGGCGCCGACCTCCGGTCCTATCGGCCCTCTTGGACTGCCGGCCATTAATAGATGAGTCACTCACTACAGCCCAGCCTGACCGCCCAGCAAAGCGCCTACCTGAAGCTCCAGGGCCGGTACATGGGGACGATGCGGGGGCTGCCGGCGGGTAAGCGAGCGACCGTGAAGAGGATCCGCGCCGCGAAGGGGATCCGGGCGGCGATCGCGGCGGCGAGGAGGATGGGGGGGGGTGACCTCACCTGTGGCCCCGCGGCCTGCGAAGGGCCGGAGGGCCGTCTCCGACAAGCCAATTCCGAGGGACGAGCAAGGGGTGGGAGTGTCCGCCGCCGGTTCCCCTTCTGTCCAACGACGCCGGCGAGGCGGACCACACGGCGCCGCCCCGCGATTCGACGTCGTGAACAGGCGATCCGGTTCTCTGTGACACCTGGTGTAACAGCCTCCCTGCCGCTCCCCGGCACCCGCAT
>DASXTC010000082.1:0-90518 GCA_036505635.1 Candidatus Polarisedimenticolia bacterium
GTAGAAGACTTCGAGGACCGGCCCGGCGAGGTGACGCTCCCGGAGGGGGCTCTCGGACCGAGCCCGGTTGCCGCCCCGGGGGCGGCAGGGTTAGGAGTCTGTCCGAGTAATGGCTCGGGGCGCGTCGCCCGGGGCGACGCGCAACCCCGTCCCCGAGGGAGCGTCACCTCGCCGAGCCGTCTACACGGAATCATCGACCGAACTTCCGACCCGCCACGCTACGCCCTCAGCTTGTACCCGCGCTGGAACAGGATCACCGAAGTCGCGAACAACAGGCCGAAGAGCGCGGTGCCTACCAGGGCGCACAGCGCGGGGCTGACGTCGGTCAACCCGAGGATCCCGTAGCGGAATCCGCTTACCGTGAAGAAGATGGGATTTGCGAGGTTCGCCGCCCGCCACCCGGGAGGCAGCATGTTCAGCGAATAGAAGACGCCGCCGAGGAAGACCATCGGGGTGATCACGTAGTTGAGATAGATCGCGACGTGGTCCCAGCGCTCGGCCCACAGACCGACGATGTTGCCCAGCGCCGCGTACGTCAGCGAGCTGACCACGAGGAAGAAGAGCGTCGCGCCCAAATGGTGGATGTGGACCCCAAGGATCGCGTATCCCATCAGGAGGGTGGAGAGCCCGACGATGATGCCCCGCACCGCGCCGCCCAGCGTGTAGGCCAGAACCATCTCGAGGTACGACAGGGGCGACACCAGCAGGTCCTGGATGAACAGCTCGTGACGCGCGATGAAGAGCGACGTCGTGGTGTTGGCGTACGCGCCGTTGACCGCGTTCATCATCACGAGGCCCGGGAAGATGTAGACGATGTAGGGGGCTCCGTCCACGGCCGTGATCCGGGAGCCGATGGCATAGCCGAAGATGACGATGTAGAGGGCGGCGCTCACCAGCGGTGGAACGACGGTCTGGTTAGGCAGCACGATGAACCGGTAGATCTCGCGCCGCAGCAGCGCGAAGAATCCGACGAGGTCGGTGCCCGGTCTCATGTCCGGCTCTCCAGGAGATCCGCCCGCCGCTCCTTGAGGAAGTAGTTGGCCAGGTCGCCGCCGGCGGCCGCGACGACGGAATCCACGGTCCCGCTCGCGATGATCGAGCCCAGGTCGATGACCGCCAGGGTCCGGCAGAGCGCTTCGGCCTCCTCGAGGTAATGGGTCGTCAGGACGATCGTGCGGCCCGAGGCGTTGAGCTGCCGCCAGTACTCCCACAGGTCTCGCCGCAGCTCGACATCCACGCCCGCGGTTGGCTCGTCGAGGATCAGGATTGGAGGATCGTGGATCATCGCCTTGGCGATCAGCAGCCGTCGTTTCATCCCTCCCGACAGGCGGTTGATCTTCTCCTGCCGCTTGTCCCACAGCCCGAACCGGGCCAGCAGCTCCTCGGCCCTCGCGCGCGCCTCCACCTTCCGCAGCCCGAAGTACCCGCCCTGGTACACGAGGATGTCGAGGATGGAGAAGAAGCGGTCGAAGTTGAACTCCTGCGGGGCCAGGCCGATCAGCCTGCGCGTCCGGCGGTACTCGCGCACCACGTCGTGACCCAGCACGCCCGCCGTCCCGGATGTCGGCGAGGCGAGACCCGTGATGATGTTGATGAGCGTGCTCTTACCCGCCCCGTTCGGGCCAAGCAGCCCGAAGAAGGCCCCCGCGGGGATCGACAGGTCGATCCCCTTGAGCGCCGAAACCGTGCCGTAGCGCTTCGTCAGAGCGGTGGTGGTGACGGCCGCGGGCGTGTCGGGCAGGAGGTTGTCGGGACGCGACATGGCGTCGGATTGTATCATTGGGTGCACGGGAGGGAATCGTCGTGGAGCGGCGGAGTATCTCCTCGGAAGCGCCATGAGCGGCCTTCACGCCCGACGTCGGCTTCTCTGGCTGGCGGTCTTCGCCGCGGCGATGGCCTACGTGGAATCGGCGGTGGTCGTCTACCTGCGAGGGATCTACTATCCGGGAGGATTCTCCTTCCCCATCGTCATCATCCCGGATCGGATGGCCGCCATCGAGATCGGCCGTGAGGCCGCCACGCTCGTGATGCTCGCCGGCGTGAGCCTCCTGGCCGGCTCGGACCGGTGAGAGCGATTCCTCTGTTTCTGCGTGACGTTCGGCATCTGGGACATCCTCTACTACGCCTGGCTCCGGGTCTTCCTGGGATGGCCCCCGTCCCCCCTCACCTGGAACATTCTCTTCCTGATCCCCGTGCCATGGATCGGCCCGGTGCTGGCGGCGGTGATCGTCGGTCTCGGGCTGATCTGCGGTGCGCTGTGGCTGCTTCACCTGAGAAGCCGGGGGACGCGCATCGGCTTTGCGCCGGTCCACTGGGCGCTGGCCAGCGCCGGCGGGATGGCGGTGCTGGTGTCGTTCATGCTCGACTGGCGCGTGGCGTTCCAGGGAGACGAGCCGCCGCCCTTTCGCTGGGGACTCTTCGGGTGCGGAGTGGCGATGGGGATTGCAGCGCTGATCATGGGCGTTCGAACGATGCAGAGGAGCTGAGCGCGTTCAGCTTTGATTCCCCTTGGTGCACGCTATCATCCATCCGTGCGGGAGACGATCCCACGCGAGTGATGCTCCGTGGGCGCGCCCGGGGAGCGCGGCGCCCGGCAAACCCCCGAGGTCAGCGGGGGAGCCGGTCGGCGGGTTGCAGCAGAATGATCGCCGCCGCGCAGCCCAGGAGGGCGAGGTACGACAGGTTGGCGATGCCGTGCAGCCTCATGAAGGGGACGCGGGCCGCCTCCACCAGGCCCGAGCCATCGGGAGCGTGGGGGGCCGTCCGCCAGATCCTCCCCATGGCCGGCGTGAGCCCCAGGGCGATCGCGCAGGCCAACAGGACGCAGGCGACGCTCAGGGCCAGCGCGACCGACCGCGCCCTCGAGGGGGGCTCGGTCCGCAGCAGGAAGGCGCGGCTCGCCAGCAACACGAGCGAGAGGCCGAAGACGACGATGCCAAGCAGGTCGAAGATCGCCTGGCCGACCCGCCCGGCCACCTCGCGGCTGGGCGCCTCGCGGAAGAGGATGACGGCAGAGAACGCGCCACCAAAGATTCCTCCCACCACCAGCGCCAGCGTCAGATCGTGGATCGCCCTGATGAACCGCACTCGGCCTCCCGCGTAGGGAGGTGCAGCCTACCACAGGCCCGCCTCATGGTAATGTTGTGGCCGCACGGGCTACCCATCAGGGAACGAGTCGTGGGATGAATACCGAGCCATTCCGGATCGAGGTCACGCGGGAGCTCCTGCGCGACCTGAGCGACCGCCTGGAGCGCACCCGCTGGCCCGACGAGATCGATGGCGCTCGGTGGAGCTACGGGGTCAGCCCCGCCTACCTCAGGGAGCTGGTCGAGTACTGGCGCGACTCGTTCGACTGGCGCGGGCAGGAGGAGCGCCTCAACTCGTATCCCCAGTTCCGCGCCACGGTGGAGGGAGCCGGGATCCACTTCATCCAGGTCCGCGGCCGGGGGCCCTCTCCCCTGCCGATCGTCCTCACGCACGGCTGGCCCGGCTCCTTCGTCGAGATGCTGAAGATCGTGCCGCTGCTGGCGGACCCGGCCTCCCACGGAGGGGATCCCGCCGACGCTTTCGACGTCGTGGTGCCGTCCCTTCCGGGGTACGGCTTCTCGGATCGGCCCCGGCGCCCCGGCATGAACGCCGTGGCGATCGCGGCGCTTTGGGCGCGGCTGATGGAGGGTCTGGGATACGGGCGCTTCGCCGCCCAGGGGGGCGACTGGGGCGCCAGCGTGACGACATGGCTGGGCCTAGCGCACCACGATCGCCTCGCCGGCATCCACCTGAACTACATCCCCGGTTCCTACAGCCCGTGGATCGGTCCCGGCAGCGCTTCGCTGACAGAGGCCGAGAGGGGGTTCCTCATGGAGGCCGAGCGCTGGGACCAGGAAGAGGGAGGATACGCGCACCTGCAGCGGACCCGGCCCCAGACCGCCGCCTTCGCGCTCAACGACTCGCCCGTGGGACTGGCCGCGTGGATCGTGGAGAAGTTCCGGGACTGGAGCGACTGCGATGGGGACGTGGAGCGCCGGTTCACGAAGGACGAGCTGCTCACCAACGTGATGATCTACTGGATCACCGAGACGATCGGCTCCTCGTCGCGGCTCTATTTCGAGACGCGGGACGCGCCGGTCCGGCTCGGCAGGAACCAGCGCGTCAAGGCCCCCTGCGGCGTTGCGCGCTTCCCGCGCGAGGCTCCCTTTCCGCCCCGCGAGTGGGTCGAGCGAAGCTACGACGTGCGGCGGTGGACCGAGATGCCGCGCGGTGGCCACTTCGCCGCCATGGAGGAGCCCGAGCTGCTGGCCGCCGACCTGCGCGACCTCTTCCGGCCGCTGCGGTGAGGCGCCTCGCCGCGTCGATCGCCACCGTGGCCCTGGCCTGGGCCCTCTGCTGGGGGCGGGCCGGAATCGGACCGGACGCAGCGGGCGACCCCGGCAGTGCCGGCCAGTTCCTCGTCCTGGAGGGGGCCACACTCATCGACGGCACGGGGGACCCTCCGCGCCGCGATGCCGTCGTGACGGTCCGCGGCGACCGAATCCTCTCGGTCAGGCGCTCCCTGCCGCGCGGGGCGGGCGCCGCCGGGGCAGGCCCGGCCCGGGTCGTCGATCTGAAGGGACGCTGGCTGCTGCCCGGCTTCATCGACATGCACGCCCACGTGACGATCCTGCCGATGGGCGCGGACGGCCTGTTCCAGAGTCACTCCGACCGCGCGGCCTCGGAACAAGTCCTGAGAACCTTGCTCGCCATGGGGATCACGACCGTCCGCAACCCGGCCGCTCCGTCCGGTGACGGCGTGGCGCTTCGGGAGGCGGTGGCCGCAGGCTCCATCCAGGGCCCCAGGATCTTCACGGCGGGCGAGTCGATGAACCTGCCGGCCGCGCGTCTGAGCCCGCCGGCGGTCGGCGTCGAGACCGAGGAGCAGGTGCGCGCCGAGGTGCGCCGGCAGGCCGGGGCCGGCGTCGACTTCGTGAAACTCTACGCCTCGCTGCCGCCCCCTCTCGTGCGGGCCGCCATCGAGGAGGCCCACGCCCACGGCCTCCGCGTAATCGGACACCTCCAGGAGACGACCTGGACCGAGGCCGCCCGCGCCGGCATCGACTTCATCACGCATGGGGCCCCATGGGCCGCCGCCTACCTGCCCGCGGAGCGCCGCTCGGAATACCGCGCACTCGGCGCGGCGGTACGCTCCCGGATCAACTGGCTGGAGTGGCTCGACCCCCGCGGGCCGGAGATCCGTGAGATGATCCGATTGTTGAAGGAACGCCGGATCCCGCTCGATCCGACCCTCATCGCCTACCACACCAAGTTCTGGGGCGATGATCGGCGCTACCTGAACAGCCCCGACCTCGCCCTGGTGCCTGGCCCGATCCGCGCGACGTGGGACCGCGGCTGGCTCGGCTGGGGCCCCCGCGAATTTGCCCGCGCACGCGCTGTCTGGCCCAAGGTTCTGGAGCTGGTCCGTCTGTATTACGATCGCGGCGTGACGCTGCTGGCCGGTTCCGACGTGCCCAACCCGTGGATTGTCCCGGGGGTGGGGTTCCACCAGGAGATGGAGCTGCTCGTGAGCGCGGGGATCCCGCCGCGCGCCGTGCTCGTGATCGCCACCGCCAACGGCGCCAGGGCCCTGGGGATCGGCGAGGAGGCCGGCACCATCGAGGCGGGGAAGCTCGCGGACATGGTCGTGCTCTCGGCGGACCCGCTGGCGTCGATCTCCAATACGAGATCCATCGAGTGGGTCGTCAAGGGAGGCGTCATGCTGCGCCCCGCCGATCTGATGCGATGGTGACCCTCTCGGTGATGCCCGGCAGGTTCTCGATCTGCCGGCTGGCGCCCGGGACGCCGCCGTGGGGCGTGGCGGGACCCTTCTACTCGATCACGAGGACCGACGAGGAGCTGTCGATCGTCTGCGCCGAATCCGATGTGCCCGCCGGCGTGAAAGCCGGGGGAGGCTGGCGCGCCTTGAAGGCCGAGGGGCCGTTTGACTTCAAGACCATCGGGATCGTCGCATCATTGTCCACGCCCCTGGCGGTTCGCGGGATCGGCATCTTCATCATCTCCACCTTCGACACGGACTATCTGCTCGTGAAGCAGGAGGACCTCGAGGCCGCCTCGGAGGCCCTGACGCTCGCGGGCCACCAACTCCGCGCGGCGGGCGAGCGGAGCCCGCGATGATGGGCGGCGTCCCCGCGCCGATCGTCCCATCCCTGTCCGAAGGGCTCTCGTCGCTCGTGAGGCTCGGTCTCGTGCGCGCCGAGCCGGTGGACGTGGGCCCTTCGGGGCCCGGCCTGCTGGACGAGATGGATGCGCTGAGCGGCAGGCTGGCATCTGAGCACGCGGGCAAGGCGCCTGCCGGGATTCCCGGCTTGGAGCCGGCCCGCAGGCTCTACCGCGCGTTCGGGATCGACCCGACGCGCACGCGCCCCTCGTCCGAGGCGCTCCTCCGGCGCGTGCTTGCCGGCAAACCGCTTCCGCTGATCCTCAACGCGGTGGACCTGTGCAATCTGTGCGCCCTGAAATTCCTGCTGCCGATCGGCCTGTACGACGCCGGAAGGATCCAGGGCGCCGTGACGTTGCGGCGCGGAGCGCCCGGCGAATCATACCAGGGGGTCCGCAAGGACGACGTCCATCTCGAGGGGCGCATCGTGCTGGCCGACGAGGAGGGCCCCTTCGGCAACCCGACCGCGGACTCGATGAGGACCGCGGTCACCCAGGGGACCTCCTCGCTCTGGATGGTCATATTCGCGCCGGCGGCCTTCCCCCTCGCGCAACTGGAGGCCGACGTGGCGTGGTCCCGCGAAGCGATGGTCCGTCACCTCGCGCCGGCGGCCGGTCGCGTGGCCGCCTCGGGCGGGACGCTCCCGAACACCTGAGCCCCTCGCCCGCTCTCCCCGGCGGCGCCTTCCCGGGCGATCGATCAGTCCCGGCGCGAGCGATGTACCCCTCAAGAGATCGGGGGATCCGCCCGATGATCCATGCACCATGGTGGACCGGTTCTGCGTCCCGAAACAGCAGGTGCCGGCGGAAGTGTCCCTGCGGGGCCACCCCCCCGCCAGGCTCATCCTCTTTCTCAACGAACGGGCCGAGGCGCACGAGGGCCGCGAGCGTCCCAGCGACATCCTGAACGGATCGCGAGGTTTCCTGCCCGCCGCGGACGAACGCGGCAAGGTGATCCTCCTCAACGGCGAGGCCGTCATGGTCGTCTCGGTCGCGGCCGAATTCGAGTTCGACGCCGCAGCGCCGCGCGCCGAGGATCTCGCCCCGGATCAGACGTCGAAGGCGTCCGTCGAGGTGACACTGCAGGACGGCACCTGCGTCCGGGGCACGATCAGCTACCTGATGCCCGAGGCGCAGAGCCGCCTTCAGGACTTTCTCAACACGGAGGGGCGCTTCCTGACGCTGCGGGAGGGAGGCGTCGCCCATCTGATCAACAAGCACGCCATATCCCGCGTCGTTCCGCTCTGAAGAGGGCCGGGTCCCATGCCGCGCATCGATCGGTTTCTCCATCCTCTTTCCCAGCGCGGGGCCATGAGCCTCATCATGTCCTCCGGCGAGAGGGTCGTTCTCGAGACCCATGCGGGTCCGAGGAGCGTGACGACCGAGGCGGTCACGCCACAGCAGATCCTGGGGTTCCTGCGCGAGATCCTCCCACCGGGGATGGAGTCCGCGATCGACGCGGGGCAGGGATGCGCATTCACCTACGCGTCGCCCGAGGGCGTGGCGAGGATCGAGGTCACGGGGACCGACCGGACGTTGCGCCTCGCGGCGGCGCTCGCCGGGCCCGAGGTCCCGGGGCCGGGCGTTTCGAACCCGCTGTCGAGTCCTGCGATCCACGCCCTCTTCGCCATGATGGTGCAGGAGAAGTGCTCGGACCTCCATCTGAGCACGGGAAACCCGCCTCTTTTCCGCAAGGACGGCGAGATCGTCCCCCTCGGCGACGCGACGCCGCTGGACGCCAGTCAGATCCAGGATCTCCTTTACGGGATCACGCCGTCCCACTGCCGGGAACAGTTCGAAAAGACCCATGACTCGGATTTCTCCTACGAGATCCCCGGGCTGGCGCGGTTCCGCTGCAACATCTTCATGGACCGCGTGGGAGCAGGCGGGGTCTTCCGCGTCATCCCGACGAAGATCCCCCCGGTGGAGGAGCTGGGGCTCGGCAAGGCGATCCTCGACCTTTGCCATCTCAACAAGGGGCTCGTGGTCGTGACCGGCCCCACCGGCTCCGGAAAGTCCACGACGCTGGCCTCGATGATCGACTACATCAACCGCAACCGCAGCGCGCACATAATCACGATCGAAGATCCGATCGAGTTCGTCCATGCGAACCGCAAGTGCCTCATCAACCAGCGCGAGGTCGGCACGCACACGGAAGGCTTCAAACAGGCGCTGCGCGCGGCGCTGCGGGAAGACCCGGACATCGTGCTGGTTGGCGAGATGCGGGACCTGGAGACGGTGGCCATCGCGATCGAGACGGCGGAGACCGGTCACCTCGTCTTCGGGACGCTGCACACCAACACGGCTCCCTCGACCGTGGACCGCATCATCGACCAGTTCTCCTCTGACCGCCAGGCTCAGGTGCGGACGATGCTCTCCGAGTCTCTCAAGGGAGTTCTCTCCCAGACGCTCTGCAAGAAAAAGGGGGGCGGGCGCGTGGCCGCGCTGGAGGTGCTCATCGTCAACTCGGCGATCAGCAACCTCATCCGCGAGGGAAAGACCTTCCAGATCCCGTCGCTCATGCAGACCGGCAAAGGCGTCGGGATGGTCTGCCTCAACGACGCGCTGCTCGACCTGGTCACCCGCGGCCTCGTCGATCCGGCCGAGGCCCTGGCCCGGGCGGTCGGCAAGGCCGAGCTCAAGGCGCTGCTCAACCGCAGCGGCGCGAAGGCCGAGATAGCCTGAAGTTTTTCCTCCACCGCCCTTGACAGCCGCCGGACCGGCACCTAAGTTGCCCACTGTCATAGGACACTAGGACACTTGCCCCGGAACGCCGGGACGGTTCGCCCGGCGCGGCGCGCGCCCTGCCGGCGCGGGTCGAAGGAGGAGCCTTGGATCTGAGGATCGACCCCGCGAGCGCGGTGCCCATCTACGCGCAGATCCTGGAGCAGGTCCGGTCCCTGGTCGCCTGCCGCGCCCTGCGCCCGGGCGACCAGCTTCCCTCGGTGAGGGAGCTGGCCGCCGCTCTCCGGGTCAACCGGAACACCGCCGCCAAGGCCTACCAGATGCTCGAGGCCGACGGCGTCATCGAAACGCGGGCCGGCCACGGATGCTTCGTCGCCAGCGGCGGCCCCCGCTGGTCCCGCGAGGAGAGGACGCGCCGCCTCGATCAGAGCCTCGACCGGGCCGTCGTAGAGGCGATCCAGCTGGAGGTCCCGCTCGACGAGATACCTACCCATCTCGAACGCCGTCTCAAGCTCTTCGCCCGGCGCCACGCCGGCCCGGGCCGCAAAGTTTGAAAGGAGAACGCCGCATGGAGCCAGCCGCGATCGTCATCGATCACTTCACCAGGAGGTACGGCTCGCACGAGGCGGTCCATGACCTCTCGTTCGAGGTCCCGCGCGGATCGATCTTCGGCCTGCTGGGACAGAACGGGGCGGGCAAGACGACCACCATCCGGGCCCTGCTCAACCTGATCCAGCCGACCTCGGGACGACTCTCGGTCCTGGGACTCGATTCGGTGGGCGCCTCGGTGGAGATCCGCGGGCGGGTGGGATACCTGCCGGAGGAGCCGGCCTACTACTCGTGGATGACGGTGGACGAGATCGTCGGATTCAACGCCTCGTTCTTCCCGACGTGGGACCGCGCACTGGCCGATTCGCTGCTGGCGCGTCTCGAGCTTCCCCGTGACCGGAGGCTGAGGTCGCTGTCGCGAGGGATGCAGGCGAAGGTCGGGCTCGTGATGGCGCTGGCGCCGCGCCCCGAGCTGCTGATCCTCGACGACCCCACGTCCGGGCTCGACCCGGTGGTTCGCCGCGAGTTCCTCGAGGCCGTCATCGCCAACGTGCAGGCTGAGGGAGGCACGGTCTTCTTCTCGACCCACCTGCTCCACGAGATGGAACGCATCGCCGACGAAGTGGCGATCCTCCACGAAGGGAGGCTTCGCGTGCGCGCCTCCCTCGATGAGCTGAAGGCCGCATTCAAGAAGCTCCGGGTCGTCTACCCGGACGTGATTCCCGAAATGTTCCCGCTGACGGGCCTCGTGCGCGCCGAGCGCAACAGCCACCAGGCGCTGCTGACCGTGAGCGCCTTCGACGGCCGGATGCCCGAGGCGCTCATGACCGGCGGGGCCGAGTCGGTGGAGGTGATCGACCTGTCGCTGGAGGAGATCTTCGTCGAGACGGTGAAGGGAGGGACGGCCCATGCGTAGTCCCCTGATGGCGCTGGCATGGAAGGAGTGGAGAGAGCAACGGCCCCTGATTCTCGCGGCGCTGGGTTCGGCCGTGGCGATGCCGTTTTTCATGATCGCGGGATCAATCGTGACGTCGCGCAAGATCGATGTGTCCGCCCTCGCCGATATCATGCCCGTCATCTTCGCTTCGCTGCTGTGGCCCCTCTTCGCGGCGGCGGCCGGCGGTGCCACGTTCGCCAGCGAGATCGGAGACGGCACGCTCGGGTACCTTCTCTCGCGTCCGGTCTCGCGCGCGCGAATCTGGGTCGTGAAGGTGGCCGTGGCGGCCTGTTCGACGCTCCTGATCCTGATCGGCTCCCTGATCTTCGCCTGCCTCTTCGGCATCGTCGTCGCCGGTGGCGACGCCACCTTCCTGATCCGCGACCTCCCGCGGATGGACCTGGCGGGGCTCATGACACTGGTGCTCGTCAGCGCGACGCTTCTTCTCTTCTCCGCGTCGGTCTTCTTCTCGACCTTCCTCTCGCGGGCCATGAACGCGGCGGGGGCCGGCCTGGTCACGGGGCTCCTCATCATGGCGGGGATCGTCCTGATCTGGTCCCGCCTCGACCTGATTCCCAGGCTCGAGCAGGGGCTCCTCCTCATCGAGATCGGATTGGCGGGGACGGTAGTTCTCCTCGCGTCGCTGTACCTCTTCTGCCGCGGGGAGCTTCTCGGCGGAAGCGGAGGGAGGAAGCGTGGCCTGCTCGTCGGCCTCGCGTCGCTGGCCGCCCTCGCCGTCGTCACGGTGCCGGCGGTCTGGGCGCAGGTGCGTCTCTCGCCGGCGAAGGCGCTCATCGCGGGCCTCGAGCTCGACCCCTCGGGTGAGGCTCTCTTCGCCACCGCCATGGCGGCGAATGGGGGCTCCCCCGAGATCTGGCAGATCCACGCGGACGGCAGCGGCATCGAGAGGCTCGCCGGGCGCCTCACCTTCGCCCCAGCGGTGTCATCCGACGGCAAATGGGTGGCCTATCTCTCCATGCGCGGGGCGCTCGGGCTCAGGAGCGACCGCGCCGAGCTGCGGGCGATGCGGACCGACGGCGGCGACGACCATCTCGTCGCCACCGCCTTCAACGACACCTGGACTCCCTACCAGGGGCCCGAGATCGCCTTTTCCCCGGATGGGAAGAGGGTCGCCCTGTCACGCTGGAACCAGCTCGTGATCGCTCCCTTCGAGGGAGGAGACTCGAAGCTGGTGGATCTCTCGAAGAGCCCGATCGGCCCGGCTCGGATGGTCGGCTGGACGGCCGACGGATCGGAAATACTGATGCTCTCCTCGGCCAACCATGGAGCGAGCGGCTCAGCGCTCGGCGGGGTGAACGCGGCCACCGGCGAGATCCGCCTCATCTACCAGACGAATTCGGACAGAGTCTACTCTTCCCTCATGCGGCACGGGTTCACGGGATGGAAGCGTTTTCCACTCTTCATCGACACCACTCCCGGCGAACCCGGCGGATGGGAGCTCGCGCTCGTCGACCTTCGTGACGGCAATGCCGTCAGGGTGAACGGCAGCGTGTGCGGGCTCGCCGCCAACATGTCCGACGATGGGAAGACCCTGACATACGCGACCTGCGCGGTGGGCCCCCATGGCGAGTTCGAATCGGAGCTTCACACGATCGACCCTGAGGCGCTGACCGACCGGAGGATCGCCACGCTCCCGGGAAGAGCCTGGTCGATTCTCATGTCCCCGTCGAAGGACAGGTTCCTGGTTCATCGATTCCATTCGGACAACAGACCGCTGCCGGCCGCGCTGGTGAGCCTGGACGGCGGGGTCACCGAGATCGAGGAGGGCTGGGCCCCCATGGGATGGCAGGGGCGCGATCGCTTCATCCTGATGCGCGAGACCCCGAACGCGCGTCTGGCCGTGGGGGACGTGGAAGGCGGCGCGCCCAGGGTCTTTTACCCATAGCGTGCCGCCGCCGGTGAACGCACCCCGAGGTAGAGCCCGCGGCCCGTCGGTCCCTCCGGGTCGAAGACCGGCTCCATCCCGCAAGCCTCGAAGGCCGCCAGGTACTCCTCGCGGGTGAAGAGCGCCAGCTCGTGGCGCTCGGTGAAGGTCTCGACGCCGGCCGGAGTGGCGACGAGGTAATGGAAATCCATGACCGAGATCCGGTCCTCGACCTCGCACACGCTGAAACGGGCGATCTTCAGATCGGGGTCGTCCACGAAGGCGCTGCCGAGCTTGCCCGGCTGAAACGACTCGGGAGCGAGCCAGGGCTCCACGAGGAGCACCCCGCCCGCGACCAGGTGTCGGGCCATGTTGGCCACGCTCCGCCTCAACCGGTCGGCCGTCTTGAGGTATCCCACCGAGGAGAAGAGGGAGACGACCGCGTCGAAACGGCTCCCCAGGTCGAAGTCGAGCATGCTCGCCTCGTGAAAGACGAGGTCGGGGTGCTTGCTCCGGGCGACCTCGAGCATCGCCGCGTCCAGGTCGAGCCCTTCGACCTCGTAGCGGGAACGCAGATACCTGATGTGCTCGCCGGTGCCGCACCCGACATCGAGGAGGCGGGCGCCCGGCGAGCGCCCGTGCGCCCGGATCAGCTCGTGCACGAGAGAGGCCTCCCGCGCGTGATTCTTGAACGAGTAGATGTTGTCGTACCAGCGGGCCGAACGGGTGAACATCGGCGCCCTCCAGGTCGCGACTCGCCACACTAACGAGTCGTCAAGCGTATCACCTGGAGGAGCCCGCGCCCCCGCACTTGTGCCGCCGCGATCAGGATCTCGGCCCGCCCGTCGCCATCGAGGTCGACCGGACGGGGGCTCCCGTCCCCATCCGACCACGAGGAGAACCCGGACCCCTTGCCTCCGATTGAGATTTGAAAGTCCGTTCCCCCGCCCGATCCTCGTCCTCGTGCGCCCGCATTCGCGGAGAGCGGGATCGACCAGCGGGCTTTTCTCTCGACGAGCCCCTTGCCCTCGCGCGAGACGGGAGAGCCGGCAAAGACTTGAGCCGCTCCGGACGCCGCGAGCAGGAGGTCGGCCCGCCCGTCGCCATCGAGGTCGCCTCGGTAGTCGAGGATCGAGCGGTCCCCTCTTTCGACGTCGAAATCGGTCGTGACGGGGGATCGATCGAACGACCCGTCCTCCTTTCGCATGTAGGCGTCGAGCACGACGCGGGAGTCCTTGAGCCCCTTCCAGTATCCGATTACCAGATCCTCCCGCCCGTCGCCGTCCACGTCGCGCGCCACCGGCCTCATCGACTGCCAGAGGTTCATGTGCGAGTCGACGGCGAGAAGGGGCGTCCCCCCCGTGCGGCTGCGGTCAGATTCGTCGAGGCGGAAGAGGCGCAGCATCTTCTCGCCGAAAAGGCTGAGCTTGCGGGCCGACCGCGTCGTCACGAGGAGCGCCGGCCGGCCCTCGAGAAGCAGATATTGGGCCTCGATGACCTCCTCGAGGCCCGGAAGCAGCGACCAGCACTCGACCCTGCGGGCCTCGCCCGAAGCCATGGGATCGATCAGAAGGGACCGGAGACGCTGCTTGCCATATGCCTCCGGGCCAGAGGCGAACAGGATCCGTCCGTCGGGCCGGCGCCCGGCGACGCGGACCCTGGGGCTCTCGACGCGAAGCGATCCCTCCTTGAGCTGCGCCTCCATGGGGAGCGCGGCCTCCTGGAGGAGGTCCCAGCTCCGTCCCTGATCCCGCGGCCCGTAGAATCGGACTCCACCGAGGATGTCGAGGGGGAGGATCGACACTCCCGCGATCGCGGGGTACCTGATGATCCACGGTTCCAGGAGGCGCTCCGTCCCCGGCAGAATGTATGGATCCTTCATCAGCAGGTCGGGCCCTCCCGCGGCGCGCCGGCCCGAAGAGTCGCGCAGAACGAGAAGCTCGCCGGGGCGTCCCAGAACGATCTCCTCGATGCCGTCCCCTTCCAGGTCGATGGCGTCGACAAACGCGGAATCGGGAGGCAGGTCGCCGCGCAAGGTGGCCAGCGTGCCCCCCTCGTCGGTGAGATCGAGGCGCAGCAGCAGCCGCGGCAACAGGGTCTCGTGCTCGGGCTGAGTCGCCTTGTCGCACGGCTCGGGTGGCGAGGGCTGCGCCTCGTTCTTCTCCGGAGCGGGGACCTCCTCAGGCTCCGGCCCAACCAGGAGCAGGATCTCGCGGCGTCCCGAGAGCCCCTTCGGCAGCGCGTAGCTGAGGAGCCGTCCGGGCAGGACGGCCTCGAACCGCGCGGCCCCTGGAGACTCCTGCCGGGTGACCCCGACCGGCGGAGGAGGTGGAGCGGCCTCAGCGGCGGCAAGCGCAACCACTAGCATCGCGCTGGCGGAAATCACTGGAGGCTCCGGCTCAAATACAGATCGAGCTTGACGTGGGCCGATGCCCCCGGCTCCTCCGGCTTTTCGGGCCGCGTCACGGCCAGATCCGAGCGGCCGTCGCCGTCCAGGTCGCGCACCTGGACCAGTGCGAGATCCTCGGGCTCCTCCGTGAGCTCGATGGCGAGATCGGGCTTCGGCGCATACCGGCACCCCGGCTGTCCGCGATGGATCGTGACGGTTCTGCCTCGCCCCAGGTGCAGGAAGTCGATCCTTCCGTCTCCGTCGAAGTCACCGTTGAACTGGGCGAATCGCCCCAGCTTGAGGTCGTTGAAATCGACCTGGATCTTCTCCGAGAGATCGAGCCCGGGCACCTCGTGGAAGCGGCCGCCGGCATCCTGCGCCCAGACGTGGAAATCGAGCCCGATGCCCACGCGCTTGGTGGCCAGGACCCGCACGATCTGCAGCACCGAGAAATCGAGCGTGATCGTCACGAGGTCCTTGCGGCCGTCGCCGTCCAGGTCCCTGAATCCCGAGCCGTTGAAATCGGGAAAGTCTCCGCCGAACGGATAGCCGCGAACCTCCACCTCCTGGTATGGGGCCGGATCGAAGGTGAGGTCTTCGCGCAGATGATGGAAGCGCAGGTCGACGTGCGGCTCCTTGGCCTCCTTGAGGCCCTCGTCGTCCCCCTTCTCGGTCGAGGTGACCCCTTCGGCTCGTCGATCGCCGTCGAGATCCCCGAAGAAGATCAGGTCGGAGTCTCCCGAGGAATCGGGCGCCCCGAGGCACCCGACACGGATGGTTCGTGGAGGCGCAAAGCGCCCGGAGCCCAGGCCGCGCAGGACGATGATGTCGTCCCCGCCCGATTCGCCATTCTCCAGCACGAGGTCGCCGTGGCCGTCGGCGTCGACGTCCTCGACACGGGGGATCGGGTAGTCCCTCCGGATGACTCCTCCCGCCCGGCTCTCGTCCCCCGGCATGGTCAGCCGCGAGGCGGGGGCCGGGGCGAATCCCTTCCCGGCCGCCAGGTAGACGGCGGGGCCGTCACGGGCCGGCAGCATCAGGTCGGGGATCCGGTCGCCGTCGAGATCCGATGCCATCTCGAGGCCGGGGAGGTAGGAGCCCGACCCCGCCAGGACCGGCGGGTCGGAGATCAGCGGCTCCAGGACCAGCTCGGCGCCCCCACCGGAGCTCCCGCTCCTCTCCCGAAGGCGCACCGTCGCCACTCCCTCATCGGTCAGCGCGATCGCGGGCGCCCCGGGCGGGCCCGCCTCCACCGAGTGGACCGAAGCCGGCAGCGCGAGCGGCGGCTCGACCATCCGGTACGTTCCGTCGGGCTGCGCCAGCCATCCCCTCAGCTCCCTGCGATCCAGGAGCGCCGGCACCACTTCTGTGATGTGGATCAACCCGTCGACGCGCTCGTACGCATTCTCCTCGTACTGGGTGTAGACCACCGGGACCAGCAGGTCGGTCAGACCGTCGCCGTTGAGGTCGGCCGGGACCAGTTCCACCGGCGGGCCGGGCAGGTCGAACGTGACGTGACGCAGGGCGAGGGGGCGAGGCTCCGCCCCGATCAGGAACGGAGCGGCCAGGAGGCTCGCGAGAAGGGCCCGGGATGAGCGCACGTGCTATCTACGATGAGGATGGGATGGATGTTCCTCCCGCCAGGCGGTTCAAACCCCCTCCAGCGCCTGACCGAGGTCCTCCACCAGGTCCTCGGCGTTCTCGATCCCGCAGCTCATGCGCACCAGGTCGTCGGTGATCCCGAGCCGGTCGCGATCCTCCCGGCTCATCCCGGCGTGCGAGGTGACGGCGGGCCGCGTCATCAGCGTCTCGACGCCACCGAGGCTGGGCGCGACGAAGGGGAGGCGCACGGCACCCAGGAGCCGTTCGGCCGCCGCCGCTCCGCCGCGAAGCCGGAAGCTGAGCATCCCGCCGAAGCCGCTGAGAATCTCCACCGCGTGCGCGTGGTCCGGGTGAGACGGAAGGCCCGGGTAGTTGACCTGCGCCGCCTTCGGATGGGTGGCGAGGAAACGCGCCACGGCGAGCCCGTTGACGCCGGCCGCCTTGACCCTCAGGGCCAGCGTCTTGATCCCGCGCGACAGCATGTAGCACGTGTGGGGATCGAGGGAGCCGCCGTAGTGGTTGAGCGTCCGGCGCACGGTCTCCACGCGTTCGACGCTTCCGGCGACGCACCCGGCCACCAGGTCCGAGTGCCCGTTGAGGTACTTCGTGGCGCTGTGGAAGACCAGGTCGATCCCGTGGACGAGGGGGTTGCAGTTGACGGGGCTGGCGAAGGTGTTGTCGATGATCGTGAGGAGCCGCTCGCGCCTGGCGAAGGCCACCGCCTCCTTGAGACGCGGCACGCGCATCAAGGGGTTGGTGATCGTCTCCAGGAGAAAGAGCTTCGTGGAGGGGCGGCGCGCCGCCTCCCACGACTCGGGCCGCTGGGGGTCCACGAAGGTGTAGCTCAGCCCGATGTCCTCGGCATGGTGCGTGAGGAAGTCGTGCGTCCCTCCGTAGAGACAGTCGGAGGCGAGCAGGTGATCTCCTTTCTTGAGGTTCGCCAGCAGCGCGCAGGTGACCGCCGCCATCCCGGATGACGTGGCCACGGCCGCCTCGGCCCGCTCGAGCGCCGCCAGCCTGTCGTGGAGATAACGCTGCGTGGGCGTGCTGTTGAGCCGGATGTACTTGATGTCATGGTAATCGGTGCCCGGCTCCACCGAGTAGACGGTCCCCTGGAATATCGGAAAGACGATCGAGCCTTCCGGCCCCGGCCTGCGATCCCCCGCGTGCACCGCGAGCGTCTCGATCCGGTAGCCTGCATCCCTTCGCTCCATCCGGCCCTCCCTCTGATGTGCCGCGTCATGGACTACATACGATAGCGCGGATGGGATTCCTCGGGAACCATCCCGGTTTGACCGCAAGGAACGGATAGACGCCCCGCGCCACCTGGGGTACCGTTGCGCGCATGAGGGACACAGACAGGTGGCGGGCCGTGCGGACCCGTGACGCGAGCTTCGACGGCCGGTTCGTCTACGCCGTGGGATCGACGGGCATCTTCTGCCGTCCCTCGTGCCCCAGCCGCCGCCCCGCCCGGCGCCACGTGGCCTTCTACCCCGTGGCCGAAGCGGCGCGGCGGGAGGGTTACCGGCCCTGCCGGCGATGCCGTCCCGAGAGGGCCGGTGGAGCCGACTCATCCCTCGAGAGAATCCAGCTCGTCTGCCGCCACATCGCCGATCACCCCGACGAGGCGGCCGGCCTTCGCAGGCTGGCGGGGCTCGCCGGGCTGAGCTCATTTCACTTCCAGCGGACCTTCAAGCGGATCGTCGGCGTCACGCCAAGGCAGTACGCCGAGGAGGTCCGCCTGCACCGGCTCCGCGGGCATCTCAAGGAGGCACGCAACGTGACCGACGCGCTCTATCAAGCCGGATATGGTTCGAGCAGTCGTCTGTACGAGAAGGCCCCGTCGCGTCTGGGGATGACGCCGGCCTCGTATCGCCGTGGTGGTGAAGGCGCGGCGATCCGCTACACGATCGTCGAGTCCCCGCTGGGCAGGATCCTCGTGGCCGCCACCTCGCGCGGAATCTGCCGGGTCCTCCTGGGGGATGGCGTCGCCCGGCTGGAGGCGGCGCTTCGCCGCGAGCTGCCGAAGGCCGACCTGCGCCGTGACGACGCCGGGCTCTCCCGGTGGGTCGGGGCGATCCGGAAGGACCTCGATGGGCGCGCCCCATGCCCCGACCTGCCCCTCGACATCCAGGCCACGGCGTTCCAGCGGCAGGTCTGGGAGGCTCTCCGGGCGATCCCGAGAGGGGAGACCCGCAGCTACTCCGCGGTCGCCCGCGCTATCGGGCACCCGAAGGCGGCCCGCGCCGTCGGGGCCGCCTGCGGGTCCAACCCCGTGTCCCTCATCGTCCCCTGCCACCGGGTGGTGCGGGAGGACGGCTCGCTCGGTGGCTACGGCTGGGGCCTCGACCGCAAGAGGAAGCTGCTGGAGATGGAGAGCAGGCCCGGGCGGGCACGCAGATCGTGACGGGGAACGGGGGGCCCGCCTGCGACGGCCCGCGGGCGGGCCCGCCCCTGTCCGGAATTACTTCTCGTCCTTGAGGAACGAGCGGAGCTGCTCGCGCAGATCCGGAGAGTTCTTGTGGCCGTGCTCCTCGATCGCGTGGCGCACCGCCACGGAAAGGACCTCCTCCTCGGTTCCCGCGATGTAGAGCGTGCAGTTCTTCTCGCTTGGGAACGCCCTGCAGTCGGCGACCTTCCTCTTTCCTGCCAGCATCGTCATACTCTCCTCTGCGTCAGGTTGAAGTGGCACCACCCGGACAGGGGACACAGGTCGCAGGCCGGGTTCGATCTCCTGCACAACGTCCGGCCGTGCCGGCGCAGCGCCAGATGGGCGTGCGCCAGCCACCGGGCGTCCTTGCGGATACCGGCCATCGCCGTCTCCCGGGCCGAGCGGTAGCCCAAAGCATAGCTCTTTTTTTCTTCGCCGAAACCGAGCCGCTGGAGCACGCGCAGCCCGTTGGAGTCGAGCGCCAGCACGGGCGCGGCGCCGGCGAACATCAGGATCCTGTCGGCGCCAGGCTCCCCGATGGCGGGGAACATCTCGAGGATCTTCCTCGCCTCGGGCAGGGGGCGGCGCACCACCTCCTCCAGGTCGCCGCCGCACTCCTGAAGCGCGATCCGGGCGATCTCCCGGAGCTTTTCGACGCGCAGCTCCGGTTTCATACCGCCCAGCTTCGCCACTTCGAGCAGGAGCTCGCGGGGCGCGGCGAGGATCCGGACCGGATCCGTTCCCACTCTCTCCTTCAGGGCGACGAACGCCCGCTCGTGACGCTCATCATCCACGAGATAGGCCACGTTCTCCCACAGGATCATCTCGAGGGGGCCGGTGGCCGGCGGCGCCCCGGGCCGTCCATACGCTTTTTCCAGGGCCTTGATGATCTCGGGCAGCGGCCGGCGGCACCGGTTCATGCGGTCCACCTCCCGGCTCCCCTCCTCCTCACGGCTTCGTGTAGCGCTTGAACCAGTTCATGAGGTAGAGCTGCGTCCGCATGAAGTTGGAAGGCTTCGAGCCGGTGCCGTGGTACTCCCCGTTGAAGCGGATCATCGCCGTGGGGATCTTCAGAGCCTTGAGCGCCTGGTAGTACTCCTCCGTCTGCCCCATCGGCGTGCGCAGGTCGAGCACGCCGGTCATCATCAGCGCCGGGGTCCTCACGTTCTTGACGTACATGAGCGGCGAATGGTCGAGCCAGTGCTTCGGGTTGTCCCAGAAATACCCGCGGTACCGCATGTAGCCCCAGGAGGTGATGTCGGTCGTGCCGGCGAAGCTGATCCAGTTGATGACGGGGGCCCGCACGGCCGCGGCCGCGAACCGATTGGTGTGGCCGATGATCCAGCTCGAGAGGACCCCGCCACCGCTCACGCCGGTGACGTACATGCGCGACGTGTCCACGTATCCCTTCGCGATGACGGCATCCACCCCCGCCATCAGGTCGTCGTAGTCGACGCTGGGATACGCGTCGTCGATGGCATTGCCGAACTCGGTGCCGTACCCCGTGCTGCCCCTCGGGTTGACGTAGAGCACGACGTACCCGTTGGCCGCGAGATTCTGGAAGGAGTAGCTGAAGGCCACGTTGTACATCGCGTGCGGGCCGCCGTGGATGTGGAGAATGAGCGGATACTTCACCTTGGCGTCGAAGTCCGGCGGCAAGACGATCCAGCCCTGCACCTTCGGTCCGCCCCCCGAGCCGTACCAGATCTCCGAGACCTCCCCGAGCCGGCGCCCCTCCAGAATGTCGTCGTTGACGTGGGTCAGCTTCGCCGGCGGTCCCGGGCTCGTCAGGGAGTAACGGACCACCTCTCCGGGTTCCTGCGGCGCCGACCTGATCCCCACCGCCGTCCCGCCTGCCGCGAGCGAGGTCAACGAGAGCATGTGCGTTCCCTCGGTCACGCGCCGGACCCCGTCCTTCAGCGAGGCGAACAGGACGTTGCTCGAGCCGCGGTCGTCCACCGTGAAGTAGAGCCCGCTGCCGTCGGGCGCCCAGTGAAGGTTCTCCGGGTCACGGTCCAGATCCCCCGAGATCCTGCGCGCCCCCGTTCCGTCCCGCCCGATGACGTAGATCTCCTCGGTCTTGTAGGTCTGCGTCGTCCAGGCGAACCCCGTGTAGGCGATCGACCTGCCGTCGGGCGAGACGACCGGGCCGGTCCAGGGCCCCTTCTCCTTCGTGATCTGCCGGACGGCCAGCGTCTTCACGTTGACGGCGTGGATGTGCGACTCGCGGTACCTGTCGTCCGCGTCGTCCTCGCGCAGGGCGTCGAAGAGGATCTCCTCGCCGTCGGGTGTCCAGTCGATCCTCAGCGCGAACGGAAGCCCTTCGGGACGGCCCCCGACGTTCCAGTTCCCCGAGGTGACCTGGCGCGGCGTCCCGCCGTCGGCGGTCACGAAGAACAGGTGCGTGAAGCCGTCCTCGAGGAGCCCCTGCCGGTCCAGCCGGTAGTTGCGCGCCTCGATGATGCGCGGCGCCTCGGTCCAGGTCGCCCCCTTGGGCGGTGTCGGAAGGTCGATCTTCCACGAATCCTGCTTCCGGACGAGCGCCGTGAACGCGATGAAGCGGCCGTCGGGAGACCAGTCGATGTTGGCCGGTGGTTCGTCCACCCGCGTGATCTGCGAGATCGCCCCCTCGGCGTCCATCCACCTCACGAAGATCTGCGTGCCCTTGGGCTCACCGTCGGCCAGGTACGCGATCCGGGTGCCGTCGGGAGACCACCGGGCGCCGGTGCCCTTCACGAGGAAGCGGTTCCTGGAGCCGTCGACGTTCACGATCCAGAGGGCCGACGCCCACTTGTCTTCCATCCTGTCGACCCACTGGCGCGTGTAGACGACTCGCGAGCCGTCCGGGGAGAGCTGCGGATCGCTGACCTGCTCCCAGTCGAGGTAGTTCGCCACCTCCAGCTTCTGCGCGGGAGCCGGCTCGCCGGCGAGGAGGGGGGCGGGGAGGTGCGCGGTGAGATGGAGCGCGAGACCGATGAGGATGGCCGAGCGTGGTCTGAGCATGAAACCTCCTGTCGTATCGAACGGGTGGCTGACCGCCATGCGGCGCGGATATCGTATCCCAGGTGAGGCCGATCCGTTGACCTCCGCTCTCACCTGCCGGTAGGCTTCCCCCCATGCCGCCCATGAGCCTCATCGCCCTCTCGCTTCTTCTGGCCGCGGGCGACCCGAACCTCGAGAGGACCACCTGGCCGTCATTCCCCGCCGACCCGGCCGAGCGCATCGAGCGGGACCTGGCCCTCATCTACACCACCGACAACATCGGGCCGACGGTCACATTCGCGAGGCTCGGCTATCCCGGTCGCATCCTCTTCAGGCTGCACGAGGATCACCCGCTCTTGAAAGTGGTGATTATGTCGACGCCGGCTACGCGCTACGTGCAAGGGCGGACGCTGGCCGACTCTCCCGAGGCGGCCGCAACATGGAAGGCGCTGGCGACCGAGCCGCGTTTCGACTGGATCGAGCTGGGGGGGGAGGGGTACACGCACTCGCCGCCCGGCGACACGAACATCAATCATCACGAGTTCTCCATCAGACAGAGCGGCTGCAATCTGGACCACGCCAGGATGGGGGAGCTCGACTACTGCCGCGAGAGGTTCAGACTGGCGCGCGAGGCCTACCGCGCCGCGGGGATTCCCGATGCGCGAGTGTCACTGATGCGTTTCCCCGGGATCGAGGACAGCCCGGCGGCGCTCCAGGCGGCCGACGAGGCGGGGTTTCTCGCGATCCTGGGGGGGCGCCATCCCGAGGAGCCGGGACGGGACTGGTGGATCCCCCATCAGGGCGGCGGAGAGATCCTGGAGATCGAGAACAGCAACGCCTTGAAGCTCTTCGCGCGCTCGGCGGCTCTGGAGGAGGGGCTGCGCTCCGGCCGGATCGCGCCCGCCGGCGTCAGGCGGAGCGCCGAGTTCGCCGCGGCGGTGGCGCGCGGCATCGAGCGCGCCGAGAAGGCGGCGGCCACCGGCGGGATCCTGAACCTCTCGGATCAGTGGTTCGAGACCTTCGCTTACATCGGAGACATCATGCCGCGCTATCTCGTGCTCGACGCCGTCCTGCGCGCGGTCGAGGAGAGATATGGCCCGCGCGTCTGGTACCCGCGGGGCCGCGAGCTCGCGCTCTGGCTCGACGCGCGGCGCCACGCGAAGGTGTCGTGGCGGGTGGACGGCGACGGCGTTCAGGTCGAGGTCGATCCGCCGGCCCGCTGGGCCCGGCTCGCTCCGGAAGGGCTCGAAGCGGCGTCCCTTAAGGTTTCTCTGCCCGCCCGGTTCGGCGCGGTGCGCGAGGTGAGGATCGGGGAAGGAGGCAGGGCGTCTCGCGTCCTGGACGCCTCGCGATGGTGGCGCGCCGGCGATGACATCGTCATCGTATTTCCGCTGCGGGCCGGGGTGCGTCTCTCCGTCCTCCACGGCGCTCCCCCCTGACTCACTCCACCTCGATCGTGTAGACATCGTCGGGATAGAGCCCCTCGACGCCGCGCTGCTCGATGCGATGATCGGGGCCGACCTGCAGGCCGTTGAGCTTCACGCGGACGACGGCCGCCGCCGGGTAGAGATCCCACGGGGCCTTGTCCAGCTTGAGCATCGCGTAGCCGAAGGCCGTCCCCGTGGTCGTCCGATCGACGAGAGTCTTGCCGTCCGAGGCGTACAGCTCCACCGTGAAGTCGCACGCGGGGACCATCCCGTTGCGCGCGTCGAAACAATCCTTGCCTTCCCCCGCGCCGGCCACCGCGTCCGCGCCGCCGCCGCGCGCCCCGGGCCCCCCGCCGGACGGCCGCACGAGGACCACGCTCACGTAGTGAGTCTCGGGACGCTGGTAGAGGCGGCAATCGTCGAACCAGATGCTGCTGCCATCACCCTTCTCGTCGGACCCGGCCGTCTTGATCTCGAGCCTCGACCTGCGCGCGGGAACCTCCACGGGATCGCCGATCTGCCACCACTCCCCGTGTACCTGAGCGAATCCCGTGCAGAGGTTCGTCGCTCCCTCGCAGACGACCTTCACGACGTATCCCTCCCCGGCGGGATTGGGCAGCTCGTACGGACCGCGGTACCCGCCTCGGAAGCGCGGCGGGACCGCCGCGTCGGCCACGGCCGCGGCGAACTTCCCCTCGTGATCGCGCAGGCGGATCTCGAACCAGTGGTCGGGGCTCCAGAGACCGCTGCCGCACAGGTGGAGGATGCCGGCGTGAAGCGCCCGGGGCGCCGACTCGATCCCCATCCGGCAGACCCCCACGACGTCGCGCCCCGGTATGTCGAGCCGGCTGACCAGACCGTTGTAGTCCGCATCGCCCCGGATTCGGATCCAGAGACGGCCCTCCTTCTGCTCGATCTGGAGCCGCGAGGGATCGCTGCGCCAGATCCTCCATCGCTCTTCGTCGATGACCTGGGATTCGAAATCGTCGCGCACCGGCGCCCCCGCGATGACCCTCCGCGGTGGGCCGCTCGTCTCGTAGCGGGGATAGCCGAGCGTGTACCGCCCCTCGAACAGGCTCTCGCCGTCCTGGTCATTTATGAGCAACCTCGCCGTGAGACGGCCCTCCAGATCGGCGGGGATCGCGGCATCGGCCGGGATCTCGATCATCGCGCCCCTTCGAAGCTGGGGGATCGCCGCCGAAAATGATCCCACGAGGGACCCGGCCGATTCGATCCGCACCGAGGCGAGCGCCGGACCCGCCTCGGCCGGCGCCTCGGCGACCCCGAATCGGAAGGCCTCGATCGCGGCGCCGGAGCCCTCCACCCGATCGACCACTCGCGGCGCATCGATCTGGAGCCCGTGGCTTCCGCGCGCCTCCACGACGACGAGTGGAGCGACCCGCGCTCCCAGGCCCCCGGCGAGCGCGAGCGCCAGACCGACACCGGCCGCCACGATCTTCATCTCACGCTCCAGCGAAGAGGGTCAGGATCCTGGTCGTCAGGATGGAGTGAAGCTCCGCCAGCAGCGCCACGAGAAGGCCCGCGTTGGCGAGGCTTCGCGCTTCAATGCGCCGGCGCCACAGCGTCAGGACTGGGCGATCGAACTTGCCGTGGAAGGCGACGCAGGCCAAGGTGAACGCCAGCGGCAGGACCTGCTGCATCGGCAGCCGTGGCCCCGAGTTGATCGGCGCGATCCAGCAGTAGATGAGCCCGTAGCCCAGAAGCCAGCAGAGCGCGAAGAGCACAAGGAAGGGACGTTCCCGCGCGACTGCCGCCGCCGAGCGCAGGTTGAAGGCCAGCACGAAGAGGGCCAGCCCGGCGTAGAGGATCAGGTATCTGTAGAAGCCGAACGATTTCACGAGGTTCCTGTGCGTGATGAGCAGCCCCTGACGTCCCCGCTCCAGGATCTGCCCCGCGGTATGCTCCCGCAGGTACTTCGCCATGCCCGGGATCTCCTCAGGCGGCATCCTCGGCCACGCCTCGCGATCCCCATGCGCCCGCGTCCCCTTGAAAATCTCGTCGCGCGTGTCGTACCAGATGTAGAAGGTCGAGTTCACGTTGTAGAAGTACCGGCCGAAGACCCTCTTGCTCGTGCTGATGTAGGGGTAGAGCACGGCGCAGAAGCTCAGGGCCACCAGCCCCACGTTAACCCACCCGGACGCCGCGCCGGCAAAGTCCCGGTCCCGGCCCCGCCGGACCGTCTCGAACAACGTTTTCGCGGACGCCGCCCCGAGAAAGAGGATCATACCGGGGAGCACTGAGGCCTTCGTCAGGTGGGCCAGGGCCGCCACCGTCCCTGCCGCGAGCGCCGGCCGCCATCCCGGACGCGCGAGGTATCGGCACATGAGAACGAAGGTGCAGAAGATCAGGAAGTAATAGAGGACCTCGCTCTGGACGTATGGGGCCTTGAAGAGAAAAAAGGTGAATGCGACGACGAGCAGGAGCGGGACCGCCTGCGGCGCGGAGAGGACCGTCCTGATGATCCACCAGAGCGCCGCGAGGATGGCGAGGGAAAGGCCGACGTTGAATACCTTCGCCCGTTCGAAGAGCTCCTCGTCCGTCAGCCCGGGCCGGCACATGAGCGACAGCAGGAATGGGTAGACCGGCATCCGGTTGCGGTCCCCCACGTGGGAGTAGCCGCTGTCGTGCATCTTGCGCGCGTAGTTCATGTACGCGCTCTGGTCCGTGGCGTCGCGGTCGGTGTTGACCAGGCGCGAGTGGCTCATCGCACCGCGCCAGTAGAGGCCACCGAAGGGAAGGAGGATCGCCAGCAGCAACGCCCCTTTCCACACGCGGCCCCGCGGAATGGTCATGGGCCTCCGTGCTCATGAGCGCCGCCTCCCACGTGCGACGAGCCTCGCAGCCGGATGAAGAGCTGGCCCGAGACGGGAAAGTCACCATACGTCTCTTCCAGATCATGCCGGAAGCTGTAGAAGGTGAGGCCCGCTCCCAACCCGGCCTCTCCCCTCTTCAGGAGCGGCAGATCCCTGACGTACCCAAGCGTGGCGGCGTGGATCCGGACCTTTTCCGCCGGGACCGATTCCGGTCTCTGGGTCTTGTTGACGAGCTCGAACAGATCGCGATCGACGCTCTCGGTCCGCGCGTACAGGTAGTGGACCTCCCTGAGCTTCCAGGTGGCCTCCAGCGTCTCGCCCCATTCGGCCCCGCCGCGCACGAGGTTCCGGCCCAGAATCAGCGTGGCCGCGATGAAACCGCCGCTCGTGCCGCGCTGGTACTCGGCCGAGGCGGTCTGGCGGGTCTGATTCCCCTCCTCCAGCTCCTCCGGGTCCTGCCTGCGCGCCCCCGAGATCTGTATCGAGAGCCCCTCCACGGGCCGGAAGCTCAACCGGCCCGAGTATGAATCGATGGGACCACCGTCGATGTTCCACCGCCTCTCGTCCGGCTCGCGGCCGTGAAAGCCCGAGCCTTCAAGCGTCCAGCGTCCGAGCGTGCAGCCGGCCGTGATGACGTTGGCCGAGATGTGCGTGGAGTCCTGGTTGTGATGGGCCAGAGGCGCGCTGGGGTTCTCCGAGGCGGAGAGCCGGTGCGGGTAGGCGGTGGGGCCCACGGCGGGCTCGCCCCATGGTGACAGGTACAGGTGAAACGCGCCGCGATCCGAGACGGGCCGGTCCCAACGCGCCGCGAGCTCCACGAAGAGATCGTGTGGATGCTGCCGGTCCACCAGCAGCACGTCGTTGTACGCCTCGCCACGCTGAAAGAGGAGCGGCGCCCCTTCCGCGGGGATCGTCGCCGGCTCCGCGGTGAAGGTCCCGAGCAGGGAGAGCCTGCCGCCGGCCCACCGGCGCATCGAGACGAGCATGAGATGGTTCTCCGACTCGAACGCGCGGCCGCCGGATGGCCCTCCCTGGCGGTTGAAGGAGAGGAAGGCGTAGCCGTGCAACATGGTCATCCAGCGATCGCCCGGCTCCATCCTCTCCATCATCGCCATCGGGTCGGGGCTCTCCGCGGCAAGCGCCGGAGCGTGCATGACAGGTATGAGAAAGCAGAACGCGATCATGACCCGGATCGGTGACATCGGCAAAGCCTCCCTTGCGCGCCGCGCCGCTCAGTCGGCGGCGCGCCCCTCGCGAAACGGCCGCCCGCCCTCGTAGAGCCGCAGCCTCCCCTTGATCCGTGCCGCCAGATCGTTCTGACCGCCGGCCAGCGCCGCGTCCACCGCCCTGCGCGCGGTCTCCACCGCCTCGCGAAACCGGCCGGCCTCCGCGTAGGCCGCCGCCAGCGTGTCGAGCGAGGAGGCCTGCGGGTCGTGCGTGGCCTGACAGACTTCCAGCGCCAGCTTGATCGCCTGCTCCCCGTCGCGAAGCGCCGCGTCGGCCTGGGTCGCCAGCGCCCAGGCCAGGCGCTCGCCGGCCTGGGGCGATCCGGCCGGCACGCGCATCAGCTCCGAGATGTGGCGCGACGCCTCCTGCGTGCGCCCCATCTTGGCGAGCACGAGGCTCAGGAAGTACCGGGCCTGCGCATGCTCGGGATTGAGGCGCGTCGCCTCGGTCAGCTCCGCCGCGGCCTGGTCGAGCTTCCCCTGCCCCGCGAGGGCCAGCCCGAAGTGGTAGCGCGCCTCGGGCTGGTCGGGCTTGAGCCGGACCGCTTCCGCGAACTGCTCCGTCGCCTCGACCCTCTTGCCCTGCCGCGAGAGAGCCATGCCGAGATTCAGACGCACCACGACGCTCGAGGGATCCAGGTCGAGAAGACGCCTGTAAGAGGCGATCGCCTCCTCGACGTTGCCCATTCGCGCCAGCGCCACCGCGAGGTTGTTGAGCGCGGGCGCGTAGCCCGGGTCGCTGTCGATCGCGCGCCGGTAGCTGGCCACAGCCTCATCGAGCTGGCCCCGCGAGGCGAGCGCGGCCCCGAGGTTCGTCAGCGTCGCGGAGTTGCCGGGATCGAGCTCGAGGGCCCGGTGATAATGATCGATCGCCTCGTCGATCTTCCCCTGTCCGGCCAGGGCGAACCCCAGGTTGCTGAGCACCGCGACATTCTCCGGCTCGATCTTCAAGGCCTCGCGGTACTGCTCGATCGCCTCGTCGGCCAATCCTTGACCGGCCAGCGCGGTGCCGAGGTCCAGGCGGGTCCGGGCATCGTTGGGCTTGATCCTGAGCACCCGCCGGTAGTACGCGACCGCCTCGTCGGGGTACCCTCCCTCGGCGTAGGTCCGCGCGAGGGCGCCCATGTGCTCGAACCGGTCGGGCATGCTGCGAGTCTGGCGTATCCCGGGGAAAGGAAGGGCCATCGCGAGACGTCTTTCGCCCGATAAACGCAGGGCCGGCAGATCCTCGAGGATCCGCTCGACGGTGACCGGCCCCTTGTAGATGACCGACAGCAGCCCGTCGGCGTCGATCAGGAAGCTCGTGGGAATGGGGAAGGGGCGCGGAGCCCAGATGATCCGGCTCTGGGCGAGGCGCAGCTTGTCGATCAGATCATCAGGGGCGACCCCGGCCTCGAAGGGGAGCTTCATCCCGGACGCCATCCTGGCCGCAGCGGTGTCATCTCCTTTCTCCGGTCCGCCGAACCGGTCGACGCTGAGCGCGACGACGCGCACTCCCTTCCGCTTCAGCTCGTCGTGACGCCGCGCGAGCTCGCCCAGCTCCCTCACGCACGGCGCGCACCAGCTCGCCCAGAGATTCAGGAGGATCGCCGGCGAGCCTCCCTCCTGGATCGCCGCCGGCCGGCCGTCGAACCCGGCATAGCGCAGGATCGGCGCGGGGACCGGGGCCGACAGGAAGATCCGCGCCTCCTGGGCGGACGGGGGCTCTTCCAGGGGGGCAGCCGAGGCGGCCAGACGCACGGGGCGGCCGCGCGGCGGGATCTCCTGCGCCAGGTCGCTTCCCTGCACGAGGCGGTAGCTATGATCCGGCCGCAGCCCCTTGTACTCCTCGGCGGCCCCGCCGGGCCAACGCACCACCAACCGATCGATCCGCGGGCTCGCTCCCAGACCGAAGTGGATCCACTTGCTCGACTGGGAAAGGTATCCCTCGCCCGCCCGCAGCGTCTGGATCACCGGGCTTCGGCCTCCATCCACGTAGAGCTCGAGACGCGCGCCGATGGCGTCGCGGTTGCACGTCACTCCTTCGAGCTTCAGCATCAGGAAGCCCGGCCCGCCCGCGGGCAGGTCGTTTCGCGCGAAACGGAGCCGCGGTCCGGTGCGGTTCTCGAGCCAGAGGTCCAGGTCGCCGTCGGAGTCCCAGTCGGTGACCGCCACGCCGCGCCCGTCATCGATGAAGTCGAGCCCGGTGGAGGCGGAGACGGTAGCGAAGCGCCCGCCGCGCGTGTTCAGGAAGGCGCACTTGCGCTCGCGCCCGTTGAAGGACTCCCCTTCGCGTATCAACCGGCCCAGCGCTCTCCAGGCGGTCGAGTACCCGGGGACCGTCGCGGGATCGACCGCCTCGACCGGGGAGCGCGAGACGACCTGACGCCAGAAAAAGCTGCACAGGTCGAGCGGGTCCTCCCGGGTGAAGTAACCGTTGGTGACGAAGATGTCGTCCCAGCCGTCATTATTGATGTCGGTGAAGAGAGACGCCCACGCCCAGCGCCCCAGTGTCGTGCCCGACTCGACGCTCACGTCGCGGAAAGTGCCGTCTCCCGCGTTCGCGAAGAGCGAGTTGCCCCGCGCGTGTCGCTGGTAGAGCGCGCGGATCGCCTCCGGGGCCCCCACCATGAAGCGGGGCTGGTGAGCCAGCCTGCTTCCCGCCGAGGAGAACATGTTGGCGACGTAGAGGTCCATCCACCCGTCGTGGTTGTAGTCTCCCCAGCTCGCCGACATCCCGGCGCCTATGTCCTCCACGCCCGCCGCCGGAGCCACGTCGGTGAACCGGCCCCCGTCGTTGCGGTAGAGGTTCTTTCGCCCGAAGTCGTTGGCGACGAACAGGTCCTGATCCCCGTCGTTGTCGAAGTCCTCCCACGAGGCCGCGAAGCTGAACCGGCTGTTGTTGACGTCCAGGCCGGCCTCCTTCGTCACGTTGGTGAAGCGCCACTGGCCGTCGTTCTTGAGCAGAAGGTTGGCTCCCCCGTTGTTGGCGTCGTGGTAAGGGATCGGGATGGGGAAACGATCCGCCTCCTGGCTCGAGGCATGGTAGGCGCAGGCGTAGATGTCCACGAAGCCGTCCTGATCGTAGTCGGCGGCCGCCATCATCACGATGTCCGACGTGCGCGTGCCTCCGATGTCCCCCGCGCGGCTGTAGTGGCCGGCCGCCGAGTCCTCCGGTGACAGGCCCACGGAGGTCGCCGGGGCGGCGGGCCCGCTCACCGAGACGAGCCCCTGTGGCACCGAGAGGGTCGCGTTGACCTTGAATCGCCCCGCGCCGTCGTTGGCCATGAAGAGGATGGCGACGCTGGTGGCGACCACGAGGTCCTGATCGCCGTCGTTGTCCAGGTCCAGGAAGAGCGCGCTGCGCGTCCGTTCGAGCCAGTCCACCCCCGCCGCCGCCGAGACGTCGGTGGCGGTGCCGTCCGGATTCTGCACGAACAGGAGGTTGGGGAGCCCGGCCATCTGGCAAAGGTAGATATCCTCGAGCCCGTCGCCGTTGACGTCCCCCAGCGCGATCCCGTTGTGGCCGAAGCTGTCCGACTCGATCCACGACTCCATCCGCTCGAGCCAGTGATCGACGCCGTACAGGAGCATCCCGCGGAAGCTCTTGTTGGCCCCCAGCACGGCCTCGGTCGCGTCGGAAAAGAGCGGACCGGGAAGCGCCTTCGAGGAGACCTCTTCGAAGCCCTCGACCTGGATCGATTCGAGAAGAGGCGGCACCCCCGCTTCGGCGACCTTCCACCTCGTGCGCCACAGCGCCGTCTGCTCGATGCCGCCGCCGGGGCCCCGGCCGCTCGCGTGGAACCAGGCGCTCACCAGGAGTGAGCCCGCGTCGCTCTCCACCCGGATCGGGATGAAATCCACCCGGATGTCGCGCATGCCGGCCATAGGCGCGCCAAGCTCGGTCAGGGCCCGGGCGAGCCCCTCGGCGCCGCGGCGGGGCCCTCCCTTGCTGGAGGCCGGGCCGGGCTCACCACGGGCCACGATCATCAGACCGTCCCGGAAGACCTCCTTCAGCGCGCCGGGGCGCAGCGCCTCGCAGATGAAGCCCGGGACGATGAGCGCCGAGATCGCCGAGGGCCCGATCGGACGTCCCGAGGCCAGCGCGATCCCGATCCCGTCAAGGCGCGATTTAACGGAATCGGCCAGCGCCTCCGACTCCCAGTCCGGGTCGTTGCGAGGCTCGGCCCTCTCCATCAGGGAGGCGGTCAGCGGGTCCGGGGCGCGGCCCCGGCCGGTGCCGGGGATGATCGGAAGGGGCTCGACGCCGGGCGCCGAGGCTCCCGTGAGCAGGAGGGCCGGGCCGATCGACGCCAGAGAAAGGATTGCCAGGACCAGGAGCCGCGGATGGCGCCGGGGCGGAACGTGCGGGATGGGCATTCGTGTGGAACCCTCAAGTCTCGGTGTTGCTATATGATAGGGTTCACACTCGGGAGTGTAAAGGAATCGCGCGCGCCTTCCTCCCGTCACGTGTCGGAGCCGGCCCGCTCCGCCCAACGCCCCGGTACGGGGCCCAGTCGAATTGAAGGAGAGAGATGATGACGCGTCCGAGGGTCCTTGTCAGCGTCGCCGGCGTGATGGCTTTCCTCACCATCCCCACGCCGGCGCAGTCCACCCCCGGCCAGCCCGCCTCGACCCCACCCGAGATGACGGCGACCTACAACAGCCTGGCCGACGGTATCCTCGCCCTCAGGAGATCGGAGTCGAATCTCGTGAAGGCGATCCTGGCCTCCACCTACGGCAATGCCGAAGCGACGTTGGAGAAGGCCCGCGCCCGCATCGAGTCCAAAAAGGACGCGCGCGCCGCGATGGAGAAGCTCGCCGCTTTCGTGGCCCAGCTCGGCAACGAAGGGGACGCGACCGTCGCCGGCATCCGCAAACGCCTCCTGGAAGGCGGGCACCATCATAACTCCGCCGCGGAACAGCAGGGAGTCTACGACGAGGGGTTCGTGGTGGTGACGCGGGTGGCGCGCAAGGCCTTCCTTGACCTGGCCGGCCGTATCGGAAAGCTGGCGCTCGCCCCCGACCTGGCGGCGCTCAACGCGGAGTGGCAGTCGGTCGTCAAGCAGTACGACGCGGTGAAGAGTGAGGCCGGGCACTGAGGTGGTTTCTCCGCTCATCCAGGTGGCGGCCGGCGCCTGCGCCCTCGCGCTGGCGACCGCCTGCGCCGGGGGATCCCGCGGAGACGCGCGCCCCACAATCGCGCCTCCTTCATCTTCCTCGCAACCCCCGGCCCTCGCCACCGCCTCGCAACCCCCGGCCCTCGCCACCGCCTCGCACCCCCCGGTCCACGCGGGCTTCCACTTCACGGACGTCGCACTCGAGGCGGGCCTCACCCGCGTCGTCCGGGCCGGAAGGCCGAGCAAGGACCATCTGCTCGACTCCGCCGGCACCGGGGCCGGCTGGATCGATTACGACCGCGACGGGAATCTCGACGCCTACATCGTCAACGGATGGAGGCTCTCCGGCTCCACGATCCTCGAAAAGGGACCCAACGCCCTGTACCGGAACCGCGGCGACGGCACCTTCGAGGATGTCACGGAGCGCGCGCGCGTCGGGGGGGAGGGTCGCTGGGGAAGCGGCGTCACGGTGGCCGACTATGACAACGACGGCTGGCCCGACATGCTGGTCACCAACTTCGGGCCCAACGTCCTGTACCGGAATCGCGGCGACGGCACATTCGAGAACGTGGCGGCGCGGGCCGGCGTCGAGGCCCCCGGCTGGAACACGGGGGCGGCGTTCCTCGACGCCGACGGCGACGGCGACCTGGACCTGTACGTCGCCGCCTACATCGATTGCACCCTCGAGGAGGTCCTGAAGGCCGTGCCCACTCTCAACTGGAAGGGGGTCGACAAGGTGGCGACCGGCCCCTTCGGGCTTGCCGGCGCTCCGGATCACTTCTTTCTGTCGGACGGCAGGGGAGGCTTCACCGACGCGACGGTCGAGGCCGGGCTGCAGGACCGCACGCTGGGCTACGGTTTCGGGGTGCGCGCGGCCGATTTCGATCGGGACGGCGACTCCGACATCTACGTCGCCAACGACTCCGACGCCAATTACCTCTACCGCAACGACGGCACGGGACACTTCCAGGACGTGGGGCTCTGGTCGGGAGCGGCCTTCGACTCCCACGGCGCGGCGCAGGCCGGCATGGGGGTGGCGGTCGGCGACTACCAGGGGGACGGGCTGCTCGACATCCTCGTGACCAACTTCTCCGAGGACTTCTGCACTCTCCGAAGAGGAGACGGCCAGGGCTTCTTCGAGGACGTGAGCGAGAGCTCCGGTGTGGGGCCGCCAACCTTCACGTCACTCTCCTGGGGGACCGTGATGGCCGACCTCGACGACGACGGAGACCTTGACATCGCGATCGCCAACGGGCACATCTATCCCCAGGTGGATCGGCACCCGGAGTTCGGGCTCCATTACGCCCAGCGAAACCTCCTGCTCGCGAACACGGGGGACGGGCGCTTCGTGGACGTCACCGCGAGCGCGGGCCCCGGCTTCGCCCTCGTGCAGCCAAGCCGGGGGCTGGCCGCGGGCGACTACGACAACGATGGCGATCTCGATCTGCTCATCACGAACCTGGAGGCTCCGCCCAACCTGCTGCGCAACGACTCGGCGCGAGGTTCGTGGCTGACGGTGAGCCTGGTGGTTCCGCCGGGAGGCCGCACTCCGATCGGAGCCACGGTGGTCGTCGAGGCGGGCGGGCGCAGGCAGATCCAGGACCTCGCGACGGGGGGCTCGTACATGTCGTCGCACGATCCGCGGCTGCACTTCGGTCTGGGGTCGTCCGGCGTCGCCGACAGGATCGAGGTGACCTGGCCCGGCGGCGCGCGGCAGGTCCTGACGGCGATCCCGGCGAACCAGCGACTGACGATCTCCAGGGCGCAACTGGATGTCGCGGGACCAGGACGATGAGCGACGATAGCCAGAGGCCTCTGGAACCGTCCGGTGAGGGGATGCGCCGGCTCGTGGACCTGGCGATGGAGCGGATCGTCGCCCACGTCGAGGCGCTGGGCCGGATGCCCTCGGCCGACGTGGAAGGGGGGGCGGCGCTGGCCCGCTCCCTCGCAGAGACGCTCCCCGAGCAGGGGGAGCCCTACGAGCGGCTCCTCGACCTTCTGTTCGAACGCGCCATCCCCAAGTCCTACAACACCGCCGGACCGGGGTACCTCGCCTACATACCCGGGGGCGGGATCTTCCACGCCGCCGTGGCGGACCTCATCTCCGACTCGGTGAACCGCTTCGTAGGGGTCTTCCAGGCCGCGCCGGGGCTCGCCCAGCTCGAAGCCAACGTGGTGCGCTGGTTCTGCGGGATCGTGGGATACCCGGAGGGCTCCGGAGGGTTTCTCACCACCGGCGGGTCGCTCGCGAACTTCTCGGCGATCGCCACCGCGCGCAGCGAGCGGCTCCCCGAGAACCTGCTCTCCGGCGTCCTCTACGCCTCGGACCAGACGCACCACTCGGTGCGCAAGGCGGCCGCGCTGGCGGGGTTTCCCGCGCGCAACATCCGGGAGATACCGTCGGACGCGACGTTCCGCCTGCGCCTGGATCTCCTGCGCGACGAGATCGCCGGCGACCGCGAAGCGGGTCTGACCCCCTTCTTCATCTCGGGAAACGCGGGGACCACCAACACGGGCGCCGTGGACGATCTCGCGGGGCTGGCCGATCTGGCCCGCGATGAGGATCTGTGGCTCCACGTGGACGGCGCCTACGGAGGCTTCTTCATGCTGACCGAGAGCGGGCGCGAGGCGATGAAGGGGATCGAACGGGCCGACTCGATCACGCTCGACCCGCACAAGGGGCTCTTCCTTCCGTACGGGACGGGGTCGCTGCTGGTGCGCGACGAGAAGACGCTGCGCCGCACGCACAGCCATCCCGCCCACTACCTGCCGCGGATGCAGGAAGAGGACGGGCTCGTGGACTTCTGCGAGATCTCACCGGAGCTGTCGCGCGACTTCAGAGGCCTGAGGGTCTGGCTCCCCTTCAAGATGCACGGCGCGGGGGTCTTCCGCGGCGCGCTGCAGGAGAAGCTGGAGCTCGCGCGGTGGGCGGCTGCCGAGCTGGCGCGCATCGAGGGGATCGAGATCCTGGCCGAGCCGCAGCTCTCGCTTCTGGCGTTCCGGCTCGCCCCGGCCGGCGTCGATCCGGCCTCGCTCAACGACCTGAACCGCCGCCTGCTGGACAGGATCAACGCTCGCCGGAGGGTCTTCCTGACAGGCACGATGCTGGCGGAGCGCTTCGCGCTGAGGATCTGCGTCCTCTCCTTCCGGACTCACATGGACCGGATGGAGGAAGGGCTCCAGGACATCCGATCGGCGGTGGAGGAGGTGAGACCCTGAACGAGGGTCACGTGTGGCTGACGATGAGCGCGAAGCCGTCGGGGTCAGTGACCCGGAACTCCCCGCGTGGCGAGTAGAAGGGATACTCGATCTCGCCGACCTCCACGCCCTGGTTCCGTAGCCTGGAACGATACGCAGCTACGTCCTCGCAATAGAGATAGAAGAGCAAGGCCTGAGGCGACGGCCCCACGAGCTCCCCCGCTCGAGCCAGCATCAGGCGCGCGCCACCGGATACGAGCCATGCCCAGGAAGGCTCGACCTGCCCGGGAGGTGTGAAGGTGTTGCCCACGGAGAAACCCAGCTTCCCGTAGAACTCGATCGAACGCGGCACGCTCTTCACATGAATCATGGGGACCAGCGAATCGAGTCCTGTCACGCTTGCCTCTCCAGTGAAAGCAGGTATTGTAGTCATCCGGATCGTCGAGCGACGCCTGCTCCATGCCGTAGTCCCGAACGACCGGAGGCTTCACGTCAGGGCTGTGGGCGCGGCAGCCTATTCCCCATTCAGCGTCGGTCGGTCCTCATCCCGCAGCTCGTAGAAGTTCAGAAACTGCCCTGGGGCGATCTCCGCCGAGCGCGGCTCGTACATGGTGGTGATGAGAGTGGTGTCATAGAGATCCTTCTCCCTGTCCCATATGGCTCGATTCAAATAGGGTAGGAACGGCGTCTTGAGTGGATCGCGAGGCCGTGCCGTCACATCGATGTTGCCAGCCAGGAGATAGGTGGGCTTTCGCCCCAGGATGTACTGCCCATCGTGTTTCTCGTGCCCGGCCCATCCCTTTCCCATATCAGGCATCTCGCGATGCGCGACATGAGCGTCCGTCACGCCGAGCATGTCGTACACGACCAGCCCCGAGTAGTATGCGACTGCGCCGATCGGAACGGTGGCCACGCTCTCCCCCACCCGGGCATTCTCGCGCAACCACTTTCCCACCTGCGTCCATCGAGGAATCTCAACGCCATTCTGGTACTCGTAGAGCTCGTAATGCGAACCCAACATCGGCTTCGTCGCGTTGACAGTTATCAGGAACGCCACGGCAACGCTCGCCGCATGCGTTCTCCACCGATTCTCTGCTGCCGTTTTCACCATGTCATACAACGACACCATCATGCTCGCCTGGAGAGCCAGCAGGAGCGGGAGCGGACCGAGGGCAAACCGATACATGGGCAGCCCATCGCCGCCGACCATGATGGTACCGAGCCACAGGCAGATCACGGTCAGAGCCACAAAGCGTAGTTTGAGGTTGCCGGCCAGGATCCCGTAGATCACAGGCAGCATCATGAAGATCAGGCCTTCGTGGTCTCCCGCATACTGTACCAGGTAGACCATTCCTCGACCGATCGCCTGAAGACCGCCTCCCGTCTTCGCGTAGTAGGTGTTCGGGAACCATTCGCCGTAGTAGAGGTACCGGAGAGAAAATAATCCGCCCATGGCGCCGCAGCAAGTCATGAGCCATAGCAATGTGCGCTCCATCCCGTGCTTCCTACGCTGAAGGAATACGCAGAGGCTGAGGACGCCGAGCACCGCCGCGCCCTCCGGACGCGTGAAGACAAGCGCTGTCACGAGAAACGCAGAAAGCATCAGGCCGCCGGAAAGAACGGTCAGGACGCTTGCCACCACCAGGCCAACATAGAGCATCGTGTCCATGCCGGAGGCGGCCCAGCAAGCGTAGGAACCATTCGATGCCAACGTCAACGGCACCAGAGCAGCGATCAGGGGAGGAACTCGTCGGTCGGAGGAGATCAGCACCAGCCTGTGCGCCAGGAACAGTGTGACCAATCCAATGGTGAGCCCGAGGCTCCTCGCGGAGAGCAGCAGGTCGCAGCCCAGCAGATGCATCCCAGCCAGCAGGATGGTCCACAGTGGACTCGTGAACCCCTCCACACGTTCATTTGGATTGAAGACCAATCCATGCCCTTCGGCCAGGTTTCGTGCGTAGCGAAGCGTGATGAATGAATCATCGGAGATGAAGTTGTAAGAGTAAGCGTGGGCAAGGTAGACGGCGCAACCGAGAGCCAGAAGCGCTCCGGTAGCGTACACATCCCAACTCTTTTTGAGGTGATGAGTCACGGGATCATCTTAATCCATTGGGCGGAACTGGATGGCGGGACAGGGGGAGCTCCGTGGAGCGCGTAGGCGGGTCTTCCCAGGATCGCCAACTTCCTTGGTGACGTACCTTATAGCACAGGTTGGAAGCCATCGACCGGGCCGCGGGATCGACGGGGTGGACTGGTGACGACTCGGGAGGAGGAGGGCAGGAGGCGCGATCCTCAGAGCTGCGGGCGCTTGTACTGCTTGTCGAGCAGATACATGTACATCACGGCCATCGAGTCCTGGTCCTCTCCGGACGTGTTGTTGTAGATGCTGACCATCTCGTACTCGTGATCCTTGTAGATCGGGATCCCCTCGGCGCTGGTGAAATAATCGACGTGGTCGATCCCGATCCTCCCCGGGGAGGGGCGCACCTTGCTGAGGTAGACCGTCTTGTCGGCCGTCAGGTCCCGCAGCTCGAGTGACTCGGCGAACGGGTGCAGGTGGACCGCGATATAGTGGATCGTGGTGTCGAAGGGCACCTCCATGTACCGCGTGATGTTGGCATGGTTGACCTGCCGGCCCGGCTTGACGGTCCAGTGCCCGCTGAAGCGGCGCCCCTGTTCGTCGGTGATCTTGAACCCGCTCGCCTGGGCATCGGTCCCCACGAGGCACCCCGGGCCATGCACCTGGGAGTTCGGGTCGGGGATCCCGAAGTAGGGGTCCTTGCCGTCCACCAGCACCATTCCGACGGCGGCGAGCTGGAACAGCGGCTTAATGGGGGTCCTGAGGTCCCTTTCCCGGACAAACTCGACCGTGACCTTGTGCCTCACTTCGATGTTGGGGTTCTCCAGGTTGTGATTGAGGACCTGCGTGCCCAGACGGAACGGCTCGCTCGACATCACGGGGATGCCGAATCCGGCGGGCAGCTCGATCTGCTGCTGTCCCTGCGACAGCGTGAAGATCCTGTTCGGAGTGACCCGCGTCTGGTCGAAGAGTCGCCTGTGCAGGCCCATGTTCAGGTCGAGATTGCTGTGACACATGAATTCCTGGCTCGCGGGAGTCTGGCCGTCGGGCCCCACCATGACCGCCGCAAAGCCGGTCACCCAGAGAAGTTCCGGTGGCTCGACCTCCATCAGGAATACGGCCTGGGTGCTCTCCGGGCCCAGCATCGACTTGTACTTGCGGTCCACGAGGTAGGTCTTCGAGAGAAAGCTCGCCACGCGGGGGGTCCCTGAGGCGTCGGGAGTCTCGCCGGTGGCGTGGCCGGGGGCCTCCGCGCGGACCGGAAGGACGCCCGCGAGGATCAGCGGGATGAGAAGGAGGAGCCGACCTTCGCCATGTGCTCGCATTCACCCTCTCCTGCGTTCACCGTCCGGTGTCCCCCATTCTATCTCAGGTGCGTGCCGTATCGCCCGTGAATCCGCGCCTACCGCGAGGGGGGCCGATCACGGCGCCCAGAAGAGCGCCTCCCCATTGGGGTCGAGCACGCTGATGGCCGGCTTGCCCTCGGCCAGCATGAGGGCGGCGCCGATCTTCCCGTTCGGTCTCTTGAAGATCAAGCTGGGCCCGTCCGAGGCGACGTCGAGCTGTACGCGGGGCCGGATGAACGAGTCGGAGAGAACCATCGTCGGCCCACCGGTCGTCACGCCCGCCGCCAGCCGCACGAGCCCGTCGGCGTCGAAGAGGGCGAAGCGCGGGCCGCTCTCGTCGAACGCTCCGAGCGCCACGCGTCTCTTCGTGTCGGGCGCGTACATCTCGATCTTCGGCCCGTCCTCCCCCACGCCGACAATCATGCGCGTCTTGGCCCGAGCGTCGGCGAGGACCAGGCTCGGGGCCTCACCGGTTGTCAGCAGGCCGATCCGCCGGCGCTCCATCGGGTCGTAGAACTCCAGGCCGGCGCCCGGCTCCGTTGCGGCCAGCGCAACCCTCCTCTTTCCGTTCATGTCGTAGAAGGTGACCTCGGCCCCTTCCCGGTCGATCGAGAAGGCCATGCGCGCCCTCTCCTTGACGTCACGCAGGACGAGGAAGGGCCCCTCTTCCATCACGCCCATCGACAGCCGCGGTTTGCCGGCCGCGTCCACGATGGTGATCGATTCTGCCTCGAGGCTCTTCGCGCGCGGCGCCGCCTGCCCCATCAGCAGCGCGGCGGCCCCCGCGACCACGAGCGCCGCCCCGGCCGACCTCAGCCCGCGGTTCTGCCTTTCCAGCGCGTCGAGGCGCTCAAGCACCGACTTCAGTCCGTCCGTCTCCTCTCTCATCGGCTCTCACCCCCCCAACCTGCCGGCAGGGCGCAGCCCCGCGGGCTCCCGGTCCCATCATACCGTGGAGGAGGAGGTACTCGGGAGAGAATCGGGAACGAGGGGTCGCGCGCCGGTCACCTGGCCGTTACGGAGTCGACCTCGCTGTACTCGAGGCGCTTCGTGCCCGCCTTCTTGCCCAGCACCTTGATGTAGAGGTAGGGGCTCCCCTTGCCGCAGATGGCGGCCCACTTGGTGACGGGGACCGTCCAGTAGGTGGTGAGCAGCAGCTTCTTGCCGCTGGTGACCTTGGTGTTGAAGGTCGGCGTCGAACCGATGAAGACCTTGAACCGGTCGTACGTCTCCGGGCTCCAGGTGATGATGGGGGGAGGATCGGCGCAGGTGACGTCTCCGTCAAGGGGGAAGGTCACCGTGATGTCGCAGGCGTCTCCCCCCTCGGAGTCGCCGTCGGAGTTGGCCTGACCCGGGTTGTAGTCGTCAGGGCAGTTGTCCGTCACGTCGTCCACCCCATCGCCGTCCGAGTCCCCAGCCGGCGGAGCGCCGCAGGCACCCCCCACGCAGCAGAGCGACCCGTAGTCGCTCGTCGGAGTGAAGGCTCCACCCACGCAGAGCTGTCCGAGGGTGCAGGCGTTCCCTCCCGCCTGGTAGCAGGTGGGGAGCGTTCCGGAGAAGTCGGCCGCCAGCCGCGTGATGACGCCGGTGTCGTAGGTGTCGCGCGGGAGCGCGCCCGCCCCGGTCGTGACCCCGTCCCCCATCAGCGCCGCGGGCAGGGCCGCCACGGTGTGCTCCGTGATGGCGGGAGCCGAGAGCGGCGTGCCGGTCGTCCCCATCGCGTTGATGTTCACCAGGCCCGTCCCCTGAGGAGGAGCGTCGTTGCCGCTGGTGTAGACGCCCCCGGGCAGCTCGAAGACCAGCGCCTGGTCCGGGAGCCGGTACGAGAGGTAGATGTTCTTCACCACGTTGACGGTGGCGCCGTACCGTATGCGCGTCCCGTAGTGGTACCAGCCGTGGATGATGTTGTTGCGCAGATCCACGTGCGGGTCCCCCGTCCCGCTGTCGCTGTTGCCCGCGATCTGCGGGTTCCTCTGGTGGTTGTACGTGAGGATGTTGTGATGGATCGTGACGCGGTCGGCGAACTCGCCGGTGGGGGGGGTGCCGGGCCCCGCCGACCCTTGACCCGAGACCAGGATCGCCTTGCCCGCGTTGAGATTGACGAGATCATCGGCGTCGGCGATGAGGTTCCACGACAGGGTCACGTTGATGGGACGCCCCTCGCCGGTGGCCCCTCCATAGACGCCGATCGACTCGTCGCTCGCCCGCGACACCGAGAGATGATCGAGCCAGATGTTGGAGCAGTTCTTGTAGAGCATGAAGCCGGGCAGGTTGTCGTTGCGATCCGCGGTGTCCCGGCTTCGCAGGTGCCGGATGATGATGTTGCTCGAGTCGCGTATCTCGAACTGGTCGTACTTGAGCGTGATGCCGGGCAATGGGGCTGTGGCGCCGTCGACCGTCACGTTGGTCCGGCCGCGCAGCTCCAGCTTGCGCTTCAGGATGATATCGCCGCCAACCGTGAAATGGACGCGGCGGTTGCTCCCCGACAGCGCGGCGCGCAGGCTGCCGGCGATGACGGGCTCGTTGATGTCGTAGTCGGCGAGCGTCGTGACGTAGACGATCGGGTAGACCGCGCCGCCCGTGGTGTTCTGCCCGAATCCCTCGGGTGTCTGGGCGAGCGCGGGTGCGGCGCCGAGGGCGGCGAGAAGGATCAGCGCGGGCACAATTCGAGCCGAGAGGCGAGAGTATCTGCGCATGAGTCTCCTGGACGGCGGGGCAACGCGGGGTGCAAAAAACATAGGGCATGGATCGGCGGAGGGCCAGCGCGAAAGAGTAACTATTCAACCTCTGAGGGGCCGTCATCCCCTGACAACGCGGCCTCTCCAGACGGACGGCATGGCCGGAAGCTCATCGGCCCGCGCCCGCCGCCACCTGAATTCCGCCTATCCTCGGTTGTCGGCGGTTTCCCGCTCGTCCGGACGGATGTGTGGTAGAGTCGGTCTCGCAACCAGGTGTCCTCATGCGATGGACCTGCGCGGGCGCGCTGGCCGGGGCCGGCACAGAGCGAGCGGGCACCCAACGCCCTCCCGAGCCGACAGACCGCTTCGCGTCCACTCCCTTCCCACCTCAGGGACCCTGGTCCCCGCTTCAGGCGCCATGGCGATGAATCCGGGTTCGACGAGCCTCAGGTTGCTGGCGCTTCTCGTCCTGCTCGCATTGCCCCCCGCGCTCTTCATCGGCGCTCCGGCAAGATCGCGTGGCCCGGGTGCCCGGGGGTCTGAGATCGAGATCGGCCGTCCCGGCACCCGCGATGGGCGCGTCCCCTGGGCGGCCCGGGCGGAGTTGCGCGTCACCGACAGCCTGAGAAGGCAGTTCTACAAGAGGCCCGACACCCGCACCTGGTGGCCCGGCCCCGATGACATCGGGCTGAAGTCCTACGGGCATGTCGCGGTCAGCGAGCTCGCCGACCCCGGCGTCCTGATCCTTCCGAACTCGAAGGGCTCAATCAGGATCGGGCGTCCTACCGATCGGGACCTCCTGCCGGCCGAGATGGCCCAGCAGGCGTCGGTCAACGGCGCAGGGCGCGGCGGTAAGTACTGGATCGTCCAGTTCACTCCCTCCTACGCGGCGACGCGGGGTGTGCTCGATGCCAGCGCCGAGATGGCGAAGAGGGGCTTCGAGGTCGTCAGCTACGTCCCCAACAACGCATTCCTCGTCCGGATCAACAAGCCGAAGGATGTCGATAACCTGAAGGACCCGGCGGTCTTCCAGTATTCGACCCTCTTCACTCCGGCCGACCGGATTCATCCGGCCGTGGGGCGCAAGTCGCTGCGCGACGAAGCGCGCGCGAGCTCCGACATCCTCCAGCTCCACGCCGGGATCTTGCCGGGTGGGAGCATGGCGTCCGTCGAAGAGGCGATCGCGCGGCTGGGCGGCGAGGTCATCCAGAAGTACGACATCGCCGGCAACGAAACGATCTCATTCACGCTGCGCAACAACCGCCTGCTCACCCTCGTCCGCACGGCCGAGGAGATCGGCGGCGTGACCGAGTCGTTGGAGTTCGAGCAGATGAACTACGTGACGAGCCAGATGGTCGAGCTGGGCCGTCTGCTCGATCCGCGCGACGTGGGCGGAGCGCTCTTCCCGTTTCGCGACGCGGGTGTGGATGGCGGCGGCACCTTCGTCTCGGGCCTGCCCAACTACAGCGACCCGAACCCGGGCTCGCCTCTGTCGTTGTCGGGCGCGATCTACGACGTGCAACCGCAGTTCCTGGGGGTGGCCGACAACGGTCTGACGCTCGACACCCACTCGTTCGCCAACGACAACCAGAACCCCTGCCTGACCAACTGCACGAGCGCGTCGGGCAAGGCCGGGCTGACCGGGGTGGGGGCCAGCCATCGGAAGGTGGAGGCCTACCTGCGAGGCGTTGATTTCGACGCGACGTCGGTGGGGGACTTCCTGACCTGCGATTCCATCAAGCAGTCGGGCGGCAACACCCACGGCACGCTGGTGACGGGGGGCGCGGCGTCCAACCCCAGCGGCGGCACGATCGGCCTGGACCGCGAGTACAACGACATCGGGACGGTGGATCAGTTCGACTCGTTCTTCAACGACACCGTGGAGGATCATCTCTCGCTGGACGGTCAGGCCCGCGGCGCGCGCGTCATCTTCGAGGACATCGCGAACACGCCGGTCTCCTCACCGCCTGCCTGCGCGGTAGTGTTCCTCTCGGATGTCGACGCTGGCGACGAGCCGGCCGACCGGATCGCGGACATGATCTTCCGGCGCGACCTGCACCAGTCCCCGGCGAGCTACTCGACGATCGATGAGCGCGGCGCCAAGGTGACCCTCTTCGCGTTCGGCGCGCCGGTGAACTTCGACGACAACTTCACCAACGGCCGGGGCTCGTACGATCCCGCCGGCCCCGGCACGGGCTCGGCCGGGATCGACGCCCTGCTCTTCAAGAACCGCGAGGTCCTGCACGTGTCGGCAGTGGGCAACGACGGATCCGACCCGACGACCAATGCCGACATCGACCCGTTCACTCCCACCGACGCCAACGATACGTTCACGGTCGACGACATCCAGGTGAACGACATCGCCACGGCCAAGAACATCGTCACGGTCGGGACGAACTACTCGGACCGGATCCAGGCGACCCTCGACCCGGGCGAGTCGATCGCCAACTTCACCTCCAAGGGCCCCGCGACCTTCGCATCGATGAGAGGCGCGCCCCTCGTCGTGGCCCCCGGCGTGGACATCGGGGACGGTTTCGAGAGCCGCGACGGGCGTTTTCAGAACGACTACTTCATCTCGCTGGCCCAGACGGTCTCCTTCGACAACGAGAACGACGCGGATACGGGCAACCGGGTCGAGAACGTCCTGATACAGGGGCAGGCGGGAACCTCCATCTCGGCGGGCAAGATCGCGGGTGCGGCGCTTCAGATCCGCGACTACTTCGCCAAGGGGTTCTACTCGACCGCCTCGGCAAGCACCTCCGACCGGATCTCGCGCATGTCGGGCGCGCTGGTCAAGGCGCTCCTGATCAACAGCACCGACTGGGCCTCCCAGGGTCCGCTGCTTGGCACCTGCACGGGGCGCGGTCCGCTCAACTGCATCACCGAGGAAGGCTACGGCAAGGTCGAGCTGGCCAACACGCTGCCGCTGAGCAACTACCGCACCGAGGTCAGGCCGCACAACACCACCAACGTGGCTCCGGTCACCAACGTGCCCCAGGCCCTGCTGGTGGCCGACGAGCACTTCGACGGCGGGCTGCGGCGCGACGCGACCAAGCCGGCGCTCGACGGCAGCACCACCGGCATCGGCGTAGTCCCCTACGGTGGCTCGGTCTCCTTCGATGTCTTCCGCCGTCATGGCTGGGACCAGCTCCGGATCTCCCTGGCCTGGTACGACGCCTCGGGGGACCTCCTGAGAAACAACCTGGACCTGGAGATTCTGGACGGCGACTACGACCGGAGCTCCACGGGTCTGTGCAACTCCAGCAGCACCAGGCATGGAGTGTGCGGCTACTGCAAGGCGACGGCCAACGTCGACCCGAACGCCGGCAGCGACGCGCCATACCTCGTGGAGGCCGGCAACCCGTACTACCTGATCTACCACGGCAACCAGTTCTCCACTTTCTCGGGAGAGTTCTCGACCCGGGCCCAGTGCGACCCGAATACAGGCGTCCTTCTGCCAGTCTCCTCGACGACGCTCCAGAACGCGTGGGATGCCAGAAACACCACCGAGTCGGTGATGCTGCATTACTTCGGCGACCCGGTTATCGGCAGTCTCCGCGGCAACGGAAGCAACGGCAAGTATCGGATCCGCGTGCGCTTCCGGACCGGCCTGAGCTCGACCGGAGCGCCCAACGCCCCGTGCGTCGCCCCGGGCAGCGACAACACGCTCGAGACGAGCCCGAGCGGTGACGACAGCCTCCTGCCATTCCGCCTCCGAAACGGCGTCATGGGGTCGGTGGTCGGCACGGGGAATGACGGCATCTGCAACACGGCGGCCACCGGCACCGACGTTCAGCTCATCCCCGCCGGCAGCTTCGGACAGCCCTTCGCCCTGGCGATCGCCGGACCGATCGGGACGGACCGCGCCAACAGCATCATCTCGTTGAACCGTTACATCTATGACTGCTCCGACACCCTCTCATTGAAGGTGGGGGACAACAGCAACTGCACCAGCGGCACTTGCGGCCTGCGCCAGTCGACTCCACAGGCCTCCGTGAGCGACAACACGAAGGTCCAGGTCCTGGACCCCAACGGCGTCCTCTTCGACGAAGAGGCGGGCTTCACCTTCCTGGCGCAGGCGAACGACATCGCATACTGCACCTCGATTGGATTAACGAACTTCCCCTGTGGCAGCTCGTTTCGTGCCTCGCGCGACGTGATCTACAACTCCAACCCGCGCCGGGTCCAGAACACGGTTGGCTCCGGCCCGGCGCGCAACAACGGGATCGTCGAGGTGAGGGACGGCGACACGATCAGGGCGATCTACGACGACAAGTCGCCTTTGAACGGTCCGGTCGGCGGCTCACCGGAACCGGAAGACGCCGTGACGGTGGCGAAGGTGAGCTGCAAGCCCTTCATCGGCAAGGTCCTCCTCGGCGGCGGCTCCCTGCCGTCGCGCGGAGTGGGCAACGAGAACGCCCGTCGGACCGTGATCTCGGGAGGGTGTGACGTGGGCCGGCAGGCCGGCGGCCGCGGCGACTTCTCCCTGGATGCCGGCGAAACGATCGTCTATCAGGTCGGCTTCGCCAACCAGAGCGTGGGCGCGCTCGTCAACCTGAAGGGGACCCTCTCGTGCGTGGATCCCTCCCCCGGCATTCCCAACCCGTGCGACTCGATCACCATCCTCCAGGACACGGCCGAGCTTGGCCTCATCCCCACCGGCAGGGAAGGGATAGCGTCCTGGACCCTCCGGGTGGAGGACTCGGCGCGGGCCTTGAACGGGGCGAACGGCGCCGTGGACCTGAAGGTCTGCTTCTCGTCTCGCAGCACCGACTTTGCGGGAGTGCTCGAGTCGGCGAGCCAGTGCTTCACCTCCCGCGAGGCGGTGCAGGCCGACTGGCAGATCCTGCGCTACAACACGGATCTGCCCGGCGGCGGCACGCTGGCCAGGGACTTCAACCGGGACGGCGAGATCACGGTCCAGCCCGAAGGGTCCCAGGCGCGCAACCTCGAGCTGGCCACCTACCAGCCGCTGAACGATGGGGGCAACCCGAACCAGGCGATCGCGGCGTTGATGCCGTGGCATTTCGACGACAACGACGGCGGGTTCACCGCTTTCCGCACTCCCGACAGCAAACCCGGGGGAGCAGGCTCGGCGCAGAACAGCCTGGCCTGGTTCTACGGCACGGCCGGGGGATGCGGATGGCAGAGCCAGAACGGCGGCATCGTCAGCACCAGCGACACGGCCCCCAAAGGGGTATGGCACGCCGGTCACGGCCCGGTCCCGACCTTCGGCTCGGCCTGTCCGACGTACGCGGTGCCGAGTGACCCGCTGACGGCCGGTTTCACCGAGTACATCCACGACGTCCTCTGGTCTCCGGTGATACAGAAGGTGAACCAGACTCCCGACGCGCGCGGATTTTCCTACGACGTTCGCATGGAATCGCTCGGATGGAACGAGGAGATGGACCTCGCCGACGCCGGCACGGCCATCAACCTCGAGCTGGACAACAACCTCGACCAGGACGACGGCCGTCCGATCAACCTCGGCGACTCCTACAGCTACCTCATCCTGTTCGGTGTGCAGGGCCCGAGGACCAACGCGCCCAACGGCCAGCGGACCTTCGGTCCCTTGCGTGACAGCGACAACTCGATCGGCAGCGCCGGACAGGTCAACGGCGACGAGGTGGGAGTCATTGGAACCGCCGGGACGCAGCGCCTCGAGTCGAATCCCCTGGAGCGGCTTCTGCTGGCCTTCCCGGTGGCTGATCAGAATGCCGCCCTGCGCGGCTTCCAGAGCAACCTGAAGGTCGACGACGGACCCGACTCCAACGACCCTCCCCAGTGCCAGGGGTACACGGCCCTGCCGTGCATCGACGGCGTCTGTCAGGGGGGTCTCTGCGTCATCGGCGCCGACGCTGCAATCGGCGTCACCTGCACTGCCAACGCCCAGTGCACGGGCCCGGCCACCCGGATCGGCCACTCGACTCCGTGGGGCCCGGTCCGCAATCGCGAGCTGATCGACGCCATCGCCGGCTCCTACGAGGACTTCCGCGGGCCGAGCGGGACGAAGTTCCAGCTCGAGTTCGGGTTCTTCCTCTCCGAGGGGGGCCTGGGAGCGAGAGGATGGACCATCGACGACCCCTATCTCGAGTGGTCCGAGCAGCACCCCGCGGATCAGGACCCCAACGACGTGGACGACTGCCGGAGGATCGGTGGCCACTGCAGCTTCGAGACCAGCACATGCGACATCGGCAAGCTCGGCACCCCCTGCGCGCCCGGGCCGGCCGGAGACGCGTCGTGCGTCAGGCGCGCCGGTTCCACCGCAGCCGCGCGTCCGTGCGGCACGGTCTCCTTCGAGCGGATGTACCTGCACAACTGTTCGACCGGACTGAAGATCATCGTGAGCGATGCCACGCCCGCCGCCGGCACGGGGGGGTGCGGTCCGACGCAGGTGCCGGTCAACGTGCGCAGCGACGAGGAGCCCTTCGGGGAGCTCTTCTGCCTCGATTCCACCGCGGGCCACTTCGAGGGGACGGCCCTGATCAGCGGCGTGGCCGACCAGCCGGGGATCCTCTTCGTCAACGCGACGGCCGGCGAGAACTTCAACATCACCGCGTCGTACAGGGATCTCGAGTGCGATCAGGACGGCGACGGAGCCCTGGGTGAGAACGACTTCACCGACCTGGATGGTGACGGCGTGAAGAATTTCGGCGCCGACAACGCCCGCGAGGAGATCAGTGGCACCGTCAGGTATGCGGAAGGCCAGGGGGCCTCCGACGACGATAACTGCTACGACGCCCTGACCATCACCGACATCTACAACCCGGTGGGCACCCCGGGCATCGACGTCAACGGAGGCGGCACGATCTCCTCCGAGGACTGCCTGCCCCCCGGCCTGACCTACTTCCCGCCGAGCGCCACGGATCCGAACCTGGACGACGCCACCCACGACCCGGCCGGGGTCTGCTCGGCGGTGCCGGGGCCGGGGACCTGCATCGGCGGTCCGACAAACAGGCTGGGCAGCTCATGCGTCAGGCACGTCGACTGCGAGAACCACAGCAGATCGCTCCTGAGCGGCCAGTGCGACTGGGACAACGACGGGTTCGGGGACCTCTGCGACAATTGCCCCCGGATCCCGAACAACAGCCAGCTCGACACCGACGCCGACGGAATCGGCGATCTCTGCGAGGTCCCCGACATCGACGGCGATGGCGTGCAGAACTCAGCCGACAACTGCCCCACGGTCTACAACCCGCCCGACCCGGTCTTCCGGTTCCAGACTGACTCCGACGGGGACGGGCTGGGGGACGACCGCAGGGCATTGGACACCGTCTCCTGCGCCGTCGGCAATGGATGCCCCAAGCCCAACGCTCAGAACTACTGCGACCCTGATTCGGCGGACGACGACAACAACGGAATGCCCGACGACCTGATCAGCTTCCTCGCGGAGCTCGACTGCAACTACACGGCGGTGGGGATCGGCAGGGTTGGCAGGTCTGCACCGGTGGTCGGCGCGTTCGCCCTCCAGTTGATCAACATGACCGACGACGGGATGGCGGACTTCGGCTGCACCTCGGGAAACCCCGATCCGAACAACGATCCAACTCAGATCGACTCGTGCACACAGGAGACACCACTCGATCCGAACAACGACGCGGAATGCGATACGAGTACGGGCTCAGGGGACGGCCGGTGCAACCCCATCCCCGACGGCATCGCGGACCCTGGGGAGCTCTCCCAGATCTCCCTGAAGCTGGCCAACTCCTCGCTCGACAGCCTCGGCGTTGGCCGCACGCTGACGAACCTCACGATCGGGCTCCGCGCCACCACCCCGTCGGTCAGGTGTACGCCGCGGAGCTCCACGAGGCACTTCCATGACTGCGCCCTGCCGAACCCGGTCTTCCCGGCCAATCAGTTGACCGCGATCGGGCCGGGGCAGGTCTTCTGCACCTACTACGGTGATTTCAACTTCTGCATCGACGACACCATTGGAGGCCCAGGGCAATCCTCGGCGGTCGCCCTCGCCGAGGCGGGATTCGCGGTGACGGCGCAGGGAGATGACCTCGAGGGGATGAGCCCGGTTCAGACCTTCAAGCTCTTCGTCGACATCGACCGTGTGGATGACGACAAGATTGCGGGGTACTGCCCCAACGATCCGAGCGTCGATCCGAACGATCCCGCCGATGCCGGCATCCTCTGCGAGGATTTCGACACGGAGCGCAACGGCGTCGCCGGCTACCAGTTCAGCCGACTGCCTCACTCGACCTCACCGGCCGACCCGCTGAGGGCCGATAGCGACCCGAACGACGACGTGCTGGGCTTCACGCAGACCACCGGGCCGAGCCCGGCCGGCACCGGCGCCCGGACCTGTCTCAAGGACGTCGGCCGCTTCGCGGACTGCGTGCCCGTCTCCGAGGAGAACGACTGGCACCTGCATTCACCGACGGAAGGACCGGGCGAGGGGTACGACCTGTTCCGGCCCCCGACCGTCGGCGCGCCTGACGGCGGCAAGGCCCACGGCGGAACCCGTTCGATGCACTGGGGCCGTCACCTGGACGAGACCTCGACTCTGCTTGACTCGAACAGATTCCGCCAGCTCTCCGCCTACGTCCTCGACTCGCAGGGGGACCCGAACATTCCCGGCATCGTCATCGGTCCAAAGACCACGGGAGAGTTCTGGCACATCATGTCGGTGCCTGACGACGAGAACGCCGGCAACGGGTTCGTGCCCCCCGGAAGAGGGTTCGGCGGGGGACAGGTGCAGATCAGCCTGCTCGGCCAGGACGGCAGGTTTGAGAAGTGGCAGGTCGTCACACCGTCCGCCAACGGCTACGACTCGATCATCCAGGGCACCATCTCGATCTGCGAGTTTGACCCGGGGGACGACCAGTTGCCGCCGGACAGCCAGACGATGTGCAACGACAGCCGGATGTGGATGGACATCGGCAACGTGTTCGGAGCCGATCCCAACTGCCTGATTGACACCGACGGCGACGACCCGTGGCACCTTGACTGCGGCGACACGACGTCCAGAGGCCCGGGTTGGACCGAGAGGGGAAGCCTCGGCGATGGAGTGTGGGCGAAGTCGCAGTTCAGCCTTTCGGCCTACGCGGGCCGGACGGCGCGGCTGCGCTGGATTGGAATGGAAGGGGGCGGCTGGTCGTTCGGTATCACCCGATCGTTCGCGGAACCGGAGCCGGGCAACCCGCTCTACAGCATATATGAGGAAGGGGAAGACGACGGCTGGTGGATCGACGACATCCGGCTGACCGACCTGAGGGTCGCTCGTCCGGTCTCCATCAATCCGGACCCAGACGAAGGGCTCTACACCTGCGCCCTGGGTGACAACCCGGCCAACTGCGGCACGATCACCCTCGACATCGCCGGCTCGGCGGACGCGACGGCGCCTCTTGTCAGCCCGGCGCCGGGGGTGGTCGTCAACCTGGATGCCAGGGGATCCCATGCCGACGGGGCTCCGTGCGAGAACGGCGTCATCCTGTACGAGTGGAGGGAGATCGACCCCAACGGCGCGACCCTGGACGTCATCCAGGCCTACGCTCCGCAGGCCCTCGTGAGCGTGGCTCCCTTGAAGGATGCCCGGTACCGCGTCCTGGCGAATTGCTCCTCCGACCCGGCGTGCGCCGCCCAGCGGGACGTCACTGTCCAGGTCTTCTCGGCGACTCCGGGCGACCTGGTCCTGACCGTGACGGCGAGCGCGGGGACCGGGTGCGCGCAGGCCGATCTCTCCTGGACGGCGCGAGCGCAGAACCCGCTCTTCAGCGGGTACAGCGTTCACAGGGCCCGCAGGTCGACCGCGTCGACGGCTCTCGTCAGTGGCGGGACGTTCGTCGGCAACGGAGCAGATTCCTGCCTCAAGGCGACCGTCCCCCAGGGCACGATCGGCTCGACCGTGGGAAGCTCGGATACGTTCTGCCCGGCCGGAGGTGAAGTGCTCAACTACCTGGTCGGGCATGCGGGCTTCGCCGGGACCTCGGCAGCCGGGAAGGCTCCGGTGGGGGTCACCTCGGCCGGAGGTCCCTACAACGGCAACGGCACGGCGGCCTGCGTCGACCCGCCGCCCTGAGGCGGAGGGCCCGACAAGGGGGAGGCGTCAGGCCTTCCGCGACGCGAAGGGGGAGCCGGCCACGACGAACCGGTAGAGGCGATCGGCGGCCTGCCGGATCCCGATCCGGGGGGTCCGGACCCATCGGGCGGGAGCCTCGCCGTCATCGCGGATCCAGAGGGGCTTCCTCGTCAGATCGTGGCCGTAAAGGCGCCGGTCGATCCCGAGCGCGGCGGTGAGCTTGCCCGGTCCGGAGGCCAGCCCGGTGACGGGCCTTCCGTCGCGGCGCCGCTTCATGACCTCGATCCCCTCGTGCGGCGCGAGCGCCCGGATCAGGACCGCGGAAGCCACCCCCTCTTCACCGGTCACCACGTTCATGCAGAAGTGATTCCCGTATGTGAAGTAGATGTAGGCGCGCCCGGCGGGGCCGAACATCGCCCGGTTGTGCTGAGTGGGCCCGCGGTAGGCGTGGGACGCGGGGTCCTTCGCGCCCAGGTAGGCCTCCACCTCCACGATCCGGCCCGAGGTCAGGACTCCATCCTTCAGGTGGCAGAGGAGCTTCCCAAGCAGGTCCGGGGCCACCTCGAGGGCGGAGCGTCTGTAGAACGATCTCTTCAGAGCTCCGTGCAGGGACGCCATCCCCACCAGCTTACCTGACGCGGACGCCGCTGATCTCGCTGAACTCCTGCCGCTTCGTGCCCACGACCTTTCCGAGGACCTTGATGAAGAGGGAGGGGGCCCCCTTGCCGCAGATGGCGGCCCATTTCGCCGGGGTCACGGTCCAGGCGGTGGGGCTCAGAAGCTTCTTGCCGCTGGTGATCCTGGTGGCGAAGTTGGGGTTGGTCGCCACGAAGACCCTGAACCCGGTGTAGATCTCCGGTGTCCAGGTGATCGTCGGCGGCGGGTCGGCGCAGGTGATGTCGCCGTTCAACGGGAAAGTGATCGTGATGTCACACGCGTCGCCTCCCTCGGTGTCGCCGTCGGTGTTCGCCTGCGTCGGGTTGTAGTTCAGGGGGCAGTTGTCGCTCTCGTTGCAGATCCCATCGCTATCCTGATCCTGGCCCGGAGAACATACGCCCGGCGGCGGCCCGGTATTGCCGACGAACACGACCACCGACGCGGACGAGGCCGTGTTGCCGGCCCCGTCGCGCGCGATCGCGCTCAGCGTGTGCGCCCCATCGCTCGACGACGTCGTGTCCCAGGAGAACGCGTAGGGGGGGCTGGTCAGCTCGGCCCCCAGGTCCCCACCATCGAGCTGGATCTGAACCCCGGCCACGCCGACGTCATCCGATGCCGCCGCCTGGACCGCCACGGTTCCGACGAGGATGGCGGACGCGGCCGGCGCGGTGATCGAGACGGTGGGCAGGGTGCTATCCCTGGGCTGCCCCGAGGCGACGTCCGAGAAGTCGCTCTCGTTCGAGCTGAAGTCCATGGCGGTGACGGCCACCCAGTAGACCAGCGCGGGATCCAGGGAGGTCACCGTGGTCTCGGTCGCGGTCGACGGGAGAGTCACCGTCGTGGCCTGCGTGGCCGCCACGACGGGAGACAGGTTGAACACGCCCGGATCCGTGGAGACGTAGACGCGGTAGGCCGCGAGATCGGGGTCGGTCGTGTTGGCGTCCCACCGGATTGTCAGCGAGCCGGTCGTGGCGGCGCCCACCGGCGCGACGGCGAGGCCGACGAGCGCACCGATGAGAAGGCAACAGGAGCGAAGCGTTGACCGAGTCGGTAATCTCATGGCCCTGCTTCCTCGTGCCGCACGGGGCATTGCACGCCCCTGGCACCGGCCGCGGGCGGACGTTACCTGCCCGGACCGACCGGGGTTCATGTGCGGAATGTTTCGCTGAAATGGGTCTCGCGGCGGCCTGCGGGTAGGGCCGTCGCTCGGCTCCCCACGGTAGCGGGACCGTGGGAGGAATCCGCGGTGTCGGGGATGGCGCGCCTGCCTGCGTCAAGCCCCGCTTCGCGGAATCAGCCGCCTTCTTCGATCCACCGGCTGCCGGCGCGTTTCGGTGCGCTGGCCTTTTTACTTCTGCCGGTCACAGGAGAGTATACAGACTCCACGCGGTTGATCAAGTTGCGGATCGCACTCCGCGTAGCGCGGGGTGCGTGTTTCATGGTTCTCGTCCGTGTCAGGATTCCCCCGCCGGAGGGCGCGCGCGTGCCGGGCCCTCCCGGTCATCGACCGCGCGCCGCCGCCATCTCCCGCAGCGCCGCCAGAGTCTCCTCCACCCATACCTGAGCGTCCTGCTCCGAGAAGCCGCGCTGCGTCCTGCGGACGATCCCGAGGGGATCCACGATCCAGTTCTGCGGGATCGATAATCCACCTTGGAGATCGGTAACGTATCGTTCCGCCAGGAGCACGGGAAGGCTCAAGCCCTCCTTCTCCACGTAGGGCGCCACCAGGCCCGGGTTGCTGTCGACGTTGAGGGTGAGGATGGCGATCCCCGGATCGCCGGCCACCTTCTCGTGAAGCCTCTGGATGTAAGGGAGCTCCGCGACGCACGGTGCGCACCATGTGGCCCAGACGTTGATCAGGACGGCCTTTCCCTTCAGCTCGTCGGAGCGCCAGGTCCGGCTTGCGAGATCGGTCAGCTCGAACCGGGCGAGCGGCTCGCTCTTTTCCACCCAGCGGGAGGTGGCCGCTACGTCCTTGATCTCGACCCGCGGCGCTTGCGGAGCCGCCGGCACGAACGCCTCCCACGATGCGTCGCTCCCTCCGAGCTCCTTCCAGAGGCGCGCGCCGCGTTCAGCCAGGATGTCATCCCCCGCCACGGCCTGCCCCCTCCGGTAGAAGGCCACGGCGTCGAGCTTGCGATCCAGGGCTTCGGCCGCCTCTCCGCGCAGGTGCCAAAACCGCGCAATCCGCTCGAACATGGCCTTCGGCCGCATCCCCGGATCCTCCTGCAGCAGATCGAGATCGGCCTTCGATCGGACCAGCGCATCCTCCGCCTCGGCCGCGCGTCCGAGCCTCAGGCACGCTTCGGCGAGCTTCGCGTTGTTCTCGACCTCCCGCAGCGCCTGCGAACGCCGCACATCCGCCCGCATCGACTCGGGGAAACCGTCCGTCTCGGAAATCCGGGTGGCCCCCTCGGACACTTCGATCTCCTTACGCAGCAGGATCGGGACTCTCTCGAGATCGAGTCCCCTCTCGAGCAGGAGGTCGGCAGCCTCGAAGTAAGGAGTGCGAAACATGCTCGCACGGTCCTTGTTCCTCTCCCACACGTTCAGATGGCGATCGACCTCGGCCAGGACCACTCCGTCGGGAAGGTCGTCCAGCTCGCTCGCGGCCCCGAACCGCTCGAGGGAAAAAGAGAGATCCTCCGGACACATCCTGATCCACTTCGCGCTCTCGTCGTAGGTCTCCCGACTGAGCGCGGCCGATCCCTCCTTCGGAGGCCGCTCGCCGCCGTGTCTATCCGACCAGGCCTTCAGACGCGCCTTCACCGCCGCGTCGCTGCATGGCCGGGCGGCCATCATCCTCTCCTGGAAGCGTCGATGGGCTTCCTGGTCGCCGACCTGGCGGTACCCTGCATCAAGAGTCTCCCACCAGCGTGGGTTCGACTCGAGCCTCAGCCTCTCGATGCGCGAGAGGTCCCCGCGCTGGAGGACGCGGATCCGCGCGTGCTCGACGGGAGGAGTGACCCGGAACTCGAGCTGCCAGAGATCCTTGAGGTAGAGAACCCGTTCCCCGTTGCGCGCGGTTTCCAGCGCCGACCTGAGGGCCGGCAGTCGCTCGCGCCAGAACTCGGGCCGGCCGACCCACTGACTGGATGTCAGCGGCTCCTGGAATCGCGAGGGGCAGAGTCTCATGAAGGTCGCCATCTGCTCCTCCGCGGCGGCCTGGTCCCGGGGGGAGCCGTCATCGGACTTCTGGTCCCAGGAGGTCACTCCGATCCCCCAGTGACCCCATGGAAAACCAGGGTCCAGCTCCACGCTGTGCTCGTACCGCTCGCGTTCCTCGTCCTTGGTCGCCTGGAGCCGGCCGTAGAGGTACTGCGCGACGGGATCGAGGGCGCGCTCCCTGGCCCGCTGCCCATACCGATCGGTCAGCTTCTCCATCTCCGTCTCGCGCTCCGGACCGGGCAGGCGCATCACGAGCGTCTGGTAGGCGCGGTGCAGGTGAAACTCATCGGGATGCTTCTCCAGGAGCCCCTCCGCGCGGGCGATCTTCTCGCGCCAGCAGGGTTGACTCGAGAGGCAGGCGTCGGCGCGCGGGTCCAGGTCGGCGAGGGCGTCGCGCAGGCGCCGGGACGGCTGGCAGAGGGAGCTGCGCGCATCGGTGGCCGAGGGCCCGGCCCCCAGGACGAGCGCAAGCAGGAGCAATGGCAGGTGGGACCCGAACCGTCTCCACATCGTCATCTCCGTCACGCGCTCATCATCCCTCCGCGCGGCCGCGCGCGCAATCCTCCGCTTCCGGGGTCCGGGTCGGAGAGAAGACGGTGAGAGGGAAAGGCTCAGGCGGAATGGATCTTCTTTTTCAGGATGACCAGGTCGATGGCGAGCGCCACCATGCGCACCAGTTTGAGATACTCCTCGGTCTCCCCCTGGATTCTCCCTGTCTCGCCGGTGTCTCCATAGAGGAACGCCGCGATGCGATCTTCCCTGTAGAGGGGGATGATCAGGATCTCCGAAGGGGTCGTCCCTCCCAGCGCGTCCAGGAAGGCCCGGCACCTGGGCTCGTCGGGGACGGGCCCACGGTAGAAGCGCTCTCCACAGAGGAGCCCAAGGATCGAATCGGATGTGATCGGGAACCTGATGTTGCGCACCCTGTCCGGGTCGAGATTGAGCCCTCTGGAATCCCGGATGGCGGCCACGCCGGCCTTGACCTCGAACAGGATGCAGCGCGCCATCCCGCGCGCCGCGTGATTCAACGCGACCTTGGCGATCCTGGCGCCGTCGTCCGCCCGGCAAAGCTCCTCGGAGACGCCCGCGAGCCCCTCCTGCCGTTTTGGGGCGGTCGACGGGCCCTTGGCCCGGCCGAGCCGCCCGTCGGCGGGCCATATCTCGGAGCGCTCCTCGGTATCGGCCTCCCGGACAGCCCGGTCGGCCCGGCCGATCCTCGGGCCGGCCTGGGTGGCCGCGGCCTGCGCCTTCATCACGGCCATCGCGGCTTTTTTCGGCGAGGAGGCCTTGCCCGCCTCCTTGCGGGGCTTCTGCTCTTCGTCGAGCTGGTTGGCGAGGTGGATGTACCTGAGTCTCCTGGGGACATCGTAGTACCGCTCCATCGCCTGAACGATCCGGACCTCGGGGGCCACCCATGCCTCGATCCGGCAACCGGACACGAAGGAGAGCTCGTCGAGGCTCGGCAGGTGGCGTGGATTCACCATCGCCACGTGGAGGACCTTTTCCTTCAGGTCGAAGGGGATCGCCTGGTGCTTCTCGACCACGCTCTTCGTGAGGCTCTTGACGACGTGATCGGGGATCTTCTGGAGGAGCTCCCGCGTGGCGTACCTGACCTTGAAGGTCTCCCCCAGCAGATTGCCGAGGCTCTCTTCATCGATATAGCCAAGCTCGATCAGGCAGGTCCCGAGGTGGGCCCCGAAAATGAGTTGCGCGTCAAGGGCCTTGGCGAGCTCCTTGTCGGTGATGATCCCTCTCTTAACGAGAACTTCACCCAGTCTCATCAAGGCACCAGGGGCTGCCGGGCCCGGTTTTCCGCATCCTGAATACAAGACCGCGCGCCAAAGATGCGTTCGGGAGAGAGGGGCGTCAACCGGGGGCAGGCAGGGAGGCACGGCCCTATGGCCGGAATTGCTCCCGCAGGCGGCGGAATCGCGAGGTGTAGACCAGGTCGAACAGCTCCATCTTCTCCGGCAGGAGGCTCAGACACTCCATCCGCAGCTCACGTTCGGCCAGGGCGCACTCCAGGTCGGAATATGACGAAGTCACGATCATCGAGGCGACGCGGTCCGCCATGCGTCTCAGACGCAGCGCGCGCTCCTCGTCCCGCCCCGGGGGATCGTGAAGGGATCGATGCATGGGACCTCCATGCAAGCAGGTGGTTGCTATCTTCCGGGCGCCGGCGGGACCTGTCAAGACCGCGGAGTGATAGAATCCCCGCTCTGACGCCGAGGTTGCTCTCTGGATCCGTTGGACTGGTACGTGGCAGTCCGGCTTATTTCCGGTGCGCGCGGCAGGCGCGCCCGCGGGGAGGTTTTTTCATGCACCCGTACGTGACGTCCCTCATGGAGAACGTGAAGGCGAAGAACCCCGCCGAGCCCGAGTTCCACCAGGCCGTGCAGGAGGTCGCCGAGTCCCTGGCCGTGGTGCTCGACAGGCACCCCGAGTACCGCAGCAGGAAGATTCTCGAGCGGATCATAGAGCCCGAGCGCCTGATCATGTTCCGCGTGCCCTGGGTCGACGACAAGGGGGAGGTCCAGGTCAACCGGGGTTTCCGGATCGAGATGAACAGCGCCATCGGTCCCTACAAGGGGGGGCTCCGCTTCCACCCGTCGGTCACCCTCGGCATCCTGAAGTTCCTGGCCTTCGAGCAGGTCTTCAAGAACTCGCTGACCTCGCTACCCATGGGGGGCGGCAAGGGAGGGTCCGACTTCGATCCGAAGGGCAAGAGCGACGACGAGGTCATGCGCTTCTGCCAGAGCTTCATGACCGAGCTGTTCCGTCACATCGGCCCCAATACCGACGTGCCGGCCGGTGACATCGGCGTGGGCGGACGCGAGATCGGATTCCTCTTCGGCCAGTACAAGCGCCTCGCCAACGAGTTCACGGGCGTGCTGACCGGCAAGGGTCTCAACTGGGGCGGGTCGCTGATCCGGCCCGAGGCGACCGGCTATGGCTCGGTCTACTTCGCCGCCGAGATGCTGGCCACGCGCAAGCAGACCCTCGAGGGGAAGCGCTGCCTCGTGTCGGGCAGCGGCAACGTGGCGCAGTACACCGTGGAGAAGCTGCTGGACCTGGGGGCCAGGGTCCTCACGCTGTCGGACTCCGGCGGCTACATCTACGACGAGCAGGGCTTCACCCGCGAGAAGCTGAGCTTCGTGATGGATCTGAAGAACGTCCGCCGCGGGCGCATCAAGGAGTACACCGACAAGTACAAGAGCGCCGTCTACACGTCGCTGGATCCGGCGATGGGATACAACCCGCTGTGGAACCACAAGGCGGATTGCGCGTTCCCCAGCGCCACCCAGAACGAGATCAACGCCAAGGACGCCCAGAACCTGCTCAAGAACGGAGTCTACGCGGTCTCCGAGGGCGCGAACATGCCGACCACCCTGGACGGCGTCTCCGTCTTCCTAGAGAACAAGGTGCTGTACGGTCCCGGCAAGGCGGCGAACGCCGGGGGCGTGTCGGTGTCGGGTCTGGAGATGGCGCAGAACAGCATGCGCTACAACTGGACGCGTGAGGAGGTCGACAACCGGCTGCGTCTGATCATGAAGAACATCCACAAGGCGTGCGTCGAGGCGTCCGAGCGGTTCGGCACCCCGGGCAATTACGTCAACGGCGCCAACATCGCCGGCTTCCTCAAGGTGGCCGACGCGATGATGGATCAGGGGATCGTCTAGGAGGCCGCCGGTCTCGGCGCCGGCCTTCCGCTGTAGAATGTGACGGCGCCCTCCCGGAGGCGGGCGCCGTCTTTTTTTCATCCTCGGGAGCCGCCGCGATGCCCCCCGCCAGCAAACGCTCCACCGCCGCCAGGCCCCGGCGTCCCACGCCGATCTTCCAGGACCTCATGCGGCACCGGGTGCAGCACATCCTGCTGGTCTCAAGCCTTTACGACTCGTTCATCCTCACCGAGGATGGCCAGGTCAACGAGGCGCTGATGCGCCAGTTCAGCGATCAGAACCTCAGCCAGAACCCCGACCTGATCCGCGTCAGCAGCGGGGCGGAGGCGCTGGCGGTCGCCGGCGAGGACGGCCGCTTCGACATGATCATCACCAGCATCCAGCTCGGCGACATGAACGCCGCGGAGCTGGCCCGGCGGGTGGAGGAGGCCGGTCTGGACATCCCGGTCGTCCTTCTGGCCTACAACAACCGGGAGCTGACCGAGTTCCTGAACCGGCATGGCCGCGGCGGCATCGATCGCGTCTTCCTCTGGCAGGGGGACGTAAGGATCCTCCTGGCGATGGTCAAAGACCAGGAGGATCGACGCAACGTCCGATGGGACACCGGCCGGATGGGCGTGCCCGCGATCCTCGTCGTCGAGGACAACATCCGGTTCTACTCGTCGTTCCTGCCGGTCATCTACACCGAGCTGATGCACCACTCCTACAGGCTCATCTCGGAGGGACTCAATATCCCGCAGAAGATCCTCCGCATGCGGGCGCGACCGAAGATCCTCCTGTGCGAGACGTTCGAGACGGCCTGGAGCTACTTCAGGAAGCACGAGGAGAACATCCTGGGGATCCTCTCGGATTTCGAGTTTCCGCGCGAGGGCAGGCTCGACCGTCGCGCGGGAGTCGAGCTGGTGTCGCGGATCCACAAGGTCCGCCCCGACATCCCCACCGTCATGCAGTCGAGCATCCCGGAGAACGAGGCGGTGGCCGCGGGCCTCAACGCCTCATTCCTGCTGAAAGGCTCCCCGGTGCTGCTGCACCGCCTGCGCGAGCTGCTCGTGGAGCAGTTCGGCTTCGGGGACTTCGTCTTCCGCATGCCGGACGGGACGGAGATCGACCGGGCCCGGGACCTGAGGAGCCTCGTGGAGAAGCTCAGGACCGTGCCGGCCGAGACCCTGGCCTACCACGGCGAGCGCAACCACTTCTCCATGTGGCTCAAGGCTCGCACGGAGTTCACTCTGGCCGAGAAGCTGCGACCGCGCAAGGTCTCCGACTTCCCCACCCTGGAGGACCTGCGTCAGGATCTGATCCGCTCCATCAGCGCGTACCGTCTGGCGCGGGACCGGACCGTGGTGGCCGATTTCGACCGGGACACCTACGACGCGTCGAGCAGCATCACCCGCATCGGCGCCGGCTCCCTGGGAGGCAAGGCCCGCGGGCTCGCCTTCGTGAACCGCCTGCTCCTGGAGACCGACGTGGCCTCGAGGTTTCCGGGGATCCGGATCTCGGTGCCCCCCGCCGTCGTGGTGGGCACCGACATCTTCGATCAGTTCCTGGACGAGAACCATCTCGGCGACTTCGCCTTGAGCTCCACGTCCGAGGAGGAGATCGAGGCCCGCTTCGCGGCCGCCTCCTTCCCCGAGCAGGCGCTCCGGGATCTGGATGCGTTCCTCCAGCGCGCCCGGCACCCCCTCGCGGTGAGGTCCTCGGGGCTGCTGGAGGATTCGCCCAGCCAGCCCCTCGCCGGAATCTACCGGACCGTCATGGTCCACAACAGAGGCTCGGAGGAGCAGCGGCTGGCCGCGCTGGTCGCCGCCGTCAAGCGGGTCTACGCCTCGACCTTCTCCCGCCAGGCGAAGGCGTTTCTGGGGATGACGCCGTTTCGACTCGAGGAAGAGAAGATGGCGGTCATCCTCCAGAAGATCGTGGGCATGCACCACGGCAGCCGCTTCTACCCCAGCTTCTCGGGCGTGGCCCGATCGCACAACTTCTACCCCATCGCCCCGATGAAGGCTTCGGACGGGATCGCCGCCGTGGCGCTGGGCCTGGGGCGCGCGGTGGTGGCGGGGGACGCCTGCCTGCGCTTCTGTCCCAGGTACCCGCGCCACGTCCCGGCGTTCTCGGACATCGACGGGTTCCTGAAGAACTCGCAGCGCGAGTTCTTCGCGCTCGACCTTTCGGCCCAGGCCCCGCGCTACGGCGAGGAAGGGGCGGAGCTGACGCGGCTCGGGCTGGCGGTGGCCGAGGCGGACGGGACCCTCGCGGCCCTCGGCTCGACCTACTCGCCGGAGGACCACACCATCTCCGACGGCATCGCGCGTCCCGGCGTGCGCCTCGTCAGCTTCGCCCCGATGCTCAAGCACGGGGTCTTCCCCCTCGCCCAGCTCCTCGACCTGCTGCTCGAGATCGGTTGCCAGGGGACCGGGACCGACGTGGAGATCGAGTTCGCCGTGAACCTGTCGGTCCCCTCCGGCGAGTCTCCCGAGTTCGGGTTTCTCCAGATGCGCCCGCTGGCGCTTACCGGCGAGATGGAGGCCCTCGAGATCGGCGACCTGCCCGACCGCAGCCTGCTCTGCCGCAGCCGCTCCGTGCTGGGCCACGGCAAGCTGACCGACCTGCGCGACCTGGTCGTGGTGGACTCCAACCGCTTCGACCGCCTGCGCAGCCTCGAGGTGGCCGAGCAGGTGGCGCGCATCAATGTTTCGCTGCAAGGTCAGGGGATCCCATACGTGCTGATCGGCGTGGGACGCTGGGGCTCGATGGATCGTCACCTGGGGATTCCGGTGACCTGGAACCAGATCGCGGGCGCGCGCGTGATCGTCGAGTCGGGCTTCAAGGATCTGTGGGTCACACCGTCGCAGGGGACCCACTTCTTCCAGAACCTCACCTCGCTCAACGTGGGATACTTCACCGTCAACCCGCAGGCCGGCGAGGGGCTCATCGACTGGGACTGGCTCGCGGCCCGCCCCGCGCTCGAGGACACCGGCTTCGTGCGACACATCCGCCTCGACGAGCCGGTCACGGTGATGATGAGCGGCAAGACGGGAGAAGGCGTGATCCTCAAGCCGCAGACATGAGAATCAGGCTCGCCTTGCCGATCGTCGTGCTTTTCATCCAGGCGGAGACAACCCTCCACGCCGGCCCGCCCCCCGCGCCCCCCTCCGTCGCCGTTCCCGTTGACCGCGCCGTAATGGCCGCCCGCGTCCGCGACGAGCTCCTCCACGCGTGGCGCGGGTACGAGCGGTACGCGTGGGGCCACGACGAGCTCAAACCCGTCAGCAGGACCCCACACGACTGGCACGGTGCGTCGCTCCTGATGACCCCCGTGGACGCCCTCGACACGCTGATCCTCATGGGGCTCGCCGGCGAGGCCGACCGGACGAAGGCTCTCATCGTCGAACGGCTCTCCTTCGACAAAGACATCTCGGTGAAGTGTTTCGAGATCACGATCCGGCTGCTGGGCGGGCTCCTCTCCGGCTACCAGATGACCGGCGACGCGCGGCTGCTCCGGCTGGCTTCGGACCTGGGGACGCGGCTCCTGCCCGCCTTCGAGTCCCCCACGGGGATGCCGTACATGTACGTCAACCTCAGGACGGGCGTGACGCGGGGCGCTCGGACGAATCCCGCGGAGATCGGGACGCTCGTCCTGGAGTTCGGCGCCCTGTCGCGGCTCACGGGAAACCCGATCTTCCACGACAAGGCCAGGAATGCCCTCGTCCAGCTCTACAAGCGCCGCTCGCGGATCGATCTCGTGGGTTCGGAGATCAACGTCGAGACGGGGCGGTGGGCGGACCGCGCCAGCCACGTGGGCGGCGGTATCGACTCGTACTACGAGTATCTCCTGAAGTGCTCGAGGCTCTTCGGCGACAAGGAGTGCGGGAGGATGTGGCGGACCAGCCGGCGCGCGATCAACAGGCGTCTGGCGGATGACTCGGGCGCGGGTCTCTGGTACGGGCAGGTCGACATGGTCACCGGCCAGCGTACGGCCACCGAGTTCGGGGCGTTGCACGCCTTCCTGCCGGCCGTCCTGGCTCTGGGTGGGGACCTGGGTCGGGCGCGGCGCCTCCAGGCATCGTGCTTCAGGATGTGGAGCCTCCACGGGATCGAGCCCGAGGTCATCGACTACCGGACGATGGAGGTCATCCACGGCGGCTACCCCCTGCGCCCGGAGATCATTGAGTCGGCTTACTACCTCCACCGGTACACGAAGGACCCGCTCTACCTGGAGATGGGTCGGACTTTCTTCGAGGCGCTCGCCACCCGCTGCCGGACCGACGCCGGCTACACGACCCTCGCGAACGTCGTCACCGGAGAGAAGGGGGACCTGATGCCCAGCTACTTCCTGGCCGAGACGCTCAAGTACCTCTACCTCCTGTTCGCCCCCGACGAGACCCTGGACCTGGACGACGTCGTCTTCAACACCGAGGCCCATCCCCTGCGTCGAGCGTGGTAAGCTGCCGCGTCACGCGGAGGCCCCATGAGCCCATCTCGGAGAGACTTTCTGCGCACCTGCGGGGCGGGCGCCACGGCATGGGCCGCCGCCGGCCTCATACCGGGCGAGATCCTCGTCTCGCGCCTCGAGGCCGCTGAGTTGCCCCCCGACAAGCTGCGTGAGCTGGCCGCCTTCGCGCTCGAGCGGGCCCGCAAGGCCGGCGCCGGCTACGCCGACGTGAGGATCAACCGCTACCGCAGCCAGGTCGTCAGCCTCCGCTCGCAGCCGGACTTCGCCACCGGGAAGCTCAACCACGTGCCGGCCGTCTCCGACTCGGAGAGCTTCGGGTTCGGGATCCGCGTCCTGGCCGAGGGGGCCTGGGGCTTCGCGTCGTCGAACCGGGTGGACCGCGACGAGATCGCGCGCGCGGCCGGCGAAGCGGTCGAGATCGCCCGGACGAACGCGGCCCTGCGCCTCTCCCCGGTGCGGCTCGCCCCGGTCAAGGCCTGCACCGACTCCTACCGGACGCCGATCGCGAAGGAACCCTTCGACGTGCCCGTGAGTGAAAAGCTCGACCTCCTGCGCGCCGTCAACGAGGAGGTCAAGAAGGTCGAAGGGGTCTTCTCCTCCGCGGCCACGATGGCACAGCGCGTCGAGCACCGCCTCTTCGCTTCGACCGAGGGGAGCGTCATCGAGCAGCACGTCTACCAGATCGCGCCGGAGGTCACGGCCACGGCCGTCGAGCGCGGCCGCAAGTCCAAGTCGCGCACGTACCGCCCCCACGCCGTCACCGCCGGGTACGAGGCGGTCGAGCGGTCCGGGATGCCCGCGCAGGCGCGGCGCATCGGCGAGGAGGCCGTCAATCATCTCAAGGCTCCCTCCGTGGACCCGGGCCCGAAGGACCTGGTGCTGCTGCCGACCCACCTGGGGCTCACCATCCACGAGTCGATCGGACATTCGACCGAGCTGGACCGCGCGCTGGGCTGGGAGGCGAACTTCGCCGGCACCTCATTCCTCACCCCCGACAAGCTGGGCAAGTTCCGCGTCGGCTCGGAGATCATCAACTTCAACGGGGACCGCATCCGCGCGGAGAGCCTCTCCACCTGCGGATACGACGACGACGGAGTGAAGACCCGGCAGTTCCCGATCATCCAGAGGGGGATCTTCGTCGGATATCAGACGATCCGCGATCAGGCCCACCTGATCGGCCAGAGCGAGTCGATGGGATGTTGCCACGCCGATTCGTACGGCTCGGTCCCGTTCCAGCGGATGCCCAACGTCTGGCTCGCGCCGTCGCCGGACCCCGTCACTCTCGAGAGCCTGATCGCCGGTGTGGACGACGGCGTGCTGATCGAAGGGCGCGGCTCCTACTCCATCGACCAGCAGCGGTACAACTTCCAGTTCGGCGGCGACGCCTTCTGGCAGATCAAGGGGGGCAAGGTCGGTCCGATGATCGCCGACGTGGCCTACCAGAGCCGCACGCCCGACTTCTGGCAGGCGTGCGACGGTCTGGGCGGCGAGGCGACCTGGGAGAACGTGGGACTGAACTCGGACGGCAAGGGGCAGCCGCAGCAGATCAATGCCATGAGCCACGGCTGCCCGCCGGCCCGCTTCCGGAAGATCAACGTGCTGAGGACGGAGTAGACCGTGAGCTGGACGCCGGAGGAAGCCAGGACTCTCGCAGGGATGATCTTCTCCCTCTCGAAGGCGGACGAGTGTGAGGCGGCGTTCGATGTGAGCGGGACCGCCCATACGCGCTTCGCCGCGAGCGAGGTGACGACCTCGGGCACCGCGCGCGACCAGTCGATCTCCATCACGAGCCGGGGCAAGGGAAGGAGCGGCACCGTGAGGCTCAACGAAACCGACGCCGACGCGCTCAAGCGGGCGGTGGCGCGGAGCGAGGAGCTGATGGCCGTCGCTCCCGTCGACCCGGAGTTCGTCGAAGGGCTGGGACCTCAGCGGTATCCCGTCATCGAGGCGTTCCACAAGACGACGGCGGAGGCGGGAGCCGTCGATCGTCGCGCCAGCGTGCGCGCGGCGCTGGAGGCGGCGCGTTCGAGGAAGCTCGACGCCTCGGGGTTCCTCGAGATCGAAGCGCGCTGGTCGGCGATCGCCAACAAGCGCGGCATCTTCGGCTTCCACCGCTCGACGCAGGCCTCCTGCTCCACGACGATGCGCACTCAGGACGGGACCGGGTCGGGATGGGCCGGAATGGGATCGCCGCGCCTCGAGGAGATCAACGCCGGTGAGCTGGCGGCGCGCGCCGCCCGGAAGGCCGAGACCTCGGCGAAACCGCGTGATCTCGCGCCGGGGCGGTACACGGTGATCCTCGAGCCGCCGGCGGTGGCGGATCTCATGGGCAACCTCGGCTTCGCCCTGTCGGCCCGCGCGGCCGATGAGGGGCGGGGCTTCTTCTCGAAGCCGGGAGGGGGCAACCGCATCGGCGAGAAGCTCTTCGCCGACTCGGTGACCCTCTCGTCGGACCCGCTCGATCCCCGCATCCCGGGCCGGCCCTGGGCCGCCGCTGGGGGCGGAGGGGGGGGCGGCTTCGGAGGGCTCGGCTCGGGCGGCGGCATGTTCGGGCTGCCCGCGCGCCGCGCCGTCTGGATCGAGAACGGCGTGGTGAAGAACCTCTCGGTGGATCGTTACTGGGCCGCCAAGACGGGTCGCGATCCGGTCCCCTTCTCGGGAAGCCTGGTGATGGCTGGGGGCGCTGGGGGTGTGGATGACCTGGTCGCCGGGGCCGAACGCGCGCTGCTGGTGACCCGCTTCTGGTACATCCGTTCGGTGAACCCGCAGACGCTGCAGCTCACCGGTCTGACCCGCGACGGCGTGTGGCTCATCGAGAACGGCAAGGTCGCCGGCCCGGTGAACAACTTCCGCTTCAACGACAGCCCGGCCAACCTGCTCAAGAACGTCGAGGCGATGAGCGCCGCCGTCTCGACGGGCAGCATGGTCGTTCCGGCGATCCGCGCGCGCGACTTCAACTTCTCCTCGAAGAGCGACGCCATCTGACCTGGGGCGGACCACCGTCCCCGCCGGCTCCGCATGGCACTCCCCTACCCAGGAGTGTGTCCGAGTAATGACTTGGGCCGCGCGCACGGGGCCGTCTCCTTCGTCAGCGCTCCTCGACGATGTCTCGCATCGACTTCGTCGCGCTTCCTCGGATCCAACCCCGCGGCGCTCGCTACGCGACCCGAGCCATTACTCGGACGCACTCCCAGGGACCGGGAGGGGAGCGAGCCGGCAGCGTGCAGGACGTAGAAGAAGGGCTCCTCCCCTTCCCCGACGGGCCCCGCGCTGAATCGATCCCTCATGGCCTGCGTGAACTCCTCCAGGTCGATGTCCTTCATGAGACGGGTGGTCGGGACCTTCCCTTCCAGGGCCCAGCGATCCATCAGACAGCGACCGCCGCCTGACTCCACGGCGCGGACCTGGGCGCCGAGGTACTCGATCAACGCGGGCGTGAAGGTGGCGGGCGTGCTTTGTCTGGCGGCTTCGCGAGCCGGTTTGACGTCGATCGCAAGGACGGTCAGGGGTCTGCTGCCCATGTAGATCCGGTACAGGGTCGAGTTGCCGGTGTTGGCCGCCCAGATCAGGTCCCCATCGCGAGCCACCCGTGGCAGGGTCCGCGCCGCCTCCCACACGAGGTTAGGTCTCAGGCTCAGCCGGTGGTGCACGACCACCGAACCGAGCAGGAGGAGGAGGCCCGCGATGAAGCAGGCGGTGCTCATGAGCCTCAAGGCGACCGGCGTGTGCCCCAATGTGGCGGGGGTCGTGATGAGCGCCAGAACCAGGCAGACGGGTACGAGCACCATGCCCCAGTACTCCGCCTCCCGTGCGTCCCACCAGACGGAGAAACAGGCCAGCGCGGCGATCCAGGCAAGAGCGGCGGCGACCAGTGAAGCGTGCCGTAGTCCGCCACGCGCCCAGGCCGTCACCGCAGCCACGGTGCCCAGCGCCATCGCACCGAGAAAAAGCAACGGGCGCGCCCAGCCCATCCCGGGACCGCGCGCTACCAGGGAATTGAGCAGGTTGCCCAGCGCCGTACGCAGCGTGAAGATCGAGAGCGTCCCCTTGCCCCAGTAGCCAGCCTGGGCGTGCGTCGTCAGCCATCTCCAGAAGGAGACAGGATCCCTGTAACCGATGCCGGCCCCGACGGCGATGTAGATCAATCCCACGGCTCCCACGGGCAGAACGAGCGTCAGGATCAGCTTCCGGATGAGGCCGGCTCTTTCCACTCGATGCCTCGCCACCTCGTGGACCAGGATCGCCAGGCCGAAGAAGATCGCGGTCTGGTGGAAGAGCATGCCGGCCGCGTATCCCAGGGCGGTGAGGAGGCGGCCGCGACCCCCCTGCTCGGTCCGGACCAGGCCCAAGGACGCCACGCAGAGACACAAGACGGTGATGCCGTAGACCTCGATCTGGGAGCTGGTGGCGCAGAAAAACGCGCTCAATCCGGGTATCAGGGTGAACAGGCAGGCATGTGGCGCATCGGCGCCGAGCCGCAGCATCAGCACGCACAGCGACGTCATCGCAAGCGAGGTGATGACGACGTTGACCCACTGCAGATACCGCAGCCGCGCGTCGACTCCATCCATGAAGGGACCGAACGGAGCGAGCATCGCTCTCATGAGCGGGTTGTACATCAGGTGGTGTGGATGGAAGAACTGCTCCGAGGGCGCGAGGATGTCATGCGCGTACCAGACGGAGTCCCCGGTGAGGTGATTCGTGATCGAGGCGGAGTACGTGAGGGCGAGCGCGACGAAGAGCGCCGCCGGAATCACGGCCAGCGTGCGACCGCCGAGGGGTTTCTCCAGCAGGGGCGCTCTCACATCACCTCCGGGCCCGCGCTGATAGAATACCCCACGCGGTGGATCCGACCGCCCCGTCCAGCGGAGGTGTCCCGTGTCCCGATGGTCGTCGTCGTGCGCGCTTCTCGTCGCCGTCTGCCCGCTGATGCCGGCCGCCGCGGCCGAGGTCGATCCAGATCCAGAGGTGGCCCGCGTCGTCGCCGCCGTCGATGACCAGCGGCTCATGGCCACCGTGACGCGCCTCGCCGCCTTCGGCACGCGCAACCTCTACTCCGGGACGGGCTCGGCCACGCGCGGCACCGGCGCCGCGCGCGCCTGGATCGCCGACGAGCTTCGCAAGGCGTCCCCGCGGATGCAGGTCCTCCTGGATCGGCACCGTCTCGCGGCCCAGGGGGGCCGGCTGGCCACGGAGGTCGACCTGGTCAACGTCGTCGGCGTCCTTCCCGGCCGCAGCGCTCGCCGGATCATCGTGTCCGGGCACTACGACAGCGTCGCGAAGGGTCCCGACGGCCAGATCCACTGGGACCAGGGGGATCTCCCGGCGCCGGGAGCCAATGACGACGGCTCCGGCACAGCCGCCGTCCTGGAGATGGCGCGCCTGCTCGGATCCGAGTCGTTGGAGGCGACCGTCGTCTTCGTGGCCTTCGACGGCGAGGAGGAGGGGCTCGTCGGTTCGTCGTTGTACGCCGAGCGGGCCGCGCGGCAGCATGAGCCGATCTTCGCCGTGCTGAACAACGACATCATCGGCAGCGAGGAGGGGGGCTCGGGGCGCGTCGGCAACACGACGGTGAACGTCTATTCCAACGGCCCGAACGACTCGATCTCGAGGGAGCTGGCACTCTACGTGGAATGGATCGGCGAGAGGTTCGTGCCGGTCATGGACGTGAGGCCGATCTTCCGCTACGACCGTTTCGGGCGGGGCGGCGACCACACGCCATTCGATCAGAAAGGGTTCGCGGCCATCCGGTTCACCGTCTCCGAGGAGAACTACGAGCGCCAGCATGATCTGCGCGACTCGCCCGACGGCGTCTCGGCGCGGTATCTCGGACGCGTGGCGAGGGTGAATGCCGCGGCGCTGACCTCGCTGGCCCTCGCGCCGCCGACTCCCGTGGTGACCGACGACAAGGGCCGCCCCCTGCTCGACCGGGGTGAATCGGGGTACGACGCCCGGTTGAGGTGGGAGCTGCCCGAGGCCCCGCCCGACCTGGCCGGCTTCGAGATCCTCATGAGGGACACGACATCCTCCCGCTGGGAGAAGACCTGGCTTCTTCCGGCCGGGGCCCGCGAGAAGACCTTGCCCGGCGTGCTCATCGACACGGTCACATTGGGGGTGCGCTCCGTCGATCGGGACGGCAACCGGAGCCTCGCGGGCGTCTATTCCTATCCACCGCGGGAGATGAAGGAGTACCAGATCCGTCCACAGGCTCCCGTGGGGTCAGGGCGGTGAGGACGAGAGCGTCGAACGCACCTGATCGATGACCTCCACCACCGGTCCTCCGTAGTAGGACGGTCGCGAGAGCGGGTTCCAGGTCCCCCCCGCGGGAAACACCGCGACGAAATCCCACACCACCGTGTCGGGTGGGATTGACTCCGATTGCGAGAGCAGGCTGGGATTCTCGATGGCGGAGCGGACCATGTACTTCGAGAGCGAGCGGGTCTCGTCCCAGAACTGAGCGGCTCGCCTGTCCGTGACGCGAGATAGCACGGAGGAGGTCGGGGGGTAGAGGTCCGACCACAGCACGGGCTCCCAGACGATCAGGACGCTGATTCGATCATCCTGAACATCCTCCAGCATGTCCTGGAGTGCGGAGGCCCCCCGCACGCAAACGAGTCATGTGGGAGAGAGCATGACCAGGACACGCTTCTTCGACGCCCCCTCATCGAAGATCCGCTCGAAGGGCCCCAGGTCATCCTCGGAAAGAGTTATGAGGGGAGGCTGACCCCGGGGCGTCCCTCGCGGCGCGTACTTCACGTACGCGATGGCGGCGGCGCCTCCCGTCAGAGCCAGCGCCCCGATCAGGAGGAGCGCGCGCCTGGTTCGCTTGCCTGACATCGTGAGCTCCTGCTCATCCGCCGATGGAGGTCGAGGTACCGGCTGGTTTCTTCGGACGTCGCGTCATGCCGGCTCCGGGCAGCGAACGGAAGACCGCGTCCGGCAGAAGGCTGGTGAGCGCCAGTATGAAGGCCCCTTTGACGGGATATCGCAGCCTGGCGGAGGGATCCTCCGCGGCCCTGAGGATAGCCACCGCCACCGGCAGCGGCCCGGGCGCCGCCTCGTCCTCCTTGAGCACCCATTCCATGTAGTTCCGGAGCTGCGCCTCGTAATCGCCATGCGCGGTGATCTGTAGCGATCGAGTCATGAAGCCCGTCTTGAAATGCGCGGGCTCGACCAACTTCACACGGATGCCATGCAGCGCGGCCTCGTAGCGGAACGCCTCTGAGAACCCCTCGATCGCGAACTTGCTCGCGTGGTAGAGCGACGCGAAGGGGGCGGCCATGCGCCCGCCGATCGAAGAGACGTTGACAATGGTACCCGCGCGGCGGCTCCGCATGACCGGCATGACCTGTCTGATGAGCAGGAGGGGGCCGAGCACGGTCGTGCGAAACTGGAGCTCGATCTGCTCGGCCGTCGCGCCTTCGAGGGGGCCGAAGACTCCATCGCCGGCGTTGTTGACAAGCACATCGATCGCACCGAAACGATCGACGACGGCCGCGACAACCCCCGCGATACTCCTCTCATCCGTCACGTCGAGCTGAAACACCGTGACGTTCAGCTCGCTCGCCCACGTGCGCAGCGCGGCCGGGTCTCGTGAGGTCGCAGCGACACTCCAACCACGGCGGGACATCAGCTCCGACGTGACACGTCCGATTCCCGAGGAAACGCCCGTGATCAGAACCGTCCTGGCTGCCCCCGGGCTCGGACCCTTCGTCGCGACCGGCATGCGTTCTCAGCTGAGCAGCTTGAACGCATGCGTCCAGTCGTTGCGGAGGAATCCAGGGATGCACCACAGCATGCATGGCGGCTCGATCGCGCGGGCCGCCTCGGCCTTCCCCATGTCTGCGGCTTCCCATCCGAATTGCTCGAGGACTCCGCTCACGGTCACCTTCGCCGCATCGTCGTTGCCGCAAATGAACATGGTCGGCCTGCCGCCTTTGAACCGAGGATTCACCATGCACGCATTGCCGACGGAGTTGAACGCCTTGACGAATCGCGCGCGCTCGAACTCCCGCTGAAGCCGTTCCAGGAGCGATTCGTCCAGATTGGTGAAGAACTTCAGCACGCCGTTCGTGGGTGGCGCGTCCGCGATCGGATTCGTCGCATCGATGACCGGCTTGCCGGCCAGGTTCGTCGCGCCTGCGGCACGAAGCGCGTCCAATGCCGCGGTCCCCTTGACGGCCAGCACAGCCAACTCGGCGAACTTCGCGGCTTCCGAGAAGGTGCCCACGTGGCCCGAACGATTCTGGGTCGCCCAGTCCGCCAGCTTGGCGGGGCTCCTCGTGCCCATCGTCACCTCGTGGCCATGCTTCAGGAAACCACCCGCCAGTACCTTCGCCACATCACCCGATCCCAGGACTCCGACCTTCATACTCTTCTCCTTCGCGCAGTTGATGCAGAATAGATCATCCGCGCGTCGAATGCCTGCGGGGTGGTCCGTGAGCGCCTGAGTCGAGATTCTTGACAGCCGCCACCAAGTTCTCCTATGGTTGCTGCGTACCCTATCCAGGGAGGTATCCATGGAGAAGCTGGTTCTGGAAGTGGTTGTCACCGAAGAGCTGTTGCCGACCTGTCACAACTAGCCGCTCGCAGCTCGGATACGGCTAGCCAGGTGGCCCGTTCGCTCGCGCTCGAGCGGACGGGCCGTTCCTTTCCGGAGCTGGCTGCATCCGCCCCCCTCCCCGGCGTTTCAGGTCGTCATGGCGTGGTCGGTGAGCGAGGAACGGGCGCGGGGGAACTGCTCATCCTGGCCACGCGGCGAGCGCATCTACAGCCGCGACATCGTCGGGGGGATCGCCGGCGGCCGCAGCGGCTCGCCGATCATCAACGCCTCGTCGCAGATCGCCGGCCAACTCAGCGGGACCTGTGGACTCAATCCAGGCAGCTCGTGTTCCAGTGGTCCTGGAGAGGACAACGCGACCGTGGACGGCGCCTTCGCGTTCTACTTCTCATCGGGTCAGCCGATACTGAACCCATAGCTTCCTCGCGGGCTGTTCTCCAATGAGGTGACCCGATGGCGAATCTCCTGGGGCCTCCAGGGGGTTCGCCATCAGCGTTTCGATGAACCTGAATTGGATATGGACTCATCCCTACCAGCCGCCTGCTCCTCCTTGCGAACGATGCTCACGGAGGAGAGCGGGGCGAGAAAATCCCCCAGCACGGGAAGGACCAGGCCCTGCACCCGTGGAGCCACGAGCGCCTCGTCGCCGTAGAAGTAGAGAAAGACCCAGCATGCGTCCTCAACGGCGATCCGCTGCGCCTCCCTGTACATCTCCATCCTCTGCCGCGCGTCCCCGGTCCCGCGAGCACGGTCGATGAGGCGATCGAACTCCGGGTTGGAGTAACGAGCGAAGTTGCCTTCAGCGGGTCCGCTCGCGGAGTGCAGCACGGGCGTGAGGAACGAATCGGGGTCAGGGGTCTCGGACAGCCATGCCATACGGAAGAATGCCGGCTCGCCCGCCTCCAGGCTCTTCATCAGCGCCGCAGGGTCGAGGCTCTTGAGGCGAATCTTGACGCCGATGCCGGCGAGATTGATCTGCACGCGTTCCATGATTCGTCTCTGACTCTCGCTCGTGTTGTAGTACAGCACGATCTCCGGCAGGCCGCGCCCGGCGGGATATCCGGCCTCGGCCAGCAGCGCCCGGGCCCGCTCCGGGTCATACGGGTAGCCGATGAGACCCGGGTCGTAACCAGGCACCCCGCGTGGCAGGACGCCGCCGGCCGGCACGTCCTTTCCTTCGTTCAGCACATCGCAGATGTAGGCCTTGTCCACCGCATGGTTGAAGGCCTGCCTCAGGGCGCGGTTGCCAGCGAAGGGAGCCGCTCGGTGGTTGAACCCGAGATAGGCGATGGCCGGCTGGGCCCAGCGCCGGTACTCTCCGGCCAGCTTCGAACCCAGCTCCCTCCTGCGACCGCTCGGGATCTCGTCGTCGATGTCGATGCCTCCCGAAAGGTACTCCTCGAGCGCGGTCGCCTCCGACCCGATGATGCGATACACGACACGGCCGACCAGGCGCGGGTCGGCGGCCGACGAGGAGGCGAATCGGCGCAACGTGATCCGCTCGCCGGGAACCCACGATTCCAGGAGGAACGGGCCGGCGCCGACGGGTTGACGTTCGGGTGAGGATCCAGGCGCGCCATAGACATCGCGGGGAACGATGCTCGCCGCTTCCAGGCAGAGCATCGTGAGAAGCGGAGCGAACGGCCTCAGGAGCGTCAACTCCAGGATTCGCTCATCGATGACCCGGATCCGATCGGGCGCGAGCGCCGAGAGCACCCACTGTCGATTGGATTTCGTGGCGGGTGACAGCACGCGACGGAACGAGAACGCGACGTCCTCCGCCGTGACGGGGTGCCCGTTGTGGAAACGGGCCTCGGGCCGCAGGTGAAACGTGTATCGCAGGCCGTTATCCGAGATCTCCCATCGCTCGGCCAGCGCGGGCCTGACTGAAAGATCCGCCGGATCGAACTCCACCAGGCCGTCGAAGATCTGAGACACGACGGCGATGGAGTGCTGATCGGTCGCGAGCGCCGGGTCGAGGGTGATCGGATCCTGTGCGAGACGCAGACGCACCGTGGACGCGGCGGGGATCGCCTCAGCCGAATGGCAGCTTGCCAGCAGGAGGGAACCGAGCAGAAGGGGCAGCACCGTCCACGCCCCCAATGAAGAGCTCGCACGGTGGGTCGAGGCGCTTCTCACGCGCGCTCTCCAGGCAGCGACGACATGACGGCGGGCGCGGGTATCGCCGCCGGTATCCTGAAGCTGAAAACGCTTCCCCGACCCGGCTCGCTTTCAACGCTGATGCGCCCTCCATGGGCTTCTATGGCCATCCGGCAGAAGGCCAGGCCGAGGCCTCTGTCCTGACTGGTGCCGCCCTGTTGGCCGCTCACACGGGCATACTTGTCGAAGATCCGCTCAGCCTCCTGCGGTGGAATACCCTCGCCCGTGTCCGTCACCCGTACCTCGACCTCGTTTCCCGCCTGGTGTGCCTCGACGACGACGCGGCCCCCCGCGGGCGTGTGCTTGAGCGCGTTGTTGAGCAGGTTGGCGATCACTCTCCGGACGAGGCCGCGATCCGCCCTCGCACGAGGGCCCGGCGCGGAGCATCGGGACACCAGCTCCACTCGCGCGGCCTGGGCCTGCCCGAGACACTCCTCGACGTCCCCGGCAATGATGTCCGACAGATCGAGATCGATCGCTTCCACGACGTTACAGACCTCTTCCATCCGGTCGACGTCGAGCATGTTGAGGATCATCTCCAGCATGCTGCGGCACGAGCGGCGAATCGAGCCGGCCAGACGTTGAGCGTCGGGGTTCAGGACGAGATGGTTGTTGGTGAGCAGCTCGAGTGTTCCCTGGATCCCGGTGAGCGGGTTCTTGAGGTCGTGAACGATCATCTGGACGAGCGATTTGCGAAGCGACTCCGCCTGACGTAGCTGCTCGTTCTTGCACGCGAGGTCCTCCTGCAGCGACTTGACGCGCAGCAGCGACTTCACTTTGGCCAGCAGCTCCAGCCTGTTGATCGGTTTCGAGAGGAAATCGTCGGCGCCGAACTCGAGCGCCCTGACTTTCTCCTCCGTGGCATTGAGGGCGGTGACCATGATCACCGGCAGCAGGACAGTCTGGTCCTGGAGCCGTATCCAGCGGCACACCTCGAAACCGTTCATCTGGGGCATCATGGCGTCCAGGAGCACGAGATCGGGCTGATCCTCGACGACCCGGCGGCATGCCTGCCGGCCGTCGATGGCATTCAGCGTCCTGTAGCCGGCTGTGGTCAGCAGTGACTCCAGCAGCCGGACGTTTCGCTCGTCGTCGTCGACGACGAGGATTCGGGCCGGATTCATGACAGAATGCCCTCCTTGAAGAATTCCTCCACCATCGCGGGGAACCGCGCGACGTCGATCGGTTTTGCGATATAGCCGCTGCAACCGGCGAGCCGCGCCCGCTCGTCATCGCCCTTCATCGCGTGCGCGGTGAGCGCCACGGTCGGAATGCAACGGGTGATCGGATCCGCCTTGAGTGATCGGGTCGCTTCCAGCCCGTCCATGTCGGGAAGCTGGATGTCCATGAGGATCAAATCCGGTCGCGAGGCCCGAGCCTTCTCCATCGCTTCGCGACCCGAACGGGCCTCCACGACCCGGTGCCCGCAGCTCTGGAGCACACGACGGACCAGCTTGGCGTTGAGCTGGTTGTCCTCCACGACGAGAATGGTGCGCGCGAGAGCGCTGGCCGGACCGACCGCGGCGATGGGGTCGCGTTCACCGGGACGCGGCAGAGATACCTCGACATCCGGCGCGCTGACAGGCTCCTTGACCGGCAGCTCGAAGGTGAAACACGAACCCTGATCGGTGACGCTGTCGATCTCGATGCGGCCCCCATGCATCTCCACGAACCGCTTCACCAGAGCGAGCCCCAGACCGGTCCCCTGGTACCTGCGCGCATAGGAGCCGTCGAGCTGAATGAACTCCGAGAAGATCTTCTCTCGATCCCCCTCGGCGATGCCGATGCCCGTGTCGGAGACGGCCACCGAGAGACAGCCTCCCCGGCTCGTCGCGGTCACCCCGACGCGTCCATCCTCTGGCGTGAACTTCACCGCGTTGGAGAGCAGGTTGTAGAGGATCTGCTTGACCTTGGCCGGGTCGGCCGAGAGGGTCGGCAGGCGCGGCGCGATCGAGACGCTGAGCTCGATGCGTTTCCTGGCGGCGATCGGCGTGATCATCACCAGCGCCGCTTCTATCACGTCCTCGATGTGAAAGTCCTCGAGGTACAAGTCCATCTTGCCGGCTTCGATCTTCGACAGATCGAGGAGATCGTTGATCAGGTCCAGCAGATGCCTCCCGCTCGACAGGATGTCCCGGATGTACTCATGCTGACCGGGGTCCAGAGGACGTGACGTATCTGCCACGAGCAGCTCGGAGAAGCCTATGATGGCGTTGAGCGGCGTGCGCAGCTCGTGCGACATGTTGGCCAGGAACTGAGATTTCATCCGATTGGTGGTCTGGAGCTGTAGGTTCGAATCCTCGAGTTTGCGGTTCGCCGCAGTGAGCTCGCGCGTGCGCTCTTCGACCTTTCGCTCCAGCTCGCGGTTCATCGCCTCGAACTGCTCGATCTGGCGCCGCTGCAGCTCCATCCTCTCCTGGTAGGTCCTGTAGAAGACATAGATGATGAGGCTGGGAGGCAGGGCCAGCGCGAACGCCATCATTCCGAACCGGTTCAGCAGCAGGACGATCATCAGGCCGATGAAGGAGCCGGTGAAATACGAAGGAGCCGACCAGAAGAAGTTCTCCATCCAGACGCGCGCCAGCGGGCGCTCGTGGACGAGGTGGATGATTCCCGAGATGAGGGTCGTGTTGAGCGCGTAATAGACGCAGGTGGAGGCGACCAGCGGCCAGAAGCAATCCGTCATCTCTACCAGCCCGACGCGGCCGCCGAGGGCCAGATAGGCCCAGCAGGCGGCCACCGTCGTTCCCGAGATGACCGACATGTTGAGAAGGATGCGTGGCAGATCGAGCTGCCGCTTTCTCACAACGCAGGCGCCCAGGGCCGCCAACAAGGAGATCAGGACCGCCGAGGCGGCGCCGAACTGCAGCAGACCGGCGTAGATGAACGGCAGGGCGACCGAGAGCTCGACGGTCGACCAGAGTCTGACGGTGCGCGAGCCGAGGATCACCGCGAGCGCGCACAGCACGGCGAACTCGATCCGAGCCGCGAGCGGGCTGGCGTAGAGCGTCGCCGCCGCACCCGTCAGGCCGAGGATCGTGACGACCACGACATAGGTGCGGGCTCCGGCGCCCAGGGACGTTCGCACAGCCGCGGCGCCGGTGTCGGGGTGGCTCATCTAGGGCTCCTCGGATCCACTTGACAAGGGAAGGGAGGCTCGCGTCACTCGGTAGCGGTCAACGTGTCGGGGCCGGTCTGCGCGCGGCCGCCCCAGATGGCGATCTGGCCGGAGGACCTCCCGCCCCAGATGGCGATCTGGCCCCACTGGGCGCGGTTGCCCCAGATGGCGATCTGACCCGCGTCTTCGCCCCAGAGCGAGTCGTAAAGACTTGCAGGGTCGGAGATGGAGATCGTCGACACTCCGTCGGGACCCACGGTCGAGCTCACACGTGGCGACTGCGCCTCCATGCTGCGTCGCGTGACGTCGGTGCGGGCCATCGCCGCATCCAGGTCGATGGTACCGGAGCCCATCCTGACCGCCTCGTCGTTCAGCGACCACGCCGAGAGCATCAGCCGCGCCTTGACGGTATCGGGGTTCAGGGTCGGGTACTTCGACAGCATCAGAGCGGCGGCTCCGGACACCACGGGCGCCGCCATGCTGGTGCCGCTGTAGGCGGCGTACGGAGATGGAGAAGACGAGCCGGACCTCAGGAAAAAGGAATAAGGGATGCGCGTCATGGGATAGTTCACGTCTATCCATGACCCGGCCGAGCGCGTCGAGACGATCTGTATTCCTGAAGCGACGATGTCCGGCTTGATGATGCCGTCGATGCTCGTGGGGCCCAGCGAGGAGAAGCTAGCCACGGCGTCGTCGCCCCGGTCAAGAGTGTTCCAGTCGGCCGCGGCGCCAACCGTGATGACATAGGGATCGTTGCCTGGTGAGAGGATGCTCGCATAGCCATACTCACCGAAATTACCGGCCGATACCACGACCACGATCCCGGATCTCCACGCCGCTTCGACCGCCCTGCAGAGGGGGTCGAGCAGGTACGACTCCTCGATGGGGTGGCCCAGTGAAATGTTGAGCACCCTGATCTTGTAGGTGCTCCTGTTGGAGATGACCCAGTCGATGGCGCGCAGGATGTCGGAGGTCCACCCGGAGCCGTCAGCTCCGAGAGCCTTCACCCCGATGATGTCGGCGCCGTACGCGACCCCCTTGAAGGTCTTGAAGGCGAGCGGGCCCGAGGACGAGGCGCCGCTCCCCCCGATGATCCCGGCCACGTGGGTGCCGTGCCCGAAGTCGTCGGCGGTCGAGCTCGAATTGAAGAGAAGACTGCTCAGCAGCGACGTCTGAATGGTCGAGACGCGCACCACGCGGCGGGTTGTGGTCGACGTGAGATCCGGGTGGCTCGCCAGGCCCGAGTCGATGACTGCCACGCCGACCCCGCGGCCGGTCACGCCGTAGTCGCGCCAGACCTTTGTGGCGCCGCTGTAGGGAGCGGCCGAATCGGCAAGCGAGAGGACGGTCCAGTCCTGCGAAACCCTCCGCACTCCCGGGTCCAGGATCAGCGTCAGCAGTCCGGTGAGCGAGATGCGCGCCGGAAAACCGTTGATCGAAGTGAAATTCGGACCGACCACGCCTCCGAGGGTCGTGACGAGCGCGCGCAGCAGCAGGCTGGGCGGGCCTTCCGTCTGGACGATGACGGAGACCGACTGCGTGGGCAGCAGCAGATTCAGGGCGTCTTGAAGGGTGGACGAAAGCTTCAGGCTCTCCCCGTCCGCCTGGACGGGACAGAAGACAGCCAGGAGGAGAACTGCCAGGAGGAGGATCGATCGGATGCTACGCATGTGCTGTCTCCCTCATCGCGCGTCAAGGCGGCGCGCCCTCGTCAGAGCAACCGGCGTGCCGAGCTGCGTCTCAGTGGCTGCAAGGCCTGATCTCTTCGCGACTTGTGAATACCGGTTCGAGCTGTTCCGGTCTCATCCGCTGTGGGGGTCCTGGACACTCTGATCGCGCGCGCCCGCCGCGTGTCGATCATCTGGACACACCCACGCCGCCCGTCTCCGAACGCACCGGCGCCTCGGCTTCCATCAGACCGAAGCGCTTCAGCTTGCTGTAGAGGCTGCTCCGGTTGATCCCCAGCATCACCGCCGCCTTCTTCTTGTTCCACCGGCACTGCTCGAGCACATGGACGATGTGGTTCTTCTCGTTCTCCATCAGCGAGGAGCCCAGGGCGGAGCCGGTCCCCTCGCGCCCGATTGCCGCCGGCCCGGACCCCGCTTCTGTCTGGGGGAGATGTCGGCTGGTCACCAGCTCGTCATGTGTCAGGAGCACGGACCTCTCGATCGCGTTCTCCATCTCCCGGATGTTGCCGGGCCACGAGTAGCGCAGCAGCGCGTCCATCGCATCGGTGGTGAAGCCCTTCACCTCCCGGCGCAGGCGGATGGCGCAGTCCGCCAGGATGTGGCTGGCGAGCACCGCGATGTCCTCCTGGCGCTCACGCAGCGGCGGGAGAGTGATCGGGATAACGTTGAGCCGGTAGAAGAGGTCTTGCCGGAAGGCTCCGCTCTTCATTCTTTCGCCGAGATCGCGGTTGGTGGCCGTTATGACTCTCACGTCGGACTCGATCGTCTCCTCGCCACCGACGCGCTCGAACCGCCGCTCCTGAAGGAACCTCAGCAGCGCGATCTGTGTGGCGCCGGGAATGTCGCCGATCTCGTCGAGGAATACCGTGCCCCCCTCGGCCAGCTCGAACCGTCCTTTCTTCTGTCTCACCGCCCCCGTGAAGGCGCCGCTCTCGTGGCCGAACAGCTCGGACATCAGCAGCCCTTCCGAATAGATGGCGCAGTTGGTCTCGATGAATGGATGTTCGGCGCGATGGCTGTTGAAGTGGATGGTGCGCGCGAGCAGGCTCTTTCCGGTGCCGCTCTCGCCGAGGATCAGGACCGTGGAGTCCGTGCGGATCACCTCTTCCACCATCGAGCGCACCTCGTTCATCCGCCCGCTCGAGCCGGACAGACTGGAGAGCGCATAGCGAGCTTTGATGTCCTGTATGAGGGTCGCGTTGCGCTGTTTCTCGGCCTTGAGGGCTTCACCCGCGCGGCGTCTCTCCTCTCCCAGACGCTTCATCTCGAGCACGCGCCTCACGACGCAGAGAAGCTGCTCGTTCTGGACCGGCTTGATCAGGTAGTCGTGCGCTCCCCTCTTCAACGCTTCCACCGCCGACTCGGCGGTCGCGTTGCCGGTGATCATGACGACCGTGGTGCCGGGGCTTGCCGTCTTGGAATGCTCGAGGAGCTCGAGTCCACCCACGGGCGCCATCGTGAGATCGACGAGGACGAGGTCGAACCTGCCGTTCGTGATTCTCTGGCGAGCCGTCTCTCCGTCGGTGACCACCTCGACCTCGTGGCCCCCGCCTGCCAGAACCGCCTTGAAGAGTCGACCGAGCGGCCCGTCGTCATCGGCCACAAGGATCCTTCCGCGCAACGCGGGGCTCTCTGCCATACGTCCTCCATCGGCTCGTGACCAGAATCGAGACATAAGGTAGGCGCCTTGGATCGCCCCGGCAAACGCACCTTTTGAAGGTGTCACTTCGGGAGGAAGAGGTCGATCAGGTAAGCCGACTCTGGGGAAACCGATGAATCAGATGCGCGTGCGCGCCCCTCACGAGCTCATTGATCGGTTTCCGCAAGGTCGAGAATCAGGGGGCGGGAATCGAACCGATCGCTACGGAATCGGGAGGTGTAGAGCTCAAGGGCGAGGGAGGTACGGGCAGTGCCGGCACCCCGAGTCGCAGCAGTAGCCTCGCTCCCACAACGCCTTCGCGGTGAAGACCATCGCGCCGGTGGCAGGATCGACATAAAGGCTCCTGCCGCCCGCGATGGCGGCTTCGTGCCGTTGCAGTATCGCCGCGTAGCCGGCGCTCGAAGGGGCGAGCCGGTCGGGGTGAGGCAAGTGAAGATCGGCGGGGAGCGGCTTGGCTCGGTCGGGCATGAGTCGGATGATAGCCGAGAGACGGGTTATCCCGCGGGCCAGCGTCGTGCGCCCAGGGTTTCGCCTAGGATCTCCTGCCGCAGCAGCACGGCCAGGATCTCCGCGCTGTCCGCGATGCGCGGGCCGGGCCGGTTGAAATAGGCGTTGCCGTCGGCCAGGAAGCAGCGCCCTTCGCGCGTCGCGCGCATGCCGCGCAGCGTCTCCGCCGTGCGGGTGTCTCCCAGCTCCGCGAGCGTTCTGTCAATCGTGAAGCCGCACGGCATCACGACTATCACATCCGGGTCGGCCTCGGCGAGCCTATCCCACTCGACCTTCCTGAATCGTTCGACCTCGGTCACGAGGAGAGGCTCGCCGCCGGCGATCCGGACCAGCTCGGGCATCCAGCCACCGGCGACCATCACGGGGTCCAGCCATTCGAGGCATGCGACGGTTGGACGCCGGGCGGCACGCGAGGTCCTCTCCCGCACGTTCGCGAGACGCTCGCTGAACCATTCCACCAGCACCTCGCCTCGCTCGGTCACCCCGGCTGCCGCCGCCACGCGCCGGAAGTCTTCGACGATGTCCTCCAGCGTGTTCGGGCGCAGCGAGCAGACCCGGGTCGCCTTCAGCGTCAAGGCGCTCACCGCCTCCTCGACATCCTTGAGCGACACGGCGCAGACCTCGCACTGGTCCTGCGTGACGATCAGGTCCGGACGGACCCGCGCCAGCTCCTCCGTACGAATGCGGTAGACGCTCAAGCCCTCCGCCACGATCGCGCGCACTCGGCGGTCGATCTCTCCGGCCGGCAGCGCCGGGTCGACTTTGGGCGCCGAGAGGACAGGGAGCCCTTTGATGTCCTCGGGAAAGTCGCACTCATGGGAAACGCCCACGAGCCGATCCCTCAGCCCCAGGGAACAGAGGATCTCCGTGGCGCTGGCGATCAGCGAGACGATGGATGCTGGCGCGATGTCCCCCACGAGGGCTCCTCATTGGCGGTCCGGGTCCGGCATGTCGTGCACCTGCATGGGAGTGTAGAGCAGAGGGTCCCTGAGGACCAGCGCCACCCGCCTCCTCGCGGGGCCGCCCAATCCTAGGTGACATAGATGCTATAGTGGCACCGCCTCGACTCGAGGCTCATTGAATCGGAGGGACTCATAAATGCCGCGTACTGGAAACGCCATAGCAAGAGAGATGCGGGCCATCCGCACGACATTCCGCCAGCTCGCCCGCTCGTTTGGACGGATCGCGCCGATCTTCACCGCGGTCCCACAGGCACGCACCGCCGCCCCCACGGCAGGTGAGAAGCAGATCCGCAGAAAGCCACGCCTCACCCTGGCCACCCGCGCGGCGCTGAAGCTCCAGGGCAGGTACATGGGGACGATGCGGGGGCTGCCGGCGACCAAGCGAGCGATCGTGAAGAAGGTCCGGGCCGAGAAAGGGATCAGGGCCGCGATCGTGGCGGCGAGGAGGATGTCGGCCTAGAGTGGTTGGGGCATGGGTCTCGAAGTCGCCACGATCGGCATCACGCTACTGATCTTCCTGGCCGCGCTCATCCGGCTGAGATCGTCCTATCAGGCGAGCACGGTCGGTTGGCGGCTGCTGGCGTGGTCCGGCATCACATTGTCGCTGGGAGGTCTTGGGTTCATCGTCCGCTTCTGGAAACCCACCGAAGGCCCCTACCTGGCAAACGAGATCTATCCCTACGGCGCCCATCTGAACGCGTGGGCAGTCTCCTTCGGCTTCACGTGGCTCGCGTTCGGCCTGCTCTTCTTCGGGCTCGCCACGCTCGGTGTCCGCGACGCGATGCTCACGGTCTGGGTCACACTGCTTGCGTCGTGGGCGCTCTGCTGGTTGCCGCACGGCGTCATTGGCGTCGCCTACGCATGGGCGGGCCGCAACGAGCCGAGCATCGAGACCTATCGCGTCTGGGGATCGAACCTTCGCGGGTTTCTCGTGCTCCTCGAGGGGTCGGTCATCCTCGTCGCCCACTTCTCCCTGAGTCTCCTGGGATTCCTGCTCACGGGACGCGAGCTGCTTGGCCGGCGATCCAGGCCGTGAACCCCCGGAGGACGTGCTCCGTGACCACGCACAATCCCCCAGGGAAGTCCGTGATGATCGTGTGGCACGCGGTTATCCGCTTGCTCGTTGTCGGGATCCCCGCGGCAACACCGGCGCATGACGGTCCCTCGGCCCGCGGGGACCTCGAGGGGAAGCTGATGGCCCTCCGGCCCGGCTGGATCGTCAACGTCGAGCGAGGAGAGCGCCTCGCGGGGAAGAACGTGCTGGTGCGGGACGAGCGCATCGTCGAGGTGCGCGATGCCGCGGTGGTCCTGCCACCGGAGGCCACGGTCATCGAGCTACCGGAGGCGACGCTGCTGTCGGGTCTGATCGACGCCCACGTGCATCTGGCCTGGGCCCCCTGTGGTGGCGGTCCGACTCCCACCCTGCCGGGCAAGGAGGAGGCGCGCGCCACGCTGGAAGCCGGAACGTCCGTGATCGTCACGCCAAGCCATGTCCTCTCGCACGCGGTGGCGATCGCCGTAATCACGGACAGACCGGAGTCTCCTGGGGTCGGCACTGCGAAGCGCCGGGTGGCCGCGGCCGTCCGTCGCTCGTCAGCCCGTAGGAGCCTTCCCGGGCCCCATTGCCAGGGACGACGAGGTAGTAGTTGTTGCCGGAGCCTGGCACGAGAAGGGTCGACGTCGCGCCACCGGTGGAGCAGAGCCTTGACGCGTGGCTGTAGAAGATCGGCAGGCTCCCCTCGTAGATCTCGTAGTCTCCATCACCCGAGGCGCACGAAGGGTCCCATCTCAGCCTGATCTGGCCCGAAGGATCCAGAGTGACCATCAGATCGTCCGGCACGGTCCCGGCGCCCGAAGGAGAGGCGAGGACGGTCAGCTCGCAGTCCGCGGTGATGGCGTCGTTCGGGTCGTCCACTCCGATCGTGATGAGGTGCCGCCCGGCGGCGATACCCTGAGGGACCACGAACTGGGAGGTCGTCCTGCCCTCGTCGTTGGTCGTCCCCGTTGTCACGACATCGGGTCCTACCAGTACGTGCGTGCTCTGATTGATCGATAGGCCCGAAGCGGTAACTGAGACGAGAGCGCCGGGCAGAGCCTCGGCCGGCGACATCTGGCAGACGGACAGCGCCGGAGTGATGAGGAACAGATCGCCGGGTGGCGGCTGATCGCGCGACGGGACCAGGCCCAGCGACTGGCTGTCGGTCGCGCTGGCCTGGAACCGAACCGTCGTGGCCGTTATTCCGGGCGCGACCTCGAGCAGCCGACGGTCGAACTCGATCCCGATGAAGCTCCCCCAGGGCATCTCGGGGGGCAGCGTCGGCGGGGAGGCCTGCAGGATCTGCATCATCACCTCCACGGCCTTCGAGCCCAGCGCGGGGGTCAGCGCGAAGGAGCCGGAGCTGAAGCTCCACAGCCTCTCCGCGGTGGTGAAGGCCTTCGGCTGGTCCGGCTGCTGGTCGACGTTCACCTCGACGCGGCCGGCAAGCTCCACCCCTGCCAGCGTGAGGGGCAGTCCCAGCGTGCCGGGATCGCCACCGGTGTTGGGGTCCCTGTCCAGGTCGATGGCGAAGGTGAACTCGATGCCGTTGGCCAACCGCGGAAACAGGCCGACGTGCCAGAAGAAGGTGCCCTTGTCGAAGTTCGAATCGCTGATGAGCCCGACCTTGCGCAGGTCCACGTACTCCGGGCTGACGTCGCCGGCATCGAGCGGCATCGAGTCCACGACCGGCGGAGGGTCCACCTCGATCCCGTTCGTGTTGCAGAGGCCATAGATCCGTGCCCGGCCACACTGCGTCAGCGTGTTCGGGTCCGGTATCGGGTTGGGACAGACCGTGTCGGTCTGACCCGCCCCGCCGGAGGTCAGGAAGTCCACCAGCGGATAAAGCGGATTCATCAGCGTCGACGGGTCGCCGTTCTGCACGATCGTGTGAGGCAGGGAATTCGCGTGGCCGAACTCGTGGCCAAAGATCTGCTCATGAGGATCCGGAACGAACGGCTCCGGGGAGACGCAACCAGGCGGCTGATTCGGGACAGCCAGCGTGAAGTCGTTGTCGATCACGGCGATCTCCTGCCCCGCCACGCTGCCGTAGTCAGTCGTCGCGCCGAGCGTCCCGATCTCATTCCCCTGCGCGTCGATAAACCGCCGGATATTGACCGCCACTATTCCGATGTCCCCCACGCCGAGGGCGTTCCAGGCCGCCGCGCAGTTCTGCATCATCTGGATGTGCTCGAACGCCGACAGAACGATGTCACCTTGCACGCCCTTGCAGGCGGGCGTGACGCTCCCATTGCACGGGTCAGCGATGATGGGGAAGCTCGGCTGCGCGAAGAGGGCGGCTGACCGCAGCGAGACGTTGCAGAACGGCAGGTAGTGGGTCTCGGTGGTGCGCTCGTGTCGCCGCCAGAGGACGTCCTTCGTGCTGGAGTCACCGGCGCAGGCGGGATTGACCACCGCCTTTGTTCCCTGCAGCGCGCACCAGCGGATCGGAACCCTCACCGTGCCGCTGCCAGCCGCCGGAGCGAGGCCCGTGCTGATCCAGAAAGCCGTGAGGATGAGAGGCGGGAAACGGCGCGACGACTTCATGAGACCGCTCCAGATGGCGATCATCCTACCACGAAGGAGAGGGGACGAAGCGCCTCGCGGCGGCTCGGTCGAGGAGCTGCCCATCAAGGGAGGCCGCTCAGGGGATCAAGGGCCGGAACACGCGCCCCCGGTCGGTACCCTCGGCTTTTGAAGGGACTCGGAGCCATAGGAGCTGGCCCAGCCGTCGTTGTGCTCGACCAGATAGAAGTAGGCTCGCCCCGCGGCCGGCATGCTCGTATCCCCACGGCCGGACGTGCTGGCATCCGTTGATCCCGCCTCGATGCACTGCACCTGGCCCAGGTCTATCGAGTTGCTCATCTCTCGCAGTTGACCGATGTCCCCCTTGATGACGTTGTAGAAGAGGGCGCCCGGGACATCGGTCCACTCGACGACCGTGCCACCGGTGGTCTCCCGAAGCGAGATGTCCACGGGCTCCGTCACCCCATTCTGATCGTGAGGCACGCTGACCAACGAAGAGAGGGCGACGCTGTTGCCCGAGGCGTCCGCCGCGCTGTAGCTCACGGTGTAGATACGTCCGCGTCCCGTCGCATCCCGCTCCGCTCTCAGGGTTACCCCGAGCTCCGGAGAGCCGAAGGCCGCGTCCTGGATGTCGTTCACCGTGGATCCATCTCCCGAGCCTGGAGCGTCGTCCGGCTCGCTGCTGACGACCGAGACCAGAGCGACCGAAGGAGACGCATCACAGAGATCCTGCGCCGCGGCGGCCATCTGCACCGGCACCATCCGGTGGTTCGGAGGCCAGAGGGTCGCGGGGCTCGGGGCCACTGCGAGTGCCGGTGCGATCGTGTCGACGACGCTGACCAGCGCGCCATCGAGGCTCGATTCGCCAGCCGCGTCGGTGACCCTGAGAGTAACTGGATGCGCCCCCAGCGGCAGCGTCACGTTCAAGGTCTCTCCGGCTCCGAGGAGAGCCTGTGAAGGCGATCCGAAATCCTCGAACCACTCGAACTGCACGATGTCGCCGTTCGTGCCAGGCGGAGAGTCGACGTCGGAGGAGGCGGAGCCGTCCAGGGTCACGCCCGCCCCCACCGGGGACGAGCACTCGGCCGAGAGATCGGCCCCTGCGGCGGCGGTGGGAGGCGCGTTGCAGGGCCGGTTGATCGCCAATGTCCCCTGGGTCTCCTTGACGAGCTCGACGCAGTCCCGGTGGATCGGCGCTGCAAGAGTCAGGCTGGTAACCAAGGGGAAGCCGGAGAGAGGCACGGGGGTTGCCGCTCCAGTCACCTTGTTGATGCGGTAGACCTTCCCCCAATTGTAGAAGTCGGCTCCTCCATAGAGGAGCCCGTCGGCGCCGAACTCCAGCCCGTCCACCGTGACACCGAGAGGTCCTACGATGGTGGCGGCTCCCGTCGTCAGGTTGATCGTGAGCAGATTCCTTGCCGTGGAACCAAGTTCCACGGCATACATGACCCCGCTGTTCTCATCGTACGCAAGGCCTGTAATCTTGCCGCGTCCGGTCGGTCCTATCTTCTTCGAGTGGCCGGTCGAGGGCGCGAGAAGCCTGAGGTCCGACTGTAATCCTGAAGCGCCTGCAGCGGTTCCATAGAGACGGTCCTCGATGAACTCGAGAGCTGTGAAATGGTGGTATTCGGTGTCGATCTCGGGCCCGATGGGCTTCCCGTCGCGGATATCGAACTCCCGCAGAAACGAGTAGGTGCCCATGGCGAAGGCACGATTGCCGAGGTCATCGTACTCGATCTCCTCGGGGTTGAATGTCAGCGGGCCGACAGCCGAAGTTGTCCCTTGGGCAGGATCCACGCGGAAGAGCGCATCGTACCCATTCGCACCGTACAACGTGCCGGGCTCCTTGGTCTGGGCGCACAGCCGGATCTTGGCGGCGGGCAGAGAAGAAATATCGATCGCTTCAGGGAGCCGGCCATCCGTGAAATCCACCGTGATTCGACCTTCGTCGACCAGGATCGGCTCCGTGAGCGTCGTGGAGTAGTCGATGGCATCATCGGACCCGCGGTAGCACTCGTTCGTGAGCTCGCAGTCGTTTCCTGCTGGAGCGAGCAGGCACTCGGTCCGTTCGCCCTCAGGAGTCACTATTCGGGCCCTGACTTGGGCAAGAAACGAGCCTAAGTCGTAGTCGCCTTCCTTGGTGAACCTCAGGACGTTGTTCCCCGAAGGGTTCCAGAGCGAAGCAAGGAGCGCCGCGTCCGAGACCGTCATGGACTGGATTGGCGACGCGCAGGCGCAGTTCTGGAAGCCGTCGTGGAAGGTGCCGAGGGATCCTCCATTAAGGAAAAACTCCATCTGATCGACATGGTAGCAGCTGGACACCTTCACCTCGAAGGTGATCGACGTCGGAGTGAGAAGACGATAGGCCGACACGGTGATCTTGCCGGTGGCGGGTGGGGGTTCCGTCGAGACCAGAGAGATCTGCGTCGGGATGCAACGGCCGGTGGCGACGCCGACCTCCATGCAGGCGACGACCTCCTCCTGCCCTGGATTGTAGATGGCGGGGCAGATGTCGCAGGCGTCTCCGGGACCGTCCTCGTCGGCGTCGACCTGTCCGGAGTTGGCGGTGTCGACGCAGTTGTCCATCTCGTCGGTGACCCCATCAACGTCCGGGTCATCGCAGGCGTCGCCCATCGAATTCGGATGAACGCGGTCTTCCTGGCCGGGGTTTGAAGTAAGCGGACAGTTGTCGCACCGGTTGCGAACGCCGTCTGCGTCCGTGTCCTGGCCATTCTGATCTTCATCGACCTGCCCGTCGCAGTTCTCGTCGATACCGTTGCAAATCTCGGTCACTCCGGGATTTACCAGCGGGTTCCCATCGTTACAGTCGCCCTGGCAGACAAGGAAACCATCTCGATCACTGTCGTATTCCGCCGGGGCGATGGCCGGCCAGGCGGGATCGTCGCAATCATCGTTCAGCCCGTCGCAGCGCTGTTCGGCGCCGGGGTACACCGCCGGTCGTGTGTCGTCGCAATCGTTCGCGCAGCCGGTGAACCCGTCTCCGTCGTTGTCGACCTCGTTGGTTCCCGACAGGGTCGGCCAATTCGGATGGCTGCAATCGTTGTTGAGACCGTCGCCACAGATCTGCGGGGCTCCGGAGTAGACCGTCGGACTGGCGTCATCGCAGTCGTTCGCGCAAACCCTGAATCCGTCTCCGTCATCGTCAGCCTCATCCGAAGCGACGGCCGGCCAGGCGGGATCGCTGCAGTTGTTGTTCAAGCCGTCACAGAGCTGAGGCGCTCCTGCGTATACGGTACGGGCGGAATCATCGCAGTCGCCGCTGCAAACGCCGAACAGATCGTGGTCAGAGTCCGTCGAGAGATCCACCCGGTATCGCCCACCTGAGCTGTGATATCCCCCCCAGATGATCATCTGATCTCCGGTCCAGATTGCCGAGTGCTGTTCTCTCTCCTCGGGGACATTCACGAGTGAGGTGGTCCTCCATAGATCCGAGACCGGATCGTACCTTCCGCCCGAATTGAGTATCCTGGAATCTCCGCCAGAGGACCAGAGACCGCCCCAGACAATCATCTGCTGTCCGGTCCAGATCGCAGTGTGTCCCGTTCGGCCTTCGGGCGCCCCGACGGTGGATGTGGGCCTCCACGAGTTGGTCGAGGGGTCGTACCGTCCACCAGTCGGCGAAGTGGGGACGGTGTAACCACCCCATACGATCATCTCTCTTCCGGACCAGACGGCAGTGTGGAAGGATCGGTCGAATGGCGCGCTGGTTGTCGACATGGGGCTCCAGCTATCGGTCGCCGGATCATAAAGACTCCCGGAATTGCTCATCTGGCCGTCTGTGGACGTCTCGCCCCCCCAGACGACCATCCGGCTTCCAGTCCAGATCGCACTGCTCTTGTCTCTTGGACTTGGCGCGTTGAGCGTTGACGTGGGCGACCAGGTGTCTGTCACAGGGTCGTACCTTCCGCCTGAGTTGAGAAGCGGTGGATTCACATCAGCATTGTAGCCGCCCCACACGACCATTCTGGTGCCCGTCCAGATGGCGCTGTGGTGCGTTCGACCCAGGGGAGCTCCAGTGTTCGAAATCCCCCGCCACTTGTTGCTTATCGGATCGTAGGCATCTCCCTTATTGGTGAACGGTGCAGATTCGTGGCCTTCGCGTCCTCCCCAGAGGATCATGACGTTGCCGGTCCAGACTGCCGTGTGTAACACGTGCTGGACAGTGGAGTTCGGTTTCGCCATGAATGGCCAAGTGTCCAGGAGGGGGTTGTATCGGGCGCCCGAGCTGACCGTGCTCGCACCGCCCCACACTATCATCTGGTTGCCTGTCCAGACCGCGGTATTCCCGGAGGTTGCTGACGGACCCTGCGGTCCCGAGATCCGTGTCCATGCATCCTTTACAGGATCATAGCGGCCGCCGCTAGTCAGCCATGTGTCGCTTCCCCAGACTAGCATCAGACTCCCGGTCCACACCGCGACATGGCCGGATCGCGCGGAAGGCGCGAAGAGGCCGGTCGTAGTTCGCCAGGTGTCAGTCGCTGGATTGTATCGTCCCCCCGAGAAGTAGGTGCCGCTTCCACTTTGGCCTCCCCACACGATCATCTCACTCCCCGACCATACCGCCGTGTGATAGTAGCGTCGTAGCGGGGCACCCTGCGACGAGATCGGGGACCAGGTATTCGTGATCGGGTTGTACCTTCCACCGCCAGCGGTATACGGCGGGCCGTCGAAAAAACCTCCCCAGACGATCATCTCCGTGCCGGTCGAGACGACCGGCACCCACGGCGCTGGTGGAGCATC
>DASXTC010000083.1:0-67061 GCA_036505635.1 Candidatus Polarisedimenticolia bacterium
ATCGTGGTCGACCGGGAAACACCGATCGCTCAGCTGGTTCCTTACTCTTCGGACGCAGAGGGGCTCACCATCCGGAAGCCGCTCCGCAAGAGGCGCTCTCTGCGAGGTGTCCCTCTTCCCAAGCCCCTCAAGCTCAACATCGACATCGTGGATGTGCTCCTCGAGGAGCGCCAGGGCGAGCGGTGATTGCCTACATCGATTCGTCGGTGATTCTTCGAGTGGTCCTGGGCCAGCCAGATCGCCTGCGCGAATGGAAGACCCTGCGCTCTGGCGTCAGCAGCGCGCTTGTCGAGGTGGAGTGCCTGAGGACGCTTGACCGCCTCAAGATTCGGAATGAAATCACCGACCCGGAGATCGCAGTGCGCAGGGAGGCCGTCTACAGGCTCGTCGAGGAGATCGAAATCGTAGAACCGACAAGACCGGTCCTCGCGCGGGCGTCCCAACCGCCCCCGACACCGCTAGGCACCCTCGACGCCATCCATCTCGCCACGGCGCTGCTCTGGCAGGAGAAGGAGCGCAAGCAGCTTGTCATGGCCACCCACGACACCGCGCTCGCCATCGCCGCCCAGGCTTGCGGGCTGCGCGTGGCCGGCATCTAGGCCTTAAACAAGCGAATGGCGAGACGCCCGATGGCCGTTGCAAGACACATTCGGGGCGGGCAGAACTTCACCGGCCCTGACCTTGCGGCCGGGAGGGTGTCATCGCGCTGTGTGTCGGTCATCGGTGGCCTCGCTTTCTGGAATTAGGAGAGTTGATGGAAACTGGGGCCTCTTGCGCCCGGGCTCAGGTCAGCTGCTCAGCAACGTAACGGCTGCCGCAGCACATCGACGCCGCGTAGCAGGACGTGCAGCCAGCGATTCCACGCCAGCAACCGGAAGATGATCCGTCGGCCCGCGCGCACGACCTGACACGGCAGGCGCATGAAGGCGTTGAGGAAGGTCCTGAACTCCATCTTCAGCACGGCCTGCTTGTCGGCGCGATATCTCTGGCCCCAGCGACCCGTCACTGGAAGCAGCAGCGCGAACCACGCCTTGAGCGTCCAGGCCAGGGCCGTCATCACCATGTAGGCCCAGTTGCCGGTCAGATCCGCCACCGGCATCTGCAGGGCCTGCACGCCGTTCTTGAGTTGAGCGATGAGGTTCTCCTGGTCGCAGCGTTGGTTGGCCAGCCTCACGATCTGGTCGGCCGGCTCGGGACGGTTGGTGATGTAGAAGAAGTACCGGATGTCGTCAAACAGCACCCGTTCGCCCTTCTCCACCGAGAGGTTCTTGCGCACCACCACGACGCGGTAGGCCTGCGTGCAGGCTGTCGGTTTGTAGGCAAACTCCGCCACCTGCTCGGACACCAGACGGATATTGTTGAACTCCCGCTCCCGGACGATCTGCTCCTTGACGTTGTCCGGACGTCGGCGCGGCTCGGTAGCCACCTCGTACTTCGCGGCCCGCTTCAGGCTCCTCCAACCCCGCGTTGGCAGGGCATCGGCTCTGGCCACCAGGTTCGGCATCGCGTCAATGCCGAAGATGAACCCCACGCCCTGTCCATCCCATCCATCCAGATGCCGCGTCTGGCTGAAGTCGGTGTCCCCGCGCAGCAGGATCTTGCGAAACCCCGCTGACCGGCACAGCCCGATGGCCCGGTCAAACCTCTCCGAGGCTCCCTCGTGCGACGGCCGGTTGCCGCTGCGGTTCACCAGGTACAGCGGCTCTTTGGTGTTTGCAAGTGAGATGAGCAGCGGGTGGTAGCCCCACACACCGTCATACGAGATGTCCATGCCCTGCTTGCACTCACCGGTGGTCTGGGCCACTGTTCCGTCCGCATCCAGAATCGCTTCCTCAAAGAACTCCTCCGGCTGCTGGCGCCACACCTTCACCCGCACCGCGTTGATCGCTTCCATCAAGCTCTCGATATCGGCCGGGCTGAACCGCCGGCAGAAATCCCCCGCCGTGGTCGGGTCCGGGATGCGCTGGGCGCCCAGCGCGTCCAGATACACCTCGCCGTTGCGCCGCAGCTCGAGATCCTCCAGGCACGTCCCGCCGCTCAGAGCGTTGTACGCGATGTTCAGAACGTGGTCCGACTCGTGGTACGGCAGGTGAACCTTCAGCAGGGACAACGCCTTGTCGATGGCGTCGATCAATCCCGTGCGTCCCGCCAGCAGGTGGATCGCCCCGATGCCGCCCACCCCCACGGCTCGTGTCCTATCAGCCATCTCATAGTGAATGTTGCTGGCCGACATCATCGGTTCATCCTGGGCCTGCCAGACACGATCCCGTAGCCGGTACGCGATCCGACGCTTGCGGTTGCTCACGAGTCTGCGTGTATAATCGTTCACTCGAAACGCCTCCTTGTTTGGGTAGGTTGCGATCTTCGTCACTCGCAAGATACCGGGGCGTTTCGAGTACTTCCATCAGAATCGCGTGTCGAAATCGCTCACATCACGCTTGGACAAGGTCTAGGGCACGAGGTCCGCCGCGAGCGCGATGATGAGACCTAACGTGCCTGCGGAGAAACCCCAGAGCACCTACCGGGCGTAGGGCAGGTTCTCGACTTTCTCAACGTACCGCGCCAAACCCAGAACGAACAGGAAGCTGGGAAGAAACAGGAAGACGCAACCCACCGCGGCGCCAGGGAAACCGCCCGCCAGATAGGAGAGAAACACGCCGATCGAGATGAGCGGGCCAGGAGTCGTCTCCCCAAGCGCCAAGGCGTCGATCACCTGCCGGTCTGTCAGCCATCCGTACCTCCCGATCGTCTGCTCGCGCAGAACGGGAAGCACGGTGTAGGCTCCGCCGAAGGTCAGGAGGGCAGCCTTCGTATTGACCCAGGCGATCTGTCCAAGGCGCGTGACCGTCACCTCGGGTCCACCGGACAGATTCGTCGTTTCCCGGCCGGGCAGTCCTTCCGCTGGCTTGCCGGACGTCCGCGGCCAGAGTTGGTTTCCAACGATCAGGAGGATGACGAGCGCAGTCAAAGCCCAACCATGTGTCTTCGACTCATTCGCACTCTTGCGGTGGTGCGCAAGCAGGAGGCCCAGCAGACCGGAGCTGCCCAGAACCACGACGAACGGAGCGCGCATCAGGAAGCTCGCTACGAAGGCCGTGCCCATAAGTAAGTAGGAGAGACCCACCTTGAGCGATCTCCCGGACAATCTCACCGCCGCAGTCGCAATCAGAGCCAAGGCGATGGGGCGTATGCCATCGAGGAACGCCGTGACAGCGGGCACCTGCCCGTACCGGTGATACATCCAGGCGAGCGCCGTGAGGCTGACGAAGCCGGGCAAGATGAAGAGGAGACCCGCGACGATGCCTCCCCGGACGCCGCGCCGGAGATATCCGAGGTGGATCGCGATCTCGAGCGCCTCAGGACCTGGAAGGATGTTCGCGAAATCGAGCAGGTGAACGAACTGTGCATCAGCCACCCACCTGAGCGTCTCGACCGCCTCCTTGTGCATCACTCCGATCTGCGCGACGGGCCCGCCGAAGGTGTTGACACCCACCCGGAACATCGAGCGCAGGAAGCTCCCCCACGGCTCCCGCTCCTCGGGTGGAAGCGGTCGCGGGGCCACCGTTTCGTCGCCGTGCTGCTCCGATGGCAGGTCCATCGGAGCCTACGCGTGCCTCGTCTTGTCGAGCGCTGCCTTGATACCGCGGGCCAGGTCCTCCGACTTCCCGACGCCCCAGTAATGGAGGAACAAGATTCGGGGAATCTCCCCGGCCATATGACTGTGGATCGCCACGATGTTGATGCCTGCTCTCCGCAGGGTCTTGAGCACCTCCTGCAGCTCGGACTCGAGCATCGCGAAGTCGCCGTCCACGACGGCCAGATCGTCGCCGCCCGAGAACGCTGCCCAGGTGTTCACGCCCATGGCGCTGCCCATGGTGGAGCCGTCCATCGTCGTCTCGCGACCGATGGTCACCTTGTAGACGCCGTTGCTCAGCTCGCCGGGTTTCCCGAGGATCGCCTCGATCTTCTTCGGGTCGAGGGTGCTCTTCGCCGGATCGATGTCGGCTTGCGCTACGGCGCCCTTCGCAAGGCTTGTGTCCTTGATCTTGGCGAAGACCTTGCCGACGGCGGCGGCGAGCTTCTGCTCCTCGCCCATGCCCCCGATGTGCATGAACATCACCCTTGGGCTGTCCCAGAGAAAATGATTGTGGAGGGCTGTCACCTGAAGGCCGCTGTCAAGGGCTACGCTCATGACGGGGTTCACCTGCTCCTCGAGCAGGACCATGTCGCCCATCACCATCGCGTGTTCGCCGGTCCTCTTGAACGAGGCCCACGACGTGAGTCCCATTGGAGGCGTGATCTTGACGCCCGCCGATGACACGACGAGATCGGTCCGTGGCATCGACACTTTGAAGACGCCTTCCTTCTCATCGAGCTTACCTTTGACGCCAGTGAGTTGTTCGATGCTGGCGGTATCGAGTTGCGTTGTCGGCCCAGCGCTCTGCGCTGATGCCGTGGACGCACCGAGAGCACACAGACCGAGCACTACAGGATTGAGCAAATATCTCTTCATGACTCCTGTCCCTTCTTTCCAGGAGAGGCTTGATCGTGGAGGAGGCTGGCCTTCTCGACGCGCTTCCCTTCTATTCGAACGAAGTCACGTAAAGAACCTGGGTACCGCCTTTCTTGACGAGCGTTCCCGTAACGGTGACAGTCTGTGCCATCTTGTCCGCAAGCACGTCTCGTCCAGCCCGATGATCCTTCATTCCCATGACTACGTAGATATTCCCCTTGTCATCGACGATCCCGATGGGATTGCCCGCTTTCGCGCACTCGGTGGTGCATGCCTTGTGCTCTGGTCCGTGGCTGCCGTCCTCCAGATAACACCAGAGGTCCACCACCTCTCCTTTCACCGTGACTTGCTCGCCCTTCGGTTCTCCGGAGGCGGTTAGAACAGACAAGATCGATAAACTCACTGCCAGCAGGACGAGACCAATGATCCGATGTTTCATCGCAGCTGCTCCTTCATTCCGTCTCAAGGGATTGTTCCGTCGAGTCACTGTAGGGGCTCGACGGAGAGGTCATCGAAATAGGTCACCGAATCCGCCTTGGTCCACACGCCGACTTTGCCCGGGGCCGCGAAGGTCTTGTCGTGCGCGTCGATGACCTTCTCCCCATCCCAGAAGACCTGGAAATGATCGCCCCGCGCTTCGGCACGCAGCTCGTGCCAAGTACCGCTGGTCACCTTGCCGCTCCAGCTCGCGAATTGCTTGCGGCTGCCGTCCTTGACGTAGTAGAGACGGACGTTGTTCTCCAGAGCGTTTGCTCGCGTGACGTAGTAGTTGTTCTCGTCACGGTAGCGGAATACGAGGCCGCAGGCCTGGTCAACCATTCCCGAGACGGCCTTGCACCGGACCGAGAGCCGCAAATTGCTCGACACGGCTTCGTTTGCCACGGCCACAGGGAACCGGTAGTCCGTATCATCGGTGTCGACTTGCGCGAGGACATTCGGAGCACTCGGAGCGTCCTTTTCCGGCTTCACCATCCAGCGGCCCTGCCCACCGCTGCCGGTTCGGGCAAGCGAGAACCCTGCGGGTGGAGCCTCTGCCGGGTCGGCATCGAAGTGCCATGTACGGGCAGCGCCAGCGGGGGTGTCGGCGTAAACAACTTCTACAAGCAACCCGACCGCCGCAGCGGCGGCGACGGCGAAAAACCTTGTATCCATCCCTTCCTCCCTCCTTTCATTTCATTGCTGTCCCCCGCGTTGGTCCATCAACGGGGTCTCCTCCGGAAGTACTCGTACAGATCCTCGAGCACAGCGGAGCCGCGGGCCATTCGCACCTCGTCCTCCTTGTGGGCCATCGCGATGCCTGCGATCAGCCGGTCAAGCCCCAAAGCTTCCTGCCGCTCGAATTTGGAGTCTTTCAGGTCGATGTCGTGGACGATTTCCGCGATCGGTCGCAACGCCAGGTCCTCGAGCCCGAAACGGCGCAGCAGGACCTCAAAGGTGCAGCAATCTCCTTCGTGCGTGAACTCGGCATCGAACATGTCGAATCGCAGTTCACCGGTTTCAGGGCGGTACCCCTTGTTGGCGACGAACTTGAAGCGAGCTTCCCTGTCGATGAACCTGCGGATGAGCCATGCGCTCGCGATGCGGTCCACGTGTATCCCTCGGCGCGTGACCCATACCCGCCCGAGAAGCCGTTCAGCGTGGCCAGGACTTCTCTCCGCCGCGGTGCCCGTCGACGCTTTGTCTTTCAGTCTTGCCTCGAGTCCCGCAAGAAGAGCGTCGGTGGTGTCGCTACCGGGCGCGCCGAAGAAGTCGATACCCGCGACGTCGGAGAACCGTCTCCTGAGCTTGGCGACTTCCGCATCGAATCGATTCCTCTGGTCTCGATCGAGTCGGGCGGCAGACGGCAGTTCCCCAGCCAGCTGTTGAGCTTCCTCAGCGATCTGAGCATAGTCGGCATCCCGCGCCGCGTGGAACATCGCCTCGACCTGTTCATCGGAGAGGCCCTCCACGAAATGCGCCTCGCAGATGGACGCCTCCCCGCCCTCGGCGAAGATCTCGCGGAGCACCCACTGGAAGTCCTCCTGGGTCTGGTCGCTGAACGGCAGGACGTAGACCGAGTTCTTGATGGCGACTGCGCCCAGACGCTGCAGCCTCCGCCAGACCTTGACGCGGAAATAGTTCGGCTTCGGAGGGATTTGGTGGATCAGGAGCAGCCACCGACCCTCGGTCTTCTCGGGCACTCGATCCGTGATGAGCATCTGAAGCGTAGTCTAGATACAACTGTTCTATGGATCAACTGCCGCCGGCCGTCATGTGCGGCACTTCATGATTCGGGTTCAGGGGCCAACTCTGTGGCGGGCGCAGGGCTACACTGCGGGGTGCTATCGGTGGCGTCCATGATCGGACTCGTCGCGTTGCTCGCCTTCGGAACAACGAGATCGTGCTCGTCTCGCACTTACGGCACCTGCCGCAGGAAGAAGGTTTGCCGTCATTCGCGAGGCGGTGATTTCAGGTGCGCACGTGTACCCTGTGTCGGGTTTAGATGACCGCTCGTGCGGCCGTGCCGACGCTTTCATGTGCTCGCGTTGAGGGGCCAGCACCTTGGAGCCGAAAGTTAGGCGCCGATGGGGGTCGTCATCTTGTTCGGCCTTTTTCCCGGGAGCGCGCTAGACATGATCTTCCTCCCGTTGCCATACCATCGTCTCACTCGCATGAGGTCCGGTCACGAGGCATGATGCGCCGGGCGCGAGGCCTCAGCGCCTCAGGTTGCGTGGTGTCGGGCTCTCTCTCGCGGCGGCGGCGATCTACGGAATCCTGGCCCCGGCGGCGAAAGGCGCTCTGGCTCACATCGAGCCCGTGCGCGCCGCCGGCCTGACCTATCTCGCCGCGGGGTGCGTCACCTTGGTCGCCCTGCTGTTACGGGCGCTGATCGGACGAAGGCCATCCAGGGGTCGCATCACGCGGCGGGACGTGCCGCGGCTCCTCGGAATGACGCTGCTCGGTGGTGTGCTGGGCCCGGTGATGTTCTTCGAGGGTGTTCAACGAGTCGCCTCGCATCACGCAGCGATCGTGCAGCATCTGGAGTTCGCGTTCACCGTCCTCGCCGCCGTGCTCGTGCTTGGTGAGCGAGTCGGAAGGAGAGGCGTCTTCGGTCTGTTTCTGCTGCTGATAGGTTTGATGGTGTTCTCACTGCCCGGCCCAGCCAGTGGAGGGCAACTGTCCTCGACTTCCTGGAGAGGCCTGCTGCTCCTCGTGGCCGCCTGTTCGGCATGGGCCGGGGACAACATCCTGACTCGCGGTGCTTCCCGGCTCGATCCGCTCGTGGTCGTCACGATCAAGGGATTCGGTGGCGGCTCGGCACTCTTGCTCGGAACCCTTGGAGCTTCCTGGTCCCTTCCGCCGCGCGCGTGGATGCTGGTCATGCTGGCCGGCGGTGGCGGCGTCGGTCTCTCGCTTGTGCTGGAGCTACTCGCGCTGCGACGGATCGGCGCCGCGCTCAACGCCGGGCTGTTCGCTGCCGGGCCAGCCTTCGGCTTCCTGTGGAGTTTGTTGTTCCTCGGTGAGAGAGCCGGCACCTTCGGATGGCTGGCGCTCCTGTCCTGCGCTGCCGGCGCCGTCGCGCTCTCGATCGACCGGCATGGGCACCAACATCATCACGATCCGATCGGTCACACGCACTGGCACGATCATCTTGACGAGCACCACACTCACATGCACGGGCCGGAATTCGCTCCCGGCATTTCACACGTCCACGAGCACGAGCATGAGGCGACGACGCACGCACATCCGCACGAGCACGACGAGCACCATCGACACCGACATTGAGTACGACAGGGGTGATCGGGGATGGGCGACGGGATCGGGAAACAAAAGCGAGCAAGATGAGATCCACGTGCCCACTATAAGTCTTTTATTTTCAGATATTTGGCTGGAGCGACGGGACTTGAACCCGTTCGGGATGAATTTTCTAACTTGCTGATGGCGCGTGACTTTCGTCGTGAGTGGCCGTCAACGTGTTGCCTTGTCCCTGTTTTCGATTCCCCCGGAGTCCCCTCCAGTCCCCTGGAGTCCTCCGCAGTCGTGGAGAAATAGTGGAGATGGCAAACTTATAATGGTGTCCGCGCCGCCGCGCCCGCGGCGTCGAGTCGTCACGGGAGAGGACCCCGCCCTTGCAGCCCGGACAGAGTCTCGGCCACTACCGCATCGTGCGCCTGATCGGCCAGGGGGGCATGGGGGCGGTCTACCTGGCCGAGGACACGAAGCTGCACCGCCAGGTGGCGCTGAAGATCCTGCCTCCCGAGATGGCCGTCAGCCCCGACCGGCTCGAGCGCTTCCAGCGCGAGGCGAAGGCCGTCGCTGCCCTGAATCACCCCCACATCGTGACCATCTACTCCGTCGAGGAGGAGGCCGGCGCCCACCTCCTCACGATGGAGCTCGTCGAGGGGGAGAGTCTGGACCATGGGATCCCCCCCGGCGGGTTGTCCATGGCGAAGGTGTTCGACATCGGCATCGCCATGGCCGACGCCCTGGCGGCGGCGCACGAGAAGGGGATCGTCCACCGCGACCTGAAGCCGGCCAACGTGATGGTCACGAAGGACGGACGGGTGAAGGTGCTCGATTTCGGTCTGGCGAAGCTGGTGGCGGCGGCCTCTGAGAGCGGGCCGCCGGCTGGCGCGGAAGCCTCCTCCGCGCCGACCGAAGTGGGGCATCCCGACCGGGCGCTGACCCAGGCCGGTCTGGTCGTGGGGACGGTGCCGTACATGTCGCCCGAGCAGGTGGGGGGTGAGACGTTGGATGCGCGCACGGACATCTTCTCGCTGGGCGTGGTGCTCTACGAGATGGCGGCGGGACGGCGACCGTTTGCCGGCAAGAATCAGGCGGAGACGATCTCGTCGATCCTACGTGACACGCCGCGGCCGGTGAGCGAGGCCCGGCAGGAGGCGCCTCGCCATCTGTCGAGAATCATCGATCACTGCCTGCAGAAGGAGCCGCGGGATCGCTTCCAGACGGCACGCGACGTCTACAATGAGCTGCGCGCGCTGCGCAGGGAGGTCGAGTCGGGCGCGAGCCACGCCGGCGGAACGGTCCCGGCGGCCGCCACCTCTCCCACGCCCCTGCCCGCTGCGTCGGGCGCCCCGCTTCAGATGCGTCGCGGCGGCGCAAGACTCTGGATCGGCGCCGCTGCCGGAGTGGTCGTGGCCATCCTCGCGCTCGTCCTGTTCCTCGGTCGGGGCCGGCGGGCCGCGCCGGAGAGCACGGGGCCCGAGATCCGCTCCATCGCGGTGCTGCCGTTCGTCAACATGAGCAGCGACCCCGAGCAGGAGTTCTTCTCCGACGGCATCTCCGAGGAGGTCCTGAACCTGCTGGCCAAGGTTCCCGAGCTGCGTGTCACTTCCCGCTCGTCGGCCTTCTCCTTCAAAGGCCAGAAACTCGAGATCCCGGAGATCGCGCGGCGCCTCCATGTCGCCCACGTCCTGGAAGGCTCCGTGCGCAAGTCCGGAAACCAGGTCCGCGTCACGGCCCAGCTCATCAAGGCCGGCTCCGACACCCACCTGTGGTCGCAGACCTACGACCGCACGCTCGACGACATCTTCAAGATCCAGGACGAGATCGCCGCCGACGTTGTCCGGCAACTCCGGGTGACCCTTCTGGGCGCGGCGCCTACGGCGCGCAAGACCGATCCGCAGGCCTATGCGCTTTACCTCCAGGCGGTCCAGCTTGGCCGGCAGTTCACCCCCGAAGCGTTCGAGCGGTCCGATGCGCTCTACCGGAATGTGCTGGAGATCGACCCCCGATACGCGCCCGCGTGGGCCGAGCTTTCCCGCAATAGTCTGAGCGAGAGCGCCATCGGCCTGCTGTCCGACGAGGAAGCGTTCGCCAGGGCCCGCGATCAGGCGGGCAAGGCGCTCGAGATCGATCCCGAATGCGCACCTGCCCTTGCGATGCTCGGCGGCGTCGAGATGGACACCGGCGACCTCGCCGGCGCCGTGCATCATCTCGAGCGAGCGCTTGAGTTGGACCCGGCCGATCCCTCCAGTCTCAATACCGCCGCCAGGCTGCTCGCGTCACTCGGTCGCCTGGAGCAAGCCCTCCCGATCAGGGAATTCCTCGTCGCGCGGGATCCGGTGAATCAGACGTCATTGTTCGATGCTGGCATATCGTATGGATCGCTCGGCCGCCTCGAGGAGGCGATCGCCTCCTTCCGGACGGTGCTGAGCCTGAGCCCTGGCAGAGGCGGCGCTCACTACCAGCTTGGCGTGGCGCTGCTGCTCAACGGCGAGCCGGAGGCGGCGCTTCAGAAGATGCAGCAGGAGAGCTCCGAGGCTTGGCGCATGATCGGCCTGCCGATGGCCTGGCACGCTCTGGGACGGAAAGCCGAGTCCGATGCCTCGCTCGCCGAATTGATCCGGAAGTACAAAAGAGATGCGCCCTCCCACATCGCCTACGTGCTCGCCTTCCGCGGCGAGGCCGACCGTGCCTTCGAGTGGCTCGACAAGGCCGTCCAGTACGGCGACCTCGGCCTCTCCGAGATCCTGAGAGAGCCGCTGTTCGCCAACATCCGGAAGGACCCGCGCTGGATCGCCTTCCTGCGCCGGATCGGCAAAGCTCCCGAACAGCTCGCCGCCATCAAGTTCAAGGTGACCCTGCCCGGCCGGTAGGCGTTCGAATGAGTGGCCTGACACCTCAACGGCCGCCTCGGACTCAGCGGTTCTGTCAGGCGGTCTCTTGCAGAGTCGGTGGAGAGGCGAACTGGGTGACCAGAGGGAGTGAGCAGGGAACCGTTCCCGTCGCCCCCAAGGTCGTTCTGTGTTTTCGGCAGCTTAGGCTGGCGGGAGCGACGGGACTTGAACCCGATCGCGATGGTTTTTCTAACTAGCTGATGGCACGCGACTATCGTCGTAAGACACTGAGAATCCGTTGCCTTGTCCCTGTTTTCGATTCCCCTGGCGTCCCCTCCAGTCCCCTGGAGTCCTCCGCAGTCGTGGAGATATTTTGGAGACGCGCGGTTCCGCCTCACCAGCGAACTCACGGTCCGCGGCCTCATCCGCGAAGTGCTCGATGTGGATTACCAACCATTAGAACCTGCACCCGGCAACGGGGGGATGTTTATGGCCCCGGTCCTCTGGGCCCAGAGGCGCGCTGCCGGCGAGGGGGGCTGGCCGGACAGGAAGGCTCCGCGCAGGCGCTCTCGCGGCTGGGTGAAAGAGGACGGCGGGGCCCCCCCCGTCACGGGAAGATGCCCCGTTCCTGATAGACCTTCGCGATCGCCGAGAGGGCGACGATGTAGGCCGCGTTGCGCCAGTCCACACCGAACTGCGAAGCGGTGGCACGCACTCGGCTGTAGGCGGAGGTCATCCGCTTGTGGAGCTTCGAATCAACCTCTTCGAGGTCCCAGTATTCGCTCCTCTTGTTCTGAAGCCACTCGAAGTAGCTGACGATCACGCCCCCCGCATTGCACAGGATGTCGGGGATGACAGGTATGCCCCGCGCCTGCAGGATCGCGTCCCCGTCGTGATCGCTCGGGCCGTTGGCGGCCTCCGCCACCAGGCGAACGTTGAGAAGCGGCGCGGTCACGGCGGTGATCTGGTTCTCCATCGCGGCGGGGATGAAGATATCCGCCCGGGTGCGGAAGAACGCGCCATCATCGATCGGGCGCGCGTGCGGGAATCCCGCAACCCCCCCGTTGAGGCGAACGTAGGCAGTCAGATCCTCCGGATCGATCCCGGCGGGACTTGAGATCGCCCCGGTGACGTCTTGAACCGCCACGAGGACCACACCGAACGGCTTCAGCCGGCGGGCGGTCCATGACCCCACGTTGCCGAAACCCTGAATGGCGCAGGTGACCCCATCGAGGCTCACGCGTTGGTCCCGTGCCCAGTTCTGAATGGAGTAGACGACGCCCTGGCCGGTGGCCTTGTCTCTGCCGAGGCTGCCGCCAGACTCGAGGGGCTTGCCCGTGACGACGTGGCCGCAGGCGTGCCGCTCGTGGGGCGGCATCATCTGAAGGTAGGTGTCGAGGATCCACGCCATGATCTGCGGGTTCGTGTTCACGTCGGGCGCGGGAATATCGTATTCGGGCCCGATGCTGTTGCCCAGGGCGAAGGTGAACCGCCGGGTGATCCGTTCCAGCTCGTTGTTGGAGTATCCCCGGGGATCGAGCTGAATACCACCCTTGGCGCCGCCGAACGGAATCCCGACCACGGCCGTCTTCCAGGTCATCCACGCAGCGAGGGCCCGCACCTCATCGATCTGGACGGATGGATGATACCGCAGCCCGCCCTTGAAGGGTCCGCGGGCATTGTTGTGCTGGACGCGGTAGCCCGTGAAGATCTCGACGCGGCCGTCGTCCATCCGCACAGGGAAGTGAACCACGATCTCATTCGTGGTGCTCTGGAGGATCTTCAGGATGTCTAGGTCGAGCTTCATGATATCCGCCGCCCGATACAGCCGCTCCTTGGCGCTGGAATAGAGCGAGCCTCCAGCCTCGGCCACGCCGGGCAAAGGGGTGGCACGCGCGTCGCGAGAAGCGACCTCCTCTTCCTCTCTGGACAACACTTTCGCTGTCATCGGATCGTCCCCCCGGGGTTCACCCTCAACGGTACTCCTCGCAGTGCCACACGCCGCCTTCCGGCTTGGCGAACGAGCAGGTCGGGTGTTCTTCGCATGTCGCACAAAGCCCCTTGGGTTGCGATCGCGTGGAGTTCAGCAGCACAGCGGTCCGTGCCGGCGCCTCGGATCTTCTCGACGTTCCCAACGTCCCACATGAAGCGATCTCAACGCTCCATTCTTCGCAGTGGATGATCGCCTGGTCTGTGAATCGGCGGAACGTGCAGTACGGACTGTGGATGCAACTGGAGCACAGCCCGGCATAGGTGAAAGGTACTTCAGGTGACGGACACCCGCTCTGAAGAGGGACTTTGGCCCTCTCCACGAGCACGAGTTGCTTTCTCGATTTCGACATGACCACATCCTCCGAAGGCAGAACAGAGCCAATCGTCTCACCAGCCTCTGTGCAACGGATGTGCCAGGGGCCCGAACAGCTGACCGGGATGGTGGCAGTGTGTGGGGTCAACAGCCTGAGGATTCAGTCTGAGGTAATCTCGCATGCGGTCAACGGGACGATGATACCCTTTGCCTCGTGAGTGCAGGGCCTGAAGCCGTCGGAGGCTTTGGCGCTGGCGACAGCTGGTATCTCTACGATCTCACGGCGGCGCGCCGTGATTTACGGAGTGGCGGCGTCGATATGAAACCCGAAGACCTCCTGCTTGCCGACGTTCTCGAGTTCCGGCCCGATCAGGGGATCATCCGTCTGCACGAACAGCGGGTGGTGATCCTGAGCGCCACAGCGATGGGCCTCCTGCGAAAGGAGCTGATCGACACCCTCGGGATCGACACGGCGCGTCGGCTGTTCCTCCGCTTCGGCTACGCCGACGGCTATCACGATGCCGTCAACCTGCGCGGCCGGTCCTCCTGGGCGGACCCCGTCGAAGGGCTGCGGGCCGGCGCTACGCTTCACACTCTCGAGGGGATTGTACGAGCGGTGCCGCTCCGGCTCGAATACGACGCCGCGACCGGGCAGTTCGACTCGGAGATAGAGTGCCACGATTCGTACGTGGCCGAACAGCACCTCCACCACTACGGCAAAAGCGCGACCCCGGTCTGCTGGTCACTGGTCGGATATGCGAGCGGGTACGCATGTGCATGCCTGAGCCAGGAGGTCTATTTCGCCGAAACCGCCTGTCTGGCCCAGGGGAAGCCTCATTGCTCCCTGGTCGGAAAGGATGCATCGCGCTGGGGAGAAACGCTCGAGTCGCTTCGGCGAGACTACCAGGGCACCGATCTTGGCCGGGAAGTTGAGCGGCTGCGCGACCTCATCCACCGGCAGATGCGCGAGCTCACGCGGCGTGAAGAGAAGGTGGCCCGGCGCGAACGCCAACTCGATGCATTGCGTGAGCGTATCGCGCGCGCCGCGGCCTCGAAGCGATTCGTCGCGAAAAGCGCCGCGATGCAGGAGGTGCTCGAGATGGCGGCACGGGTGGCTCCGCTCGATACGACGGTTCTCCTGTTCGGCGAGAGCGGGACCGGCAAGGAGTTCATCGTCAGGATGATCCATGACCAGAGCACGCGGGCAGACCGGCCGTTCGTTTCGGTGAACTGCGCGGCCTTGCCGGAAACGCTGCTGGAGTCCGAGCTCTTCGGGCACGTACGGGGTGCCTTCACAGGCGCGGTGCGTGACAAGACCGGCCTGTTCGAGCTGGCCACCACAGGGACGTTGTTCCTCGACGAGATCGGCGAGATGGCTCCAGCTATTCAGGCCAAGCTGCTGCGGGCACTTCAGGAAGGCGAGATCCGAAAGGTCGGCAGTGAACGGAGCACCAGGGTCAACCCGCGCGTCATCGCTGCGACCAATCGGGACCTGCGGGCGGCGGTTGCGGCAGGCAGCTTTCGCGAAGACCTGTACTTCCGGCTGGGCGGGTTCGTGATCACCGTGCCGCCGCTCCGCGACCGCCGCGAGGCCATCCCGGCGCTCGTTCACCAATTCCTCAGCACCGCCGCCAGGCAGACGAAGAAGGACGTGCGGGCGGTGTCAGCCGAGGCCATGACCCTGCTGATGAGCTATCGCTGGCCGGGCAACGTCCGGGAGCTGGAAAACGCCATCCAACGCGGGGTGATCCTCGCGCAGGGGCGCACTGTCACCGTCCGAGAGCTCCCACCGGAAGTGCGATCAAAGTCCTTTGACAGTGTGGCTGACGACGGTCTCGACCTCGACGAACATGAGAGGAAGATGATCCGACGCGCACTCGACCGCTTCCGAGGTGATCGCAAGCTCGCGGCGAAGGCCCTCAACATCAGCACGGTCACACTCTGGCGTCGGATGAAACGGTATGGGCTCGACGTCCGCCGATCTCGGCCACACGATTCAGAATGAAATAATCCATTTCAGGATGTAGTCCTTCGCCAGACCTCCACAAGCGCGTCGTTCCTTCATCCGACTCAGTGAATCCACGACTGCGCCGGGGATTCCCCCCGTTTCCCTGTGCCAGTATCTCCTGGCCCGATCCTTGCTTTGGTCCTGTACGAGACTAGGCTCGTGGGCCTGAGGTCCATGGAAGGCACAGCATCAGCATTCGGGCTCCGCTTGTCTTCTGTGTCGAGGAGGAAACATGCGACAACAGACCGTCCGGGTCACCGGTTTTGACTTCTACCGGCTCCACAACCTCATCGAGGGTCCGCGCTCCATGGACCCGCACGAAGCCGTCAATGTCGATCTGCTCGAGCGACGGCTGTATGAAGCCGAGATCATGCCGGCCGACCGTATCGGACCGGACCTCGTCACGATCAACTCCGAGGTGCAGGTCGAGGATCTCGATGCTCACGAGGAGATCGTCTTTCGTGTCGTGCTTCCCGCGGCCGCCGACCCAGCCTCGGGAAACGTCTCGGTGCTTGCGCCGCTGGGCATGGCGGTTCCCGGTCGCCGGATCGGTGACAACGTCACCTGTGAGACCCCGGGCGGACTGCATCGGCTTCGGGTCGAAGGCATCGTCTATCAGCCGGAGCGAGTCGGTGTGGACTTCGAGTCACGAGGGAGGAGGTACGCGTGATGATGACGAGAGGCCTGAACTCTGCCTGGTGGATGCTGCGGATCGGCCTGGGGCTGGGACCGTTCCTGGCGGGGCTCGACAAGTTCTTCAACCTTCTCACCGACTGGGGAATGTACCTGAACCCCGCGGCCGAAGCGCTTCTCCCGATCGGCAGCGGGACATTCATGCGGATGGTGGGTGTCGTCGAAATGGTCGTGGGCCTTGCCATCCTGGCCGGCTGGACGCGAATCGGGGGTTACGTGGCGGCGGCGTGGCTTGTCGCCATCGCGGCGAACCTTGTCTCCATGGGCATGTTCTATGACCTGGCTGTTCGAGATGTGGAGATCGCGATCGCCGCCTACACGCTTGCGCGATTGAGCGAGGCGAGGGAGAGCACTGCCGATACATCCCTATCGACCGGCGAGATACTCGGCCTCGGTCGAGTGCGGGAGACGACCTAGCCCTCGTGCGGGGCTCAAGAGCCGAGGATCTGGAGGACATCGTGATGCATTCGCAACTCCGACTACCCTATGGATTGGACGCTCTGGTGCCTCACGTATCGGCGGAAACGCTCGAATACCACTGGGGCAAACACCACCGCGCCTACGTGGACGCCCTGTGCAGGCTCATTTCAGGCACCCCGCTCGTGGAGCTGGACATTGAGGATCTGGTGCGGAGATCCTCGGGGGCCGTGTTCAACAACGCTGCACAGCACTTCAACCACAGCTTGTACTGGCGCTCCATGAGCCCGGAGGGCGGCGGTGAGCCCGGCGGTACGTTGCTCGAGGCCATCGAGCGGCGCTACGGGTCCTTCGGAGCCTTTCGCACTGCCTTTGTGGAGCAGGCCAGCTCCCACTTCGGTAGCGGCTGGGCCTGGCTTGTACGAAAGCCCGACGGTTCGGTCCGGATCGAGCTGACGCACGATGCGGGTTGCCCGATAGCGACGGGCGACTCTCCACTCCTGGTCTGCGATCTGTGGGAGCACGCCTACTACATCGACTACAGGAACATGCGCAAGCGTTACCTCGAGTCTTACTGGGCGGTCGCCAACTGGCGATTCGCTGAGTCACGGTTCGACGACCTGCTGGAGGAGACCGCCCGTTCGGAGTCGGGACGGTTTGCGCCAGCTCCGTGACGAGGCGCGCCCCTCGGTGGGGCGCACCGAGGTCGATGCAACACTAACCTCGCCGCCGCTTGAAGCGTCGGCGACTTGAGGAGGAGAGATGCTGACAAAGATCGCGTTCGTCGTTGCCGGAATGCTGGCCTTCCCGCTGGCGGCGGCTGGTGAGACCTGGGAGAACGTGCCGGTCATCGACACGCAGTGCGTCACCAAGGTCAAGGCCGATCCGGACAAGCACACGAAGCAGTGCGCCCTGCAGTGCGCCAAAGGAGGATACGGCCTGCTGGCTCCGGACGGCACATATCTGAAGTTCGACGCTGCGGGCAACGACAAGACCGTCGTGGCCCTCAAGGCGACCAAGAAGGCCGATCACCTGCGAGCAACCGTCATCGGCGAGCGAGAGGGGGAGAGCATCAAGGTAGCGTCGATTTCGATCGAGTAGAGGTACGCAGGAGGAGGGCTCTCTCCTCCTGCTCCTCGTTCCCAAGGTTGGGACTCAAACGAGGAACGACCGAATCGATAGCCTGCGGGAGGACATGATGGGTCATCTGGTGAAGGTGTCTATGGTAATCAAGCTGCCGCCTGGGAAAAACCGGCAGGAGCAGATCGAAGGATTCTCTGCCGCGATTCTCGAGCGCCTCTCACCGCCTCGATTGGCGACGTGGTGAAGCCGATGTTGCAGATCAAGCGAGTCTACGATCCGCCTTCACCCGACGATGGAGAAAGGATCCTCGTGGACCGCCTCTGGCCTCGAGGCTTGAGGCGGGCGGCGGCCAGGATCGATCTCTGGCATAAGGAGCTCGCGCCTTCAGATAGTCTTCGTCGATGGTTTCATGCGGACGCCTCGCGGTGGAGCGACTTTCGCCGCCGATACCGCAGAGAGCTCAACCGGCACGATCAGGTCATTGGAGACCTTCAGCGCACGTCGGCGAAGCGAACGGTCACGTTCCTCTATGCGGCGCGCAACACGGAGCGCAATCATGCTGTGGTCCTCAGGGATTTTGTCACAGGCTTCCGCAGGAGCGGAGCTCGTCGAGCTTCCCATCATGAATAGAGACTCTCTGAGACTCTCATGTTTTGACAGCGACAGCGCTACGGGCGTATAACGGGTCACACGAACTCAGGAAGCATTCCACTCTCGGCTACGTCGGTCCGAGGGGGCTCGAGCGGCAGCTACGCGTACGTGCTGCCCAACTAACCTTCCACGAGAGTGAAGCAAGATCCGTCTGGAATACATCGGGAGGAGCGTCATGAGACTCATCAGTGCAGCATCAATCGTATTCGGTCTCGCGTTGGCGTTCGTCATCGCAGGGCTCGCTCCTGCAACAACCGTGGGCCAAACCACTGGTGGCTCTGATAACGAGGGCGAACGAAACCATCGAGATGGGCAAGCCACCTTCCGCTACGACACCTTCGGGGACGAGCAGTTGTGGACCGATGTGTTGCGGATGCACGAAGTCGTTGCGACGGTCCCGCCGGCGACCGCGCTGGCGGTGGGCCTCAAGGTCGATGTCGAGGCCTTGCCGCCGGGCATTATCGCCGCGCTGCGCGCCGGGCAGGTCGATCTGAGCGACCCCGCCGTGACGGTCGAATTGTTGCGGCTGAATGCGGTCGTGGGAGTCCGGGGCAGGGTCATCGACACGGGTGATCTCACCAGTGTCGGCATTACCTGCGCGCTCTGCCACTCGTCTGTCGACAACTCGTTTGCTCCGGGGATTGGCAGACGGCTGGACGGATGGGCCAACACAGATCTGAACGTCGGGGCCATCGTCGCCCTCTCGCCGGCGCTGGATGCCGCCACCAAGGCTGAGTTCAACGCCTGGGGCCCTGGGAAATATGACCCCCGCCATCATGCGTTCGACGGCACGAATCTCCTGTCGCTGAACAGTCCCTCGCTGCCGATTGTCCTCCCGCCGATCTATGGATTGAAGGGGGTCGGCTTCGAGACGTTCAGCGCCGATGGGCCCATCTCGTATTGGAACAGCTACGTGGGAGTGGGCCAGATGGGCGGACAGGGCACGTTCCACGATCCTCGCATCGACCTTTTCATCACGCAGACGCCGGATCTCGTGACCCCGAAACTACCGGACTTGCTGGACTATCAACTGAGCTTGCGCACCCCGGCACCGCCGAAAGGCAGCTTCAGCAGACAGGCTGCCAATCGCGGCCGACGTCTGTTCAACAACGAGGCCGGATGCTCCGACTGCCATCAGGGGCCCACCTTCACGGACGTGCTCAGCGGGCCCACGCGGACAGTGCCGTTCCTGCACGACCCGGCCGAGGTCGGCACGGATCCGGCGTACGCCTTGCGGACCGCCACAGGGAAATACCGTACGACACCGTTACGCGGACTCTGGCAGCATCCCCCCTATTTCCATGATGGCAGTGCGCCGAACCTCCTGGCGGTAGTTAATCATTATGACGGGTTGTTTGCGCTGAACCTCACAGAGGCGCAGAAAGCGGACCTGGTCGAATTCTTGAAGTCGCTCTGAGATGGTTTTAACGCCGAGTCCCGCAGGCCCAGTCTGGAGCGGCTAGTGATGGAGTGTACCGTCCGCTGGGACAAGTCAACAACGAGGATGGTGTGCGAATGGCGAGAGGGAGTGTCCCCTTCGCAAGCGATCCGGCAAGGGGCCACGTTCTACCTGGATTTCCCGAAGATTGAGGAAGGAGACGACGCATGACAATGAAGCCGCGAGTCCTCGTCGTGGACGACGATGAGAACCTCTGCGTCCTGTACAGGGAGGAGCTGGAGTCGGAAGGGTATGCGATCACGACCGTCCAGAACGCCGAAGGGGCGATGCGAATCGTCGGCAAGGATCTCCCCGACGTGATCGTGATGGACATCAGGATGCCGCGGATGGACGGCATCGAGGCGATGGGGCTGATGCTCAGCCGTAGGAACAATCTGCCGGTGATCCTCAACACGGCCTACTGCTCGTACAAGGACGACTTCCGCTCCTGGCCCGCGTCGGCCTACGTCATCAAGTCGTCTGACTTGGGCGAGCTGAAGCTGACGATCAAGAGGCTGCTCAAGCAGTACAAGAGGACTGACGCCTCGGCAGGGGATCGACCGTCGATGGAGGGTCCCGGTGATCCGCTGCTCACAGGTACTCCGGACAACAAGCCACTTCACCCACCGCTGGAGTTGACTTGACAGTGTCCCGCCCGTGCGGGTGTTTCATCACCGAGGAGGGTGTGCGAATGACGACAGAATTTGTGACGGCAATCAAGACGAACGAGATACCAGTGGGCGGCGTCAAAGCCATCGACGTGCGCGGATCAAGAATCGCCGTGGCAAACGTCGGCGGCACGTTCTACGCATTTGACGATGCATGCACACATGAACAGTGCTCGCTTGCTGAAGAAGGAGACCTGGTCGACACAACCCTGACGTGCACGTGCCACGGCTCCGAGTTCGACGTGCGGACGGGAAAGGTGCTCGCGCCCCCGGCGACGCTACCGGTCAAGGCGTACCGCACCCGGGTCGAAGGCGACGCCCTGCAAATCGAGGTGTGATGGCCCGGAGCTACGTGATCGTCGGAGCGAGCCTGGCTGGCGCCACGGCCGCCATCACGCTGCGCGAAGAGGGCACTGATGGAACCGTGACCCTGATCGGTGCAGAACAGGGGCTGCCGTACGAGAGACCGCCGCTCTCTAAGGCTTACCTGCGCGGGGAGGTGCCATTCGACAAGGCGCTGGTTCGGCCGGGCGCGTTCTACCCGGAACATGGCATCGAGACCGTATTCGGGGCCCGGGCGACCCACATCGATCCGTCAGCGCGATTCGTGGAGCTCGAGGACCATCGTCGTATGCCGTTCGACGCGCTGCTCATCGCAACGGGCGGGCGCAACCGCCGCGTCTCGATTCCCGGCGGTGCTCTTGAAGGGATTTACGGTCTTCGCACGGTCCAGGACGCCGACCGCATTCGGAAGGAGATGGTTGCAGGCCGCCGAGTCGTCGTCGTGGGTATGGGGTTCATCGGCTCAGAAGTCGCAGCGTCGCTTCGGCAGAAAGGCCTGGACGTGGTCGCGATCGACCCCTCGAAGACGCCGCTCTTCCGCGTGCTCGGCGAAGCGGTCGGCCAGACCATCGCCGACCTCCATCACGCTCACGGCGTTCGCACAATCTTCGGGGACACCGTCGCCGCGTTCGAGGGGACGCAACGCGTGAAGTGCGTCGTCACAAAGGCAGGGCTGCGTCTCGAGTGCGACTTCGTCGTCGTGGGCATCGGCATCGAGCCGGCCGTGGACATGCTCAGAGGCAGCGCCATTCACGTGGACAACGGCGTCGTCGTTGACGAGTACTGCCAGACGAACGTCAGCGGCATCTACGCGGCGGGTGACGTCGCGAATCATTATCATCCGGTCTTCGATCGTCGGATCCGCGTGGAACATTGGCAGAACGCCATCAAACAAGGCGCTGCCGCGGCTCGCAACATGCTCGGCAAGCGCGTGCCCTACGACGAGGTCCACTGGTTCTGGTCCGACCAGTACGACGCGACCCTGCACTACGCCGGATTCCACACGAAGTGGGAGGAGCTGGTCGTACGTGGCCGCCTGCACTCCGGTAGCTACCTCGCGTGTTATGTGAATGATGGCCGAATCGATGCGGTTGTCGGGCTCAACCGCGCGAAGGACGTGCGCCGTGTCATGCCTTTCATCAAGTCCCGACGCAAGGTGGATCTGGCGCAGCTTCGGGACGAAGGTGTTGACTTGCGCTCGTTGCGCGCGAGCCTGTAGACCGCAGTCCGTAAAACGAGCCTCGAAGTTTATGGACGGGGGGGCGTCGAACAGAGGAACACCTCGTCAAGGCAGCTAGTAGAAATACATATAAATCATTGATTATAAATTACTTGGCGGGAGCGACGGGACTTGAACCCGCGATCTCCGGCTTGACAGGCCGGCGTGTTAACCAACTACACCACGCCCCCGCGATCTGGATGACGCCACTTCTGGTGGGCAGTACTGGATTTGAACCAGTGACCCCCTGCTTGTAAGGCAGGTGCTCTCCCGCTGAGCTAACCGCCCGGCTTGCCGGATCCTACTCGAGTCACGGCACTTGCGGCAAGGCCCCGTACGGCCAGCCTGCCCGATTCCGACCGGAAGCCGGGGCCGTGCCACCACTCCGCGCCGTGTCGAGAGCGCGCACCGTATCACGCGGGTGAGCTGGCCGCAAGTGGGCGATGCAGGTCTGGCGGCCGAGGCGCCGGGAGCTTGAAAGCGATGGCCCGCCCGCAGCATCCTTCCTGACATGCTCTCCCTCGTCACCGGCGCGACCGGCCATCTCGGCGGCAACTTGGTCCGCGCGCTCGTGGGCCGCGGCGACGGCGTGCGCGCGCTGGTTCACCGCCGCCCGGGTCAGGCGCTCGGCGGGCTCGACGTTCAGACCGTCGCGGGGGACGTGCGGAACCCGGCCGACATGGATCGCGCCTGCGCCGGCATCGACGTCTGCTACCACCTCGCCGCCGTGATCTCCATCTCCGGGGACAAGGGCGGCGGCGTGGTCTCGACCAACGTGGAGGGGGTCCGAACCGTGGCGCGGGCGGCCCGTCGCGCCGGCGTCAACCGTTTCGTGCATGTCAGCTCGGTCCATGCCTACGATCTCGACTTCGAGGGCGCCCTCGACGAGTCGGGACCGCGTGCGAAGGAGGACGATTCGGCCTACAACCGGGCAAAGAGGGACGGCGAGGCGGCCCTGCGCGAGGAGATCGCGGCCGGCCTCCCCGCGGTGATCGTCAATCCGTCGGGCGTGCTCGGCCCCGGGGACTTCGAGCCTTCCCGCATGGGGCGCTTCTTCCTCGGGCTCGCGCGGCGCCGCATCCCGGCCCTCGTCGAGGGAGGCTTTGACTGGGTCGATGTGCGCGATGTCGTCGCCGCGATCCTGGCCGCCGCCGGGCGCGGTAAGGTGGGAGACAACTACTTCGTCACGGGACGGTGGGCCTCGATCCGGCAGCTCGCGCAGATGGCGGCCGCGCACACCGGCATGCGGCCACCGCGGCTCACGGTGCCGGTGGCGATCGCCCGCATCGGCGCGCCATTCAGCGGGCTCGCCGCGGCGCTGGCCGGCTCGGAACCTCTCTACACCAGCGAGTCGCTGAACGCCGTGAGCTCGAGGGCGAGGTTCGTCTCGAAGCGCGCGGCCGGCGCGCTCGGCCACGCGCCGCGCGGGCTCGAGGAGACCGTCGAAGCGGTGCACGAGGACTTCCGGGCGCGCGGGCTACTTCCGGCACGAGGAGCCCCGTGAGCGCTCCGAGCCTGCTCGCCCTGTGGTGGACGGGGATCGCGGCCATCGTTTTCGTGTGGCTGCTGCGCACCACAGCGCCGTACGGGCGGCACGCGAGGCCAGGATGGGGACCCGCCATCCCCTCGGCGACGGGCTGGGTGGTGATGGAGGCGGCATCGCTCGCCGCGATGGCCGCGCTCTTCGTCGCGTCGGGTCCCACCGGCAACGTCGTCGCGCGCGTTTCCTTCTGGGCGTGGGTGGTCCACTACGCCCATCGATCCCTCGTCTATCCGTACCGCGCGCGCCTGCTGGGAAAGACCATGCCCGTCTCGATCGTCTTGATGGCCGTGTTGTTCAACGCGGTCAATTCGGGGCTCAATGGCTGGTGGCTCTTCTTCGTCTCGGATCGCGACGCGTCCTGGTTCCTTGACCCGCGCTTCATCGCCGGCGCCGCGCTCTTCGTCACGGGCTTCGCGCTCAACGTCCAGTCGGACTCGATCCTCTTCGGCCTGCGCCGGCCCGGCGAGACGGACTACAGGATCCCCCACGGCGCCGGCTTCGATTACGTCTCGTGCCCCAACTACCTCGGCGAGATCCTGGAATGGTGCGGGTTCGCGCTGGCGGTCTGGTCCCTGCCGGCCCTCTCCTTCGCCGTCTGGACCGCCGCCAACCTCGTGCCCCGCGCCCTCGCTCACCACCGGTGGTACCTCGAGAGGTTTCCCGATTACCCCCGGCAGCGCAGGGCGATCGTCCCGTTCGTGCTCTGAGCGGGTCGCACGCGTTCCCCCGAGCGTCCGGCGATCTCATGGACCCTCGCGCGAGCGAGGCGGCACCCTGCGCGCCAGGAGCTTCAGCATCCCCTCGACGTGGGTGGCCCGCCAGTAGATCCTCCCGCACCGCGGGCACCGGGAGAACTTCTCCTGAGTCTGGAAGACATAGAGAGGCACCCCATCGCGCACCTGGTCGCGCGCCGCGTCCTCGGTGCGCACGTTGCAAGGCAGGCAGCGGGTCAGCATCAGGTCGGGGCGCGGTTCGAGGCCGTGATGCTCCACCATCTCGAGGAGCTGTTCCTCGGGCCGGCCGGCGCGGATCAGGATCGGCGCGGGGGCCCCACCTCCTCGAAGCGCCCGGCGCATCACCAGGCGCGTGTCGCGCGTGAGGATCACGCGTCCTTCTCGTCGCGACCGCGCGATGAGCTGGTCATCCCCGATGCGGGAGTCGTAGGCGACATCGCACCCGAGGACGCGAAGCCATTTGGCCAGACGTCCCAGCATGCAGTCGGCGATGAAGCGAGGCTCCTCGGCCACGGCGGACATCCTGTGGTGCTCCGGTCGGACTTTAGCACCGGAACGCTATGCTACGATGCGGCACGGGAGCGTTCATGGAGCTGATCATCCTCGGTTCGGGGACGGCCGTGCCCTCGCTTCGGCGCGGCGCGCCCGGCTACCTGCTGCACGTCGGTGGCGATCGCGTGGTGCTGGAGACCGGGTGCGGCACGATGGCGCGCCTGTTGAAGGCCGGCGTGAACCACGATCAGGTCTCCCACATTCTCTATTCACACAATCACATCGACCACACGGGCGAGCTGACCTCCTGGCTCTTCACGAGCCGCATACCAGATCTCGGCCAGGACCGCTCCCTTGACGATCGCCGGCTCGGCCGGTTTCATGCGGATGCTGGCATCGCTGCGAGAGCTTCACGGGCACTGGCTGGACGCCGCCACCTACACGCTCACCCTTGTGACCCTGGGCGGAAACGACGGAGCTGGAGAGGGCGCCGATGGATCGTCCGTCTCCTTCGGAACCTGGTCGGTGCGGGCCTTCCCCGTGAAACACATCGAGTCGTCGCTCTCCTACAGGATCACGGATGACCGCGGAAAGGTCCTCGCCTTCAGCGGGGACAGTGACGTCTGCGATAGCCTCGTCGAGATGGCGCGCGGCGCCGATGTGCTGCTCATCGAGGCCTCCTCGCCGGACGGACAGAAGGCCGAGGGGCATCTCACGCCGTCCGAGGCGGGAGAGATCGCGCGGCGCGCGGGGGTCGGGCGCGTTGTGCTGACCCATTTCTATCCGGCCTGCGACCAAGCTGATATGCTGGGACAGCTGAGGCGGACGTACAGCGGGGAGGCGGTTCTGGCGGAGGACGGCATGAGGCTGACCATATGATGCCGCGGAGGGCGCGCGTCCTGATCTTTCTGGCGGCGCTCGGTCTGCCCGCGCTGGCGGTCGAGCCACCGAAGATCCCGCCGCCGCCAGCCCGACAGGAGCCGATCGGCCAGGTCAACGGCACCGTGTTCGACCGCGTTCAGAAGGGGGTCGTCGGGATGCCGGTGACCCTGATCCCGCAGTCAGGCTCGGGCATCCACGGCACGAGCACCGACAACGGCGGTCGGTACGCCTTCAAGGGACTGGAGGCCGGGACCTACAGCGTCATCGTATCGATGCCGGGCGGTGGCGTGTTGCGCAAGGACGGGATTCGCATCCGGCCGCTGTTCAGGAGCATCGTCGATTTCACGCTCGCCGCCGACACACCCGAATCCTCGCTGCCCGCCGTGGGGGCCACGCCCGCAGAGGATGCGGATTCCGGCTCGCTCACCTTCTCATGCGCGCTGGTGGGGCTGGACCGCGCCCCGGTGCCGGATGCGCTCGTCACGCTGACTCCGGTCGGAGGAGAGGGCCGGTTCCGCCGCGCGCGCACGGGTCCCGACGGCGGCTGCGCGATCGGCGACCTGCCCGTGGGGCGCTACCGGGTCTCCGCCAGGGCCCCGGGCTTTCTCACCTGGAGCCTCGGACCTCTGCCGGTGAAAGGCGCGGGCCCCGTAACCCTCTCGCTCAGTCTGGTCCCCTTCCCGATGGGGTTCGCGGGAACGCTCGAGGATCTCCTGATCCCCGCCGACCCGATCCCTCCGTCATCACCCTCAGCCCCAGCCGACAAGGGGAACTGAGCCGCCCTACGATCCCAATAGGGATACGCGCTCTGCGGATTGGCCGCGATCGTACACGCCAGGCGGCGGCGAATGCACTCCCGAAGGCCGTCGTGAGCGAGGTCGATTGCCCTCGCCGGGCGAGGGCGCCGAGCGAGCGCCGAGCCGAGCGCGCACCGGGTGCGCGCGCAGGCGTGCCTGAGGGAGAGCGTTCGCCGCCGCCACTGGCGAGCCCGAACCCGACCCACCTACGGCTTCACCGCGTAGTACCCCTTGCGCGTCTTCACCCGCGCCCCTTTGACGGACGTCTCCAGCCGGATCTTCCTCCAGGATCCGTCCGAGGCACGGTTGAGGGGGGAATAGGCAATCGCGTACTGGCTGCGCAGGTCCTCGGCGATCTGCTGGTAGATCTCCTCGAGCTCCTCCGCTGTGCGCGGGAAGTACGAACGCCCGCCGGTCTCGTCGGCGATCTGCTTGAGGCTGCTGCGAACGCCGACGTCGAGCACCGTGGCGCCCAGACCGATCGAGTAGATCACGATGTCATGAGTCCGGGTCAGCTCGAGAACCTTCTGATACGAGAACCGGCTGTTGGTATCCGCGCCGTCGGTCAGCAGGACGACCGCCTTGCGCCCCTCGACCTTGCGCAGCTTCCGGTACGATGCGAAGAGCGCGTCGTAGAGAGCCGTGCCCCCCTCCGCGTCGGTCCCCTCGATGGCCCGCTCCAATGCCTTCCGGTCGGCTGTGACATCCTGCAGGAGATAGACGTTCTCGTCGAAGTCGATGATGAGGGCGCGGTCCTCGGGGCGCAGGGTCTCCACGAAGGACTTGGCGGCATCCTGCACCGTCCCGATCTCCTCCCGCATGCTGCCCGAAGTGTCGATCATGATCGCCATGGTGATCGGGCGCGTCTCCTGGGAGAACTCGCTGATTGTCTGGAGCACGTCATCCTCGTAGATCTTGAAGTCGTCCTTCGTGAGCCCCGCGATGAACCGCCGATCGTCGTCAACGACGCTGGCCGTCACCAGCACGCGGTCGACCTGCTCGCGATAGTTGATGACCAGCTTGCGCGTGACGATCGTGTCGCGCGCCTGTTCACCGTCGGCCGATGCCGCCACGGCCTCGATGACCCACGAGCGCGGCTCCTGGCCGAAATCGTGGAAGGCCTCGAACGGCGCCTCCCTGTCGATGAACACCAGCTTCCCACCGACCGAGAACTCCACGCGCACCCCCCGGATTTCCCGGGATGCCTCCACCGCCGCCGTGATCTTCACCTTGCCGAAGATGAAATCGCCGGCGGTGGGTTCGGTGATCTTGACCGAGAGCTTCCGCACCGGGAGCTGCTGCCCCTCCGCGGCGGCCGGCGGCGCCCACACGCCGGCGAGGCCGATGAACGCGACCAGAATCCACAGCCGGCGCCGGACCGTCATGAACCGGCCTGCTTTCCGTTGCCAAGCGCCGCGAGAAGGCGTTGGAGACGCCGCCGCTCCCCCGACGCCGTCCCGTTCGGCTGGTCTGCGGGGCTCAGCGCGAGCGCGGCGTTGAGCGCATCGACCGCCTTGCCCTTGTCTCCGCTCAGAACATAGAGATTGCCCAGATAGGCCAGCGGCCTGGGGTCGCCGGGCTTCAGCCGGCTCGCCTCGCGCAGTGCCGTCTCCGCCCCTGCGGAGTCGCCGACCTCCATTTTCGCCAGACCCAGGTTGATGAAGACCGCGGCGTCCGTGGGGGTGGCCCTGGCGAGAGCCTCGAAGGCCTCGGCAGCCTCCTGATCCATCCGGGCGCGCAGCGCGCTGTAGCCAAGCCTCGCCAGCAGAGCGGGGTCTGATGTCTCGCCGGGCGCGCACTGCTTCAGCAAAGCGACGGCGGCGGCGTGATCTCCCTGCTGCGCCTCTATGTCGGCCAGAGCCGACAACGCCGCGGCATCGCCGGGCGAGGCTTTGAGTCTCGCCTCGAGCTCCCCCGTCCGGGCAGCCTCGCGCGTGATCGCTTCTCTCACCTCGTTCAGCTTCGCCTTCATCGCCGGCTCGTCCACGTCCCGGCCGAGGCCCTCATCGAGCACCTTCACCGCGGCGTCGAGATCTCCGCGCCGCCGGAGCAGACCCGCCCTGGCCTGATATCCTTCGAGATAGTCGGGATCCAGCGCCAGCGCGTGATCGAACTCGCGCTCCGCCTGTATCAGATTGTCGACGCTCAGGAAGATGCCGCCAATCGTGACGGGATGCCAGGGATTGCCGCGCTCGAGCGTCTCAGCCTGCCGCAGGGCGGCAATCGCCTCGTTGCCGAGCCGCAGCCGGGCGTAGGCCACGCCGAGGCGGTTGTAGGCCGATGCGAAATCGGGCCGCACCCGGATGGCTTTCAGAAAAAGCTCGATGGCCTCGTCGAACCTCTCGTCACGCAGCAGAAGGTCCCCCAGGTTGAGGGATGCGTCGGGGAAGCCGGGGTTGAGCTCGATCGCCTTTCTGTAGTGTTCTATCGCCTTCTCCTCGTCGCCCGCGGCCTCGGCCGCGCGTCCAAGGCCGTCGTGGGCCGGCGCGTAGTCGGCCTGGAGCGCCAGCGCCCTGTGATACTCGGCCAGCGCCTCGGCGGGATCCCCCTTTTTCAGATAGCAGTCGGCGAGCGCGACGTGAGCCTGGAGGTTGACCGGGTCCAGCTCGATGGCCGTCTGCAGAGGCTCCAGCGCGGCCATGTACTGCCGGTCGGCCTTGAGCGCGAGACCCAGGTAGTAGTAGGCCCGGAAGGAATTCAGCGCCGTGTCTGCGGCCTCCCGCAGGAGGGCGATGGCGTCCTTCTGCCGGCCTTCCTTGTGCGCCTGGACTCCGTCGTTGAGGAGGCGGAAGACACGCGCGCGGACCTCCTGGGAGCGGGAGATCGCGGAGGTGTCGCGCACCGCCGCGCCGGCCGCCGGCACCGGCAAGAGACACAAACAAAGGAGAAACGCGGCGGATCGCTTCACAGCCGCGACTATAGCACAGCGGATCCGCGGGCCCGCGAGCGCCGCCCGCGCGCCCCTCACGTCACCGCGGAGGCGACGCGTTCTCGACCATGAAGGGATACCGGTGCTCTCTTCGGCCCCCTGGCGCGGGCGACTCGATGAGGAGGATCTCGTACAACCCGGGCCGGCGCAGGCTCTCGGCTCCGATGGCGTAGGTGAAGCGGCCGTTCTCTCCCGAGGCGCCGATCTGATCGTGACGGGCCAGCGTGCGCCCGTCCGGTCCGAGCAACTCGACACTGCGGCGCCCGCCACTGGCTCCCGGCGCCTGAAAGGAGATGACCACCGATTCGGCTCCCGCCGGCAGCCCGAGCAGCGGGGGCTCCTCCCGGGCGTGCTCCGGGCCAGCCCCCAGGTCGATGACGAAGCATTGGTGGATGAGACCCGGCGCCGCGGCGTGCGGTCCAGGCAGCCCCAGGTAGAGCCAGTAGAGCCCCAGCAGCGCCGGAACGGCCAGCACGGCCGAGATCGCGTGAGCGAACCGAAGTCGACGGGCCGGCGCCGGAAGGGGCACGGGCGCCGGGGACAGGGCGGGTGGAGCCGGCGACCCGGTCGGGTCGCTGCTGTGTGCCGAGCGTGTCAGCTCGTCCAACTCCGAGGAGCAGACATCGCACGTTTCGACGTGCGCCCTGACCCGGCTCTCCTCATCATGGGACAGCGAGCCATTGAGGTACCATGGAAGCAGCGCGTTGGCCGCGTTGCGGCATACGGGCTCATTCACGGCGCAAGCCTCCATTGTGAGCAGCCAAAGCGTATCACAGGCGGGGGAATCACCCCCAGTTGCGCACGGACGCCGGCGCCGCGCCTCTTCCGGTTCCCGCTGAAAACAGGCCGGTTAACCCGGGATCCAGCACCAGGTTGTAGAGTGCCTCTTCTCCTGTTAACCCGCCGGCCCGTCCGCGCGTTACTACCATCGAACCGTCCCTTCTCATGGAGAGGCCAATGACCGAAGAAGTAACCATCATGTTCACGTTGATCGCCATGTTCAGCGCCATCGGATGGGTGGTGTGGACTCTCGCGAGCGCGACCAAGAGCCGGCACATGGTCAGGGCCATGACGGAGTTCCACAACAGGCTGCTCGACAAGATTGGCTCGGCGAAGGACTTCTCCGACTTCCTGCAGTCGGAGGGAGGGGAACGCTTTCTCAAGTCGGTCTCGCTCGACAAGGTCAATCCCAACGAGAGGATACTCAGCGCCATACAGACGGGGCTCGTGCTGGCGTTTCTCGGTATCGGCCTTCTGTTTCTCGGATGGGAGTTCGAGTTCGATCAGCACGCCTTCACGGTCATGGGGACCGTCGCGCTGGCCGTGGGTGGAGGCTTTCTGGTATCGTCCATCATCTCACACCGGCTCTCGAAAGCCTGGGGCCTTCTCAACGGGCGTGAAGCGAAGCCATCGGATAGATGACGCGCGACGAGACCTACCCTGGAGGGTTCACCCTGAGCCGGCTGCTCGGAGCCGAAGGGGAGAAGCCGGCGTCTCCTCCAATGGATGAGGAGACCTTCAGGGAATTCTACGACAGGACATCCCGGCGTCTCTGGACCTATCTCCGTCGTCTGTCGGGACAGGGCCAGGTGGCCGACGATCTCCTTCAGGATACGTATTGTCGATTCCTGCAGGCGTCGTTCAAAGGCGCCGGCGAACCGCAGACGATGGGCTATCTTTACCGCATCGCGACCAACCTGGTGCTCGATCACAGGCGCCGTGCCCGGCGCGAGACCCGGTGGTCGGCGCAGCCCTCGCGGGACATCGACCCGCGCAAGGGAGCCGAGGCCCGGCTCGAGATGGAGCGGGCGCTCGACTGCCTGCGCCCTCGAGAACGCTCGCTGCTGTGGCTCGCGCACGTGCAGGGGCTCGACCACGCCGAGATTGCGAGCCAGCTCGGTCTGAGGGAGTCCAGCGTGCGGGTGGCGCTCTTCCGTGCCCGCAGGAAGCTGGCCGGGATCCTCAGACGCAGGGGGCTGGCAGGAGCCCATGGCATCCACGAGGTGAGACGATGAAGCAGGAGAGGAGCCCTTCCCGCGCGCGGGAGGATGAGGCGATCGTCGCGGCCTTCATGCGCGCGATGGCCGAGCCCGAGGGAGATGAGCCTCGGCTGCCGTCGCCCGGGCAGATCTGGTGGAGGGCGCAGCTCCTGCGGCGGCGGGACGCAGCCGAGAGGGCGATGCGGCCCCTCTCGATCACCGAAAAGGTCGGACCTGCGTTGGTGGCCCTGGGCGCCGCGGTGGGGCTCTCGTGGATCGGGGTGTCGCTCGCCTGGACGCCTCTCGTGCAAGGGTTCATTCTCGCCGCGGCGGGCGCGTCCGCGGTCGCGATGGCGCTGGCGCTCCGATCGCTCGTGGCGCGGAACTGAGCTTCCCGAAGTCCGGCTCCGGGTATAATGCGAGGATGTCGCCTGACCGCCTTCGGCCTCGCGCGCCGATCCTCGGTGCCATCCTGCTGGCCGCGGCCCTCTCCCCCGCGGCAGCCGTCTCCCCTCCCGAGAATCCCCAGGTCTCCGGCCTGGTCGCGGGCTCCGATCTCACGTCACCCGAGGCGCTGGGGTGGACCTCCGAGCAGGCCGCCACGGCGCGCCGGTACTCGAGAGGCTCGTGGACGCTCGGGTTCGTCGACCCGCTTTGGACGATAGCGAGTCTTGCGCTCCTGGCGTTGTCCGGGTTCGCCGGGCGGATCGAACGGGAGATACGGTCTCTGGTCGGGCGGAATCTGGCCAGCGACGCCCTCTTCGTGGTGGCGTTCGTCCTCTGCCTGGCGGCTCTGAACTTCCCTCTCGAGCTCTATCGTTTCTACCGGGAGCATCATTACGGGTTCGCCACGCAGGGCCTCGCTCCCTGGTTCGGCGACGAGCTCAAGGGACTGATGATCGCCTGCGTCTTCGCGCTGATCTTCTTCCTCCCCGTGTGGGCGGCGATCCGGCGGTGGCCCCGGACCTGGTGGATTCTCGGCTCGGCGATCGGCGTGGCGCTGGCGATTCTAGCCCTGGCGGTGGCGCCCGTCTTCATCTCACCGCTGTTCAACACCTTCACGCCGCTCAAGGACGAGCCGCTCAAGGAGAGGATCCTCTCCATGGCCCACCGCGAAGGGATCCCCGCCGAGAACGTCTACGAGGTGGATGCCTCGCGCCAATCGCGTCACGACAACGCCTACGTGGTGGGGCTGCTGGGCACGCAGCGCATCGTCCTCTATGACACGCTGCTGGCCGCCTACACGCCGGAGGAGATCGAGTTCGTCATGGGACACGAGATGGGCCATTACGTTCTCAATCATGTCTGGGCGGGGGTGGGCTTCTTTTCGGCCATGATCGTGCTCGGGTTCTTCCTCGTGCACCGCGCCCTGGATCGCACGGTGGACGCGATGAAGGCTCGGCTCGGCTTCAGCTCGGCTGGTTCGATCGCCTCCGTGCCGTTGCTGTTGCTGTTCCTGTCGGCCTACCTGTTCGTCATGCAGCCTGCCGAGAGCGGATTCTCGCGCCACATCGAGCACCAGTCCGATGTCTTCGCGCTGAACGCATTGGGGGGTGCGGAGCCGGCCCGGCGCGCCGGTGTGTCCGCTTTCCAGAAGATGGCCGCCCGCAATCTCTCGGACCCCAACCCGCCGGCGCTGATCGAGTGGTGGCTCTACTCGCATCCCAGCAGCGGCAAGCGCATCAGGTTCTGCGCGGGGGAGTGAGACGTTCCGCCTCTTATGAGGCAGCCGCCCCGCGCCCCTGTCCGGGTCAAAGGGGGCGGCGGCGCGCGCTTCGAGACTTGGACACACTTCGCCGTGCCAGCCTGAGCAACAGGCGGAGGGCCTCGTTGACTGACCTGGATGAAGGGAATGCCTCGGCGACGTCCGGATCCAAATGGATCACGATCGTATCGGCGGTCGCCCGTGAGTAGTACTTGCCGCGGACGGGATTCTTCAGGCGCGCGAGATCGTACTCCTCTCGAAGCTCGTCCGCTCTCCTAGAACTCGCTTTCCTGATAGGCACGCGCCTCCTTTCTGGTCGCCCGTCTCGCGCTGATCATCCGGATCCGCTCGCCCCGCTCGGCGTGTGCGATGAAAAGGATCCTGCGTGACGCCGAGAGGCCGATAGTAATGGAGCGGTGTTCCCCAGGCGAGTGGTCCGGATCGTCGAAGGTCACAGCGAAAGGGTCCATGAAAACCGTGAGTGCTTCATCAAAGGAGATTCGGTGCTTCCGGATGTTGTGATCCGCTTTGCGCGGATCCCACTCGAAAACCACGGACCCATTCTAGCCGATCACGTACGCTCCCGCCCTGGGCACGCCGCATGGACAGGCCTCCAGCGTTCCGCCGGTCGCTCGGAGATGGTCGTGCGGCCCGCGACGCGATCCAGGTGACGTCTTTTGCCGAACTCCTCCAACGTCAGCCTCTCCATCGCCTCCAACAGCTCGCCCACGTGGCACGTGCGGATGGCAAAGCTAAACCTGTCGAGGCGTTCTCTGCCGACCTGGAAGGTCATGACTCCAACAGCCGCTCCGGTCTCGTCCAGCAGGGGACCTCCCGAGCTGCCGGCTCCGATGAGCGCTGTCGTCTGGACGAGCTTCGTGCCATTCGGATCCAGACGCACGCAGCTCACGATCCCCTCGGAGACCCTGAAACAAAGGCGATGTGGATGTCCGATAGCGACAACCCGTCCGCCCGTCGTCGGATCGGGGTCGAACCGTACGGGGAGACAGGGGAGATCCCATGCGGCGACATCCAGGAGGACGAGGTCCCTCTCCGGATCGTAGGCCCGGACGGTGGCTTGGTTGAAGGTTCTCCCGTTGTAAAGGCCGATCCGGACCCACGAGGCACCCTCGAGGAGATGCACGCTGGTCAGGATCAGGCCCGCCGGATCGATCACGAATCCGGCGCCAAGGCGTTCATTGCCTGTGCTGCCGGCGGTGATGATGACGACTGCCGGCAGGCTCCTCTGCGCGACTCTCTCGATGGACCGCTCGTACGCTTCCGTTCCCAACCCCCCCGGGTAGGCCCCGATGATGCCGGCGCGAACCCGCTCGGCACGCTGGCACGTGGTGGCCGGGGACTCCCCGCGGAGCGAGATCTGGTATTCGACCTCGGGTCGGACAGGGTCCCCTACCAGTGCGGCTTCCCCTTTGTCCAGGATGATTTTCATCGTCCGGTCCTCCGGAGCGACCCGCGGCCTGGCTCCATCGCCGGCTGCCGCGACGCCCACACTCCCGGGATCTCGCGGGCCCGGGTTGCGCCGCGAGGGAACCCCAGGCGCACGTGCGACCGGTTCGTCGGCACGTAAGATACTGGTAGATTTGGTCTTGGGTGCGGGATCGAGGGCCGGAGGGGCCGCGTCGGTCCACGGCAGTGCGTTCAGGTGGGCTTAGGCCTTTCCCTCTCCGATCTCCGCTTCGATCATCCGCGCCAGCCTCCGCGCCAGCGTCTCGACCTGGGCGGCGTCGGTCCCCTCGATCATGACGCGGGCGAGCGGCTCCGTGCCCGAGTAGCGCAGCACCAGGCGTCCCGCGTCGCCCAGCTCCGCGCGCACTCGCGCCGCCTCCGCCCCGATCTCCGGGTGCGCCTCCATGTCGGGGCGCGAGGAGACCTTCACGTTCAGGAGGATCTGCGGGAAGGCCGTGACGCGCGACAGCCACCCGGCGACCGTCTCATCCGTGGCGCGCAGGATCTCCACCAGCCTCAGCGCCGTCAGGATCCCGTCGCCCGTGGTGGCCCGATCCGTGAAGATGATGTGCCCCGACTGCTCGCCCCCGAGCACCGCGCCCGCGCGCACCATCTCCTCCAGGACGTACTTGTCGCCGACCCGCGTGCGGACCAGCTGGATTCCGATCTCGGCGAGGCTGCGCTCGAGCCACAGATTGCTCATCACGGTGGCGACCACGAGGTCGCCCGGCAGGCGGCCCTGTTTCCTCAGCCAGCTCGCGGCCTGGTAGATGAGGAGGTCGCCGTCCGCCAGGCGCCCGTCGGCCGAGACGAAAAGGCACCGGTCGGCGTCTCCGTCGAACGCAACGCCCAGATCGGCTCCGGAGCCCTTCACCCTCGCAGCCAGCCCGTCGGGATGAAGCGAGCCGCAGCCACTGTTGATGTTGCGCCCGTCGGGGGTGCAATAGACCGCCTCCACCTCGGCGCCCAGCTCGCGGAAGATGCGGGGCGCGATCTCGCTGGACGCTCCGTTGGCGCAGTCGATGACCATCCTCAGCCCGCCCATCCGCGTCCCCACCGGCACCGACTCGCGCAGGAAAGCCACGTAGCGATCCACCAGATCGACGGGGGAGACCGGCGCCGGCGCCGGCGAGTACTCGGCCTCGGGCAGGGATCCTCCCCCGTCCAGCACCATCGCCTCGATGGCCGCCTCCTCGTGGTCGGGCAGCTTGTATCCGGTCGAGGAAAAGACCTTGATGCCGTTGTCGCGGTATGGATTGTGCGAGGCCGAGATCATGACGCCCGCGGCGAAGCCCGCCGTGCGAGCCAGGTACGCGACGCCGGGAGTGGGAATCACGCCCGCCCCCACGCACTGCGCCCCGGCGCGTCCCGCCCCCGACGCGATCGAGCGTTCGATCCAGTCGCCCGACTCGCGCGTGTCGCGCCCGATCAGTATGCGCGGCGCCCTCCCGGACCCGGGCGACTCGGCCGCCAGCGTCCTCGCCAGCGCCGCGCCCACGCGCGTCACCGTCGGCGGGTCGAGCGGAAAGACGCCGGCCGCCCCTCGAATGCCATCGGTCCCGAAGAGCCTCTTCATCGAGATGCCGTCACCGTTCGATCCTCACGTTGATCGTCTCTTCGCTCACCGAGTACACCGCCACCTGCGTGCCCAGCTCGGCCGGCTCGATCACGATCCTCGGCTTGACCGAGTAGGGCTGCTCGCGAGGGTTCATCCCCTCCAGGTCCAGCAGGGCCCGGATGTTGGCCGGCCCCAGCCCGTCGAGCACCTGTCTCGTGGCCTTCAGCACGACCGTCAGGGTCTCCGGCTGGAACCGCGCATGATACCCGACGCCCGCGGCGAAGTTCGGCGTCAGCGGGACCCCCTCGAAGGCCCGGGTGGCGCGCTCGGGCCGGATGCTGATCTTCAGCACTGACCCTCCCTCTCCCGCGATCCTCGCGCCGCCGCGATCGGGAGCCAGGCTCACGGTCGTCTCGAACGATTCGGTGCGTCCCCTTATGTCCACTTCGTCGGTCACCGCCTCGCGCACCTGCAAGACGACCCCTTCGGGGCCCTCGACCTTCACCTTGTCGGGCACCAGCGTGTACCCGTCGTACTCGTAGCCCGCCGCGGCGCGCCCCTTGATGCGCGCCACCACGGGGACCTCCCGCGCGATACGGCGTTCCAGCCTCAGCAGGACGACCCCCGGATCCACCTGGAGCACCTCGACACCCATGGGCGCGCGCACGTCGGCGGTCGTCAACGGCGCCTCCGTCTCGCCCGGCTTCGCCCCGTCGAGCCTGATCCGGGCGTGGAACCTCTCGGGGGTGAGCGTCCTGAGCACCGAGTCAGGGGCCCGCACGCGCACCGCGACGCTGTCGGGAGTCTCCCCGGCGACCGCGAGCTCGGGGGGCACCCCCTCGACCTCCAGCGGCACCGTGAAGACCTGGACGGGCTTCTCCTCCGCACGCACGTAGAGCCACAGGACCACCGCGAGGGCGAGTGAGGCGACCTTCAACGAAGGATCGCTGCGCAGGAAGGAAAGGACTCCCATCATCTACCTCTCGTGAGCCCCTTCCGTGACCGCGGCCTCGGGCTCGACCTCCTTGAGGCGGATCCCCAGGAACTCCTTGAGGAGGTCGCGCAGGTGGATGGCGTCCACGTCCTCGATGATCCGTCCCTCGAAGGTGACCGACACCGTGCCGCGCTCCTCGGAGATGACGACTGCCACCGCGTCGGTCTCCTCCGAGATCCCGATGGCCGCGCGATGGCGCGTCCCGAACTCCTTCGACAGCACCGGGTGCGCGGTCAGCGGGAGGAAGCACGAGGCCGCGCGGATGCGTCCCTCCTGAACGACGATGGCGCCGTCATGCAGGGGCGAGCCCGGCGAGAAGATGCTGAGGATGAGGTCGTAGGAGAGCAGCGCATCCAGCGCGATCCCGGTCTCGATGTAGTTGCGCAGGCCCTGCTCCCTCTCCACGATGATGAGGCCCCCGATCTTGCGCGACGACAGCGACGTGGACGCCAGGACCAGCTCGTTGATGAGCGCCTCGCCCTGCGGACGGCTCAGGAGCCGCGAGAAGGGGTTGCGTCCGAAGCGAGAGAACGCCCTCCGGATCGTGTTCTGGAAGATGACGATGACCGCGAACGGGATCCAGTAGAGCAGGTACCCGAGGAACCGCTGCACCGTGGTAAGCTGCAGCATCCCCGCGACGAAGTAGGCCGAGATGATGAAGACGACGCCCGTCATCATCTGCACGGCGCGCGTCCCCTTGATCAACAGGACGAGCTGGTAGATGAGATAGGCCAGGATCAGGATGTCGGCGACGTCGATCAGCCAGCCGGCCGGGCTCGCGCGCAGGGCCTCGAAGAGCCCTCTCACCGAGGCGACGACGGCCTGTAATGACATTTATCGCTCCGGGCAGGATGGTGGGAGCGCCCCGCGCGTGAACACGGTGGCTGGCGGCGCCCAAGGGATGTTATCACCCGCCGCGCGGCCCCTTCAATCGGATCCGCCCGGGCCCCGTGCCGAGACCGCCTGTGAGAGCCGGGCCGCCAGCGCCGCGCGCGCCGGGTCGTGCGTCCTCAGGATGTGCGCGCCGCCCAGCGCCGCGATTGTCTCGGCCACCATCGTGGCGTCGGCGCGGGCGGGGCTCGCGGCCGAAGCGCCCTCCGGGCCCGGCGACATCGCGGCCAGGAACGACTTGCGCGAGACACCGATCACCACGGGTTTCCCCAGTGACACGAACGCCGCCATGTGCCTTAGGATCGCCATGTTGTCGGCGACGCGCTTGCCGAAGCCGATCCCGGGATCGAGGAGGATCCTCTCGGCGCCGATCCCCGCCTGGAGGGCCGCCTCCGTCAGACCCATCAGGTCGGCGATGATCTCGGGGATCACGTGCCGGTACAAGGGCGCCTCCTGCATGGACTGCGGCGTTCCCTTCATGTGGTTGATGATGACGTGCACGCCCAGATCGGCCGCCGTCGCGCGCATCGAGGGGTCGGCCGCCAGACCGCTCACGTCGTTGATGATCTCGGCGCCCGCCCCCACCGCGGCGCGGGCGACCTCCGCCTTCATCGTGTCCACCGAGATGTGGACCGTGGGCGGCAGGGCGGCGCGCAGCTTCTCGATGACCCCGACGATGCGCGAGAGCTCCTCGGCGAGCGGGACGGGCCGCGACGAAGGCCGCGTCGACTCGCCCCCCACGTCGATGATGCGGGCGCCCTCCCGCGCCATCTCCAGCGCGTGAGCGACCGCGGCGTCGGGTTCGAGGAACTCCCCACCGTCCGAAAACGAGTCGGGCGTGACGTTGAGGATCCCCATCAGGACGGCTCCCGCCTCGCCGGTGAGCGGAAGCTCGCCGGTCTTGAGGTGCAGCCGGCGCGAGCGCGCCGCCAGCGCGTCGAGCATCCGCTCGAGCGCCCGCGCCACCGGGGGATAGTTGAGCGAGACGTCGCGGGCGAGAGAGGCCAGGGTCATCGTGTCGGCCGACAGCACCAGCCCTTCGGACCAGTCCTGGCCGTGCCGGTACGGCATCGCCTCGGCCACGGGGATGTCGAGCAGCCTCGCCTTCTCGCGCAGCCCCTTGAGCTGCCCCATGGTGAGGCCGTCCACCCGAGCCATGTGGGGGAAGTGCGCCCACGAACGAGCCGCGGCGGCGCCGTACAGACCGAGGTCATCGGCCTCGCGGGAGAGACTGACTGGGGGGACCAGCGATCTGATGAGGAACGCCCGCGGGGTCAAGCCTGTCCGGGGGTCTTGAGGGGTGTCTGGGAGATCGGCGTCTCCTTCGCGGCGCGCCGCTTTTCCTCTTTCCGCTCCGCCGACTTGCGCTCCGCCTCACGGACAACAGCCGCCTCGCGCGCCAGACCGCGCTTGGACGACTCGAAGGGCTCCAGCTCATCGCCGCGCACGAGCGCCGCCACTTCCTCGCCCTCGAGCACCTCGCGCTCCAGGAGCGCCTCGGCGATTCGCTTGAGAGGCTCCCGGTGCTCCATGATGATCAGCTTGGCGCGGTTGTAGCTCTCGCTGACGATCCGCTTGACCTCGGTGTCGATCATCACGGCGGTGGCCTCGGAGTAGTCCTTGTGCTGCGCGAGCTCCTTGCCAAGGAAGATCTGCTCCTCCTTCTTGCCGAAGGTGAGCGGGCCCATGTTGGCGCTCATGCCCCACTCGCAGACCATCTTCCGGGCCATCTCGGTGGCCACCTCCAGGTCGTTGCCCGCGCCAGTCGTCATCGTGTTGAGGAAGATCTCCTCGGCGATGCGCCCCCCCATAGCCACGGTGATGCGTCCTTCGAGGTAATCGCGCGAGTAGTTGTGCCGGTCGTCCATCGGAAGCTGCTGGGTGAGCCCCAGCGCCATGCCGCGCGGGATAATCGTCACCTTGTGCAGCGGGTCGGAGTTCGGATGGATGTAGGCCACCAGTGCGTGGCCGGCCTCGTGATAGGCCGTGTTGCGCTTCTCCTCCTCCGAGATGACCAGGCTCTTGCGCTCGGCGCCCATCAGCACCTTGTCCTTTGCCCCCTCGAAGTCCTCCATCGCGATGGCCTTCTTGCCGAGCCGCGCCGCCGCCAGCGCCGCCTCGTTGACGAGGTTCGCCAGGTCGGCGCCGGAGAAGCCGGGGGTTCCCCGGGCCAGCACGGCCACGTCCACGTCGTCGGCCATGGGGGTCTTGCGGGTGTGCACGCGCAGGATCTCCTCGCGGCCGCGCACGTCGGGCCGGCCAACCACCACGCGGCGATCGAAGCGGCCCGGGCGCAGCAGCGCCGGGTCGAGCACGTCGGGGCGGTTCGTGGCGGCGATCAGGATCACGCCCTCGTTGGATTCAAAGCCGTCCATCTCGACGAGGAGCTGGTTGAGAGTCTGCTCGCGCTCGTCGTGGCCTCCACCCAGCCCGGCGCCGCGGTGGCGACCCACCGCGTCGATCTCGTCGATGAAGATCAGGCACGGGGCGTTCTTCTTGCCCTGCTCGAAGAGGTCCCTCACGCGCGAGGCGCCCACGCCGACGAACATCTCCACGAAGTCGGAGCCCGAGATGGAGAAGAAGGGAACGTTCGCCTCGCCCGCGATGGCGCGCGCCAGGAGCGTCTTGCCCGTGCCGGGCGGGCCCATCAGGAGCACCCCCTTGGGGATGCGGCCGCCCAGCTTCTGGAATCTCTGGGGCTCCTTGAGAAACTCGATGATCTCCTGGAGCTCCTCCTTGGCTTCCTCGACTCCGGCCACGTCCTTGAAGGTGACCTTCTTGCCCTGGCTGGAGGAGAGCTTCGCCTTGCTCTTGCCGAAGGAGAGCGCCTTGTTGCCCCCCGACTGCATCTGCCGCATGAAGAAGATCCAGACGCCCACCACGAGCAGAATGGGGGCCCAGGTCACAAGCGTCAGCAGATAGGTGCTCTCGCGCGCCTCCTTCACCGTGATGTCCACGCCGGCGCTGCGCAGCATGCTGACGAGCTTCTCGTCGTTCAGAGCGGTGGTGCGGAACCCCTTGCCGGGGCCCGAGTCGGCGCGATACTCGCCCTCGATCGTCAGGGTCTCCTTGCCCGTAATGACGACCTTGGCGACGGCGCCGTCCTCGACCTTCTTGATGAACTGGCTGTAGGTGAGGTCCTCCTGCTGAAGGCTGGTCGCCTTGAAGAAGGAATAGAGCAGGACGACGGCCAGGAGGGCTACGACCCAGAACATGGCCGCTCTGAAGCTGGCGCTCACGTCGTTACTCCTTCCCTCGTCCTGCCGGCGGGGGCAATCATTCTTCGGGCACGCCTGCGCGCGCGCCCGCCGCGTGCTCGGCTCCGCGCTCACTCGCCGCCCGGGCCCGGCCCGGGCGACCGGATCGCTCACGAGGGCCCTCAGAACGATCGCCCCCGCCGATCTCGTGAGCGGTGGAGCCTACGTGGGTGACTTTGCGGTTCCGGCGCCGAAAGGGGTGCCGGATCTGCCGCCAGTCTTCAGCGGGGAGACTGGGTAACTATATACGTTATGGTTACCCCGGGTCCACCCTGGGGTGATAGCTCAAAACCGCCACCGACCGGGTGGAGTCGGTCAGCCTGTAGGGATGCCCGATCCGCTCTCCCACGACCCATGCGATACCTACGGGGCCCACGACCAGGGGGATGCGGTCCCGTTTATTTCTTGGCACCTTCCGATCGATCAGAAAGTCGCTGAGCTTACGGCGTCCCGGCCCCCCGAGTGGGTGAAAAGTGTCACCTGGGAGACGATTGCGGACCACGGCGGTCCGCCCGATGAGGGCGGCGTCGAGGCAGACGCGGTCCCCACGGCTCCGCTCCACCTCGACCTGGCCGCAGGGAATGACCGTCGCCTCCAGCTCCCCGCCGAGGCTGTCGTCCGCGACCCGGCCCGGGATCGTCAGCGTCATGCTGAAGCGGGCGGCCCGGCGGGCCGTCCGTGCGCGGGCCGGGCCGGCGTCTCCCTCCCTGCCCGCCACAACCAGGTCGGGCCCATCGAGCAGGGCCATCATCCCTCCCGCAAGGGGCACGGGGTCCCCGGCCGCGCCGCGCGCCGCCAGGCGCAGGACCGCCTCGACCACCGCGTGGCTCGCCCCGCGCGGGTCCCCCCCCGCTCTCTCGATCGCCAGCCGCACGACCCGGCGGGCCAGCGCGATCGGCAGGGCGCTGACTCCTTCCGCCCCCCGCGCGGGCAGGGCGATCCGCGGGCCCGCGATCGCCTGACGCTCCACCCATTGCGACGCCATGGCGTCCAGGTACCGGTCCTCCTCGGCAAGAAGCCCGGAGGTCCTCGCCAGCGTCCTCACGATGGAAGGGTTCAGCCCGGCCAACAACGGAAGGACCTTCGCCCGCACGCGGTTTCTGAGGTACCTCTCGGAGAGGTTCGTCTCGTCCTGGCGGAATCCCTGGCCGAGCCCCGCCAGGAAGGACCGCGCCTGCCGGCCGGTGATCCCCAGCATGGGACGGATCAGGGGGCCGGGCCCGGCCGGAGCCATGGCGGAAAGGCCCCGGCGCCCGGCTCCCCGGATCAGGCGCATCAGGAAGGTCTCGGCCTGATCGTCGAGCGTGTGGGCCAGCGCGATCCTCGAGCAACGGGTCTCGCGCGCGGCCTCTTTCAGCAGCGCGTGGCGCACCGAGCGCAGCGCTTCCTCGCCGCCCGCCTCCATCCTTCTCCTCGCCGCATCGTCGGGCAGGAGCACGCGGAGCTCCAGGTCGAGCCGGGACGACAGTTCCTCCACGAAGCGCTGGTCCTCGTCCGAAGCCTCACCGCGAAGCCGATGGTTCACGTGCGCGACGATGACCGTCAGCGGGATCTCCCGCGCCATGAGGACGAGAAGCCGGAGCAGCGCGACGGAATCGCCGCCGCCGGAGACGGCGGCCAGCACGCGGTCGCCGGGCGCGACCAGGGCATGGGCCCTCACCGTCCGGCGGAAGACGCCGAGGATCATGAGAGGCACGAATGCGGGCGGGGCCACTGGTAGCGGAGGAGGGACTTGAACCCCCGACACCGCGGATATGAGCCGCGTGCTCTAACCACCTGAGCTACTCCGCCACCCGGGGAAATTTTTAAGTCTTTAGACTAGGCCAGGTTACAGCGGGAGTCAAGGCGGGCGGGTGTTATACTCTGCTCGACCGCGCGCCGCGGTGACGATTCGCGTTCTCACCGAAGTCCTACCTGCGAGGGAACGGTGGACGAGAAAGCCTGCTCGAAGTGCGCCGCTACCGGAGAGAAGATCCTCCTCATGAAGTGTCCCATCTGCCACAAGCCCGTGTGCGAGACGTGCCGCTTCAACCGCGGCGGCCGTCTCTTCTGCGGTCCGTACTGCGCCGACTACTTCTTCTTCGAGGAGGACGAGTGAGATGGCGAGCTATCCCTCGTCCCGCCCTCGTCGTCTGAGACGCGGCGAGGCGCTCAGGCGGCTCGTCCGCGAGGCATCCCCCTCGGGCGCGCGATACATCCTCCCCTGCTTCGTCGTTCCGGGTACCGGGATCCGGAGGGAGATCCTCTCGCTGCCCGGGATCTTCCACCACTCGATCGACTCTCTCGTGAAGGAGGCCGCGGCGGCCTTCGACGAAGGAGTGCAGGGGGTCATCCTCTTCGGGATCCCCCAGACCAAGGACGCCGCTGGTTCGGGCGCCTACAGCGACGACGGGATCGCGCAGCAGGCCATGCGGGCGCTCAGGGAAAAGGTCCCTGGGTTGCTGCGCGTGGCGGATGTCTGCCTGTGCGAGTACACCGACCACGGACACTGCGGAGTGCTGGAGCCGTCGGGCGGGGAGGTGGCCAACGACCCGACGCTCGAGCTGCTCGGACGTGCGGCGGTCTCGCTGATTCGCGCCGGGGCCGACATCGTGGCCCCATCGGACATGATGGACGGGAGGGTGGCGGCGATCCGCTCGGCGCTCGACGCGGCTGGCTTCCCGCACGCGCCCATCATGTCGTACGCCGCCAAGTACGCGTCGGTTTTCTACGGTCCCTTCCGCGAGGCGGCCGGGTCGGCTCCCCGGACGGGTGACCGGCGCGGCTATCAGATGGATCCCGGCAACTCGCGCGAAGCGATGCGGGAGATCGCCCTCGACCTGGAGGAGGGCGCCGACATCGTGATGGTGAAGCCGGCGATGCCCTGCCTGGACATCATCCGGATGGCGCGGGAGAGGTTCGACGCCCCCATGGCGGCGTTCCAGGTCAGCGGGGAGTACGCGATGATCGAGGCGGCGGCGCGGGCCGGGTTGATCGATCGCGAGCGGGCGGTCGCGGAATCGCTCACGTCGATCCGGCGCGCCGGCGCCGACATCATCCTCACCTACTACGCGCGCGAGGCGACACGGATCTCATGATGCCCCCTTCGCGCGGGCCGTCCCGCGTCACCGCCGTCCGGAGGCGGACCCTCTCGGACGAGCTGATGGAGCGGGCGCGGCTTCTGATGCCCGGGGGGGTCAACTCCCCGGTGCGGGCCTTCACCGCGGTCGGCGGTTCGCCGGTCTTCATGGCGCGCGGCAAAGGCTCGCGTTCGTGGGACGTCGACGGCAACGAGTACATCGACTACCTCGGCTCGTGGGGCCCGCTCATCCTGGGTCACGCGCACGGGCCGGTGGTCGCGGCGCTCGAGCGCGTCGTGCGCGAGGGGACCTCCTTCGGTGCTCCCACGGCCTATGAGGTGGAGCTGGCCTCCCTGGTGACGCAGTGCTTCCCGTCGATCGAGATGGTCCGGATGGTCAACTCCGGGACCGAGGCGACCCTGTCCGCGCTGAGGCTCGCTCGAGGGGCCACCGGGCGGGACCTCATCGTCAAGGCCGAGGGGTGCTACCACGGCCACGTCGACGCGCTCCTCGTCAAGGCCGGGTCGGGCGTGGCGACGCTGGGGATCCCGGGGAGCCCCGGAGTGCCCGAGGCGGTGGCGAGGCAGACGCTCACGGTTCCCTTCAACGACGCGGGTGCTCTCGAGCGGCTCTTCTCGGAACGGGGAGACGAGATCGCATGCCTGATCCTCGAGCCGGTGGCGGGCAACATGGGGGTCGTGGCGCCGGCCCCCGGGTATCTCGCCGCGGCGCGGAATCTCACGAAGCGCCGGGGTATCTTACTGATCCTCGACGAGGTGATGACGGGGTTCCGCGTCGCGCTGGGAGGGGCGCAGGAGCGCTACGGGGTGGCGGCCGACATCACGACGCTGGGCAAGGTGATCGGCGGTGGACTTCCGGTGGGGGCTTACGGCGGGCGGGCCGACCTGATGCGCAGGGTCGCGCCCGAGGGGCCGATCTACCAGGCGGGCACGTTGTCGGGAAATCCCCTCGCGATGGCCGCGGGGATCGAGACGGTCAAAGAGCTTCGCCGGCCGGGCTTTTACGAGGATCTGGAGAGGATCTCGGCGCGGCTCGAGGAAGGGCTCGCTGGCGCGGCGCACGAGGCGGGGATTGCCGTCGTGGTCAATCGCGTCGGTTCGATGATGACGGCGTTCTTCACGGGCGGACCCGTGACCGACTTCGCTTCCGCCGGCAGGTCCGACACCGCCCGGTACGCGGCGTTCTTCCGGTCGATGCTTTCTTCCGGGATCAGTCTGCCCCCCTCACAGTACGAGGCGCTCTTCCTTTCCGCCGCCCACTCGGCCGCCGACGTTGACGCCACAATCAGGGCGGCCCGCTCAGCGCTGGCGAGCCTCGGCGGTGACCATGCTTGAGCTGTTCCAGCACGAAGGGTCTCCCGATTGCGCGAAGGTCAGGCAGAAGTTGTCCGAGATGATGCTCGATTTCGTCACGCGACAGGTCGGAGCCGACCCGGAGCGCCGCACCCGTCTGAAGCTGGCCACCGGGCAGACCGAGGTGCCCGCCCTGGTCGATCCAGTGAACGGGATGATCGTGACCGAGGCCGACGACATCATCGCCTATCTGGAAGAAACGCATGGGGATCCGAAGACGGCTCCTTGATGTGGCAATCCCTTCCCTCCAGCCTGCAATCTCCAGCCCTTGTGCTATATTCCACGTGCGGTGGACAGGCGGCCAGGGGGGTGCGGGCCCTTCCAGGCAGCGGAGGTCGTGAACCATGAAACCGTTTATCACGAAGGCTTTGGGAGCCTTCGGCGCCAGCGCGCTCATTATTTGCGCGCTCCTCGCCGTCGCCGGCTCCGCGGCCTGCGGCAAAGGCTCCCTCGAGAAGGGGCTGACGGGCCCGGTCCCGTCCAGTCCCGAGGAGTTGATGGCCGAGCTGCAGACCGAGAAGGAAAAGGTCGACCGCGTCAGCGACGACATGATGAAGCGGATCGAGGCCTTCAACGCCTCGCGGGGGCCCAACGAGAAAAAGCTCCAGTTCAGCGAGATCTTCTACTCGGACCTGAGCCCCGAGCAGCGCGACGTGCTCGATCAGCTCCTGCAGGAGGAAAAGAGCCCCACCTACAGGAACCTGCTCTCGAGGATCATCGACGACCGCAAGACGGTGCAGGACCTCCAGGACCGCGTGCTGCGTCTCGAGCAGCAGCTCCCCGACAAGTTCATCATCGCGAAGAGGGGGGACACCCACTACAAGCTGGCCCATGACTTCCTGTCCGCCCAAGGGGTCACCGAGGAGCAGAGCAAGGAGCTGCTCAACCAGATCGACCTGAGCGAGGATCTCGTCCCCGGCTTCAAGGTCTGGTACAACTACGACAAGGAGAAGGGCACCTTCAAGACCTACGTCACGCAGGGTGATGCCGGTCAGACTCCGCTGGCGGTCAAACGGGCCCTCAAGCGCAAGCTGATTGGCGAGCGTGACGCGGCCGTGGCGAAGTCACAGGCGCTCGAACAGACCAAGAACACGCTCGAGCAGGACATCGCGCGTCTCGAGGTGGATGTCACGACGCTGGAGGATCGGCGCTCGACGCTGGAGGTCAACGTCGCCGACCTGGAGGGGCGTAACAACCAGCTCCAGGCGCGGGGCGACCGGTTCGAATCAGACCTGGAGTTCAAGCAGAACTCGCTCTTCTATCACGCCGATTCGGCCAAGGTGCTGGCCGACCAGGGCGTGCTGAGCCGGTTCCTCAAGAACGTCAAGGACGTGAAGGGCGTGGCCTTCGACGACGCTGTGGACCTCAGGCAGGCCCGCAGCATCACCTTCACCCCGGCGACCTACGGTCTGAAGTCAATCAGCGGGCTGGAAGTCCTTCCTGGGGTCTATCAGGAGGGACGTGACTACACCGTGCAGGTGGCCGACGACGGCGGCAACGCCACTCTCGTCATCAACGATCCGGAGATCTTCAAGCAGCAGCGGGTGCTCATCTCGCTGCGCGGTCAGAGCTGAAGACCGGCCGGTTAGTCTGAGCATGGGGCCCGGCGCTCCCGCGTGATGGGGGCGCCGGGCCCTTCATCCTCCGCGGGAACTCTCCTCAGCGTGGCGCGGGCGGTTCAGCGGCCGGAAGCCCCGCCGCAGACGGCTCGGCTCATCGAAAAGTCCACTCCCTGCTGCTTGCCCCCCCGCTCCCCTTCGATCCGCGCAAGAAGCGACCCGTCAGGCTGCAGCCGGTAGATGATCCGCTGGGGGAAGTCATGGGCTTTGTTCTCGAACACCACCGAGGAATCCGCCACCTCGAGCGAGACGAAGGAGGCCTCCGCCTGCCCCGACGGCTTCGCGGTGAATATGAGGCGCCCGCCCTCCTCCCGGATCTGCATCTGCTCGTGCTCGCTCGTCGAGCCGCCGGTGACCGTGCGGCCCATCCCGAGCATGGTCCCTCCGCGCGGCGCCATCCACTGCTCCTCGACGTGTCGCCCGTCGCCGGTGCGCTCCCAGCATCCGGCCAGCCAGGACAACCGCGCGATCGATGGACTCTCCCGACCCGCCGCGCTCCCGGCGATGCAGATGAACAGACCGCCCGAGATGACGATGCGCCGCCAGCGCTTCCGGCTCACGCGCCCTGTCCCCGCGTCTCCTTCTTGTGCTTCACCGCCGCGGTGATGAGCTCCTGGAGCGCCGTCATGTCGACGTCGGCGAGCCGTTTGATGTAGAGGCACGCTTTGCCGGTCTTGTGCTTGCCCAGCCTGGCAAGGATTGACCTGTATCGGTCGAAGCCCACCGTGAGGTAGAGGGTCAGGTCCTGCTTGCGGGGCGCGAAGCCCGTCAGGGGCCAGTCCCCCTCCCGGCCGCTGGCGTATCTGTAGTGGCAGCTGCCGAATCCGACGATCGAGGGGCCCCACATCTCGGGCTCGGCTCCGGTGGTCTGCTTCATGATCCGGAGCAGGGTCCGGCAATCCTGACGGCGGGTATCGTCGGCGATTCCCTTCAGGAAGTCATCCACGCTCGCATCGGTGCGTTTGGTCTTGAGATCCGCCATGGGTACCCCTGCCTCCCGGTCGCGACCGACCACGAATCGAACAATCGACGTTCCCCGACCCACGCCGCGGGCCGGCCGGCGGGTCACGCCCCCGATCTTACACGAATGCCCGGCCGGTCCACCAGTGCAGGCCCGGTTTCATCGCTCCAGCACCACCACCGTCATCCGGCAGAGGCGGCCGGCGGGGGGGCAGATCGCCAGCAGGGATCGGTCGAGGGCGTTCAGCACGGAAAACGCGGAGCGGTAGCGGTCCGCCTCGACGACGATCTTCTTCCAGTAGCGTTCCTTGTTCGGGTCGGCGCGCTCGATGAAGTAGAACCAGAGGAAAAGTGACAGCGTCGAGAGCTGGAACTCGCGGTGTCGAAACGAGCGGAAGCCACGAGCCAGGCGCTTGAAGTCGCGAAAGCGCAGGGGGACCTCGTCGGGGGTGCGGGTCTCGGGCGAGAGGTTGCGAAACAGGTTGATGATCGGGTTGTGCCCGAGCGGCTCGGCGAAGACCGCGCGCCCGCCGGGCCTCAGCACCCGCAACAGCTCGTCGCGGGCGCGGTCCAGGTCAAGATGATGCAGCACATCGTGGCCGAAGGCGGCCTCGAACGCCCCGTCGGCGAAGGGTAGAGACTCTCCCGGCGCCACCCGGAACGTGATCCTGTCGGCCAGACCCTCCCGCTCGGCCAGCCGCCGCGAGACTTCGACCATTCCCGGCGAGATGTCGACGGCCTCGACGAGCGCCCCCTGCAGCGCCAGCCACGACGCCGTCTCGCCGTAGCCGCATCCGAGATCCAGCACGCGCCGTCCCCGGATCTCGCCCAGTGAGCCGAGCGCCCAGGTGGTCTCGGGCGTGGTGGGGCATGAGGCGAGACGGCGCGGATCGAGCCCGCCGAGGTCCACCTCTCCCGCCCACCGGTCGTGGAACTCCCGTTCGCGATCCTGCCGCGCGCGAAGGCCGGGCTCCTCTGGATCGGTCACGGCGTCTTTCCCTGCCTGCGCAGCGCCGCCTCGGATGCCTCGAGCGCCTCGGCCGCCTCGCCGTAGGTCGGGTCCATCGCGAGCGCCTCGCGGAAGGAGGCGGCCGCCTCCGCGTGATTCCCCGTCGCCGCCAGCATCCTCCCGAGCTTGTAGTGGACCACCGAACCGGCCGCCTGAACGCCGGGGTCGCCGCGCCCCTGCTCGATCAGGGATCTCAGCTCCACGATCCCCTGGTCGGGCCGCCCTCTCTCGACGTACAGGTCGGAGGCCACGATGTACTCCGCGGCGCGCAGGTACCCGTATCCCGCGGGCGGGCTCCACGGCAGGATCAGCGCCACGAGCGCCGCCGCGGCCGGCACCGCGAGCCTCCTGACGGTCCCCGCGTCGCGCTCGATTGCTCGCGCGACGGCATGGGCTCCGAAGATCAGCAAGGCCATCACCATCGCTTGCCGGTACCTCGAGACCACGTGCGCCAGCAGGAAGAGCGCGTGGAACGACAGCAGAAAGAGGACGAGCAGCAGGCGCCCCGGCTCACGCGCGATGCCGGGGAGCGCGAACCCCAGCCCCACGAGACCCAGGGCCGCCACCGGAAGGAAGCGCAGGCCGAAGCGGACCGCCGGTGAGATCCGCGCGGCGTAGTAGAAGCTGGGGTTGTCGGGCACCTCGAAGGAGCCCCAGAGGGCGCGGAGCTTCTCCCACTGCTTGGCCGCGAGCGCCCCGTAGCGCCCATCGTACAGACGGAGCGTCTCCGTGATCGTCCCCATCATCGAGTAGCCGGAGCGACGCAGGATGGCGCCGGTCGAGTCCGGGATGAGGGCGCCGGCCGGCTGCGCGTCGGGAGCATTGCCCATCACGAAGGCGAGCGGGCCGCGCGTCGTGCTGGAAAGCAGCGGCGCGCCCACCAGTGCGTTGCGCGCCACCAGGGGAAGCAGCGACAGCGCCGCGCACGACACGAAGATCAGGGCCGGGCGCCAGCGTGAACGCCACCAGAGCCACAGGGACGCCGGCGGCGCGAACAGCAGAATCGACGGCTCGGCCAGGTACGACAGACCCAGGGCGACGCCGGCCCACGCCGCCCGCCGCGCCGCAAGCGCCAGCAGCAGGGCGAGCTGCGTGGTCATCACGACCGTGCCGCGCAGGAATTCCGCGTCGTAGAGGATGAATGGAGCATACAGTGCGGCAGCCAGCCCCGCGATCCATCCTTCCGTCCGCCCGAAGAGCCTCCCGCCCAGCAACGCGATCAACCCGCAGTTGACCGCCCCCAGCACGATCTGGCATGCGCGGAAGAGGTCCACGCCCCCCGTCAGGTTGATGAAGACGGCCAGCAGGTACGGGTAGACCGGCGGTTGGTAGTACACGTGCGCGCCGAACCACGCGTTCCAGACCTCGGGGGGCGCGATCCCCTCCTGCCAGGTAAACCAGGGGCGGAAGGTGTCGGCATCGAGCCAATCCCCTCCGGCGAGATGCCTCCCCCACGCGACGTACTGGTGCATGTCGGAGTTGTTCCAGACGGTCCAGAAGTCGCGGAAGGGATGGTCCCAGATGAAGAGAAGGTGCGCGGCCCGTGCGGCCAGTGCGACGACCGTCACGGTCCAGAAGAGGCCGCGCCCCCTCACCCCGGAGGCCTCCGGCCCGTCCCGAGAATGCTGTAGAAGAACGACGAGAAGAAGACCTGCACCCCGATCACCATCAGCGTCAGCGCGACGAGCGCCGGTCTGATCCGCACCTCCCCGCCGAACGAGTAGCCCAACCGGATCCAGTCGACGAGGATCTTGAGGTTGATCCCGAGCCCGGCCAGGGTCAGGGCCGCCCCCGCCATCAGGCCACGCTCCAGGTTGAACCAGGAGAACATCCTCGACAACAGCGGGTCCTCCTCTTCGAATCCTTCGGTCAGCGCGAAGATGCGGGCGAAGAAGCCGATGTTGAGGATGTTGAACCCCAGCACCGTCAGGAGCGAGCCGAGGATCATCCAGTGGTAGTCGACCAGTACTCCTTGCACCGTGAAGGGGCCGAAGGCCATCGCCGCCACCAGGGTCACTCCGGCCGCCAGCATCCCGGCGCCGGGCACCAGGAAAAGGTGCGTGGGGCTCAGCATGAACATCATCTTGAGGTGGCGCCATCCATCGCGAAACGATCGCAGGTGGGGCCGTCCGGGGCGTCCCCCTCTGTGCAGCGTGATGGGGATCTCGGCGATCCGTAGACGCCGCCGCGCCGCCTTGATGATCATCTCGGAGGCGAACTCCATGCCGGTGGCTCGCAGCTTGAGCGAGCGCGCCGCCTCGGCCGTCAGCGCCCGCTGGCCGCAGTGGGCGTCCGAGACGCGCGACTTGAAGAACAGGTTGAGGATCCACGACAGGATCGGCACGCCGATCCAGCGGTGGTGCCACGGCATCGCCCCCGGAGCGATCCACCCCTTCAGGCGGGTGCCCATCACCAGGTCGTATCCATCGCGAAGAGGCGCGACGAAGCCCGAGAGGTCCGAGAAGTCGTAGGTGTCGTCGGCGTCCCCGATGATGAGGTACTTCCCGCGCGCCGCCGCGAATCCAGCCAGATAGGCCTGCCCGTATCCCCGGCGCGGCTCGGACACCACGCGAGCGCCCGCCGCCGTCGCGACCGCCGCCGACCGATCGGTCGATCCGTTGTCCACGACGATCACCTCGCCGCGAAGACCCAGCGCCCCGATGGCGGAGGCGGCCTTTGCCGCGCAGACGCCGACCGTGGCTTCCTCGTTGAGGCACGGGATGATGACCGAGAGATCGAGGTCCGGCGCCGCGCTCACCTGCTCACCTGGAGCTTGGCGAACCTGGTCATCAGCTTCATCCTCCCCCAGGCAGAGAAGCGCACCGTCGCCTTCTGTTTCTCGCCCGAGCCTTCGATGTGCTCGACCTCGCCGTAGCCGAACTTGAGGTGATAGACCTTCATCCCGACTGTCAGCGTGGATCCGGCCTCGCCCTCATCGTCCGAAGGGACGCTGATGTCCTCGTCGCCCAGCGCGACCGGTTCGCGGGAGTCGGACCGCGCCGGGCGTCGCGCGGCGCCGGCTCCTCCACCGCCGTTCCACGTCCTGCTCCACGCCGGGCCATCCCAGGTTCCTTCTCCCGGCCGCCCGCTCCCGGATGACGCGACCCAGTCGGGCGTCAGATCGTGCAGCAGTCCCGACCCGATCTCGCCGACGAAGCGCGAGGGCTCGTTATGGACCCAGTCGCCGAAGCCCCGTCTCTGCCGCGCGCAGCTCATGACGAGCCTCTCCCTGGCGCGGGTCATCCCCACGTAGCAGAGCCGGCGTTCCTCCTCCAGCTCCTCGGGCTCCGGGCTCTCCATCGAGCGCACGTGCGGGAAGAGGTTCTCCTCCATCCCCACCATGAAGACGGCGCGGAACTCCAGCCCCTTCGCGCAGTGAAGGGTCATGAGGCTGACGCCGGTGTCCCCCTGCACCGACTCGACCTCGGAGACCAGCGCCGCGCCGTCCAGGAAATCCTGGAGATCGGCCCCGGCGGCCGCCTCCTTTTCCTGGGCCGCCGCCACCAGCTGCTCGATGTTCTCGATACGCGACTCGACATCCCCCGGCTCGGACTTGCGCAGGTGATCCGTGTACTCGAGCCGGGTCACCAGATCCTTGATGAGCGCGGAGGCTGGCTCGCCACCTTCCGCCCGCCGTCTCAGGTCAGCCAGCAGGTCGACCAGCCCTTTGAGCGCGCGCGTGGAGCGCGACGACGCGGGGTCGGCCGCCGCCTTCTCCACCGAGGCATGGAGGCTGATGCCTTCGGCGCGCGCCGCCTCCTCCAGCGCGGCGAGCGTCACCTTGCCGATGCCGCGCGGCGGGACGTTGAGGACACGCTTGAGCGACACGTTGTCGGATGGGTTCATCGCAAGGCGCAGGTAGGCCATCAGGTCCTTGATCTCCCTGCGCTCGTAAAAGCGCGTGGAGCCGTAGATGCGATATGGGAGCCCCGCCTTCACCAGCGCCTCCTCGATGAGACGCGACTGGGCGTTGGTGCGGTAGAGCACCGCGATGTCGGGAAGGTCGATGCCGCCGGCGCCCTGGCCCAGCGCGCGGATCTGGTCGACCACGAAGGCGGCCTCGTCGCGATCGGTCTCCGCCTGCAGCCACGCGATCCTCTCTCCCTGGGGGTTCTCGGTCCAGAGCTCCTTCTGGATGCCGGCCTTGTTGCGTACGATCACGCTTCCGGCGGCCTTCAGGATCCTTCCGGTCGAGCGGTAGTTTCGAGTCAGCTTGATCGTGCGGGCGTCGGAGTAGTCTTCGGTGAAGCGCAGGATGTTGCCGATGTCGGCTCCGCGGAAGCGGTAGATCGACTGCGCGTCATCCCCCACCACGCAGAGATTGCGCGTGCCCGCGGCCAGCGCGTTGACCAGGACGTACTGGGAGCGGTTGGTGTCCTGATACTCGTCCACCAGGACGTAACGGGTGCGCTCGCGAAGGCGGGCCTCGACCTCCGGGTGCTCGCGGAAGAGCTGGAGCGTCCTGAGGATCAGGTCATCGAAGTCCATGGCGCCGGCGTCGCGCAGACGCCGCGCGTACACCTCGTGGACCTGGGCGAGCGTCACGTGGCCCGCGCGGGCCCCCAGCTGCGCCTCGATCTCGTCGGGGGTCACGTTCCGGTTGCGCACGGCGCTGATCCGGTGCAGGAGCTGGCGCGCCGGGAACCTCTCCGTGTCGAGGTTCAGCTCCTCGACCACCTCCTTCATGACCGCGGTCTGGTCCGCGGTATCGAAGACGAGGAAACCCGGTTTGTACCCCAGTCGTCCCGCCTCGCTCCTGAGGATCCTCAGGCAGAGCGAGTGGAAGGTCCCCATCCGGATCCCGCCCGGGTCGCCGTCGAGCAGGTCGACGATCCGCTCCTTCATCTCGCCGGCGGCCTTGTTGGTGAAGGTGACGGCGACGATCTCCTCCGGGCTGACGCCCAGAGCGCGGATCAGCCAGGCGATCCGGTAGGTGAGCACGCGGGTCTTTCCGGAACCCGCTCCGGCGATGATCAGGACCGGCCCTTCGGTGGCCTTCACCGCCTCGAGCTGGTCGGGGTTGAGCCTCGCCTCAATCCGCTCCACCAGAGGTGATGTCATGAGGGAAGATAGATCACCGGGAGGCCGGAGAGGAAGCCGGCGCCCCGGCCGGTACCTACTCCACCGTCACGCTCTTGGCGAGGTTGCGCGGCTGATCCACGTCGCAGCCGCGCCGCAGCGCGATGTGGTACGCGAGCAGCTGCAGCGGCACGACGAGCAGCATCGGCGCGAGCACGTCGATCGTGTGGGGGACGTGGAAGGCCTCGTCGGCCTTCTCGATGGCCGAGGGTTTGCCCGTCTCCCGCTCCATGGCGATGGCGATGATGATCCCGCCGCGGGCCTTCGCCTCCTCGATGTTGACGAGCATCTTCTCGGAGACTCCGTCGTCGCTCACCAGCGCGACCACCGGCATCCGCTCGTCGATCAGCGCGATGGGTCCGTGCTTCATCTCGCCGGCGGGGTATCCCTCGGCGTGGATATAGGAGATCTCCTTGAGCTTGAGCGCCCCCTCCAGGGCAATGGGGTAGTTCACGCCGCGACCCAGGAACAGGAAGTCGTTGACGCTCGTGTACCTCCTGGCGAGGTCCTCGAGGTCGGGGTCCTTCGTGAGTATCGCCTCGATCTGCGCCGGGATCCTCTGCAGGTGCTCCAGGTGGGCCCGGATCTGCTCCGCCGTCATCGTCCCGCGCGCCTGGGCCATGTAGAGGGCAAGCAGATCCAGCGCAGCGAGCTGCGCCGTGAAGGCCTTGGTCGAGGCCACGCCGATCTCGGGCCCGGCATGCGTGTAGATGACCCCGTCTGCCTCACGCGTCATCATGCTGCCCACGGCGTTGACGATCGCGAGGGACCGCGAACCCTTGGCGCGCGCCTCGCGCTGGGCCGCCAGCGTGTCGGCCGTCTCCCCCGACTGGGAGATCACCACGGTCAGGACATCGGGCCCGATGATTGGGTCGCGATAGCGGAACTCCGAGCCGATGTCGACCTCCACCGGCACTCGAGCGAACCTCTCGATGAGGAACTTGCCCACGAGCGCCGCGTGCCACGAGGTGCCGCACGCCACGAGGTTCACCTTGGAGAAGGAGCTGAACTCCTCCTCGCTCATCCCCATCTCGTCGAGGTAGATGCGGCCCTTCTCCAGCGAGTAGCGCCCGATCAGCGTGTCGCGGATGCCGCGCGGTTGCTCGTAGATCTCCTTGAGCATGAAATGTTTGAAACCGGCCTTCTCCGCCATGATGGGGTCCCACGTGATCCGCTGGACCTCCTTGGACACCGTGCGCGCGGCGGCGTCGATGATCCGCACGCCGGACTCGGTGAGGATCGCCACCTCGCCGTCGTCGAGGAAGAACATGTCGCGCGTGTGCTGAAGCAGCGCCGGCACGTCGGAGGCGACGAAGTACTCCTGGTCGCCGAGACCCACCACCAGCGGCGGCCCCTGGCGCGCGGCCACGATCTTCTTCGACTCGGTGGAGGTCAGCGTCACGAGCGCGAAGATCCCCTTGAGCCGCGGCATCACCCGCCGCAACGCCTCCTCCAGCGGCACTCCGTCGCCGCCCCGCTCCTCCTCGAGCATGTGGGCGATCACCTCGGTGTCCGTCTCGGTGACGAAGCGGTGCCCCTTGGCGATGAGCTGCGTCTTGAGCTCGACGTAGTTGTCGATGGTGCCGTTGTGCACGACGACGATGCGTCCCTTGCAGTCGCGGTGGGGATGCGCGTTCTCCTCCGTGGGGCGCCCGTGGGTCGCCCAGCGCGTGTGGCCGATGCCGAACTGGCCGTCGAGCGGATCTCGTCGCAGCACTTCCTCGAGATCACGGAGCTTGCCCGCGCTGCGGCGGATCCTCAGCTCTCCGTTCTCGACCACGGCCAGCCCGGCCGAGTCGTATCCGCGGTACTCCAGCCTCCTCAGCCCGTCCAGCAGTACGGGAACCACCTGCTTGTTGCCTATGTAGCCGACGATTCCGCACATGTCAGGCTTTCCCCTCTTTCCCCGATTCCCGCTCGCGCTTCTCCTGCTTTCGCTTGACCCACCCTTCGATGTTCCGCTGCTGCGCCCGGCTCAGCGCCAGCGCCTGCTCGGGGACATCCTTCGTGATGGTCGAGCCCGCGCCCACGTAGGCGCCCCGCCCCACCGTCACCGGAGCCACGAGCTGCGTGTCGCTGCCGATGAAGACTTCGTCGCCCAGCGTGGTCACGTGTTTGGAGACGCCGTCGTAGTTGCAGGTGATGGTCCCGGCCCCGATGTTGCATCGCTCGCCGATCTCGGCGTCACCCAGATAGGTCAGGTGGTTGGCCTTGGACCTCCGGCCGAGGCGCGATTTCTTCACTTCGACGAAGTTGCCGATGTGGACCTCCTCCTCCAGCACCGTGTCGGGCCTCAGGTGCGCGAACGGCCCGATCGAGACGCCCCCGGCGATCCGCGACTTCGTGATGACGCACAGGTCGCGCACGATGACTCCGTCGGCGAGCGTCGAATCCACGATGTGGGAGAACGCGCCGATCGTGCATCCCGAACCGATCGTGGTGCTCCCCTCGAGCCTCGCCATCGGGTGGATCACGGTGTCGTGGCCCACCTCCACGCCCGGGTCGATGTAGGTGCAGCCCGGATCGACGATCGTGACGCCCGACTCCATCAGCTCGGCCGCCCGGCGACTGTAGAGGACTTTCGCGGCCCGCGCCAGATCCGCGCGGTCATTGACGCCCAGCACCTCCTCGGTCTCGGCGTGAAGATAGGCCTCCACGCGCCGGCCCTGCCTGCGCAGGATCGGTATGAGATCCGGAAGGTAGTACTCGCCCTGGGCGTTCGACCGGCGCGTCTTCCTGAGCGCCGCGAAGGCCACCGCCGGGTCGACGCAGTAGAGGCCCGCGTTGACCTCCCGGATATGTTTTTGAGCGGCGCTCGCGTCGCGGTCCTCCACGACGCCGGCGAGAGCCCCACTCGCGCCGCGCACCACCCGCCCGTAGCCGGACGGATCGGCCACGATGGTGGTCAGGACCGTGGCCGAGGCCCCCGTGCGCCGGTGATGCCGCAACAGGGCGCGAAGCGTCGACGGACGGATGAGGGGCACGTCGCCGTTGAGGATCAGCAGGTCGCGCCTGCCGGGCCGGCCCCCCTTCCAGAGCGGCTCGGCCTGCAGGACCGCGTGCGCGGTGCCGAGCTGTCTCTCCTGCGTGACGAACCGGATGCCGCCCGCAGGCCCGATGCCGGTCAGGGCCGCGATGACGTCGTCGGCCTGGGTCCCCACGACGGCCGCGACCAGAGCCGGCTTCAGCTCGAAGGCCGCGCGGGCGACGTGGCAGACCATGGGAGCGCCGGCCAGCACGTGCAGCAGCTTGATCCGGTCCGACCTCATCCGTTTGCCTTGGCCCGCGGCCAGGATCAGGGCACCGAGAGGGCGCGCCGGGGCGCGGGGGGGCATCAGCGGCTCCTGGGATCGGAGCCATGCAGCAGCAGGATCTCCCGGGCAAGCCGCTCCGGGTGGTGGCGGACCTTGCGCGTGCGGGGATCCTCGTCCGCTCCGTACTCGGACAGGACGCGCCGCCGGCGCACTGCCACCCCGATGCGGCGGAAGCGAGCCAGGTCGACCGGCACCGGGTCGGCACCGTCGCGGTGGTACTGGCGCAGCGCGGCCGCGGACGGCAGCGCCGAGTTCACGAGGGCGACGTCGACGATCCCGGGGCCGCAGATCTCCGTCACCCGGCGCAGGTGGTCCGACGCGGTGAAGCCGGGGGTCTCACCTGGCTGGGTCATGACATTGCAGATGAAGATCTTCACGGCGCGCGAGCCTCGCATCGCCTCGGCCACCCCGGGCACGAGCAGGTTCGGCACGATGCTCGTGAAGAGCGAGCCGGGCCCGATCGTGATGACGTCGGCGGCGCGGATCGCGGCGAGCGTCTCGGGGAGCGGCCGGCAGTCGGCCGGCTCGAGCCGGACCATGCTGATCGTCGTCTTCGAACGGGAGATGTTCGACTCCCCCGTCACGCGCGTGCCATCGGAGAGGTCGGCGACCAGGTGCACGTTCTGGGTCGTGGCGGGGTAGATCGTCCCTTTGATGGCGAGCACGTCGCTGGCGGCCTTGATCGCCTGGAGAAAATCGCCCTGCACGGTGGTGAGTGCCGTCAGCAGGAGGTTGCCCATCGAGTGGCCGCCCAGATCGCCGTTGCCGTTGAAGCGGAACTGGAAGAGGCGCGACAGCAGCGCGGTGTGGTCCGAGAGGGCCACGATGCAGTTGCGGATGTCACCTGGTGGCAGGACGTGGAACTCCTGGCGCAACCTCCCCGACGACCCCCCGTCATCGCTGACCGCCACGACCGCCGTGAGCGACTCGATGCGCGGGCGTTTCCGGGTGGGAGCCACGTAGCGCTTGAGGCCTGCGAGGACGCTGGCCATCCCCGTGCCGCCTCCCAGAGAGACGACCCGCAGGCCCCGCTCCCGGCTTCTGGCGCGGCCACGGCCGCGCGCGGAATTCACAAGCCTCCCTCCGGTGTCTTGCCCAGCAGCGCCATGAACTCGGCGTTGTCGCGCAGGGAATCGAAATCGGAATCGTTGAGCGCCTGAACCCTGTTGGCGGGGCTCAGCTCGATCGCCTTGCGCAGGTGATCGATCGCGCCGGCGGCGTCTCCCTTCATGCCGCAGACGGAGGCCAGCGCATAGTGGGCCCGGTTGCTCTGTGCGTTCTGTCTCAGGACCTTCTCGAAGAGTTCCGCCGCCTCGTCGAGGCGTCCATCGTTGGCGGCGATGACGCCGAGGTAGTACGGGTCTTCGGGACCTCTGGCCTTCTGGGACGCGGCGGGAGCGTGCGATCGGCAGACGCTGAGATAGATGCGCGAGCGGTCGCAGACCTCCCGCTCGGTGGGATACTCCTTGATGATCGACTCGAACAGATGGCCTGCTCTGGTGTAGTCCTTGCGGCCCATGACCTTCAGGGCTTCCTCGTAGTCCTTGATCGCCTTGTCGAGAGTGGCCGTCCGGGCCGCTGGCGCTTTCTTCTTGAGCGGCGCGGCCTTCTTCGCCGGCTTGGCCGCCGTGGACCTGGTGCGCGAGGTGGTTTTCAAGATTTGGTCACCTGTGTAAGGGTTGAGGAGGTCGTTGCGTTGAGGGGTCTGGTCCCTGCGAAGGATCAGTATAAGGAGCGGGTCTGAGGCCCGTCAACACAGCCTGCCTTTGGTCGCGCAGGACTAATATACGGGCCTGGGCGGGAGGATTCAACGGCCCGGTGAGGTGGAAGTCATGAGCCGAAAGGAGTTAGGCTGGAAACGCCGGCGGCTCGGCGTTGCAGGGCCAATCGACGCAAGATCCCTTGACGGAACAGGTTAGCTCCAGGAGCCTCATGTCTACGCAGGGCGGCATGCACCGCGCATTTCTCGCGCTCGGCTCCCGCGATGGGGATCGCGGCGCCTCGATGCGTGCCGCCCTGAATCTCCTGATGCAGAGCGGCGTGTATCTGGTGGCTGCCTCCTCCCTCTACGAGACCGAGCCGGTCGGGCTGCCTGGCTCGGGGCCCCTGCTCAATGGCGCGGCCGAAGTCTCCACCCGGATGAGCCCGGAGGCGCTGCTCGAGACCTGCCTGTCGGTGGAGAGAATGCTGGGGCGCCGGCGCGCCAAAGATCGGCCCGACCAGGGCCGCCGCCCGATCGACCTCGACCTGCTGCTCTTCGAGGACCAGGTCGTGCTGTCACCCCACCTGGAGGTGCCTCACCCCCGTATGCACCGGCGGCGCTTCGTCCTGGTGCCGCTGGCCGAGATCGCGCCGCGGGCGGTGCACCCGGTCCTGGGCGAGACGGTCGCCGCGCTGCTCGCGCGCTGCGACGACGCGGCGTGGGTGAGGCTCTTCGCCCCACCCGAGGCCTGGGCGCCCAGTCAATGACGTGGCGCGGGCTCCCGCGTCGCGTTGAACTGCCCCACTGATTCCAGTAAGATCCCCGCGTCATGCAATCCCGGTTCATCGCTGTGGAGGGACCCATCGGCGTGGGCAAGTCGAGCCTCGTCGAGCTGCTGGCCACCCGCTTCAACGCCGTCAAGATCAAGGAACAGATCGAAAACCCGTTCCTGCGCGACTTCTACCGTGAAAAGCCCGGGGCGGCCTTCCAGGCCCAGCTCTTCTTCCTCCTGAACCGCTTCGTCCAGCAGCGCGACCTGTCGCAGACCGACCTGTTCCAGCAGGTGACTCTCTGCGACTACATTTTCGCCAAGGACAAGATATTCGCCTACTTGAACCTCGACGACTCCGAGCTCATGATCTACGAGAGGATCTACGCGCTGCTGTCCGAAAAGGTCCCGCGCCCCGACCTGGTGATCTACCTGCAGGGCACGGCCGAAATCCTCGTGGAGCGGATTCGCAAGCGCAGCCGGGATTATGAGGCCGACATCTCGGAAAAGTACCTCGAGGACCTCATTCAGGCCTATAATTACTTCTTCTATCACTACAAGGAGACGCCGTTACTGGTCATCAACACGACCGACATCGATTTCGTGGAGAACGAGTCGGATCTGGAAGACCTGGTGACGCAGATCAGCAACATGGGCAAGGGGGTCCAGTACTACCGCCCGATGTCAAAGAGGTAGCGGGCGTGAACTGACCTGCCGTCATTTCCCTCGACCTCGGCGCCGCTCACGCGCGCCGGGCGGGGAGAAAGGAGAGGCAAGTGAGCAGGGCCATCCAGGACAAGGTGACGGTGCCGGCGATCCGGGCGCGCAAGGGCTCGGCCGACCGCCTCGTCGCTCTCACCGCGTATGACTACCCCACCGCACGCGCGCTGGATCAGGCGCGCGTGGATATCCTGCTGGTGGGCGACTCGCTGGGCATGGTCGTCCTCGGCCACGACACCACGCTGCCGGTCACCCTCGACGTGATGCTCGTCCACACGGCCGCGGTGGCGCGGGCGAAGACCCGGGCGCTGGTCATCGCCGACATGCCCTTCCTCACGTATCACACCGGCCCCGGCGACGCTGTGCGCAACGCGGGGCGATTCATCCAGGAGGCCGGCGCCGAGGCCGTCAAGGTGGAGGGTGGGCGCTCCCGCATCGATGCAATCAGGGCTCTGGTGGCGGCCGACATCCCGGTGATGGGGCACATCGGCCTGACGCCTCAGTCGGTCAACGCCATCGGGGGGTACCGCGTGCAGGGGCGCAGCCTCACGCAGGTCGAGGCGCTCCTGGACGACGCCCGGGCGCTCGAAGAAGCGGGCGTCTTCAGCATCGTGCTCGAAGGGATGCCGGCACAGGTCGGGCGTCTCGTCACGCGGGCCGTCTCGTTGCCCACCATCGGGATCGGCGCCGGCCCCGACTGCGATGGCCAGATCCTCGTGACCCACGACCTGATCGGCTTCGGCGAGACGGCGCCGGCGCGTTTCGTGCGCCGCTACGCCGACGTCAGCGCCGCGATCGTCGAGGCCGCCCGCCAGTTCGCCGGCGACGTGAAGCAGGGGAACTATCCCGCGGAGCGCGAGACCTACCCGTGCCCGCCCGATCTGGCGGAGCAGCTCGCGGAGATCGACCAGCCGGAGGCGAGGGAGCGCGGGCGATGAACCCCGAGGTGATCGCCGCCCCGGCGCGGATGCGCGAGCGGTCGCGTTCGGCCCACGCGCGGGGGCTGCGCGTCGGATTCGTGCCCACGATGGGATACCTGCACGAGGGACACATGAGCCTCGTGAGGCGCGCCCGGTCAGAATGCAGCTTTACGGTGGTCAGCATCTTCGTCAACCCGGCGCAGTTCGGACCGGGCGAGGACTTCGATCGATATCCGCGGGATCTCCATCGGGATCTCGACATGCTGCGGCGCGCCGAGGCCGACGTCGTGTTCCATCCGGAGGTCTCCGACCTCTATCCCGCGGGCGCCGAAGCCCATCGGACCTGGGTCGCCGTCAAAGGGCTGTCCGAGGCCCTGTGCGGGGCGCCCGGGCGGCGCGGGCCTGCACACTTCCGCGGCGTGACCACCGCGGTGGCGAAGCTGCTCAACATCGTGGAGCCGGATGCGGCCTTCTTCGGACAAAAGGACGCCCAGCAGGCGCTCATCGTCCAGACGATGGCGCGCGAGCTGAACATGAGCGCGCGGATCGAGATCTGCCCCACCGTGCGGGAGGCCGACGGGCTGGCGATGTCGAGCCGCAACAAGTACCTCTCCGAGGCCGAGCGGGCGGCGGCGCCCGCGATCTACCGAGCGCTGTCGGGGGCGGTCGAAGCCGCCGCGTCGGGCGAGAGCTCGCCGCGAGCGCTGTTGGAGCGGGTCCGTGCGGCGCTGGCGGGCGAGCCGCTCTTCAGGACGGAGTACGTGGAGCTGGTGGAGTTGTCGGACCTCAAACCGGTCCAAGGCGAGGCGATCCACGGCCGGGCGCTCCTGGCCGTGGCGGGGCGCCTCGGACAGACCCGCCTCATCGACAACGTCATCGTTGCGGTGAAGGACTGATCCAGGAGGCAGAGACAAAATCATGTTGAGAGAAATGCTCAGGGCCAAGGTCCACAGGGCCACGGTCACGGAGACGAACGTCGCGTACGAAGGAAGCCTCACGCTGGATAAGAGCCTGATGGACGCCGCCGGGCTGATCCCGTACGAACGGGTCGACGTCTACAACGCGGACAACGGCAGCCGCTTCTCGACCTATCTGATCACCGGACGCGCCGGCTCCGGAGTGGTCTGCGTCAACGGCGCGGCCGCCCACCTGGCGCGGCCCGGCCACCGCATCATCATCGCCGCGTACGCCGCGCTCGGTCCGGAGGAGATCGCCGGGCATCGTCCCACGGTGGTGCTCGTGGACGCCGCGAATCGCGTGAGAGAGATCCACCGCGAGATCTTCGCCGGCACCGAGGTCCCGGCTTGATCCTGACGCCGAAGGCGCACGCGGCCGAGGCCGCGCGCGCGATGGGCCGGGCGGGCAACGCGGCGACCGCCGCGAGCAGCCGCTCGTTCTTCAAGCCGGGCGATCGGGTCAGCTTCCATGGCATCACGACGCCCCGCCTGAGGGAGATCGAGCGACGGCTCTTCCAGCAGGTGAAGGAGCAATGGCACGTCAAGGAAGCGGTCGTCTTCTGCCGGCTCTGCCTGGCCAGCCGGTTCAACGAGAGCAAGACGCTGGGGATCCTGACCCTCTCGCGGTTCCACCGCGAGTTCGAACGGGGCCTCTTCTCCGAGGTCGAGAGGTGGCTGTCCGGGGACCTCTGCGACAACTGGTCGGCGGTGGACGCGCTGGCGCCATGGGTCATCACTCCTCTGCTGCGCCGGCACCCGGGCCTGATGCCACGCCTGGCGCGATGGACCCGATCGCGCAATCTGTGGGTGCGCCGCGCCTCGGTCGTCTGCCTCGTCCCGATGGCGCGGCGCGGAGAGCATCTCGAGCTGGCCTACGGGACCGCCGAGACCCTTGCCGGCGACCGCGAGGACCTGATTCACAAGGCGGTCGGCTGGCTCCTGCGCGAGGCGGGCAAGACCGACCCGCGCCGGTTGGAGGCCTTCCTCCTGACCTGTCGCCCGCGCATGCCGCGGACCACCATGCGCTACGCCATCGAGCGTATGCCGCGGGATCAGAGGCTACGCCTCATGGCCGCCACACGGGCCTGAGCGGTTCGGCCGGCAGCCGACCCCTCGAGGCTCTCCCCATCATGGAATGACCCTCACGTTGGTCGGCGGGCTCGGCGGCGTCCTGTCGTTGTTCACGGTGACGGTGATCGGCGCCGAGGTGGTCGTGTTGCCCGCCGCGTCGCGCGCCACCGCGGTCAGAGTGTGCGAGCCATTGACCGCGGCCAGCGTATCCCAGGAGATGGAGTACGGGGCCCCGGTGTCCTCCGAGCCGAGGTTGGCTCCGTCCAGCTTGAGCTGGACCCCCGCGACTCCCACGTTGTCCGAGGCGTTGGCCGACACCGTGACCGTCAGCAGCACGATGGCGCCGGCGGCGGGCGCCGTGATCGAGACGACCGGCGGCGTGGTATCGGGATTGCCGACGGTCACGCTGACGGCGGCCGAGGTGGTCGCGTTGCCCGCCGCGTCTCGCGCCACCGCGGTGAGGGTGTGCGGGCCGTTGGCGACGCTGGTCGTGACCCAGGAGATGGAATACGGGGAGGTCGTGTCCTCGGCACCCACGTTCACGCCGTCGACCTTGAAGGTCACTCCCGCGACTCCCACGTTGTCCGAGGCGTTCGCCGTCACGCTCACCGTCGCCTGCACGGTGGAGCCGGCGGCGGGGGCCGTGATCGAGACGACCGGCGGCGTGGTGTCGGGGTTGCCGACGGTCACGCTGACGGCGGCCGAGGTGGCCGAGTTGCCGGCCGCATCGCGCGCCACCGCGGTGAGCGTATGCGGGCCGTTGGCGACGCTGGTCGTGACCCAGGAGATGGAATAGGGGAAGGTCGTGTCCTCGGCGCCCAGGTTGACGCCGTCGACCTTGAAGGTCACCCCCACGACTCCCACGTTGTCCGTGGCGGTCGCCGTCACGCTCACCGTCGCCTGCACGGTGGAGCCGGCGGCGGGGGCCGTGATGGCGACGGACGGCGGCGTGGTGTCGGGATTGCTGACGGTCACGCTGACGGCGGCCGAGGTGGCCGAGTTGCCGGCCGCGTCACGCGCCACGGCGGTCAGCGTGTGCGTCCCGTTGGCGGCGCCGGTCGTGTTCCAGGAGACGGAATAGGGGGAAACCGTGTCCTCGGCGCCGAGGTCGCCGCCATCGAGCTTGAACTGCACTCCGGCGACGGCCACGTCGTCGGTCGCGTTCGCGGTCACCGTCCTGGTGCCCGAGACGACGGTCCCGGGCGTCGGCGAGGTGACGGCGACCGTGGGCGGCGTGATGTCCCGGGGGCGGGCCGAGACGACGGTGGAGAATGCGCTCTCGTTCGAGCTGGTGTCGATGCTCGTCACCGCCACCCAGTACACGAGGGCCGGGTCGAGCGCGGTGAAGACCGTCTCGAGGATGGTCCGGTCCACGAGCCGAGTCGTGGCGACCGTGGCGGCCTGGGCGGGGGGGAGAGCGAAGACCCCGGCGTCGGTGCTGATGAACACACGGTAGGACGCCAGGTCGGGGTCGGTGGTGTTGGGGTCCCATCTGACCGTGAGCGTCCCGTTCAACGCGGCCATCGCCGGCATCGGAGACATCGCAGCTGCGATCAGGATCACCGCCAGGATTCTTCGGCTCAGTCGCCACATTCGGATAACCCCTCTTCCCGTCCGGCCGCGCCGGCTGCCCGACAAAGGTGCTCGCGAGATCGCGCGCCGGTTCGCTCGCGGCCCGAGGACAGTCGGGTGCCGCTACGTCGGCCGGCCATTCGCGGGATGTGCTCGGTGTCGTCCTCTCGGGTGCGGGGATCCGGGAGGTCTTGCGGGGCGTCGCTGCCTGGAGCCTTCAGGCGCCTGGTGCGGCGGGCGCCGGTGTCTCAGCCGTCCTGGTATGCGGGGCCAGTCGGCTCTGTCTCTTTCTTCTTAGCTTCGGGCTGACGCCTGCCTTCGTCAACCCGTCCGTCGAGCAACATAGGCCGCTGGCCTGCGAGGTCAAGCCGACGATGTCTGCCGCGCGGAGCGCTCCACACGCAGGCTCGCGGCACATGCCGGCAGGGACCTCTACGACGACTCGTCCGTCGGCCCGCTGAAGCTGCTGCTGGGGTTAATCACCACGCTGGGGTATCGGATGAAGATCGAGAATCCGCAGAGGAGGAATCGGATTCGCGTGATCGCCGTCTCGACCCTACCGACTCGTGCTGGACCTGAAGCCGGTGAGATGGGAGCACGTTCGATTCAGCATACCTGTAGATTCACTCTCCCTGGAGATACAAGACACGATGCAGGAGATGCATCCGCTTGTCCGATCCGGGTTGAATGAACACGCAATGTTGATTCCCCTTCGCGTCCACGACGGCGTCGAAGAGCTCCTCCGCGGTGTCTGACGCGATCAGCTCCTTCTCACCGAAGCCCTTGTCGGTTAGTGGCATGTAGTAGAGAGCGAACCCGCTCCGTTCCTCCAGGCGGATCGAACTGGACGGGTACTCCTGGATCACGACCCCCGCGAGCTTGTTCTGGCCTTTCACCCACACGAACTTGCCGCTGCGATGCGAGAGCACGCTCCCTTCAGACCAGCGGCCGTTCATGAGTGATTTGAACTCAAGCACCGATTCCCGGCGGGATCGATCTGCGAAGCGCAATCCCGTCCATGCAACATAAACGGCGCCCAGAGGCCCGCGTGCGGCCTGGAGGTAGGTGATCGCCCCGGGCGTATCATCATAGTTGCGGTTGTCGCTGAGGCGCTCAGACTTCGACCAGTTGTCCCGCGCGAACGCCGAGTGAAAGACATCTCTAATCCCCTTACGGAAGAGGTATGCCCGCTCCTCAGCCCAAAACAGATGTATGGTCCCTTGTCCATCCTGCGCGACCCCAGGCATGCCTGCGGAGAACGCGCCCCGGCGCTGCACCCTTCGCGCGTTTGCCCAGATCCCGTCATGCCTTGCTCGGTAGTAGATCTTGTGAAACTCAACCGGATCGAGCCCAAGCAGAAAGACGTGGCTCTCTCTGGAGTCAGTCCAGAACAGGTGCATATCATCAATGCCTTCAACCAGTGCGTCCGTTTCTCCCCAATACGACCATGGGCTCGCTCCTTCGTCCGTGATGTCCCACGATTCAGACCACATGCCATCGGCAAGTCGGGTCAGATGTAGCTGATTGTGTGCAGATGAGTTCAGTGGGCCGTCGTCACCCCACAAAACGTAAACACGCCCGTCATCTCCTGTCACGGCCCGTATGCTCGTTATGAGTCTGCCTGACGTTGAAATCTCGCCTGCATGCCGCCATCCGCCATCGGAGAACACCCAATGTTGGTTCGCCTCGACCGGCTCCCCATTCAATAGTGTCAACGCGTAACCTTTGGCTGTGAGGAGGTGAAGGACCCCTGTCGAATCAGAAGCGAGAACCGGAATCAGGTACGCATTAGCCAGCCCTTGCCTGGGAGGCG
>DASXTC010000084.1:0-30546 GCA_036505635.1 Candidatus Polarisedimenticolia bacterium
TGACGTCGGCCGGAAGCGACGCGTACTCGGTGGTCATGACCGCGCCGGCCGTGTCCTCCTCGTAGTCGATGAGCTTTTTCACGTCGTTGCGTTCGGCCTGCGCGAGGAGCGGCAGGAGGCTCTCGGCTGTCCGTTCCGGCAGCGACTGGATGAAGTCGACCCGGTCGTCCGACGACATCTCCTCGATGATGTGGATCATCTTCCCGCGACCGAGCGCCGTGAGCAGCCTGAGTTGATCGGTCTCCTCCAGGTGCTCGAAGGTCCGCACGCGCGCCTTCTCCGCGAGCGATTCGAAGACGAGCGCCGCCTCGGCCTGGGGCAGGCTCGCGATGATGTCGGCGACGTCGGCGGCGTGCACCTCGGTGAGGGCGAGACGGAGTCCTTCGCGATCCTCCTTCTCGAGGAGCTCGCGGATCTCGGGCAACACGAGGGCGGTTACGTCGTTCATGGCAACACCAGCAAGAACGGACGCGGATTCGTGACGGGTCGCGGGCGGCGGCGTGGTAGAGGCATGACGCGGGAGGCCGAACGGGCGGGGCGCGATGACATCGGCGCCTCGGTTCAGGGCCCGGTCCGATCTCCCATCCTGCCGCTGCTGCCCGAGCTTTCGTCCATGTGTCGATGTCCCTGTTTCTGACGCGATGCGCACGGGCTCGGCCGCGGGCGGCGCCATCATTGCGCACGCACCGTGAGGGTGTCAACTGGACAGTGATGGATCGCTCTGCTAGTTTGCCGGCCGTGGCGAATCGCATCGATGCTCCGGGCCGCGGTCTCGTTGCCTCTCTCCTGCTCGCCGCGGCCGTCGCCTTCATCCCCGCGCTCGCCGCGGCCGCTCCGGTGAGCCAGGAACAGCAGGCCCCGCCGGCCGCGCCACCGCTCGCCTCCGCCGGGCCGGCCAACGCCCTGGGATACGAGATCGATCTGGACGACCTGCCGGCGCCCCATCCGCGCCCGGCCGGCGCGGCTGTTGGCGCGGCCAACGGGCCGCTCTGGCTGAGGGTTGGTATCCCCTGGGCCACGGTGGAGAAGACGCCCGGTCAGTACGACTGGGCCGTGACCGACGAGATCATCCTGTCGCACGCGGAAGCCGGATATCGCGTCATCCTGCGCCCGCACGGAGACAATCCCCTCCATCCATCGCTCAAGTCCGAGGACCGGGCCTCCCTGGACGCGTGGTCGGCCTTCCTGCGGGCGCTGGCGCTGCGCTACAAGGATCAGGCTGACCACTACGTGCTGGGGGGCCGGCTGGGGGAGATCCCCCCGCGCGACGCCGCCTATCTCCTCAAGCTCTCCTCGGTCGTCATCCTGGGCGCGGACCCCGGCTCCAGGATCGTCCTGGGGGACCTCGACGCGTCCGAGCCCGCGGCCGCCGCGACGCTCGAGGCGCTCTACGCCGAGGAAGTCGCCGCTTACGTGGATGCGGTCGCCGTGAGCGGCGAGGGGGAGATGACCGCGATCCGGGCTCAGATGATGCTGCACGATCCGGGGGCCGCCCTCTGGCGGACCCGCCGGCCCATCGCGGGTGGAGTCGCAGCGGGGGGCGCGCTCCTGCGCGCCTACCTCGAAGGGCTGGAGCAGGAGGTGGCCCTCTCCCTCTTCAAGGTCGGCTTCGGACCTGACGGACTCCCCCCCCTGCTTCCCGTCATCCAGAGGATCCGGGACGGCTTTTCCCCCTCGTTGACACCACTGGTGGAGTCGGCCCGCGGGATCCAGGTGATGACGCCCATGGGGCAGCCGCTCGACGTCCGGACCCTGCGTCTGTTCGACCCGGACGCCAGGAAGGTCCTGATCGCATACGACGCCGGCCCCGGGGCCGCGCGCGGGGCGCAGGCGGTCATGGCCATCGACACGCTCGACATCGCCGATCCGGTCCTCGAGGACATCGCGGCCGGCGAGTCGGCCTCCGCGGGGGGCTTCCAGAAGGACGAGGCGGCCGGGCTCACGAGAGTGGCGCTGCCTCTCGCGGACTACCCGCTGGTGCTCGAGTACCGGCGCTTCACCTCGCCGCTGTACGGGGAAGGCGAGAAGCTCGAGGTGACCGGGGTCCGCACCCCCTCGGTGGAGGAGATCCTGGCCAACCACCAGGCCTTCCAGGCGGCCCAGGACGCCTCGCTGGTCAACATGCGGGCCGAAGCGAGGGTGGACTACCACTTCCGGGTCGGCACCGGCTCGACCTACGACGTGACCGTGCTCTGCTCCTTCTACCTCGATCCCAACGTGGGAGCGGAGTTCGAGCAGAAGGAGTTCTACGTCGGCGGCGTCAAGTGGCGCTCCGACCGGATCCCGGAGTTTCCAATCCCGCAGCCCGAGAAGGTCATGACACTGCCGCTGGACATCACGCTGGACAGGCGGTACGAGTACCGGCTCGCCGGCGAGGACACGGTGGAGGGCCGGGACTGCTGGACGATCGAGTTTCTGCCGCGGGAGCCCGGAGGCAGCCTCTACAAGGGGCGCGTCTGGATCGACAAGAAGAGCTACGCGAAGGTCCGGATCTCGTCGCTCCAGACGGGACTGGAAGCGCCCATCATCTCCAACGACGAGAAGGACACCTACCGCCCCGTTCGCGGCCCCGAGGGGATCGAGTACTGGCTCCTGAGCCGGATCGAAGGCCAGCAGGTCTTCTCCACGAGCGGTCGCAACCTGGTCATGGTGCGCGAGGTCACCCTGAGCGATCCCGTGGTGAACGACCCGGGCTTCGACGAGATCAGGCGGCAGGCCTACGCCTCGCCGCACCAGATACTGCGCGACACGCCGCACGGCCAGAGGTACCTCGAGAGGACCCCCGACGGCGGGCGCACGGTGAAGGAGAAGCTCGACCATGACAACCTGTCGCTGCTGGGGGGCGTCCTGTACAACCGCTCGCTCGATTTTCCCCTGCCGCTGGCCGGATTCAACTACTTCAACAGCGATCTGGCGGGACGAGGGATCCAGACCAACGTCCTTTTCGGGGGCATCCTGCTGATCGCCACCGCCGGTAAGCCGAAGGTCTGGGGGACCCCCCTCGAGCTGAACTTGGACCTCTACGCGCAGGGCTTCTCGTCCACCGACAAACCGGTGCGCGAGGGGAAAGAGATCGACAAGCAGAACGTCGACCTGGCCTCGCAGGCGTTCAGCCTCGGGATCGGACTCCCGTTCGCCGACTACTGGAAGGTGAAGTTGACCGGCGACATGGAATACCAGACGTATTCGCGCGACAAGGAGACGGCGGGCAGGTTCCTCATCCCCACCGACACCTTCGTCCGGACGGTGGGGCTCGACGGCGAGTTCAACCGGAGCACCTGGAGCGTCGTGGGCTCGATCGCGGCCAGCCGGCGCAGCCGCTGGGAGCCGTGGGGGTTCTCGGATCCGAACAGACCCACATGGCCCACGATCGGGCAGGAGGATGTCAACGACGAGAGGGATTACGTACGGTACCAGGGGGTGGTCTCGAAGGACTTCTTCCTCCCCCTGAACCAGAAAGTGCACGCCGCCCTGAGGGCCTACGGCGGGTCGGACCTGGACCGGTTCAGCCAGTATCGATTCACGGCCTTCGACAACCACGTCCAGGGGTTTTCGGGAAGCGGCATCAGATATACGAGCGGCCTGAAGGCGGACCTCCAGTACGCCTTCAACCTGGGCGACTTGATTCGCTTCGGCGCCACCGTCGCCCACGCGCGCGTGAACGACAGGCTCACGGCCGGCGGGGATGTGGGGAGGTTCACCGGCGTCGGCCTGTCGGGGCAGACGATCCTCGGCCCGAACCTCCTGGTCAGCGTCGAGTGGGGAGTGGCGGTGGGGTCGAGCGTCCCTGAGTTCAGGGGGGATCAGGAGATCTTCCTGACGTTGCTGCGGCTATTCCACTGACGGACATAGCGCCCCCCACGGTTTCTGGTATATTTCGATAACGCTATGCGCACACGGGGAGCCGCCGGCGGCCTCATCCTCCTTGTGGCATTCCCTTGCGCGGCCACGGGTCCGGCTCAGGCGGGCGAGGAGAAGGGCCGGCTCCCCCCTCCCACGCGCCTGGAGCGCCTGCAGGTCCGTGGCGGCGAGGACGCGTCGCGACGAGGACGGGTCGCGCGCGCCGTCCAGTCTGCGCTCGCGGCCCTGACCGCACCCGTGGACGTGCAACGCTACACCATCGACCTGAAGGTGATCCCCTCCACGCAGCGCGTTGAGGGAACCGTCAGGATTCAGGCGAGGGCGCGCTCCGGGGGCGCCTCCTCCCTCGACGTGGGGCTCTACGACGTCCTGGCGGTCGGATCGATCGTGAGGACGGGCACCGGAACGACGCTGGCCTTTACCCGCGCCACCAACCTCCTGCACATCACGCTGGATCGGGCCTACGCGGCGGGCGAGCTGATCGACCTGACGATCGCCTACTCCGGCACGCCGGCCAACGCCGGGTACGGATCGTTCTCCTTCAAGACCCACGGCTCCCCGGCGGAGCCGATCGTCGCGTCCCTCTCTGAGCCGTACTACGCGCCGAGCTGGTGGTCCTGCATCGACGATCCCTCCGACAAGGCGATCGTCGACATGAACCTCAACGTGCCGGGCGGGCTGGTCGGGGTCTCCAACGGGCTGCTGGTCGCCACGATCCTCAACGCGGACGGCACGCTGACCTACCAGTGGCGCTCGGGCTATCCGATCAGCACCTATCTCGTATCGGTGGCCATATCCAACTATGCGACCTGGACCGACACCTACGACCCGGTCACCGGCGGACCTCCCATGCCGGTCCAGCACTGGGTCTACCCCGAGCATCTGACAGAGGCTCAGACCGACTTTTCGGTGACCGTGCCGATGCTCACGTTTTTCTCGGGGCTCTTCGGCGAGTACCCGTTCGTCGCCGAGAAGTATGGCCACGCGATCTTCCCCTTCGGCGGCGGGATGGAGCACCAGACCGTCACATCCTATGGAGCCGGGCTCATCCACGGCGACGGCTCGCGATACTGGGTCATCGCGCACGAGATGGCGCACCAGTGGTGGGGAGACAGCGTGACGCTGGCCGACTGGTCGGAAACATGGCTCAACGAGGGGTTCGCCTCGTACTCGGAAGCGCTCTGGTACGAGCATCTCTACGGCGCCCCGGGCCTCAGAACCTACATGGCCGGGTTCGACTCGCGTCCCTTCTGCGGGACGTTGCACGGAACGGTCTGCGATCTGTTCGGAAGCACCATCTACGACAAGGGCGCGTGGGTGCTGCACATGCTGCGACACGTCGTCGGCGACCCCCTCTTCTTCCAGGGGATGCGCGACTGGGCGGCCGACCATCAGTACGGCAATGGGACGACCCCCGACTTCCGCGCGACGATGGAGGCGGCGTCCGGCCTGTTCCTGGGAGACTTCTTCGATCGATGGGTCTACCAGATCGGGGAGCCGAGCTATCGGTGGGGATGGACGGCTGCCCCGACTTCTGCCGGCTGGGTCACGCACGTGAGGATCGAGCAGATCCAGTCGGAAGCGCCCTTCATGATGCCTATCGATCTCCGCGTCGACACGGCGGCGGGAGCCTCCACCTTCGTCGTCGAGAACGGCGCGACGGCACAGGACGTCGCGTTGCCGCCGGTGCCGTCCGCTCCCACCGGGGTCGCCCTCGATCCGGACTACTGGATCCTCAAGTCGGTCACCGTCATGACGCTTCCCGACGCCGATGGCGACGGCGTACCCGATACGGCCGACAACTGCGGGCAGACCTACAACCCGGCTCAGGAAGATCTGGACACGGACGGTCTGGGGGATCCCTGCGATGGCGACATGGACGGCGACGGCCGGAGCAACGCCGCCGACTGCGCGCCGGCCGATCCGCTCGTGCAGGATCCGCCCAACGAGGCGACTGATCTCGATGTGGCCGGCGGGACGGTCGCGTCGCTGTCATGGAGCCCCGATCCCGCGCAGGGGAATGGGCTGACGTTCGAGCTACTGCGCGGCGACGTGGCGCTCCTGATGGAGGACGGGGGTGTGGCCTCCGCCGAGTGTCTCGCCCTGGGGTTGGCGTCGCCCAACGGAATCGACGGGGACCCTCCGCCGGCCGGCGGGTCGTTCTACTATCTCGTCCGCAAACGCAACGTCTGCGGCGGCGGGACGCTGGGAACCGGCTCGGACGGCCAGACCCGCGTCTCGCTCTCGTGTCCCTGATCTCGTCGGTTCCTCCCTTCACTAAACTGCTGCGCCGCGCGCGTAAGAGCGCCTGAGGGGACGGCGTTTATGGGGCCAGGTTGATCGTCGAGCCCGCGGAGGAGGTCACCTCCATCCAGAACCTCCGCAGCTCGGGAAAGGCCTCAGGCTCGAATCGGCGGCGCGAGAGGACTACCTGCCAGCTCGCGGTGACCGCGCCCACCTCGCGGCTGCCCTCCACCCTCACGGACCAGCCATCCCCTTTGGTTTCCCGAAGGGATGGGGGCGCGGCAGTCACAGGGACCCCCTCGTACCTCACGTCGTACCGAAGCGTCATCGGGTGACCGTAGTCCACAGCGGTCTTCCTCCGGTCCAGCGGCACCCGTGGCACGTCGTCGCTCGCTCCCGGAAAGAGGCTCGCTTTCGATTCCGGTCCGCCTGCCAGCACGGGCCTATGCCTCGTCGTGACCGTCTCGATGAACTCGCCCCCGGAGGTCTCGTACTGCGCCGAGTAGTCCTTCACGGCAGCGTCGGGCCAGATCCGCAGAACCCTCCCCTCGATCTCCCTGCGTCGCTTGATCGACGAACGTCCGTATTCGGCGCGGGCGTCGGCCGCCGGCTGCCCGATGTACTTCGACAGGAACTCGATCGAGAGGGATCGGTCGGGCCCCATCGCCACGTTGATGCGACGCTCGATCCGGTGGGCGCCCGGGTCGGCTCCGGGCAGCGGCAGCAGCTTCCCTGCGTCCCCGGCCACGACGAGGCCGATCTTGCCGCCGAGGTGCGCCGACAACGACCCGATCGAGGTCCTTTCGTCAGTCGTGTCCACGATGAGCAGGCGCCCGAGATCATCGTCATCGACGACAGTGGGCACGAACTGCGGAGGAATCGAGGTCCCTCGGGGGAGCGGCACCGCGACCACGAAGTGATCGAAACCATTGGACGGGATCGATTTCGAGACGGTGTCGGCTACGGAGAGGTTGACGAGCACGGGGTATGACGCGACGCCGCCCTCGGATAGGATCGCTCGGAACAGTGTCCCCTTGTCCTTGCAGTCGCCGTAGCGGGTCAAGAGGGTCTCGGCTGCGGGCCGAGGCTGGAAGCCCCCGATCCCCAGCTCCACCGCAAGGTAGCGAACGCTGTCCCTGACGAACCTCCCTGCAGCCATGACCTTGTCGATGATCTCCGGCCCGCTTTGGGCCAACGAGCTGTGGGCGGTAGCCTTCAATTCGGGCGTGGGATCTTGCCGACCCCTCAGGAGGATCTCGTACCAGGCGGAGAAAGCCGCCCAGGTGGGGAATGCGGGGAGTGGGAAGGGCGCGTCCTGGGCGGGCACCGCGCTGACCACCAGCAGAGGGGCTCGCTGAATCCGAGTCGGCCCGAGCGGTTCCTCTTCCGGCTCCTCGATGTCACGCAACTCCCACGCGCGGACGTTCCCGGCGACGGCAGGCCCGGGGCCGGTACCTCGCGGCCAGTCCCATCGCACCGACCATCCGGGCGGCGTCTCCACTTCGAATCGGGCCACCTTGACCGGCGCCCCCTCATAGAAGAGGTGGGTCAGCGAGAGGAAGTAGGGCCTGTCGATCGCCTCGAACTCGAAGAAGACAAGACTTCCCTTGCGGATGCCGGGAACCGCCATCACCCGCAGCCTCATCCCGTCAAGAAAGGCGCCTCCTACCGAGACGTCGATCGGCGGCAGCCAGCTCCTTCTGGCCCGGTCCCCCGGGGGGACATGCCAGGCCCGGGTCGCCGTCATTCTCGCGGTCTCGTCAAACCCGAACCACCCGACCCCAATCTCACCGGCCTTGACGCCGAGGGCTTGTTCTGCAAAACGCCTTCTCAAGCGGATTGATCCGTCCGGATGGATGAGGTACCGCGTCTCGCTGAACAGCACCTGCAAGGCATTCTCGGGAACCCCTGCGGGCGCCGGCTCCGCGGCATCGGCGATCACGCGCGCCCAGTCGGGCAGCTTCGCCGCCGCCTCGTCCTGGAGCAGGACTGCCCCGAGCAGCGCAAGTGCCGCCGCGGAGCCGAAGCGAAGCGGACGCCGGGTCATGGGGCGCCATCAGTGCGGCGGAACTCCAGAACCGTCATATCGGCGCGCCGAGCGCTGGCGAGAAACCTTCGCAGCTCCTCGTATTCCTTCTGCGGGACCCCCAGCGCCACCAGGGAGAAGACCCGCTCGACGCGCAGCCCGGCGGGCGTAGCCTTCGCCGAGAGGCTGTAATGGCCGTAGGGAGACTCGATGGTGACAGGGTCGGGGACCGACCTGTCGGACATCCCGCCGGGCGACTCGATCTCAAGGATGGTGCGATCGACCCGGGGAAAGGAGAAGACCACCGGATGGACGCGCGTGACCGCGGTAAGCTCAGGCAACCGAGTGAACCAGGGACCATCGAGCGCGAAGCGATACACGTCCTGATCTGCCTGGATGCTCGCCGTCATCAGGGTCGCCTCGCATTCCACGAGCAGGCCGGCGGTTGCGTCGTGGAGCCGAGGCGCCTCGGCGCGCGAGACCTCGAAGTCGTCGCCCCCGCAGTACTGGTCGAGCCACGCACGCCTCCTGTCTGGCGTCATTGGCGAAAGCTCGTGGCGCTCCAATAGCCCTTGCTGTCCCGTACCCCGCCGGCTCCAGCGGACCATTGCATTCCCGGCGGCCGCGTCAAACGTGATCGAGGCGGTGGTCTCCGAGACGTTGTCACGCGGGTCGGATGGCCAGAGCATGACGTCGCGGGCACCCTTGGGCGACGACGAGATCCCTTTGAGCCCGGAGAACCACCAGGGGATCTGGCCGTACGGAAGTCCGGAGCCCGGATCCACCACGACCGCCTTGTCGTCGGAATCACCCGGCGCTCGCACCGCCACGAGCGTCGTGTCGATCTGCTGATCAGAGAGGAGGGCAAGGTCGAGATAATGATCGGTCCGATCGACGGCCAGGACCACTTCGGCAGCCGCCCCCAACGCTCGGGCCATCCCGATGAAGAGAAAGTCGAGCTGCCGTCCGGATCCTTCCATCCTCTCGAGAAGGTCCTTGATGCTGCGGCCCGGTTTGTGCTCGTCTTCATCCTCGGCGGCAGCCTCGGCCTGCTCCGCGGTCAGCAGGTCAGTGTTCGCCAGGTGGGCGCCGAGCCAGTCGTAGGCGATCCTCAGGCGTGCCGGAAGGTCGGCATCCGCCGGAATCGACAGCGAGGCGAGCGCCTCCTTGATGTATCGCTCCTTCGCGAACGACCGGGCGCTCCCCCGGATCCGATCTGTGACCAGATTCCAATAGTCCTTCAGTCGATCCTCTCCGCCGTAGTAATAGAGCGTGATAGCGGCCCGCAGCTCGTTGTCCGGGGGAGACCAGGGCTCCGTGCGCACCGCAGGGAGGTTCTTTCCGATCACCAGCACCGAAGCGACCCCCTTCGTGTTTTTCACCGAAAGGCGTTCGGTCCGGTAAGCGCGAAAGGCGGCGGGCATGATCCCCATCGGGCTCCACCGATAGCGGAACGCCACGACGGGCCAGTCCTTTTGGAGCGTCACCCGGGACATGCGCGACCATCTCCGGTCCCAGAGGGTATAGCCGTACTCGATCACCGAGCCCGGCTCCACGCCGGGGAGGGCTCCTCTCAGGACGCCAATCCTGAAGCCGCGGATACGAACCAGCTCCTGCTCCTTCAACTCCTCCTGCGCGAGAGGAAGGACGCGCCCGTCCGGGAGGATTGTCCAGCCCCACCACTTGCCGAGAGTTCCCTGGGCGCTGTTAAAAGGGATCGTGACGTCGGCGAGCCCGCGCGCCTCGCTGCTGAACACCTTGGCGCGAAAGCGATGGGCGATCTCCTGGCCCCGGGCAAGATCGACACGCTCGGTCTCGTCGATGAGGATTATCCCGTGCTGGGAACCCGAAGCCGCATCGGGGGAGAGCGCTTTCTCCGCCGCCGACATGGATTTCGCGCCCGGCTCGATCTTGATATGGGTCCAGCCGGCGTTGGAGTCTGAAGGTCTGGTAGGGCTCACCAGCAGCGCGCAGAGGGCCATCCCGATCCAGGGCGCCCACGGGGGAAGCCCCGCCCTCCCGTACGCCGAGCGGCGCGCGTCGATCCTGAAGACGCATCGATGGTCGAGGACGTCGGAGGCGGGCAGGTTCCCGTCAAGAGGTCCAAGGGGAGGTGGCGCGGTGCCGGCAGCCATACGGCGCCGATTCTACTTCCCCTGCGCGCCAGACGGAAGACGCCGACCCCGCGTCGGCCCTCCTGAAGAGGGCTTGCCCCTACCTTCTTCCGAGGTCGACGGAGAACGAGACCATGCCCCCGCCCGGCATCGGGGCCGGCGGGTTGAGCCGGAAGCGCGGCTCGCGCTCCTCGCTCTCGGGTGCCTTGTGGTTGACGTGGTAGAACCGGCGCCCGATCGTGATCCCCGCCGCCGCCCCCGCGAGGACGTCGCTCAGGTAATGCTCTCCCTGCTCGAGCCGGGTGTATCCGATGTAGCCTGCCAGCGCATACAAGCCTACACCTGTCGCGATACGGGCGCCGCGATACCCCTCCAGGCGGCGGGCCACGATCAGATCGAGGTAGGAGCAGTAGGTGAAGGCCTCGGAGGTCGCCGCGCTGTAGAACGACAGGCGTCCGCCTCTGCGCGCCTGGATCCGATCGTACTCGGCCTGGCCGACCTCATCTGGGTCAGCCGTGTCCAGGGCGGGCCGCCTCCGGCCGACGACCATCTTCACGAGACCGTTTGTCGCGGTATTGAACTTTTCTGCCTCGATGAGCCCCATGAAGTCGTCGGCCGCTTCGCTCCACGTGAGCCGGTTGCTGCCGAGGATCGAACCGATGGCAACGGCCCGCAGCACGTTGGTCTTGTTTTTTTCGACGAAGGCGTCGGCGCCGCGCCCTTCATATAACGAATCACGCACCGACTGATCTACCCCCGGGGCGGTGTCAAACAGCAGTGGGCTGTTCGATACCCCGACACGTTGGGCGTATTGGTACTCGGCCTGATCCGCCAGAAAGACGGTGAGGATATGGTAGCGGTGGGCCCTCCAGAACCCGCGGAACCCGCCGTCGAACGCGCCGGACCACCGGATGTCAACGCCGGCCCCTCCCTCCTCTCCGCGCAAGGCGGATGACGAGAGGAGTCTGGCGGCCTCCAGGAGGGATCCCGGAGCATTCGGGTCCGTATCCGAGGCGCTCGCGGGGAGGGCGGCGAGCAGGCCCCAGACGAGGGCCGAAAAGAGGACCATCCGCTTTTTCTGGGTCATGAGGGACTCCGACGGCAGGCGCGGCCACATCCGGGAAGCGGGCACGGGAAAGGGCCGGGCATTACTATCGGACACGCTACACCCCGACTGGAAACAACCTGGGAAATAGTAAGGACCCCATCTGAACGGAAGCTGAACGGAAGGTTGCTGGCGAGGGCGATCGGTGCGGATTCTGGTGGTGGAGGACAGCGCCGAGATGCGGCGCATGGTCGAGCGCGTCATCAGGGAGTCGGGCCACGAGGCCGATGGGGCCGCCGACCTTGCCGGAGCGCGCAGAAGGCTGGCGAAGGGGGCGTTCGCCGCCATCGTCCTTGACTGGATGCTCCCGGACGGCTCGGGGCTGGAATTCTGCCGGGAGCTGAGAGGGGCCGGTGACGCCACGCCCGTCCTGATGGTGACGGCCAGGGGGGAGGTCCAGGATCGCGTCAAGGGACTCGACGCGGGCGCGGACGATTACCTGCGCAAGCCTTTCGCCGTGGCGGAGCTCCTCGCGAGACTGCGGGCGCTCGTGCGACGGGGCCCGCGCCTCGAGGCGAACATGGTGCGGGTCGGCGATCTCCAGGTGCGCCTGCAGGAGCGGAGGGTCCTTTCCGGGAGGACGGAGGTGCCGCTGACCGCCCGCGAGTTCGCGATCCTGGAGCTGCTGCTGCGCCGGCACGGGCACGCCGTCTCGAGGGCCGACATCCTGGAGGTGCTCTGGGGAGGGGAGCCCCCTGGCGCCGTCGCGAGCCTCGAGGTGCTCATCGGGCGCCTGCGCCGCAAGCTCTCGCCGCTCGGAGGTGAGGGTCCGATCCGGACCTACCGTGGATTCGGATACTCGATCGACCTCAGGCAATAATCGCGCGATGAAGAGACCCACCCTGGTCGGACAGCTCACCCGGGTCCAGATCCTCGCCGTCGCTCTGACCTGCTCGCTCATGGCCGCCGGAGTCATCACCGCGGGCGGGCTGCTCCTTCGTCTCGACCAGGACAGAACGCTCGGCGCGGTGGCGGCATCTCTCTGCCACGTGGTCGCCTTGGAGCGCCTCGAGACGCTCGATGGCGTCTCGGCCGCGCAGGAAGGACTCGGCGAGCACTCTCTGAAGGGGTACTGGCTGGAATACCTGAAGGCCGATGGGACGGTCCTGGTGGCGCAGGGGAGTCTTCCCGGCTGGGCCCCTGCCGGCGAGGGTCGACCCGGGCCCGACGGCTGCCGTTCGCCCATTCTCTCCTCGGACGGACAGGGAGCGGAGTCGGGCGCCGTCTACAGGGCCTGCGATCACGCCTGCGCCCCGGACGAGGTCGTGCGCGTCGTGACGCTCGACGTGCTCGTACGCCCGGAGGTGCGCCTGGCGGCCGTGGGGCTCCTCGCCGCGCTCCCTCTGGCGCTGCTGGGCGGGGCGGCCGCCGGGGTGCTTCTGTTCCGCCGCCGCCTCCACCCGCTCAGGGATCTCCGCCGCGCGGCGCGAAGGCTCAGGACGCGCCCCGGCCGCAGGCTGGGGGTGGGCACGCGCCCCGCGGAGCTTGCGGGTCTGGAGGAGGCCTTCGATGGCCTTCTCGAGCGTCTCGGTGACGCCCTCGACCGGGAGAAGCGTTTCACGCAGGAGGCCTCCCACGAGCTGCGCACGCCGCTGGCGATCCTGCGCGGTCGCCTGGAGCACCTCCGCAGCCAGCTCGAGTCGCAACCCGCGCTGTGGGAGGAAGCCGACACGGCCGTGGCGGACCTCGATGCCCTCGATCGCCTGGTGGAAGCGTTGCTCCTGCTGGCCCTCTCCGAGTCGACCGAGCTGCCGGCGGCGGCCGTGAACCTCTGCGACCTCGCGCGTGAGGCGGCTCACCTGGAGATCCTGACGGCCGATCCGGGGACGCGTCCTCTGGAGGTCGATGCACCGGATGAGATCCTCGTGCGCGGCAGCGAGGAGCTCCTCCAGAGGGCGCTGGGCAACCTGATCGAGAACAGCCGGAAGTTCGCCGGCAAGAGCGCCCGGATCCGGGTGCGGGCCCTCGAGCAGGATGGAAGCGGAGTGCTGTCCGTGCAGGATAGCGGGCCCGGCATCCCGGTGGAGTTGCGTCCCGTTGTCTTCGAACGGTTCGTCCGCGGGGCCGCCGATCGCCATCACGTTCCCGGCATGGGGCTTGGTCTGGCGGTCGTGCGGGCCATCATGGTCCGGCACGGCGGCGACGTGAGCACGGGGCCGGGAGCGCTCGGCGGCGAGGAAGTCCGGCTTCGGCTCCCGCTCCTTTCGCGGGAGGTGGCTAGCTGATCGGCGCCCTCCCGTCGGATCGGCCATCCTCCAGGTCGATGGCCCCCGTGGGAGCGCGCACCGAGGCGGCCTCGTCGCGGAGCTGATCGATCCGGTACTGCTCAGGGCGCCTCGGAGTTGCTCGCTGTGGTTTGACAGCGGGGCGGCGCATCTCTACGATGCCTCGCCGAGGGCTGGTTGAGCGCCGCACGAGCGCCGGGAGGGCTTCCGCTGTGGGAGGTCGTCGTGCTGTCGCGCGTGCTCAGCGCCGCCCTGTTCGGCATCGAAGCCACGCTGGTGCGGGTGGAGGTGCACGGGTCGGCCGGCCTGCCGGCGGTCAGCACCGTAGGGCTTCCCGACAGCGCGGTGCGCGAGAGCCGCGAGCGGGTCCGCTCGGCGATCCTCAATTCCGGCTACACGTATCCCCAGAAAAGGCTGACGGTGAACCTCGCCCCGGCCGACATCCGCAAGGTGGGCTCGTCCCTCGACCTTCCGGTGGCCGTCGCGATCGTCGCGCTCAACGAGAAGGACCTCATCGGACCGATCCAGGAGAACGCCATCATGATGGGAGAGCTGTCGCTCGACGGCTCGGTGAGACCGGTCCCGGGGACCCTGTCGGTCGCGCTCAAGGCACGCGCCCTCGGCATCCCGCGCCTGCTGGTGCCCGCTGCCAACGCCCGGGAGGCGGCGATGGTGAGCGGCGTGGAGGTGATTCCCGTCGCGACTCTGGCCGAAGCCGTCTCGATCCTCAACGGCGGCGCCGCGGCAGTGGCCTCCTCATCGGTGGCGGCGGATGGACCCGCGATCGACCTCCTCCTCGCGCAGGCCGGCGCGTGGTGCATCAACATGTCGGACGTTCGGGGTCAGACGGTGGCCCGCCGGGCGCTCGAGGTGGCCGCGGCCGGCGGACACAACATCCTCATGATGGGTCCTCCCGGCGCCGGCAAGACCATGCTGGCGAGGAGGCTGCCGACGATCCTGCCGCCATTGACGGTGGAGGAGGCGATCGAGGTGACGCGCATTCACAGCGCGGCCGGCCGTGGGATCGCCTCGGGCCTCGTCGCGCAACGCCCCTTCCGGGCGCCGCACCACACCGCCTCGGACGTCTCACTGGTGGGAGGGGGAGGAGGCTCCCATGGAGCGCGCCCCGGTGAGGCGAGCCTCGCCCACCACGGCGTGCTGTTCCTCGACGAGATGCCCGAGTTCCACCGCCACGTGCTCGAAGTGCTGCGACAGCCTCTCGAGGATGGGTTCGTGACGGTGGCGCGCGCGGCAAGGTCGCTGAGGTACCCAGCTGCCTTCATGCTGGCGGGAGCGATGAACCCTTGTCCCTGCGGCTACCTCGGAGATCGCTCGCGCGAGTGCTCCTGCACGCCGCCGATGGTGACCCGCTATCGCAGCCGGGTATCCGGGCCGCTGCTGGATCGGATCGACATGCACGTGGAGGTCCCGGCCGTGGCCTACCGCGAGATGTCATCGGAAGAATCGGGCGAACCGTCCGACGCGATCCGCTTCCGAGTGGTGGCCGCACGAGAGCGCCAGCGGGAGCGCGCGGGCGGGTATGGCTGCAACGCGCGGATGCCCTCGCCGCTGCTGCGCAAGCACTGCGGCCTCGACGCGGCGGGGCGCAAGCTGTTGGAGCAGGCGGTCACGAAGCTCGGACTGTCGGCGCGGGCGCACGACCGCGTGCTGAAGGTGGCGCGCACGATCGCCGACCTGGAAGTGTCCGACCGGATCGCGACGGCGCACCTGGCCGAGGCGATCCAGTACCGGGGGCTGGACAGGGCAGGGCAGAGCTAGGGGGGGCGCTCTACCTTCGAGACGATCCCCCGCCGGAGGCTGGACGGGCTTCCTGCGCTTCCGACTCCGGCTCCTCGAAGAAGCGGGACAGGACCACCGCGAGGAGAGACAGAAGGAAGATCGCCAGTCCCGCCACGGCGCCGTAGAGGAGGAACGCGGCGTGGGCCGCCGCCTGGTTGAAGCTGCTCAGAGCCAGAGGGGGGACCGTCTTGAGGAAGAGAGAGTAGAACCACTGGCCGAGGACCAGACCGGCCAGAGCGCTGGCGGCGAGCAACAACAATATCCCGAGGGTTCTTCGCGACACCGTCTCCTCCTCTGACATGATAGACCGGCTCGATCTGAGCGATAATACCTCGTCTCCGTCACCGTATTGCGACCGACTCTGTCACCGCCGGCCGGTACCCTGATCCCGATGTCCATCGTCCTCCAGCAGCTCGCGAAGCTCTACGACGGTCACCCGGTGGTCCAGAACCTCTCGCTGGAGGTGGCTGACGGGGAGCTCTTCGTCCTGCTGGGCCCCAGCGGCAGCGGCAAGAGCACCGTGCTGCGGATGATCGCCGGTCTCGCGGACATCGACGAGGGGCGCGTGCTCCTCCACGGGCGCGACGTGACGCACGTCCCCCCCCAGAGGCGCGGCGTCGGCTTCGTGTTCCAGCACTACGCCCTCTTCCGTCACATGTCGGCGGCCGACAACATCGAGTTCGCCCTGCGAATCCGCCGGATTGCCGCGGGGGAACGCCGCCGCCGGCGCGACGAGCTGCTCGAGCTCGTCGGGCTTGCGGGTCTGGGCGCGCGCATGCCGGCTCAGCTCTCGGGAGGACAGCAGCAGCGCGTGGCGCTGGCGCGCGCGCTCGCTCACAGGCCGGAGGTCCTCCTGCTGGACGAGCCCTTCGGCGCGCTCGACGCGAAGATCCGGGCCGATCTGCGCCGGACCATCCGCGGGATCCAGAGGGAGCTGGGTGTCACCACGATCTTCGTCACCCACGACCAGGAGGAGGCCTTCGAGCTGGCCGACCGCCTGGGCATCATGAACTTCGGGCGGCTGCTCGAGGTCGGCCCTCCCGCCGAGATCTACCTGCACCCCGAGACCGAGTTCGCGGCCACGTTTCTCGGCGCGGCCAACCTGATGGTGGGCGAATGCGCGGCGGACGGGGTCCGGCTGGGACCGGTCCACTTTCCGCTCGGCACGCAGCTGGAGGCGATGAGCGGGGCGCGTCGGGTGCAGGTGCTCTTCCGTCCCGAGGACGTCGCCGTGAAGGACGCACCGGAGGCCCTGTCATGGCCGCTCCTGGGCAAGGCCACCGTCGAAGAGAGCGCGTTTACCGGATCGATCGAGAAGCTCCGACTGCGCCTGCCGCCGCTCGCGGGAGTGCGGCCCATCTCACCGCCGTCCCCCTTCGGGGGAGATTTCATCCTTGTCGAGGCGATCCGCTCGCAGCACCAGGCGCGCCGCCATCCGCTCCGACCGGGCGACGAGGCGTGGATCGGCGTCCGGCGCGTCCATGCGCTGACGCACCCGGGTCTGAGCCTCCTCCTCGTCACCGATGGATCGCCGGAATCGGAGTCGGCCCTCCGTCTGGGCGGGGAGATGGCCCGCCTGGCTCACGCGCGCGTCACGATCCTCGCGCACGGGTTGGGTGGGCCGGGGGGACTGCGGCATCTGCAGCTCGTGAAGGAGACGATGGGAGCTGGGCTGGCTTCGATCCAGACGCGGGTCTCGCTCCAGTCGCAGGTCGAGGCCGTCGCGTCCCAGACGGCGCGGGATCACTACGACCTGGTCATCGCGGGGCTCCCGCCCCGTGAGCGCGTGGCCTTCGCGGAGCGGCTGCTGCTGCCGGGTGACTGGCACCTGCTGCTGGTTCCTGCGCCCGGGCCGATCCCGGCGAACGTGCTGGTCTGCGTGGCTGCGGGGGAGCCCGCCAAGGCGAACGTGCTCTTCACCGGACGTCTGGTCCGGCACCTGAGAGCCGGGGCCACACTGTTGGCCGTCCTGCCCGAGGGCCGGAACGAGCAGGCGGTCCGGCAGGCCGAGCGGTTCCTGGCCGCGAGCGCCAGGACGTTGTCACTGCTGGATGTCCCGGCGCGCGCGGCGCTGCGGACGGGCGGTGTTCTGGACGAGATCGGGCGGGAGATTCAGACCGGCGACCATCAGATGGTCGTGGTGGGTTCCCCGCTGCCGTCGGCCGGCGGCAGGGTGAGCCTGAATGGAGTCACCGGCGCTCTCATGGGTGTGACCGGGGAGCGTCCGATCCTGATCACGCGATTCAGGTTGGCCGGGCCGGGATCATGGGCTCGCGGCGAGTGAGACTGCACGCTTGGCAGGACTTGCATGAAAGGAGCCGGACGATGTCACTTCGCAGAGCACTCCTCCTCCTCTTCCTCCTGACCCTGGCCGGCGTGGCCGCCATGCAGACGCCATCGATCGACGCAACGGAGATCACATTCCTCAACGTCTCGTACGACCCGACACGGGAGCTCTACCAGGAGCTCAACGCGGCCTTTGCCAAACACTGGCAGGCCGCCAAAGGGCAGACGGTGACGATCCAGCAGTCCCACGGCGGGTCCGGCAAGCAGGCCCGCGCCGTGATCGACGGACTGGAGGCCAGCGTAGTCACCCTGGCGCTCGCCTATGACATCGACGCCATCGCTTCCGCGGGGCTCATGCCGAAGAGCTGGCAGAGCCGTCTTCCGCAGAACAGCGCGCCCTATACCTCCACGATCGTCTTTCTGGTGCGCAAGGGCAATCCGAAGAAGATCCTCGACTGGGATGACCTGGCCCGTCCAGGTCTTGCGGTGATCACGCCCAATCCCAAGACCTCCGGCGGGGCCCGCTGGAATTACCTGGCCGCGTGGGGATACGCGCTTGGCAGGCCCGGCGGCGACGAGGCGAAGGCCAGGGATCTCGTGGCCCGGATCTACGGAAACGTGCCGATCCTCGATACCGGCGCGCGGGGCAGCACCATGACCTTCGTCGAACGGGGCATCGGCGATGTCCTGCTCGCGTGGGAGAACGAGGCGATGCTCGCGGTGAAGGACCTCAAGGGGGATTTCGAGATCGTCACCCCCTCGGTGAGCATCCTGGCCGAGCCGCCGGTCGCCCTCGTGGACAAGGTCGCGCTTCGGCGCGGGACCAGGGAGGTGGCCCAGGCCTACCTCGAGTACCTCTATGGCCCCGAGGCGCAGGAGATCGTCGCGAAGCACCACTATCGCCCGCGCGTCGAATCGGTTGCGGCGCGGCACGCCTCGCAGTTTCCGTCCGTCAGGATGTTCACGGTCGACAAGATGTTCGGTGGATGGGAGAAGGCCCAGAGGGTCCATTTCGCCGACGGCGGTATCTTCGACACGATCTACACGCCGGCGAAGTAGGGGAGACGGAGACGATGGCCGCCACGCGCCGCGGCGTTCTGCCCGGGTTCGGGATCGCGATGGGGTTCACCCTCACCTACCTGAGCCTGATCGTCCTGATTCCGCTCTCCACCCTCGTGCTGAAGAGCGCGACCATGACCTGGGACGGATTCTGGGGTGCCGTCATGGCGCCCAGGACGCTGGCCGCGTACCGCCTCAGCCTCGGCACCGCGCTGATCTCCGCGGTGATCAACCTCGTGTTCGGGCTCCTCGTGGTCTGGGTCCTGGAGCGCTACGAGTTTCCCGGCAGGCGGCTCCTGGATGGGCTCGTGGATCTCCCGTTCGCCCTGCCGACGGCGGTGGCGGGGATCGCACTGACCACCCTCTACTCCGGCCGCGGTTGGATCGGGCGAATCATCGAGCCGCTCGGGTGGAAGGTGGCCTACACGCCCCTGGGAATCGTCATGGCGCTCACCTTCATCGGGCTCCCGTTCGTGGTGCGCACGGTGCAGCCGGTGCTGCGCGACCTGGACGTGGGGATCGAGGAGGCGGCCGCGGGCCTGGGAGCGGGGCGGCTCCAGACCTTCACTCGCGTGATCCTGCCGGAGCTGCTTCCGGCGGCCCTCACCGGCTTCGTGCTGGCGTTCGCCCGGGCGCTCGGTGAATACGGTTCGGTGATCTTCATCGCGGGCAACCTCCCGATGAAGTCCGAGGTCACGCCGCTGCTGATCATGATCAAGCTGGAGCAGTACGACTACGCGGGGGCGACGGCCATCGCCCTGACGTTCCTCGTCATTTCGTTCGCCCTCATGCTGCCCGTCAACCTCCTGTCCTCCCGCCGGAGCGCTCGAGCGGCGGTGCGCTGAGAGGAAAGGGGACAATGGGGAGGGGACCCTCGCGTCACCTGCGGGAGCCACGAGCGGTCCGGTGGCTGCTCACCGGGGCGGCGCTCGCGTTCCTCGCGTTGTTCCTGGTGCTTCCACTCACGCTGGTCTTCGCGAAGGCATTCGAGGAAGGAGCGCGAGCGTACGCCGCGGCCGTCACGGAGCCGATGGCGATGTCCGCGATCAAATTGACGCTGCTGACGGCGGCGATCGCCGTGCCGCTCAACGTGCTGTTCGGCGTGGCGGCCGCTTGGGCCATCACGAAATTCGAGTTCCGCGGCAGGGACCTTCTCATCACCCTGATCGATCTGCCGTTCAGCGTGTCCCCCGTAATCTCGGGGATGCTCTTCGTCCTGCTGTTCGGGGCGCAGGGTCTGGCGGGACCATGGCTCGCGCAGCACGACATCAGGCTCATCTTCGCCCTGCCCGGCATCGCGCTCGCGACGATCTTCGTTACTTCCCCCTTCGTCGCCAGAGAGCTCATCCCGGTCATGCGCGCCCAGGGGAGCGACGACGAGGCGGTGGCCCTGACCCTGGGGGCCGGCGGCTGGCAGACCTTCCTGAGGATCAGCCTGCCCAAGATCAAGTGGGGGCTCGTGTACGGAGTGGTCCTGTGCAACGCACGCGCGATGGGCGAGTTCGGCGCCGTCTCGGTGGTTTCGGGCCACGTGCGCGGGCTCACCAACACGATCCCGCTGCACGTCGAGATCCTCTACAATGAATACCAGTTCACGGCTTCGTTCGCCGTCGCCTCACTCCTCACGGTGCTGGCACTGGTGACATTGATCGTCAAGGGGCTCGTCGAATGGAAGTCAGGGGCGTCCCGCATCTCCCGGTGACCTCACGATGCGGCGGCTGAGCCTCGGCGGGCTCCTGATCGGGGTCCACATCGTCGTCGTGCTCACCGCCGTCGCGCTCGTGGCGGCGGCCGCCGTGAGCCGGCTCAGACATCTCTCGGATCAACAGGCGCTGGCGCAGGTCGCGCTCGCCGGCGCCAACGCCGCCCAGGCGATCAGCCGATCGGGCGAGGAGGCGCTGGCCGCGGCGCGTCTGCTCGGCGAGCGACCCATCCTCGCGCGCCTTCTCGAGCAGCGGGATACCACGGGTCTGGAGTCCTTCCTCGAGCAGTTCCGGCGAACGAGCCATCTCGAAGGCTGCTCGGTCAGCCTGGACGGCGCCGTCATCGCGCGGAGCGGGCGTCCCTATCCCCCGCCCGACGGCGGCCAGGCAGGAGGCGACCGATTCTTCCTCCGGGAGTTGGAGGGCTCCCCTCTCATCATGGGCGCATCCTCGGTGATGCGTTCGGCGCCCGGAGCGACCGTGACGACCTTTCTGCAGCTGGACGGCGGCTTCGCGGACGGGATCGCGTCGCAGGTGGGGCTGCCCGTGACCATACTGGCCCGTCATGAGGCGCCCGCGGGCCGAGTCGGCCAGAGAGCGCGGGTGATCGAGGAGGTGCTGGCCTCCGAGCGTCCCGCCTCGGAGCGTCTCGGCGGCGAGGGAGTCTATGTCGGCATTGTGCCGCTGCGGGATCCGTCGGGCGCTGTGGTGGGAGTCGTGGAAACGGAGCTCCCACTGGCGGGCGTCGCCGCCGCGCTGGGGGATCTGGTGAGCTCGCTCATCCTGCTCGCCATCCTCGTGACCGTCGCGGCCGGGCTGCTGAGTATCCTCGTCTCTCGATGGCTCGTGCGGCCCATACGGGCCCTGACCCGGGCGGCGGCGCGCATCGGCGGAGGGGACCTCGCCACTCCGGTCACGCCGGCGCCGGGCGCCGAGATGGAGACCCTTTCGGCGAGCATGGAGGAGATGCGCGGCCGGCTGCTGCAGCTCACCGTGGAGCTGCGACGCAAGCAGACGGAGGCGGAGGCGGTGCTCGTGGGGATCGCGGAGGGCGTGTTCGCGGTGGACCGCGAGAGGAGCATCCGCTACATGAACCCGCAGGCCGCCGCGCTTCTGGGCGTGCAGGCCGGGGAGGTCATCGGCCGGTTCTGCGGCGACGTGCTGAACCCGCAGGGGACGGGAGGGACGCGACCCTGCGAGGAGAGCTGCCCGATCCTCCACGCGCGCTTCGGCGGGAGCTCCCGCGCCGCCGAGAGGCTCCTGCTTTCCGGTGGCGGGAGGCCTACGGTCGTGATCACGAGCGCCGCGCCGGACACCCTGGAGCCCCGCCTGCATGGGGGGCACGCCGAGGATGGCTGGCAGTTCCAGGTCATGCGCGACGAGACCGAAGTCGAAGCGACACGCCGGCTGCGCGACGTCGTCCTCGCCAACATCTCTCACGAGTTCAGGACTCCCCTCACCGCGCAGCTCGCTTCCATCGAGTTGCTCAGGGACCGCCTGGCGGCGATGGAAGCCCCCGAGGTCCTGACGCTCGTCCTGTCGCTCGAGCGAGGAACCCTGCGCCTGACGCAGCTCATCGACAACCTTCTCGAGAGCGTCCGGATCGAGGCGGGCCGGCACTCCATCCGGCGCGGCCAGGTCGCCCTCGACGAGGTCATCGAGGAGGCGGTGGAGATGACGCGTCCGCTGATCGCCCAGAGGAGCCAGGCCCTGACCGTCGATCTGCCCTACCCCTTCCCGGCCGTCACGGGGGACGCGCCGCGGCTGACGCAGGTGTTCGTGAACCTCCTGGCCAACGCGAACAAGTTCGCCCCGTCCGGCTCGTCGATCGCCATCGGTGGAGCGACCGCGCCGTCGGAAGTGACTGTGTGGGTCGAGGACGAGGGACCGGGCCTTGGTTCCGTCCCTCAGGGGGCGTTCTTCGCGAGATTCGTCCGCGCGCCAGCCCAGGACGAGGACGAGGAGGAGCCGGAGCAGGGCGGGATGGGTCTGGGTTTGTCGATCGTGAAGGCGATCGTGGAGCGGCATGGGGGCCGGGTGGAGGCCCGCAAGGCCAGCCCGGGCGTGACGGGAACCCGCATGTGCGTGATCCTCCCGGTGGAGCGTGCCGATGAAGGTTCTGGTCGTTGACGACGATCTCGAGCTGCTGGGCCTGATCGGCTTCGTCCTGCGTCAGGCCGGGTATCTGGTGATCGAGGCTCAGGACGGCCCCACCGCCCTGGCCGCGTTCGAGCGCGAGGAGCCGGACCTGGTGGTCCTGGACGTGAACCTCCCGCGCATCGACGGGTTCGAGGTGCTGAGACGGATCAGGGCCGCCGGGGCGCGGACGCCTGTCATGATGCTCACCGTTCGATCGAGCGAGGAGGATCAGGTCCGTGGTCTCGATCAAGGCGCCGACGACTATCTGGCGAAGCCCTTCAGTCCGCGGACGCTCCTGGCGCGCGTGCGCGCTCTGCTGCGCCGGGCGGGGATCGAGAAGCCCGCGGGACTGGCGGTCGGAGATCTGGCGCTCGACCCCGCACGCCAGTCGGTGATCGTGGGGGGCGGCCCGGCGGTCAGGCTCACGGGCCTCGAGTTCCGTCTCCTGCAGATGCTGCTCGCCAATGCCGGCCGCGCCCTCGCGGCCGAGCGTCTCACCAGCCACGTCTGGGGCCACAGGGGGATGGGGGACCGCCAGCTCCTCAAGCAGCTCGTGCACCGGGTCCGGAGGAAGGTGGAGCGTGACCCGGCCGATCCCCGTTACCTGATCACCGTGAGCGGGGTCGGGTATCAGCTTCAGCCGACGGGTGCCCCTCCCGACTGATCCGTGGAACGGGCACGGCCGCGTCGAGAGCGTGAGGCTTCAATGGGGGCAGGCGTGGATCCAGGCGGTCAGGGGCAGCCGTTGTTCGTCGCGTGGCCGGTGATGGCGGGGCAGGCCGCGTGGGCCCCGGAATAGGTCAGCTCAGCCCCGAGGGCATCCCGGCTCCAGCTCCCGTCGGTGGAGGCCCCGTCGGTCGCGGCGAGCACGAACCAGACATTGTCGGGGAGCGACACGCTCGCCGAGCCGGTCGGCGGCAGATCGCACACACCACCGGCGAACGCGCCATAGCTTCCCAGGTGCCCCCAGTAGAGGTTCACGGCGGTGGCCGGGCATTGCATCGGGTCCCACGTCAGGATCAGGTCGCTGCCGCCGCGCGCGACGTCTAGCGGCTGGCCCAGGACCGAGGAGCCGTCGGGAAGGGCCGGCGGTCCCGCGGGGGCCGTCGCGCAGGACCCGGGGATCAGGGCCTTGGTCACCCGGATGTCATCGATCCACCAGTTGCCGTCAGGGTCGAAATAGTCGCCCGAGAGGTGGAACCGGATCCGGATCTCACCACCTCCCCAGTTGGCCAGCGACGCCGTGTAGGTGGTGTAGGTCAGGTCGGTGCCGCTGAAGTAGTTGTCGGAATCCTGGGTCGAGGCGCAATCGTTGAACGGAAAGTAGACGAGGGCCGGGTAGTCGGGCGTCAACGGTACGCGGGTCCAGTTAGTGAAGCCGGGCCCGGTCGCGATCTCGACCTGACCGAGCGACCCTTCGAGGAACCCGTTGGTGTCGTACTCCAGATCGTGCTTCGTCGTGAAGAAGAGCTGCGGCCCGAGCGCAGGACTGGCGAGGGTGAGAACCGGGCTGGTGAGATCGGAGCAGACTCCCTCGGCGCTGGCGGCCGTGTAGACCTTCTGTCCCGCGTCGCCGCCCGTGGTCGCGACCGTCCATGGAGGATCCGCGGTGAACGCGGCGGTCCCGGAATCCCCGGCGTCATCGGTCCAGGTGCCGAGAGCGGCGGAACCGGCAGGCGCGGCGCCCGCCACCTCGAGGTTGCCCTCCTCGTTGCCGCCCCGGCAGGGGCCGCCATGCCCCGACGTCGCGTCCTCGGCCCGCACGATGTAGTGATAGCTCATGGTGTAGGTCAGGTCGACGGAATCGGAGTACGAAGTCCCCGTGACGCAGCGCGCGATCCGGTTCGCCGGTCCCGGTGCGAAGCCGCTCACGGTGCTCCGGTAGATGTTGTACCGGACATCGGAACCGCAGTAGGGGCTGGCCGCGTCCCAGGCCAGGTTCACAGCGCAGGTGGCGCTCCCCGCCGTGGCCGCGGAGCTGAGGCCGCGGAACGATGGTTGGAGAAAGCAGTCCCCGGTGGGAACGATCGAGCGGCAGGCGGACCTCGCCGACTCGCATGCCGCGGCGGAATCGGAGGCCGCCACGGCGTAGTAGCTGTAGGGGATGCTTCCCGACACCGTCGTGTCGAGGTAAGAGGTCCCTGTCACGCCGGTCGCCGCGGGGACCCAGGGGCTGCCGGGGCAGGACCCGAGGCTGCGATAGACGTTGTAGGCGGCCGCACCCGGCACGGGATCCCACGAGACGAGGACCTCATTGGGCCCGGGGGTGGAGAGCGTGACGGGACCGGGCGCCGAGGGGGGCGCGCAGTCGGTCACGTCACCGCGCACGACCAGAGCGAATGGCTGCGGACCCCAGGGGACATCCAGGCCGCTGACCCGGATGATCCAGCGACCGGGCATCGGGTCGTCGAACACGAGTCGCTCCTCGACGTTGAGGGTGTCATGCGGATCGGCGGCGTTTGCGGTCTGCGTGGGAGCGCCGCTTGCCGAATCCAGCGTCTGGAACCAGACGGTGCCGTTTGGATCCACCGCTTCCAGCTTGAGCTCGTTGACCCTCGCGACTGCGGCATTGAGCGCGGCGGGGTAGTCGGTCCAGACGAGCGTCGCCCGCAATGGAGTCCCCGGGGCGACATCGTAGGCGTGCGTCACGACGCTCCCGGTCGTGATCCCCTCACGATGGTCGTCGACTCGTAACTTGAAGGCGGATGCGGTGAACGCGAGCGTCGAATCGAGGAGGATCCTCCCGTACCCCGCGTCGAAATCGGGGCCCGGCGCCGAAGCGCCCAGCGCCACCGCGCCGTCGATCAGGGTCGCCTTCAGGAGCGCGCCCGTCGGGACGTACCCGGACGCCTGGTTTCGCGTCCCCGTGGCGTAGAAGCCGGCCGCGTAGTATTCGCGCACGAGCGCCGCCAGGCCCGCCGTCGTGGGCGCCGCCATCGAGGTGCCGTCCAGCGAGCACGTGGCGCAGTTGGCGGTGGCGGGGTTGGCGTCGGAGGCGGCCGACACGACGGACTTTCCCTGCGCCGCGAGCGTCGGCTTGAGCCTCCCGTCGTGCACGGGTCCTGGGCTGGTGAAATCAGAAGGCGTCGAAGCGCCGGCGCCATGACCCAGGGAGCCCACCGTGACGGGGTTTTTCGCGATGCCGGGAGTGCCGACGGCTAACGGCGCCGGACAGAACTGTCCCGCGTTGCCGGCCGAGAGGACCATCAGGAGGTCGGGAAAGGTCCACATCGCCAGATCGGCGTCACGCGCGAAGGAGTCATAGGGCATGGTGCATCCTGGGATGCAGGAGCCGAAGATGTCATAACAGGCCCCGCCCCAGGAGTCCGAGTGGATCCGCGCTCCGCTCTGGTAGGCGACCTCGGCGAGGTTCCAGAGGGTTCCTCCCCGATTGTTGAGGTACTCGAGCCCATCTCCCATCTCCTGGATGACCAGCTTGGCGCCCGGGGCCTGGCCGTCCCCCCCGTCGCGGGAGGGGGACGTGAACCCGCCGCAGTCCGCGTAAGGGGATCGATCCCCCGCGGCCGAGCCCGAGGTGTGGGTCCCGTGGCCGCTCGCGCCCAGCGTCGGAGGGCAGGTGTCGTCGTCGCCCGCAGGGGTGCCCGACCAGTTGTAATAGATGATGTCCTTGCGGCGGGCCGGGGCCGGCGTCCCGGCGGGGCACGGGGCAGCCAGACACGTCGAGATCGGTGGGGCCCCGGCGTTGGGATCCGCGAAGTAGCACGCGCCGTAATCCTGGCCCGTGTCGGCCAGCGCCATGGTCTGGCCGCAGCCGAAGATGCCGCGATCGAAGACCGGGGTCTGCTGGGGGGAAGGCCCTACGAAGGACTGGTGCACCCACACGGCGTCCTGGTTCATGGGACGAAACGGACGCGCCGTCTCGATCGCCTCGACCTCCGGCAGGCCGCTCAGTCGGGACAGGATCGCGGGGAGACGGCCGGCCGGCACCATCGCCTCGACGCGCCACGCGGAGCCCTTCCCCGACGGCGCGGCGGCGGGACTCAGCCCTGCCAGGATCTTCAGGACGCGACTCTCGGGCTCGTCCGCGCTCAGGATGACGCGGATCTTCTCGGAGCCCGGCGCGCGCCCGGCCCGGGCCAGGAGCTCCGGATGGATCTTGAGGTGGGGGGGAAGCTCGCCGAGCCACGTCACGAAGGGGAGGCTACGGATCTCCTCCTCGGCCTGCGGCGCGGCGCGGAGCCTGTATCCGTGGACCGGGAGGTAGTCCAGAAGGGCCGCGCCGGCCTCCTCGAGCTGGGCTCGTTGCCCGGGCGTGAGAGGACCGGTCGTCATGGCGACCAGGTAGCGCCGGCCGTGCGCGCTCGTCTCACGGGCCTCCGAGCGATACCACCCCGGGGGGGTCGGCGGACCATCGAGAGGACGGAACGCTCCAGAGGCGAGCTTGAGCTCCGGCGGACGGGCCGCTGGTACGGAGGCCGAGGAGAGGGCGGGCACGAGAAGGAGTGTCAGGGTGGGGAGGATCTGGCGTCGCATCGGCATATATTCTACGCCAACTCTCCAGCATCGTGGGAGGAGGATCTCAGTTCACTGCCGGCCGGGGCGTCAGAATCGGTCCTGTCGGCTGACTCGCCTGTTAATGCCCGCTCCATCGCGCTCGCGCGAGAGGAGGAGGGCAGGATGGCGGGCATTGTGCAATACTTACGCGCTTGGTCCCGCGCACGTACCGAGGTGATTGGTATGCGCCTGAGATCCTCGGCCAGGATCGGCGGAATCCTCCTGCTTGCGGCCGTTTACTTCCTTGCCGGCAAGCTCGGCCTCAGCCTCGCCTTCTTTCACTCGAGCGTCTCTCCCGTCTGGCCGCCCACCGGGCTTGCGATCGCCGCGCTTCTCATCCTCAGCTTGAGATACTGGCCCGGAGTGAGCCTCGGCGCCTTCGCGGTGAATCTCGCGGCGACCGGGGACCTGGCGAGCTCACTCGGCATCGCGGCAGGAAACACGATCGAGGCGGTGCTCGGCGCCTACCTGGCGAACCGCTTCGCTGGTGGCAAGGACGCCTTCGAGAAGGGAGGCGCGGTTTTCAGGTTCTTCGGGCTGTGCGGGTGCGTGGCCCCCATCGCGGGCGCCACGATCGGGGTGCTCAGCATCGAGGGGGCGAAGCTGGCCGCCTGGGGGGAATTCGGGAGGCTCTGGATCACCTGGTGGCTCGGGGATGCGGTCGGGGCCATCATTCTGGCCCCCTTCCTGTTGCTCTGGTACCGGAGACGGAAGTGGGATTCGGAAAAAAACGTCGAGGCGGGGTTGCTCGTCCTGACGACGCTGCTGACCGCCTGGACTGTCTTCGGGTTCTTTCCCGCCGGATCCAGCGATTACCCGCTGACCTTCCTTTACCTCCTCCCGATCCTCTGGGCGGCCTTTCGTTTCGATCCGCGAGTCACCTCGAGCGTCGTCCTCGTGCAGTGCGCTCTCGCCGTCTGCGGGACGGTGAATGGCTACGGGCCATTCGTGCGCTTGAGCCAGAACGAGTCCCTGATCCTTCTCCAGGCTTTCCTGGGTATCAGCTCAGTCGTCGGCCTGGCTCTGGTGACGACCGTACAGGAGCGCCTGCTGCTCCTCGAGGAGGTCGAGGGAAGCCATCTCATCCTGGAGAGGAAGGTTCAGGAACGCACCGAGGAGCTGACGTTGTCCAACGTCGCGCTCCGGCGCGAGATTCAGGAGCGTCACCGCGCTGAGGAGGAGCTCCGCAAGGGTGAGGAGCGCTATCGCGCCGTCACGGAGACGGCCAACGAGGCCATCATCACCGCCGATAGCGGAGGCCGGATCCGCTCCTTCAACCCCGCAGCCGAGGAGATCTTCGGCTACGCGGGAGAGGAGGTGATGGGGCAGTCCCTGACGCTGCTCATGCCCGAACGCTTCCACGGCCCCCACCGGGAGAGATTCGACCGCTTCATCCGCACGGGAGTCGGACCCCTCATCGGAAACACGCTCGAGCTCACCGGGCGCCGAAAGGACGGCTCCGAATTTCCCGTGGAGCTCTCGCTGGCCACCTGGAGAGCGGAGGGGGAGATCTTCCTCACGGGCGTCCTCCGCGACATCACGCGCAGGAGGCTCGCCGAGCAGAAGCTTCGCGAGAGCGAGGCTAGATACCGTCACCTCCTGAACGCGGCTCCCGACGCCATGGTGATCGTCAACCAGCAGGGGGGGATCGTCCTGGTGAACGCCCAGACCGAGACGCTCTTCGGTTATCTGCGTGACGAGCTCCTGGGAATGAAGGTGGAGCTTCTCGTCCCCGGGCACCGCCAGGGATTCTTCGCCAATCCCCGTTCCCGCGCCATGGGAGAGGGGCTCGAGCTCCTCGGCCTGCGCAAGGACGGCACGGAGTTCCCAATCGACATCAGCCTGAGCCCTTTGGAGACCGAAGGAGGGCTCCTCGTCACGGCGGCGATCCGGGACATCACGAGGCGCAAACGCGCCGAGGAATCGATGCAGAGGCTTGCCTCCATCGTGGAGTCGACCGAGGTGGCCGTCGTCGGCCTCGACTTGCAGGGGACCATCACGAGCTGGAATCCGGGAGCGGAGAAACTCTACCGGTGCTCCGAGGAGGAGGTCCTTGGCAAGCCGATCGCCATCACCATCCCTCCGAACCGGAAGGAGGAGTTCGAGGAGATACTGCAAAAGCTGCGAATGGGGGAGAGCGCCCAGACCGAGACCCAGCGCCTCTGCAAGGATGGGAGCCTGGTCGATGTCCAGGTAACGCATTCTCCGATCCGGGACGCCGCCGGGAAGCTCGTCGGGTTCTCCTGCGTGCTGCGCGACATCACCCTCAGCAAGCGCGCCGAGCAGGAGAGACAGACCAACGAGATCCTCAAGATGCAGGTCGAGGAGCTCGCCCACAGCACGCAGGAGCTTTCCACGCTGAACGAGATGGGAGAGATGCTGCGGGCCGCCGAAAACCTCGACGAGGCCTGCCCGATCCTTCCCCGCTTCCTCCGGGAGCTCTTCCCCTCCGACTCGGGGGCGCTGTACATCATCCGCTCCTCGAGAAACCTCCTCGAATCCGCCGCCCGATGGGGCGAGTCCCCACCAACGGAGGAATTCCTTCACCCGAACGACTGCTGGTCGCTCCGCAGAGGAGAGGTCCACCGGGTGGAATCCGCCGACGAGGGCATCGTCTGCAAACACGTCAAGCTTCCTTTGAACGGAAGCTCCCTTTGCGTGCCGATCATCGCAAGAGGAGAGACGGTGGGGATGGTGCACCTCGTCGGAGAGGACAAACCACAGCCCTCGAGCGACAAGGAGCAGACCCTCCACCGGACCGAGTACAGGGAGCGCCTGGCCAGGGCCGCCGGGCAGCAGATCGGACTGGCCCTGCTGAACGTGAGACTCCAGGAGACTCTGCGCACCCAGGCCACCAGCGACCCCCTGACGGGGCTCTTCAACCGCCGGTACCTGGAGGAGGCCTTTCCGCGCGAGGTTCACCGGGCGAGCCGCAGGAATGGCAAGCTGGGTCTCCTGATGATCGACCTCGACCACTTCAAACAGTTCAACGATCGCTTCGGCCACGCCGCGGGAGACGCGGTTCTGCGGGATCTGGCCCTGTTTCTGCGCCGTCACTCCCGAGCGGAGGAGATCCTCTGCCGCTATGGAGGCGAGGAGTTTGTCCTCCTGCTCGTGGATTGCTCGCTGAAGGACGCGATGAATCGCGCCGAGCAGATCCGGGCCGACGTCAAGAAACAGTCCTGGAGCTTCGAGGGACGTTCGGTGGGAACGGTCTCCCTGTCGATCGGAATCGCCTTCATACCCGACCATGCGAAAAGCATGGACGATCTCCTGCGCGCGGCGGACTCGGCCCTCTATCGGGCGAAGAAGGAAGGAAGGGATCGGATCGTCGTGATGCCGTCCGCGGAAGCCATCAACGACGCGTCCTCGACCTGAGGAAAAGGGCGCGCCGTCGCCGGGATTGGCCGGGCTCCCCATCTCATATATCCTTGCCGCCTCCCGTCTCACCGCTCGAGCACGGGCGAGA
>DASXTC010000085.1:0-2399 GCA_036505635.1 Candidatus Polarisedimenticolia bacterium
CCGGCACCACCACCGCCGAGATCGCCCGCCAGATCAAGTTCCTCAAGCTGAAGTCGCTCACCGTCATCACCAACGCCCTCAACATCGCGATGGAGCTGGCCAACCTGCCCCACGTGCGGGTGATCATGATCGGGGGCATCCTGCGCCAGATGTCCTATTCGCTCGTAGGGCCCCACGCCGAGCACACGCTGCGCGGACTCAATGCGGACCGCCTCTTCCTGGGCGTCGACGGCCTCGACCCCGAGATCGGCCTGTCCACGCCCGACGTGCTCGAAGCACAGCTCAACGCGATCATGATCCGCGTGTCGCGCGAGGTCATCGTGGTGGCCGACGGCAGCAAGTTCCGGCGGCGGAGCCTGTCCGTCATCGCCCCCCTGGACCAGGTCCACAAGGTCATCACCGACGACCGCGCCCCCCGGGAGATGGTCGAGTCGCTGAAGGCCCAGAACGTCCAGGTGGTCGTCGTTTGATCACCGATCAGCACCCTTCCAAGGGAGCACGAGCATGACCGACAAGAGCGATTCTTCCGGGAGGCGCCGCTTCCTCGGAGCCTCCCTCGGGGCCACCACGGCGCTCCTGGCCGGGTGGCGCCCGTCGCCGGCCTCGGCCCTCGGTGCGAACGACCGCGTCCGCATCGGCGTGATCGGCACCGGCGGCCGCGCGCGCGACCTCATGAAGAAGCTCAGGCTGCTGGCGGGCCAGGAGATGGTTGCGGTGTCCGACGTCTACGAGCCCCGGATGCTGGAGGCCGTGGAGATTGCCGGCGGCAAGGCGGCGAGGGTCCCCGACTACCGCCGCATGCTCGACGACAAGGACGTCCACGCGGTCCTCATCGGCGCTCCCGATCATTGGCACAAGACGATGACCCTCGAGGCCATCGCCGCCGGCAAGGACGTCTACGTCGAGAAGCCCGTCTCGCACTCCATCGACGAGGGTGCCGCCATGGTCGCCGCCGTCGAGGCCTCGAAGCAGGTGGTGCAGACCGGCACCCAGCAGCGGAGCTGGGACCACTGGATCCTCGGAAAGCAGATCGTCGACTCCGGCAAGCTCGGCCGGGTGACCTTCGTGAGCACGTACTGGTACCAGCTCCGGAGCACGCGGCCGCTGCCCGAGGTCGACGTGACGAAGCTCGACTGGAAGCGCTGGCTGGGCCCGGCGCGGGCGCAGCCATTCGACGCGGAGCGCTTCCTGCAGTGGCGGCACTTCAAGGACTTCGGGGGAGGTGCCTTGACCGACCTCCTGACCCATTGGATCGACGTGGTCCATTGGTACATGGGAGTGGATACGCCCCTCACGGCGGTGACCACCGGGCGCAACTACCTCATGAAGACGTGGGAATGGCCCGATGCGGTGACGGCGACCCTCGAATATCCGAGGGACTTCATGGTCACGCATACCGGGACGTACGGCAGCAGCATCGACGACGGCGGCCTCGAGTTCCGCGGGGACCAGGGCACGCTGAAGGTCGACCGGGAGCGCCTGGTCGTATTCAATGAAGAGAGCCGGAAACCGGGCTCGCCGAACACCCCGGAGCCCGAGATCCACGTGCGCTCGCTGGGCGACGGCTCCGTGAGCCACTTGCGCAACTGGCTCGATTGCATCCGCAGCCGCCAGGCCCCCAACGCGCCGATGCGCGTGGGCCACCTGGCCGTCCGGGCGGCGCACATCGCCAACATCGCCCTGGGCCTGGGCGGGCGCGTGCGCTTCGACGAGAAGACCGGGAGGGTCGAGAAGGTCTGACGTACGGCTTGACACGCCCCCGCCTCCGCTAATAGTCTACTGACCCTATGGAGATTGGGGAGTGAAGATATCCCACCGGGGGCTCTACGGCCTGAAGGCCCTGACCCACCTGGCCGAGGCCTACGACCGGGGCCTGGTGAAGATCCACGAGATCGCGGAGGAGGAATCGATCCCCGAGAAGTTCCTGGAGGGCATCCTGGTGACGCTCAAGAACGCGCGGCTCGTGAGCAGCCAGCGCGGGCGGGAAGGAGGCTACCAGCTCCGCCGGCCCCCGGCCGAGATCCTGATCGGGGACGTGGTGCGGATCATCGACGGGCCCCTGGCGCCGTTCGGGGACGCCGTGGAGCTGGCCCACCGCGTCCGGACCGAGCCGCGCCACGCGGGCCTCTTCGACCTGTTCCTCGAGGTGCGCAACGCGGCCGCGCAGATCCTGGACCACACCAGCCTCGCCGACCTCGTCGAGCGCAACCGCCGGATCCTCGTCCGCCGGCCGGCGCGGGCGGCGCGGGCGGCGGCCCGCAGGTGATCGCGCGGGTCCTTTTCGAGACAGAGTATGTCTAGTAATAAACTAGAGTTTGAAGAGTTTATCGCCAGCGAGCAGCTCGTGCTCGACGTGATGAACCGTTCGGGGTCGTGGTTGGCCGTGGCACTTGCGGTGA